>JAQGMI010000122.1 GCA_028292435.1 Betaproteobacteria bacterium
CTGACTGATCACAACCACTTAAACGGGACGGAAATCCATGCAGCCATCAGAAGCCGCTGTTGTTACCGGCGCAAGCTCGGGTATCGGCGAAGCGTGCGCGCGCCACTTGCTCGATCAGGGCATCAGCGTCGTTGCTCTGCAGCGTTCGCCGCCGCGCCTGAAACATGCGAACCTGCATTTCCGCCCGATCGATCTCGCCGATCTCGCCGCGACGCGAACACTCGCGCAACAAATCGCCCGAGAATTTCCGGTGCGCTATCTCGTCAATAACGCCGGCGCAAACCGCCCCGCTTTGCTTGAAGAAGCGACGATCGACGACTTCGAATACGTGACCGCGATCACGCTTGGCGCCGCGATGGTGTTGACGCAGGCTTTGGTGCCGGCTATGCGCGCCGCGAACTTTGGCCGCATCGTCAATATTTCTTCGCGCGCCATCATGGGCAAGACTTCGCGCACGGTCTATGCAAGCGCGAAAGCGGGACTGATCGGCATGACGCGCACCATCGCATGCGAAGTCGGCGGCGACGGCGTGACGGTCAACACTGTCATCCCGGGCCCGGTCGCCAGCGATCTCTTCAATCGCGGTCATCCGGAAGGCAGCGTGAAGCGTCAGACCGTCATCGACGGCATCCTCGTAAAACGCGTCGGCACGCCGGACGACATCGCGCGCGCCGTGCTCTTCTTTCTTGCACGCGACGCGGGCTATGTCACCGGCCAGGCGCTGTTCGTGTGCGGCGGCACGAGCGTTACGGGCACCGGCGGCGCATGACTTTGCGTCACTCACGTAGGAACGCCATGGCAGCCGTCACGTTATTCATTTATCATAGCGGCTACTCTGCGCGAGGGGCCTGCACACAATGCACGAGGAAGCAAAAGTGTTTGCCGACCGCGCCCCGAGCGGCCCCGCTGTCCTTATCCCCGCATTCACGGCCTTCGCGCTCGTCGTTGCCGCCGACTATTTCACTTCCTATGAATTAAGCCTCGGCGCGTTTTACGTGCTGATCATCCTCGCCGTCAGCTGGTTTTGCGGTGTGTGGTGGGGCGGGTTGTTTGCCTTCTCGACGATGTTCGCCGAGATCCAGATCGGCCTTCTCGCAGGCAATCCATTTTCCGACGAGGCGTTTTTTTACATCAGCAACGGCAACCGCTTATTCTGCTATCTGCTGATCGCGTATCTGGCTTCCACGATCAGAAGCCTGTACGAGCAGGCACAGTCGGCGGCGCGCGTCGATTTTGTGACGGGTGCCACCAACAGCACGGGGTTCTACGAAAAAGTCGCGGTCGAGATGGAGCGCCATCGCCGCAGCCGAGCGCCATTCTCGGTCGCCTATGTGAGTTGCGACTATTTCAAGGTCATCAACGACGGGCTCGGCCATCGCGAAGGCGACCGTGTGCTAAGGACCGTCGCGCAGACGCTCCAGGCCAACTTGCGCTTGACGGATATCGTCGCGCGCCTCGGCAGCGACGAATTCGCGCTGATATTGCCGCAATCGGCCGAAGCCGAGGCACTGACGGTCGTTAAAAAACTATGCGGCCAGCTCGCCGGTTCGATGGCAAAACATGAGTGGCCGATCACATTCAGCGTCGGCGTCGGCGTGTTCACGGTCGTGCCGCCCGATGTCGATCGAGTGATCGCGTTCTGCGACCGCCTCATGCGCCGCGTCAAGGCGCTCGGTAAGAACAAAATCATACACCGCGTCTACGACCCGGACGAGATCGACACGCCGATGCCGGTCCGGATGCGCGCCATCCGCTGAAGGTAGCGCTGTTTCGCTGCTGCGTGACCGGGCGCCGTGGCGACAACTTCGGAACTACCGGCTTCAGGCCGTGGCTAAAGGAAAGAACAACGGGTGCTCAGCAGGCCGGTTGGATACTTTATCCGGTGCCTACTCCGGTTTGATGCCGCTTTGCTTGACGACCTTCGCCCAGCGCGCGAGTTCCGATTTGATGCGTGCCTGGAATTCCTGCGGCGAGCCCGCAATCACCGTTGTGCCGTCGGCGGCGAGACGGTCGATCACGCCGGGTGACTTCATGGCCTTGACGACCAGCGAATTGAGCGCGGCGACCGTCGCCGGCGGTGTCGCGGCGGGCGCAAGGATGCCGACCCAACTCGTGAATACATAGCCGGGATATCCGGATTCGGCGACGGTTGGAACGTTCGGCAACAACGGGGTGCGCTCGCTGCCGGTCATGGCGAGCGCGCGCAGCCTGCCTGCATTCACTTGCGGCAGCGCCGGGCTCAACGCCGGAAAACTCAAGTCGGCTTCGCCGCCGATCACCGCCGTGAGCGCCGGTCCCGCACCCTTGTATGGAACATGCGCGATATCCACGCCGGTCTGAATGCGAAACAGTTCGCCGGCGATGTGCAGGTTGGTGCCATTGCCGCCCGTCGCATAGTTGAGCTTGCCGGGTTTTGCTTTCGCAGCAGCGATCAGCTGCACGAGCGTTTTGGCCGGCACCGACGGATGCACCACGATCACATACGTGCCGGCCGCGAGCGTCGAAATCGGCGCAAAGTCGCGCTCAATGTTGAACGGCAATTTTTCAAACACGCTTGGATTGACGACGAACGGCAGCGTTACGCTTAGCAGCGTGTAGCCGTCAGCCGGCGCGCGCGCGACATATTCCGTTCCAATATTGTTCGAGGCGCCGGCGCGGTTCTCGACGATAACGGCCTGACCGCTGATCTCGGTCATTTTCTGGCCGAGCAGGCGCGCGACGAAATCGAGTATGCCGCCGGGCGAAGTCGGCACGATGACGCGGATGGGCTTTGCGGGAAAATCACTCGTCTGCGCGGCCGCTGCTGTACTGAGTGCCGTGCCGACAAACGCAAGCACGAGGAGATTTTTGTTTTTCATGACGCGCCAGTGTCCGGCAGTCACGCGAAGTCTGCAAGTCGGCATGTTAAGATTCAGCGAGGAGATCCCATGCCATTTCTGGAAAGAGCAGGCCAGCCGCGCCTGCATTACGAGTTCGACGATTTTACCGATCCGTGGAAAAAAGCGCCGTGCATCATGCTGCAGCACGGTTACGCGCGCTCGACGAAATTTTGGCGCGCATGGGTCCCGTATCTGAGCCGTTTTTATCGCGTGTTGCGGCTCGACCTGCGCGGGCTCGGGCAATCGAGCAAGGATTTCGAACACGCCAATGAAATCAATCTAAGCGCATACCTGAAAGACTTTACCGATCTGCTCGACCATCTCGGCATCGAATCGGCGCACTACTGCGGCGAATCTTCAGCGGGCACGCTCGGCATGGCGTTTGCGGGTGAGTGTCCGCAACGCGTGCGCACGCTTTCCATCATTTCATCGCCGGTCGCGATGAGCGAGGAAGACAAGGTGAGCGCGCTCGCCGGCCATCCCGACCGCATCACCGCCCTGCGAAAAATGGGCTCGCGCGGTTGGCTCGAAGCGTCGAACGCGGGGCGTCGTTTTCCCGCTGACACCGATCCCGATTTTCTGAACTGGACACTCGACGAGATGGGCAAGTCGGACGCGGAAGTGCTGGTCTCGATGTTCCGCTTCGTTTCCACCGTCGATGCGGCGCCGTACTTGCCGAAAATCACCGCGCCGGTGCTCGCGATTTATCCGGCGGCGGGCGCCGTCATCACCAAAGACGAACACACCGATCTATTGCGCGACAAGGTGCGTAATCTGACGCTCGTGCGCATGCCGCTCAAGGCGCATAGTTTGCAGCTCGTAGCACCGGCAACCTGTGCGCAGCAGGTTTTATATTTCATCGCGCGACACGATGGCATCGTTTGCCGCGAAGCGTAGCTAGTCGAACGATGGTCTGGAAAATTTCGCATGAAAAAGAACAATAAAAATTTGCACACCCTGATTTCTATTACGGTGGCGCTGCCGCTCGCGGTTGGGAGCGCCTTTGCGGTCGCCGCGGATTTTCCCGACAAACCGGTGCGCTTTGTCGTCGGCTTTACGCCGGGCGGACCGAGCGACATTGTCGCGCGCCTGCTTGGCCAAAAACTCGCGGAAGCGTGGAGCCAGCAGGTCGTCATCGACAACCGCGCGGGCGCGGGCGGCAACATCGCCGCGGAAATCGTCGCCAAAGCGCCGGGCGACGGTTACACGCTGCTGCTTGGCAACAACAGCATCCTCGCGACCAACGCGGCGTTGTACAGCAAACTCAATTTCGATCCGGTCAAGGATTTCGCGCCGGTAATTCTGGTCGCGTCGCAACCTAATATTCTCGTCGTGCATCCGTCGCTGCCCATTAAAACGGTCAAAGACCTGATTGCACTTGCCAAGAGCAAACCGGGCCAGCTCAATTACGCATCGTCGGGCAGCGGCGCGGCAGCGCATCTGTCAGGTGAACTGTTCAAAGCGATGGCGCATGTTGACCTTGTGCACATTCCGTACAAGGGCGCGGCGCCGGCATTGAATGACGTGCTCGCGGGACAAGACCAGTTGATGTTTGCAACATCGTTGTCCGTCGTGCCGCATATCAAAAGCGGCCGGCTGCGTGCATTGGCGGTAACGACGGCGAAACGCATGCAGGCAATGCCGGAATTGCCGACGGTTGCCGAAGCGGGCGTACCGGGTTTCGAAGCAACGACCTGGCATGGCGTGGTTGTCTCGGCAGCAACGCCGCAAGCGCTGGTAAATCGCATCAATGCCGATCTGGCGAAAGTACTGCAGGCGCCCGACGTGCGCGAGCGTTTCACGGTGCTCGGCGCTGAAGTAATCGGCGGCAGTCCCGAAGACTTTTCGGCTTACATCAAAAAAGAAATCCCGAAGTGGACCAAGGTCGTCAAGGACTCGGGCGCCCGCGCGGATTGATTTTGCCTTTGTTAATTGCAATTACTTCATGGAGTCGCTCATGTTACGCAATCGTCTGTTCGTTTTTATTCTGATGCTCGGCGGCGTTCTGAATGCCGCGTTCGCGGCCGAAGTCAAAGTGCTGAGCGGCGGTGCGATCGAGCCCGGCCTGCATAACTTCGAGGCACTCGTGAAGCGGGAGCTCGGCCACGACCTCAAGATTCAGTTCAACACGACGCCGCAGATCATCAAGCGCCTGGCGGCCGGCGAGGTTTATGACATCGTGATGGTGCCGCCGCCGGTAATCGAACAGGCAGTGAAAGATGGCAAGGTCGCCGGCGACACCCGCGCCGCGGTCGGTAAGGTCGGCGTCGGCATCATCGTGCGCAATGCGGCAACTGCGCCGAATGTCGCGACGGCCGACGCGCTGAAGCAGGCGTTGCTCGCCGCAGATACCGTCGTCTATAACTCTGCATCGAGCGGGCTCTATCTCGACAAGCTGTTTGGAACGATGGGAATACTCGAGCAGCTGAAGCCGAAGACGACTCGCTACCCGGACGGTGCGTCGGTGATGGAGCACGTAATCAAAGGTAAAGGCAATGAAATCGGCATGGGCGCGATCACCGAGATCAATCTTTACACCTCCAAGGGCGTGAAATTCGTTGGCCCATTGCCGGCGGACGTGCAGAACTATACGGCGTACGATGCGGCGCTGATGACGGGCGCCCCTGCAGCGGATGCAGCAAAGGCAGTGCTCAAGCTGCTGGCGGCGCCGGCGGGAAAAGCCGCATTTTCCTCGGCAGGCGTCGAGTAAGCTCGATCAGCGTTTGAATTCGAGCACGTCAAAGCCCGCGTATCGATCGACGATGTAGATCAGGCCGCGATCATCGACGTCGACGTCGTTGGTTTGCGGCGCTGCTTTGCCGGCGGCCGGCTCGGGAATGAAATAACCGACTTCCTGCGGCGCCAGCGGATCCGCAATGTCGACGATGCGCAGCCCACCCGCAAACCACGCGCAGTAAACCAACGTGTCCTTCATGTGTTCCTGAAACTGGTGCGCACCGAAGCGGCCGGGCGCGGCGCGGCTCCACGGCGAATCGAGTTCGCTGACTTCGTAAATTGACAGTGGCTTGATGTTGGCGAAATCGGTCACGTCGAACACCCACAGGCAGCCATGCGGACGGCCGCGGCGGCGCGCCATTTCGTCGGCGCTGTGCGCATGATCTTCCTCATCGATCGCGATTGCGATGTCGCGGCCGTCGAGCTTAAACGGAAGTCCCATGAACGTGTGCGACGGCTCGGGAAACGGTGGATGGTAGTTATAGGCGCCGATCGTGCGCGGCTTCGTAATATCCGCAACGTCGATGATGCGCACGCCGCCGTGCCAGCAGCCCGCCCATAATTTGTCGCCGACGCGCAACGTGTGATGCAGGCGGTGCTGGCGCCCGGGCCAGGTCGGCTTTTCGCCGCCGGCGATGTGTTGGCCCGGCAGCCACCAGCGCGATACTTCGGCCGGTTTCACCGGATTGCGAATGTCGTAAATGACGAGAATGTTGCCGATGTAACCTGGCATCTCGGTCGAGATGTATGCGTAATCCGCATCCATGTCGAAACGATGCACGCCGATGCCGCCGGTCTTTTGGGTGCAGATCAGCTTGGGCTTGCTGCGGTCGGCGACGTCGTAAATCTTGAAACCGCCTTGCGCATACGGTTTCTTTTCCGCCGCCTCGACGGCCGGAATGTCGGCGACGCTAACGCCGAGTTTGGCCGCAAGTTCCGCGTGCGTCGCGTCGCGGCCAAGTGCCGCGCGCAATTGCGTGCGCAACTTTGGCAGTTCGTCGGCCTTACGGCCGATCGGCGTCATGTTGCGCTCGCTGTTGACGATCATGATGTCGCCGATGACGCGCGCCTTGTGGCTGTGCGATTCAGGATCGTCCAGAAAAATCTGCGATACGATGCGCGGGTTTTTGGGGTCTTTCACGTCGAGGATCGACGTGCCGAGTTGCTGCTTGTTCGGAATGTGGCCGATGTACGCGTAATCGCCAGCAACATAAACTTGGCCTGCGCCCGGCAGATCGAGATGCGATTGGCGCGTCACATTGTGCGCGAGCTTTGGTGCGTTGCTGACGTCGTTCATCGTGAATTCCCGAATGGTTGAAGCGCAATTTTAACCTGCAGCGACGCGGCTAATCGGGCCGCACGCCGGATTCCTTGATGAGTTTCGCCCACTTGGCGGTTTCCCTGCGAATGGCGGCTGCAAACTGCTCGGGCGACATTGTCATTGGGTCGGCGCCGAGCGCGCTCAGGCGCTGGCGCGCATCGGGCGTGGCAAATATCGCGGCCAGCGTCTGGTTGAGCCGGGTAATGTAAGGCTTCGGAATCTGGACGGGCGCAAATACGCCGTACCACGTCGTTACTTCATAACCGGCGATTTCTTCGTTTACGGCGGGAACGTCGGGCAGGATTGGCACGCGTTTCTCGCTCGATACCCCGAGCGCTTTCAAGCGCGACGATTTGACATAGGGCAGAGTCGACGAGATGCCGGTGAACATGATTTGAACCTGACCGCCGACGAGGTCGGTCAGCGCAGGCCCCGCGCCTTTGTACGGCACGTGCACGATGTTCACGCCGGCCATGCTTTTGAAAAGCTCGCTCGACAAATGGGCGGTCGAGCCGTTGCCCGACGACGCAAAATTAATCGCACCCGGCCGGGCCTTGGCCAGTGCAACGAGTTCGCGAATCGAGTTCGCCGGCACCGACGGATGTGTGACAAGAATCATCGGGCTTGAAGCGACCATGCCGATCGGCGCGAGGTCTTTGGCCGGATCGACCGGCAGCTTTGGATACAGATTAGGGTTGATCGCGTTGGTGCCGTTGGCGCCCATCATCAGCGTATAGCCGTCAGGCAATGACCGCGCGACGATTTCCACGGCGATGTTGCCGCCGCCGCCCGCGCGATTGTCGACGATCACTTGCTGTTTCAATTCATCGGTCAATTTTTGGGCGGTCAGCCGGGCGACGATGTCGACCGGGCCGCCCGGCGAGTAGGGCACCAGCAGGCGGATCGGCTTCGACGGATATTCCTGCGCGTGAACCGCGGAGGCGAAGGCGAGCGCTGCGACAACGAGATGCGGTTTCATTCAGTCCGATCGATCGAGATGTTTGTACCGAAGATACATGAGACGCTGCGGAATGCGAATCAGGCTATGCAGCGGATAACGCGCGAGCGGCGAATTGACGGCGGGCAATGCGTTCGCGGGCGGATCACCGGCGACATTGTGCGCGAGCAGTTGACCCGCGTAGAGGCTTAACGAGACGCCGCTGCCCTGGTAGCCGAGCGCGTAGTGCACTGAGCTGTCGTCCAGCGCGTGGTGAATGTGCGGCAGGAAATCGCGCGTGAGACAGACCCAGCCGTGCCAGTCGTAATCGACCGTCACGCGTTCGAGTCCCGGATATTTTATTTTGAGTTCGGACAGCAGGAAATCGCGCTGTTGATGGTTGCGGCCTGGACGATCCGCAATCAGGCCGCGGCCGCCAAAGAGAATCCGATCGTCTGGCAGGCGCCGCCAGTAATAGAGCAGCTTGCGTGTATCCGTCAGCACATGACGCGTCTGAAAATTAGCCGCCTTGATTTCGTCCGGCGTGAGCGGGCGCGTGACGATGATGTGCGAGAGCACTGGCAGCAACGTCGCGCGTAGCGCCGGATGCAGGAATTGCGGCGTGTAGCCGTTGGTGACGATCACGACCGACTTCGCGCGCACAGTGCCATGCGGTGTAGTCAGCACGTGTTCGGCGCCGTGTTGGCGCCATTTAATGACCGGGCTCGCCGTGTGCACGGTAGCACCTGCGGCGCGTGCCATGCGCAGTACGCCGCCGGCGAGTTTAAGCGGGTGCAGGGCAACGGCATCGGGAATGCGCAATGCGCCGTGCGATTGAGTGCCGCCAATGTGGTGAGCGTGCAAATCGGCGGCGTCTATGAATTGAGCGGGGTAATCGAATGCTTGCTGCAAAACGCGGGCTTCGCGTCTGAGCGCTGTTGCGCGACTCGCACGATGCGCGATTTTCAAGTGGCCGGCTTCGCTCGCATCGCACGCGATCTTCCCGTCGGCTATCAGCGCGCGAACGTTGACGAGTGACGCTCGCATGATTTCAAACGCGCGTTTTGCGGTTTCAATTCCCCAAGCGCCAATCATTTCTTCGGCGCTCAGCCGGCCCAGCGCCATGCGGGCGAATCCGCCGTTGCGTCCGCTGCAACCCCAGCCGGCGCGATTCGCCTCAAGCACGACAGGCTTTACGCCGTGTTCATGCGCGAGGTGATAGGCGCATGACAGACCGGTATAGCCGCCGCCGATGATCGCAACTTCGGTTTCGATTTGAAATGGCGCCGCTCCATCATCGGGCGGCAGTTCGCCGGCGGTCGCAGCCCAATACGACGGCACATGGGAGAGCCCATTGCCGGGCCCGGCGTCGATCAGCGGATCATAGTTCTGCGTCACGATAAGCGGCGCTATTTTCCTTTGAACTGCGGTTTGCGCTTCGCTTTAAAGCTCGCCACGCCTTCCTTCGCGTCCTCGCTTTGACGCACCCGCGCGATTGCCAAACGTCCATGCGCGGCAACTTCGGATGGTCCGCGCGGCAGCACTTCGCTCACAAATTCACGCAAGAGCGCGAGCACCATCGGCGCGTTGGCGGCAAGCCGCCGTGCATAGCTCATCGCCGCTTCGAGCAGTTGATCACGCGGCACGACCTTGTTCACCAGGCCGACTTGATACGCGCGTTCGGCGCCGACGACTTCGCCGAGCAGCATCAGTTCCATCGCGATTTTGTGCGGTATGCGGGCGGCAAGCCCGGCAACCAGCGCGCCGGTGAAGCCGACCTTGGCTTCGGGAAACGAAAATTTAGTGGTGTCGGCAGCAACGCAAAGATCGGCCATTTGCACCATGACCACCGCACCGCCGACCGTCCATCCTGAAACGGCGGCAATCAACGGTTTATTGAGCCGCACGCCGACGTTCGGCACGCATGCGGGAAAATCCTGGGCGGGCGCTTTGACGTCGACGCCCACGCAAAAATCATCGCCGGCGTTCGTCAGGATCGCGACCCGTTCGTCGCTCGCGTTGAAGCGTTCCCATGCGGCGAGCAGGCCGTCAGCGACATCCTGATTGATCGCGTTGCGCTGGGCCGGGCGATTCAGCGTGACGATCGCAATCTGATCAACGGCTTCATAAGTAACGGCGCTGCTGCTCATGAGGGTGCTTTCGGTAAGTTGACATGCGGAATGAACGTCGCGCGCGCATCGAGCGCGATTACGCCCGAACCGGTGCTTTTGACCAGCAGCGGATTGATGTCGAGTTCGCCAAGGCGCGGGCCCAGCGTCGCGGCGAGCCAGCTCACGCGCACAATCGCATCGACGAGCTGATCAATGTCGGCAAGCGCTTGCCCGCGGGCGCCATTCATTATTGGCCACAGGCGCAGCTTGCGTACCAGCGAGAGCGCGTATTCGGTACTGAGCGGCGCAAGCGCGCATTGAGTGTCGTGCAGGGTTTCAGCCCAGATGCCGCCGGCGCCGACCAATACGAGCGCGCCGAACTGCGCGTCCCAGCGGGTGCCGACGATCAACTCGATACCGCCTTTGATCATCGGCTGCACCACACATTCGATGGTTGAGCCGGGCGCAAGTGCGGTTATTTTATTTTCGATGTGTTGCCACGCGCTCATCACGCTGTCGTCGTTCGCGAGATTCAATTGAACGCCGCCAATGTCGCTTTTGTGCGTTAACGTACGGGAACTCAGCTTCAATACCACTGGATAGCCAATAGTGCCCGCGGCAGCGACCGCCTCCGCGGGCGTGCGCGCGATTGCGTCCGATGTAACCGCAATTCCAGCGAGATTCAGCAGGTGCTTGGTTTCGGTTTCGGTCAGGTGTTCGGCCGGCGGCCGGTAAGTGCTTACCGCAAGGAATTCGGCAGGGGTCTGCGCGGCGACCTGCTTCGCGTTGAGCGCAGCGCCATACGCAATCGCCGCTTTAACGACCCGCAGCGCATCGTCCATGCGATTGGTATGCGGACATTTCAATTCACGCAGGATCTTGCGCGCGTTATCGACCAGTGCACCGGGCGTGAACACGATCGCCGTCGGCTTGCCACGTGCAGTCGCGAGCTCCGCCCACAGCCTGACTTTGGCGTCTAACTGCGGCGTGGTCGCAACAACGATCAATACGACGGCTGTATCAGGATCACCGGCGATCAATTCGTAGCATTCGCCGGCGCTCGTCAGGCCCGCGTCGCGAGCGAGTCCGCCAACGTCAAGTGGGTTCACCGGTCTCGTAATGGGGACAATCTCATGCAACGCAGTTCCGGTCGCTGGCGCAAAGTTCGCCAGGCGTAAGCCCGCTGCGGCGATACGGTCGGCGGTAATCGCGATCGTTCCGCCTGATGGCGACAGTGCGGCTATGCCATCTCCATGCGGCGGACCGAAGCGGATCAAGAAGTCCGCGCATTGAATCAGTGCTTCAGGGTCATCAAGCAAAATGACCGCATGTTGTTCGCATACCGCTTTCCACGCCGCGTCCGAACCGGCGAGACTCGCCGTATGCGAGCGTGTGATTTGGGCGCCGGCGTCGCTTTGGCCGGCTTTGACGACAAGCAAGGGCTTGCGGGCCGTGCGGCAACGCTCGGCCACGTCCGCAAAACGGGCCCCGTCGCGGATGCCTTCGACGTAGGCACAGATCGCATGCGTCGCCGGGTCGGCGAGAAAATATTCGATGAAATCGCAGATTTCGAGGTCGGCTTGATTGCCCACCGAGGCGGCAACGGTAAAGCCAGTACCTAGGTCTTGCGCATGGGAAATCAGCGACGCCATCAACGAACCGCTTTGGCTGACTAACCCAATGCCCCCGGCTGGAATCGGTTCAACCGCAAGGGCCACAGAGGAAGTAAGTGCTAACCTTAATGCGGGATTAATGAAGCCGAGGCAATTCGGGCCGATCAGCCGCATCCCGTGTCTACGCGCGACTTGGACGAGGTGTTGCTGTCGAAGAGCGCCTTCATCGCCGACTTCCGCAAAGTCCGCCGTCAGGACGACGCAGCCTGGCACGCCGGCTTCGCCGCAGGCCTCGACCGCCGCTTCAATCTGCGCACTCGGAACGGCTATTAAGGCTACATCGATGGGGCCCGGCGCGTCGGATATTCGTTTAAACGCTGGAATGCCGCCGATCACCGGGGTCGAGGGATTAACAGGCAGGATTCTGCCTTTAAATCCGTGTTTTACGATAAAATTCATGACCCGGCCGCCGAACTTCTCGGCGCTTTCCGAGGCGCCGATCACGGCGACCGAGCGCGGGTTCAAAATGGTGTGTAGCGGCGAGGCGGGGGCGGTCATTGGGCGTCGGTTCCGAGCGTCATGGTAACGAATTCGCGCCTGCATTGCTGCGGCGCACGGCCCTAAGCAAAAATTGGCCCCAACTGTTTGACACAAATAGGGGAAATCGCCATAATGTTCGGTTTCGTTCGGAGGGGTTCCCGAGCGGTCAAAGGGATCAGACTGTAAATCTGACGGCTCTGCCTTCGAAGGTTCGAATCCTTCCCCCTCCACCAGTACAAAACGGGGCACCGGAAGCGTTGAGTTCATCGGAGTTGCGGGTGTAGCTCAATGGTAGAGCAGAAGCCTTCCAAGCTTACGACGAGGGTTCGATTCCCTTCACCCGCTCCAGTCGAAACTGACTGGCCGTTCAGCTTAACCGGTGCACATGCAGTGTCGGCGCGATGTAAGAGTCAAGGTACAAGGGAAAGTAAAGATAAAGATACAAGGGGCAGTAAAGTTTGCTTTGCCC
>JAQGMI010000160.1 GCA_028292435.1 Betaproteobacteria bacterium
TGTCGGTCGGGCAAATCTACCTGCAGGAAAATCCGCTGCTCGAAACGCCGCTGGCGAAACAGCACATCAAGCCGCGTCTGCTTGGCCATTGGGGCACCACGCCCGGGTTGAATTTCATCTACGTGCACCTGAACCGGCTGATCCGCGAGCACGATCTGAACATGATTTACATCGCCGGGCCCGGCCACGGCGGGCCCGGCATCGTCGCGAATACTTATCTCGAAGGCAGTTACACCGAACGTTATCCCCACATCAGCCGCGACGGCGAAGGCATCGGGCGACTCTTCCGCCAGTTTTCGTGGCCGTACGGCGTGCCGAGCCACGTCGCGCCGGAAACACCCGGCTCGATCAATGAAGGCGGGGAGCTCGGCTATTCGCTCGCGCATGCGTACGGCGCGGCATTTGATAACCCGGAGCTGTTCGTCGCGTGCATCGTCGGCGACGGCGAGGCGGAAACCGGCGCGCTCGCGGCAAGCTGGCACTCGAATAAATTCCTGAACCCGGCGCGCGACGGCTGCGTGCTGCCCATCCTGCATCTGAATGGCTACAAGATCGCGAATCCCGCGGTGCTCGCGCGCATCGGTGACGAAGAGCTGTTTCAACTCATGCGCGGATACGGGCATGAGCCGCTGCTTGTCGACGGCGACGATCCGGTGACCGTGCATCGATTGCTTGCCGATGCATTGGACACGGCATACGCCAAAATCCGGGAGATCCAGTCGCAAGCGCGCGCGGCGCCGGCGAAGGTTGAGCGGCCACGCTGGCCGATGATCGTGTTGCGCACGCCGAAAGGCTGGACCGGGCCGAAATTCGTCGACGGTGTGCCGGTCGAAAATACCTGGCGTTCGCACCAGGTGCCGCTGTCGGTATTCGAAACCGACGAACACGTGAAAGCGCTCGAAGCCTGGCTTCAAAGCTATCGGCCGCGCGAACTCTTCGATGAGGCCGGACGTTTTCGCGCGGAGTTGGCCGCGCTCGCGCCGCAAGGCAATCGCCGCATGGGTGCCAATCCGCACGCGAACGGCGGCCTGTTGTTGAAGCCGCTCACGCTGCCGCAGTTTCGCGACTATGCCGTCGACATTGCATGCCCCGGCGGCCAGAAAGCGGAAGCGACGCGCGTGCTCGGCGGATTTCTGCGCGACGTCATGAGAAACAGCGCGGCCGCGCGCAACTTCCGGCTGTTCGGGCCCGATGAAACGGCGTCGAACCGGCTGCAGGACGTGTACGCCGCGAGCAAGAAAGTGTGGCTCGCGGAAATGAGAGACGGCGATCCCGAGCTCGACGTGAACGGGCGCGTGATGGAGGTATTGAGCGAGCAGATGTGCGAAGGCTGGCTCGAAGGCTATCTGCTGACCGGGCGCCACGGTTTATTTTCTTGCTATGAAGCTTTCGTTCACGTCGTCGATTCGATGTTCAACCAGCACGCGAAGTGGTTGAAGACGACGCGTTCAATTCCGTGGCGCGCGCCGATCGCCTCGTTGAATTACCTGTTGACCTCGCATGTATGGCGGCAGGACCACAATGGTTTTTCACACCAGGACCCGGGCTTCATCGACCATGTTGCGAACAAGAAAGCCGAAGTCGTGCGGATTTATCTGCCGCCTGATGCCAATACATTATTGGCGGTCACCGATCATTGCCTGCGCAGCCGCAACTATGTGAACGTGATCATCGCGGGCAAGCAGCCCGAGTGGCAGTGGCTCGACATCAACGCCGCCGTCAGGCATTGCGATGCCGGCATGGGCGCCTGGGAATGGGCAAGCAGCGACGACGGGGATCCCGATGTGGTGATGGCGTGCGCGGGCGACGTGCCGACGCTCGAAACGCTCGCCGCCGTCACGCTGCTGCACGAATATGTACCCGACATCCGCGTGCGCGTCGTCAATGTCGTCGACCTGATGGCACTGCAGCCGCGCTCGGAGCATCCGCATGGCTGGACCGATGAAGAATTCGACGCATTATTTACTCGCGACAAGCCGATCATTTTCGCGTTTCACGGTTATCCCGGCGTCGTGCATCGGCTGACTTACCGGCGCGCGAACCACGCGCAACTGCACGTGCGCGGCTACAAGGAAGAGGGCACGACGACCACGCCGTTCGACATGGTGGTTCTCAACAATCTTGATCGCTTTCAGCTTGCGTTCGACGCGATCCGGCGGATTCCGCGCTGCTGGGACCAGGTGCCGCTCGCGGCCGAGCGTTATCAGCGCTCGATCGAGCGCCACCGCGAATACGTGATCGCGCATGGCGAAGACATGCCGGAAATACTCAACTGGCGCTGGCCGCAGGACCGCCGCCAGCCGGATGCCGAACAAGGGCGGCATCAAACATGATATCGACACCGCTGCGCGGCGCGATGCGCGCAGCCGGAATGTTTTCACCGGCGCGCCAGCGCGCAACCGCTGCGCGTTTCGATTCCCCGCTCACGAGAAACAAGGCCTGACGCGTCAGGCTCAGGCGCGCGGCGCTCAAGGTCACGCGTTCAGGCGGCGGCTTCGGCGCGTTGAAGATCGGCAGCGCGGCCTGCGCATTGAATGCGCCGCCGGTGTCGCCGCCGGGAAAGAGACTCGCGGTATGTCCGTCTTCACCCAAACCGAGCAGCACAAGATCGAACTCCGGCACGTCTTGCAGCAGCTTTGCGTACGCGAACGCCCCGTTCAGAGCGCCGCGCTCCGCCGATATCGCGTAAAAATATCTTTGCGGCAGCGGAACGTGTGCAAACAACGCATCGAGCGCCATGCGCGAATTGCGTTCCGGATCGGCCGACGGCAGGCAGCGTTCGTCACCGAACCAGACGCGCCACGCGCGCCAGTCGGCGCGGCTCTCGCGCAGCGATTCGTAAACGGGCCGCGGCGTATTGCCGCCTGACAGCACGATGTGAAACACGCCGCGCGTCTGAATCGAACGCCGCGCGCACGCGAGAATGAAGCGAACCGCGCTGGCCTTCAGTGCGCCGGTGTCCGTCTGCGGATGCCAACGCGTTTCAGGCGTCGGGAAGAATGCCATCGAAGCACAGCAGGCGTGCGGCCGCGGGCGGACCCCAACTGCCGGCGGCATAAGCATGCAAGGCAAGTGTTTTCTTCAACAGCGGCCCGAACAGCGACCACGAAGCGATGGTTTCGTCCGCATGCACGAAAAGCGTCTGGTCGCCCTCGAGTATTTCGAGCAGCAGGGTTTCGTAACCCGCCGACAGTTCGCCGAACGCGTCGCGATAGCGAAATTCCATGTTGCGCGTTTCGAGCTCGAATTCTCCGCCCGGCGTTTTCACTTCGAACGACAGCGCAAAGCCTTCGTCGGGCTGGATGGATATCTTCAGCGCATTGTGGTGCGGCAGCGCGCCGCCGCGAAACTTGAACAACGAGACGGGCGTGCGGTGAAAATGAACCGCGATTTCCGTCATGCGGCGCGCGAGCCGCTTGCCGGTGCGCAGGAAGAACGGCACACCTTGCCAGCGCCAGTTGTTGATGAGCACGCGCGCGGCGACGAACGTTGCCGTGTTCGAAGCGCGCGCGACGCCCGGTTCGCGGCGATAGGCGGGCAGCTTCGACCGCCCGCGCGCGCCGGCCGCATATTGGCCGAGCACAGTCGAATTCGATTTCAGAGACTCGACCGCGCGCAGTACCTTGATTTTTTCAAAGCGCACGCTGTCCGCGGTAAAAGCGCCCGGCGGTTCCATCGCGGTCAGCGTGAGCAATTGCGCGAGATGGTTCTGCAGCATGTCGCGCACCGCGCCGGTTTCCTCGTAATAAGCGCCGCGCTCTTCGACGCCGAGTTCTTCGGCGACGGTGATATGCACGCATTTCACGTGCTGGCGGTTCCATACCGATTCGAACAGCGCGTTGCCGAAGCGGAGCGCGAGCAGGTTCTGCACGGTGTCTTTGCCGAGGTAGTGATCGATGCGGTAAATCTGGCGTTCGCGAAAATGCCGATGCACGAGCTCGTTCAACGCCAGCGCGCTCGCCAGATCGCGGCCGAACGGCTTCTCGATCACGAGCCGCGTCCAGTGCGCTTTTGCATCCGTGTTGAGCCCCGCGCGGCCAAGTCCCTCGATGGTGGCGGCGAACGCCTGTGGCGGCAGCGCGAGGTAGAACACGCGATTGCCGGGCAGGCTTTGTTCGCGCTCGAGCGCTTCGATCCGTCGCGCCAACGTTTTGAAGCCGTCCGGCGTTTCATCTTCGAGCCGCTGATAATGCAGGCAGCGGTCGCACCAGCGCCCATGGTGGCGAGGCAATGCAAAGCCGGCATCGCGCAATTCTGAACGCGCCCACTGCCGGAAACCGGCATCGGTCATATCGCGGCTGCGCGCGACGCCGAGCACATGGAAGCGCGCAGGCAACTGGCCGCCGGCGAACAAATGGAACAGCGCCGGCAACAGCTTGCGCCGCATCAGGTCGCCGGTCGCGCCGAAGATGACGAATACGCAACCGGCGGGCGCGGGCAAATTACTTCCGGCGTACGGCGTGACCGCCGAAAGCGTTGCGCAATGAGGCGAGCAGTTTGTCGGAGAATGAGGCGGGGTCGCGCGAACGCAGCCGCGCGATCAGCGAAAGCGTAATCACCGGCGCCGCGACGTCGAGATCGATTGCTTCGGCGACCGTCCAGCGGCCCTCGCCCGAATCGGCGACGAACGGCGCAATACCGTCGAGCGCCGGATTGCCGCGCAGCGTCGCCGCAGTGAGATCGAGCAGCCATGACCGCACGACGCTGCCCTGGCGCCAGACTTCGGCGATCTGGTGCAGGTCCAGTTTGAATTCTTCCTTGCGCTGCATCAGCGCGAAGCCTTCGGCGTAGGCCTGCATGAGCCCGTATTCGATGCCGTTGTGGACCATCTTTACGAAATGGCCGGCACCGCTCGGACCGACGTGCCCCCAGCCGAGATCGGGCGCGGGTGCTAACGCTTCGAATATCGGCGTGAGACGGCTGACGACCGCAGCGGGCCCGCCGACCATCAGGCTGTAGCCTTCTTCCATGCCCCAGATGCCGCCGCTGGTGCCGACGTCGATGTAGTCGATGCGTTCCGGCGCAAGCTCGCGCGCCCTGCGCTGACTGTCCTTGTAATAAGAGTTGCCGCCGTCGACGAGCACGTCCTGAGGCGAAAGCAGCGGGAGCAGGCGCGCGATCATGTCGTCGATCGGCGCGCCCGACGGAATCATGAGCCATACGATGCGCGGCGGCCGCAGATCGTGGAGGAGGGCCTCAATCGAGTCGGCGGCAATGAGTCCCTTCTTCGCGAACTCGCTGCGGGCATGCGCATCGGGATCGAAGCCGGTGATGAAATGGCCGCGCCGCGCAAGGCGCTGCGCCATGTTGCCGCCCATGCGGCCCAAACCCACCATGCCGAGTTTCATTGCAGGAATTGCGTGCGACTGCCGGCGGCCGAACTAGAGCGCGAGCGTCGCCTTCACGATGGCGACGATCAATCCGCCGCTCAAGACCGCGTAGAGCACCGCGCAGGCAAACGCAAACGCGCGGGCGCCGCGATCGAACTCGCTGGTTTCCAGGCTACGCACGGGGCGGCGGTCGCAATCGGCGCGCGCGAATCCCGCCGGGTTAGACGACCACATTTAACACCCGCCGCGGTTGGCCGGCACGCGCGTCCGGCAGGCGCAGCCACGAATTGACGGTGCGACGCGCATAAAATTCTTCGAGCTTGCCATGCATGATCGCGAGCTCGCCGCTGAATTCGCGCGCGGCATTGCCGGTCAATCTGCCCCAGTATTTGGATAGCCGCCCGCCGAACTGCGCCCAACGGGCTTTCCAAATGAAACGAGTGCTCTGCATATTGCGCCCCGCGAATTAAATTCGCCCCAGTGTGCCGACGCGTCCTAGCAGCCGGTAGTCGGCATCGTCCGATTGGACCGTAGGAAACCACCTACATATTTGACCGCTATGTCGATGTCGCCCGGGCGTGGAGCGGTGTCTCGCCCTGACCGGAAATGCGAAAGGCATTTTTGCCTGCGCGCTTGGCCGCGTACAGCGCCTTGTCAGCACTGTCGACGAGTGCATCGCTATCCTCGCCGTCGGTGGGATAGACACCGACCCCGACACTCGCCGTGACCGTGACGTCGCGTTCCCCGATGCGATAACACTCGGAAATGACTTCGACGACTTTCGAGGCGACGACCGCGACGTCATTGGCATTCGCGACGTGCCACAGTGCGATCATGAATTCATCGCCGCCGACGCGGGCGACGGTGTCTTCCTCGCGCACGACGGATTCGAGCCGCCGCGCCACCTGTGTCAGCAGGTCATCGCCGGCGGCATGTCCCAGGTTGTCGTTGATCTGCTTGAACCCGTCGAGATCGAGATACACGAGCGCCATCGCGCTTCTGTTGCGGCGGGCATTTGCCATGGATGCGGATATACGCTTGGTGAGCAGCCGCCGGTTCGCGAGCCCCGTCAGCGGATCCTGCTGCGCGAGAATTTCGAGCGTGGTTGCGGCGTTGCGCACGTCGTCGTGCAGCAGCCGGATTTCAAGCATGTTGCGGATGCGCATCAGCACTTCTTCGACGTCGAAAGGCTTGCTGATGAAATCTTTGGCGCCAGCCCTCAGTGCGTGCACTTTGAATGCCGGCTCCGAGGTGATCGCAAGCACCGGCACATAGTCGTCGGCTTCGATTGCGTTCAGTTCCTTCATGACGTCGAAACCGTTCATGCCGGGCATCTGCAGGTCGAGCAGGATCAGCTTGTATTGGTTCGCGCGATGCAGCGGGCAGACCTGAAACGGATCGGTGATGCCGCTGACCTGCGTATAGCCGGCTTCGACGAGCATCTCCGCGAGCGCGCGTGCGCCCAATGCCTGGTCGTCGACGATTAGTATTTTGGCTTTTAGGATGTCGGCGTCGCTGATCATCTGTGGAACAGGCGGCTTTTACCGGTGAAGGACGTTCTCATGGAAGGGAGGTGGCCAGAACCGGACACTTGCTCATTGAAGTGTAGGACTGGAACCCTATCGCGTAAGCGCTGTGACCGAGTGCCTCTTTTTATTCTCGCGGCCAACTCCGCACGTTCAAAAAAGCGGCGCACCTGAAAGCGCGCCGTTTTTGTGCTCACTGCAAAATCTCCTTCGTTGCGCCGCGTCCGACGCCGTCCAGGCTGACTGCCTCGTTGCGGCGATCACGCGCTCGCTTCAGGTCCGGTGCGCATCGGGCGGGAAACAGGTTTCGGATTTCTCGCGCACGAATAGCTTGTCGTCTGCATGGAACACCACCTTGTCGTCCTCGAGCGCGACGATCACGACTTTTTGCACTTCGCCGACCGGGATGAGCCGCGAATCGCTCACGGCGGTAATTTGCGTGGTCAGCACGCTGTTTTCTATTGACCAGCGGCCTTCAATCGCCGCCGCCGCCGGTGAGCGGCATTCAGGCGTTGTGTATAGATACAACTGCGTTGTCCCGTCCCGGTTGAATACCTGGCGCGACGGAATTCGCAGTGCATCGGTTTCCGCGTCCGGCGGCAAAACCCAACTGCCGACGAGCCTCTGTTGGAGCGCGCCGTCGTCCGCCTGATCGGCGAGTGCGGCACCCGAAATCAATAATCCTGAAAGTAGTACGGTGAAAATTTTCGGCGACGCCATCACTACTCCTTCGCACAAGGAATGCCTCCCTCGATTAAATGCTAGGGATTTCGCGCGGCAACAGACATCGGACGGCGGCGGTTTCGCTAGTAGGACGCACTTACGAAAACGCCGCCGGCAATGCCGACGGCGTCATCTTGCCCGGCGTGTCAGTAAATTTCTGACTGGCTACTGAACGCGGTCGTTGCTGCGACCCGCAGGTCCGGGGGTTTCGTTGGCGTTCTGCGGCTCGGCTGTGCCGCTGGTCGAGCCGGTGGAGCCGCTGCTGCCGCTTTTCGAGCGACTGCGCTTGTTGCTGTCGGACGACATGGCACCGGTGCCGTCGCGCGATGCGGAAGGATCGGCGCTGTCTTTATTTTTCGAACGGCGCGCCGCACTCGAGTTCGAATCGTTCTTCGGATTCGCACTTACGCAGTTGCGGTCGGTCGGTACCTGCGTGCAGTCGACCGGCCCGCCGCCCGCATTGCCGGGAACGTCCGGTGCCTGCGCGGGAGTGGTCGACGCAGCGAATGCAAGCGAAGACGCGCCGAAAAACACTGCTGCTGATAAGGTAGGAAGATAGCGTTTCATTTTCTATCCTTTCCAGATTAAGTATTGAAACGATTGCCGGACCGGCGTGGTAGCGGCCGACACATGGCGGCATATTCGCAAACTCCCATGCGGTGTTACAGCAGGCGAACGCCAATTCGTTTATAGGATTGCGCCGTCGGCAATCGCGCCGCCGGTGTGCGCAGCAAGTCTTACGATTTGCCGGCGCCGCGTTCGCGCTTGATGAACAGAATGAAGGCGGCCGGCAGATGGACTGCGCCGAAGCCGATGATCATTGCGAGTCCGCGCATTAACTCATCGTCGCCATAACCGATCCCGGCGACGTAGCCGAATCCGCAACCGACCAGCAGCAGGATCGCGCGCGTGAGCAACGCTGACGATGGTGATGCGGTATAGCGGGCGATCCTGAGTTGTGCGTACACCGCAACCCACAGCGCCGCCGCCGCGGCGAGCATTGCGAGGAGATGACTCATTCGTTATTGCAGCAAACCGGATTTTTATCCGGTTTGCT
This sequence comes from Betaproteobacteria bacterium, assembly GCA_028292435.1. GTDB lineage: Bacteria > Pseudomonadota > Gammaproteobacteria > Burkholderiales > SG8-41 > PALSA-1004. Next base: position 8,637 of record JAQGMI010000160.1, read on the forward strand.
GCGGCTCTTTGCGCCCGCACGTCGCTTTCCAGGCCGGATGCCTGCAATTGCGATAATCGCCACAATAGCCGCCGTCGTGCTCAATATCACATTGGCAGCCGGGGTGGGCGCATTTCAGCGGTTGCGAATCGGGCGGCATTATGTATCTTGTGGTCGCCGCGTACGACAGGGAATCGGCGCGACACGCAAATCAACGTCGGCGTTATCCGTCAAAACGTCGCGGGGGATAAATTTCGGCCTGGATTTCCGCCGGGGGCGGGCGCAGTTTTAGATCGTCGCGCGCTTGCGTGCGATAACGCCGCGCAGGTCTTCCGGGTCGAGCGGCTTTAAAAGATGGTGGTCGAAGCCGGCCTCCCTGGTGCGGCGGCGGTCGCTGGTGTCTCCCCAGCCGGTCTGGGCGACGATGCAGACGTCTTTCAGGTGCGGATGCTTGCGGATGCGCCGCGCCACTTCGTAACCGCTGATGCCGGGCAGGCCGAGGTCGACCAGCACGACATCGGGTTTAAATTCTTCTGCCACCTGAATGCCGGCCGTGCCTTCGTTTGCGGTTTTAACTTCATACCCCCACAAGGAGAGCAGCGCCGCAAGCGTTTGCGCCTGATCGATGTTGTCTTCGATCACGACGATCCGGCAATTGCCGTCCGGATTTGCGAAGGAACGATCCGGGCGTGGAAGCACGTGCGGCACCGCCGCCGCCGCGGGCGGCAGGCTCACGACGAATTCACTGCCTTGGCCTTCGCCCTTGCTGCTGGCGCGGATGCTGCCCCCATGCAGGTCGACAAGCTTGCGCGCGAGCGTGAGCCCAATGCCGAGTCCGCCGCGCCGGCGATTTTCAAATGTGTCGCCTTGCGCGAAAAGATCGAATACATGGTCGATTAAGTCGGGCGACATGCCGATGCCGTTGTCGCGCACGCGTATCTGGATCTCGCCCGAGTCTTCGGCATGGCAGATCAGCTCGATCTGTCCGTTTTTGGGCGTGAACTTGGCGGCATTGTTGAGCAGATTCACGAGAACCTGGGTGAGCCGCAAGGGGTCTGCATAGACGTTCGCGGTGTCGTCGTCGCAGAACTGGACCTCGAAACGCTGCCCCGAGGCTTCGAGCGCGGGACGGCTGGTTTCAATCGCCGCGCGCAGCACGGTATTCACGTTGAGCCGCTCGCGCTTCAATTCGATCTTGCCCTGCGAAATCCGGGTCGCGTCGAGCAGGTCTTCGACGATGCGGGTCAGTTGGGCGAGCTGGCGTTCAAGCACGCCGAGCGCCTGCTCGCGATGCTCCCTGCTGTCGTCCTGCCGCAGAATGTGCAGCACGTTCGCCATCGGACCAAGCGGATTGCGCAACTCGTGGCCGAGCATCGCCAGGAATTCATTCTTGCGCTGGTCGGCGAGCTTCAGCATCGAGGCCTGCTGCTGGAGCAGGTCCTGGCCGCGTTTGATATCGTCGATGTCGACCAGCACGATGACCGCGCCGTCGATTCGCTCCCCGGCGCGGTACGGGTAAATTCTCAGCGAATGCCAGCGATCGTCGCGGTCGCGGAGCTCTTCGTGCAACGGCTGCTGGGTTTCGATCACGCGGCGCACGAGGTCTTCGAGGTTCTGCACCGCGACTGATGGCCGGATGTGGCCGATCGGCCGGCCGATGTCCGCCGGCATCAAATTCATTTTTGCAGTAGCGGGCGGGGTGTGAAAGCGGATGCGCAGATCGCTGCCAACCGCGACGAGCGGAATGCTGCTGCTTGTCAGCAGGTTCAGAAAATCATTGTTGATTTGCGTGAGTTCGGCGTTGCGCGAATTCAACTGCTCATTGACGGTGGTCAGCTCTTCGTTGACCGACTGCAGTTCTTCCTTGGCGGTCTGGAGCTCCTCGTTGGTGCTTTGGAGTTCTTCGTTCGACGACAAGACTTCTTCGTTCGCCGCGCGCAATTCTTCGTTGCTCGAATCGCGTTCGTCGAGCAGCGACTGCAGGAATTCCTTGGTCGCTTCGTGTTCCTGGTGCAGCCGTTCGACTTCCGGATTCGCGCCATCGCCTGCCAGGCGCGCCGGCTGACCAGTACGCTTGCGGTCCATCCATCCGAGCACATCGCGAATCAGGCTGCCTTGCGGGTTTGCGGCGACGCCCGCCGGCAGGTCGTCGGCGTCATGAAACAGCACGAGATAACACCGGTAGCGCGCCGTCGGCAACGAAATCGGCACCAGCTCGAGATTCACCGTGCGCGTTACCCCGCCCGCAGTGACGCGCACGCCATGGCGCAGTACAGGCGCGTCAGTTTTCTTGACTTCATTGATTGCATTGCGCAGTTCGAGAATCAAACCGTCATGCGCAAGTTTCAGCATGCTCGTCGTCGGCTGGCCGGCGGGCATTTCGAGATACCGCGTGGTCCGGCCCCTGAATTCAAGCACGTTCAGATTGTCATCGATCAGTACGCCGGGCGGCGCATAGCGCTCGAGCAGCACGCGGTCCGCTTCGACATGAAAATCGCCGATCGAAGGCGAGCGGTCGAGTATCGCAGCCGGGTCGCGCAGGCGCGAAAAAGCCGAAGCAGGCAGCGGCTTGGTCGTGGTCGCGACTCGCTTGACGAAGACTTTCGACACGCGGTCGAAAAGCTCGAACTGGTGGCCGGTCGAGCCGACGTTTTCGGAGCCGCCGAGCACGAGAAAGCCCGGCACGTTGAGCGCGTAATGAAAAATCGGAATCACGCGCTGCTGCAGTGCCGGCGACATGTAGATGAGCACGTTGCGGCAGGTAATCAGGTCGACGTGCGAGAACGGCGGATCGGTGGCGATGTTCTGCTGCGCAAAGATGCACATGTCGCGAAGCAGTTTCTTGACGCGGTAACCGGTGTCGACCTTGTCGAAGAATCGCTGCAGGCGGGCGCTCGAAATTTCGGTCTCGATGCTGGCCGGATACATGCCGGCGCGCGCTTTCGCCAGCACGTCCTCGCCGCTCAGGTCGGTGGCAAAAACCTGCAGCGTGCGGTGCGGGCGGATGTCGCTTGCCTCGAGCAGCAGCATGGCGATGGAATACGCTTCCTGCCCGGTCGAGCAGCCGGCGACCCAGACGCGCACCGGCGCGTCGCCGGTCTTGGCGTCGAGAATCGCCGGAATGACTTTTTGCTCGAGGCATTCGAACATCGTTTCGTCGCGAAAAAAACTCGTGACGTTGATCAGCAGATCGAAATGCAACGCCAGTACCTCGGGCTTGTCTTCCTTCAAATGTTCGAGATATTTGCGGATCGATTCGTAGCCGAGCAGCATCGCACGGCGCAGAATGCGGCGGCGTATGGTCGTCGAGCGATACTGGCTGAAATCGACACCGGTCGAGCCGCGCAGGTATTGCACGACGTCGTCATAATCCTGCTCCTGCCCCGGCGCGTCGGCTTGCGACAGCGGCGCCAGGTAATCGTGATCGACCAGGCGCATCAGGCAGTTGGCAATTTCGGCCGGCGACAGCACGAAATCGACGCAGCCGCTTTGCGCTGCCGCGCGCGGCATCCCGGTATGGCCCGCGGACTCTTCGTCCTGCGCGATCGCGACACCACCTGCGGCTTTGACTTCGCATGCGCCAAGCTCGCCGTCCGAGCCGCTGCCCGAGAGGATGACGGCGACCGCACGCTGTTTCGCGTCGCGCGCGAGCGAACGCAGGAAACGGTCGATCAGGAAATCGGAGTGGTCGCTGCGACCGCGCACCGCCAGCGCAAAATGGCCCTCGAAGATTTCAAGCACGCCGTCGCACGGGATCACGTAAAAGTGATTGGCCAGCACCTCTTCGCCGTGCCGGGCATCGCTGACCGGGATCGTCGTGCTGCGCGCGAGTATTTTCGACAGCTCGCTCGGGTGTGACGCGTCCATGTGCTGGATCAGCACGAACGCCATCCCCGGGTCCGCCGGTATGTTCGCCAGTAAAGATTTCGTCGCTTCGAGCCCGCCTGCTGAGGCGCCGATGCCGACGATCGGGAAATGATTCGACAAGTTACTGCCCCCTGCCCTCAGCACCTAGTGCTTATCGGTATAAGGAAACTATTCTATCGCTCATGCGGGAGCCTAAGCGAGCGGGTTAAAAACGCTGGTAATAATTACAAATAACCGGGTTGACTACGCTAAAGAGGCGTTTCGTCTACATTCGAGGCCACATCCGGCGCATTGCGGCCTTGAGATCCACCGGTTCGACAATCTCCGCAATGTCGCCGGATGTCGGCCGCATTGCCGCGGTCATGATTTCAAACCGGTCGATGTCCTCGCTTGCAATGAAGCGGCTGCGCGGCGCATAGATATGCCGATCGGATCCGGCGCGCTGGCCGCGCACGTAGTAACGCAGCGGCTGCATCAGCACGAGGTCGTCGCGCGCGCGGGTCATCGCGACATAGAGCAGGCGCCGCTCCTCTTCGATTTCGGCGCTCGTGTCGGTGGCGAGGTCGGACGGGATGCAGCCGTCGACCACGTTCAACACGTATACCGCGCGCCATTCCTGGCCTTTGGCCGAATGGATCGTCGACAAAATCAGCCAGTCTTCGTCCTTGAGCGGCGGCCCGGCTTCGGCGCCGGCCGCTTCAGGCGGATCGAGCGCGAGATCGGTGAGGAAGGCGACGCGCGACGGGTGCTGGGTCGCGATGCGCTCCAACTGGTCGAGATCACCGAGCCGGGTGTGCGGGCTGTCATAGCGCAAAGCGAGCAGCGGGTCGTACCATAGCCGCAGCCGCTCGATTTCCGCTTTCCATTCTTTCGCCGCGCAAAGCTCTTTCATCAAATCGACGAGCGCACTCCAGAAATCGCGGGCGGCCGCCGGTGGCGTGAAAGTCGCCAGGGCGGAAAAATTTCCAACGCTGCCGTTCATGTGCCCGAGCGCGCGCCGCGCCGCGGCCGGACCTACGCCCGGCATCAGCTTCAACACACGCAAGGCCGCGACCTGGTCGCGCGGATTTTCCGCCCAGCGCAATATCGCGAGCACATCCTTGACGTGCGCCGCTTCGAGAAATTTAAGCCCGCCGAATTTGACGAACGGAATATTGCGCCGCGTGAGCTCGATTTCGAGTTCGCCCGAATGATGCGATGCGCGCATGAGCACTGCCTGGTCGCGCAGTTCCATGCCGGCCTCGCGATTGGCGAGAATGCGCGCGACGATGAAATCGACCTGCGCCGCTTCGTCGGCGACCATTGCGATCACCGGCTTGTTCGGTTCGCTGCGGCTGGAAAACAGCTCTTTGGCATAACCTTCGCTCGCGCGCCCGATCACCGCATTGCACGCATCCAGGATGACCTGCGTCGAGCGATAGTTCTGCTCGAGGCGGGTGGTGTGCGCGGGCGGGTCGAACAGGGCGGGGAAGTCGAGAATGTTGCGCACCGTCGCCGAGCGAAACGAATAAATCGCCTGCGCATCGTCGCCGACCACCGTCAGGCCGCGGCCATCGGGCTTCAGGCCGAGCAGTACCGCCGCCTGCAGCGCATTCGTGTCCTGGTATTCGTCTACAAGCACATGATCGAAGCGGCGCGCGACAGTCGCCGCGAGCGCGGGATGTTCCATCATCTTCGCCCAGTAGAGCAGCAAATCGTCATAGTCGAGCGCGCCTTGCGCCTGCTTGGCTTCAACGTAGGCGCCGAAAAGCTGCGTCAGCGCGTCTTCCCATTCTGCGCACCACGGAAACGCGTGCTTCAGCGTCTGCTTCAACGGCGTTTGCGCGTTGACCGCGTAGCTGTATATCGCGAGGCAGGTCGATTTCTTGGGAAAGCGCTTGCGGCTTTTCGCGAGCCCGAGATCGTCGCGCACGAGATCGACAAGATCCTCCGCATCGCCGCGGTCGAGTATCGAGAACGACGGATTGAGGCCGATGGATTCGGCGTGCATGCGCAGGAGCCGCGCGCCGATCGCATGGAAAGTGCCCGACCATGCGATGTGGGCACCTGCCATGCGGCCGCTCAAAGCCAGCGCGCAGATGTGTTCGACGCGCTTCGTCATTTGCGCCGCCATGCGCCGCGCGAAAGTCATCAGCAGGATTCGCCGCGGATCGGCGCCGTTCAGCACGAGGTGCGCAACGCGGTGAGTGAGCGTGCGCGTTTTGCCGGTGCCGGCGCCGGCGATGATCAGCAGCGGCGCGGCAGTGCCGGTTTGCGCGTCGCCGTGTGCGGCGCCAATGCCGAAAGTGGCGGCGGCACGTTGCGCGGCATTCAGTTCGGCAAGATACGGCGGTGCATTGGCGATATCAAGCGTGTCCATGGTCCTCCCGGGTGACGGCATCTGCGTTCGCATAGTCGAGGCGCTTGATGCGGCGACCGGGCAGGCGGCGCAGCGTCCGCGCCAGAAACTCAAACGTGTCGCGGTCGAAATAGCGGGCGCGCGTTTGCATGACGTCGTGGATCTCGTGCTCGCTGTGCGCGGTGCCGAGATAGCGCCACTCGTCGATTACGTGCAGATCGCTGTGTTCCTTTACTGCGATCGGCCCGCCGTACGGCCACTGCGCGAGGCGCAATGGACGCAGCGCGGTGAGCGCGCGGGTCAAATGCCGCAACCGGTCGGTTTTGCGGATACACGGCGTCGCCATTTCAGCGGCGCATCGCGTGCAAGGGTAGTCATCACCGGCGATGCCGAGCAGTGCATGACACAAACCGTGTTCGCGGCTCAAGCGCAAGAGCGCGTTGCGCGCCTTGCGCGGCGAATCGTACAGGCCGAAGCATTCATCACTGCTCTGCGCATCGACGCCGAAATCGACAAGCGCGACGCACGGATGGGCGGACGGCCGCAGGCGCCACGTGTAGCACGGCGGCGCGACCTTTGCCGTGTGCTCTTCTTCCGCAAGCGCGATGCGCTGCAAATGGCTGCCGATCGCGCCGCGCGTCACGCGCCAGGTGATGTTGCGCACGAGGTGCGACACGGCCGCGGCTTTGGCGGACCTGCGGTCAAGACGAAAATATTCGATCAGATGACGGCGCAGGTTCGCCGCTTTGCCGACGTGCAGCGGGGCGCCGCCGTCGCCTTGCAGCACATAGACGCCGGGTTGTTCAGGCAGGCGATCGATCAACGACGGATCGAGGTGCGCCGGCAATACCGGGCCCGCCAGCAACTCATCGATCACGGTGGACAGATCCGACGCCGGAAATTGCGCGTGCATGAGCTGCCAGAACTGCCACACCAGCCGCGCATCGGGCAGCGCGCGATGGCGGATCGCCGGCGGCAATGCATGACGCTGCATCAGCGTATCGAGATCGTGGCCGGCGAGATCCGGATGCAGCTTGCGCGACAGCATTACCGTGCACAGCACCTGCGCTTCAAAGTCAATGCCGAAGCGCGCGAATTCGGCGCGCAGGAAACCGAAGTCGAAGCGCGCGTTGTGCGCGATAAAGATCCGCCCCTTAAGCAACGCATGCAGGTCGGCGGCAATTTCCCTGAAGCGCGGCGCGGCGGCTACTGCGTTGTCGTCGATACCGTTGTAGCAGCGCGTGCCATCATCGAGCGACCGGCCCGGATTGATGAGCGTCGTCCACTCGACGGCTTGGCCGTCGTCAACGGTGACCACGCCGATTTCGGTAACGCGATCGGCGCGCGGCGACAAGCCGGAGGTTTCGAGATCGACGAAGGCTAAGGGCGGGAGCATGGCATTTGACTAGCAGAACGATTGTTCTATATTATCGAACAAACGTTCTGTTGTGAATGAGGAATTGGAAAGCGTCGATGCCCAAGCTGCCGCTCATGGATGCCGATTACCTGCACAAGCTGCAGGACCACTACGCGCATCACCAGGTGTTCCCGTCGTATCTTGCAATCGGCAGGATTGTCGGCCTGAAGTCGACGAGTTCAGTCTCCGCATTGATCGACCGGCTGAAGGTTGAGGGTTATCTCGAAACCGTCGACCGGCGGCTGCGGCCGGGCGCGCGTTTCTTCGAGCGCCCGTTAGTGCAAAGCAAAGTCGCGGCGGGGCTGCCGGCCATGGCATTCGACGCGCCCGCGGAAGGGCTCGCGATCGATGCGCATCTCGTCAGGCGTCCGTCGCGCACGTTTCTGATCACCGTCAAAGGCGACTCGATGGTCGATGCCGGCCTGATGCCCGGCGACACCATCGTCGTCGAGCGCGCGAACACCGCAAACGCCGGCGATATCGTCGTTGCGGTGGTGGAGGGTGCTTATACCGTCAAGCGGCTGGTGCGCGAGAATCGCCGGTTCGCGCTTGCGCCGGAGAACAAGGCATATCCGGTATTAAGGCCCGATCCGCTTGAAATCGTCGGCGTGGTGGTCGGTAGTTTCCGTAAGTATTGAGCGCATTAAACGCTCGCGCTCCGGCCGAGGCCTTGCTGCTGCAGTTCGCGCACGCCCTTCACGAGTTCCTTGGTCATTTTGGCGCGCTCGCAATAGTAATCGGCGTCGGCAGCATTTTCGTCGCTCTTCAAGCGATTGCCGATTTCCTCCAGCAGCATCGCGCTCTCTTCGAGTGCAGTGACCGCCTTCGAGAGCGTCTCGTCGCGATTCAGATACATGCTCGTCAGCAGCGCTTCCTGCGAGTACGCATGGCCGGTGTGACAGCGGTAGCGCATCGTGTCGCCTTCCTGAATGCGACCAAGCACGCCATGACATTCAGGACACGCGTAATGCGAAGGCTCGCCAAGCTCGAGCACACCCGCTTCGAGCGGCGTTTTGCCCGCTGCAATCGCGCGTTCGATTTCAATTCGCCGCAGTTCAGCGTCGGAGGCGCTGACCTGATTGGACGGAGGCTGCGTGATTTTAGTCATCAGCACCTCCGCGATTTTTGGCGCTGGTAATGCATGATCGACCTCCACATCTTTCAACGCGCTCATCGGCATTGAAGGATAAGTCGCGTCCTCCGGGTGCTGAACAATCGCGGTACCGCCGAGCCGTTTGATAAGCCACAATCCCGAGGTGCCGTCGTTGAGGGCGCCTGAGAGGACAATGCCGATCGTACGATTGCGGTACATGTACGCTGCGGACCGGAACAGGACGTCGATCGACGGGCGGTAGCGGTTCTCTTTGGGGCCACGCTTGACTTCCACGCGGCCGTCCCGAATCAGCATGTGACAGTCGGGCGGCGCGATGTAGATGCCGGGCGCTTCGATCAGTTCGCCGTCCTGCGGATGCCTCGCGGGCAACTTGCCGGCCCTCGTCAGGATTTCCGGCAGGATGCTCGCGAAGTTCGCCGCGACATGCTGCACGATGAATATAGGCGCGTTGAAGTCGGCCGGTAATTCAGCCACCAGTCGCTTGAGCGCCTCGATGCCGCCCGCGGATGATCCGACGACGACAACGTACCCTTGCTGTCTACTCATGGGGTGAGTTTGCACTGCACATTCCGCCAGCATTGTCGGCGCTTCGCTGCTGCGTTTGTCGGCATGAAGCGGATTCGGCATGCGCCGTTCCGGGAAGGCCGCATTTCCTACAACCAAAGCAGTGCGCGCCGGATAGCGTGGAGGCGCACCTGTAATTAGCATCTCAAACGCCGCGCATGGTGCGAATGGCTAAAAAATTTATTGAAAGGATTCGTCATGTTCAAGAAACTGATAGCGCAGGCAGTGGCAACCGCGTTCGTCGCCGGTCTCATCGGCGCGTTAGGCGGCTGCAATACGATGGAAGGCGCCGGCAAGGATGTCGAGCGCGGCGGCAGCAAGCTCAAAAACGAAGCGCAGGAAAAGAAGGCCCAGTAACGGCGGCCGGAACCGCGTCACGCGCTCATTTTTGAGTCGTGACGCGGCCGCGACTGCGCAATATAGTTTTTCAGGACGTCGATATCGACGGGCTTGACCGCATGGAAGTCGAAGCCGGCTTCCAGCGCTTTTTTGCGCGTGCCTTCCTGGCCCCAACCGGTCAGGGCGATCATCACCAGCGAACGGCCGCCGGGCGATTGGCGAATGCGCCGCGCCGCTTCATAGCCGTCCATGCCCGGCATCCCCAAATCCATCACGATGACTTCAGGCGTTAAGCGCGCCGCTTCGAGCACTGCGTCGCAGCCGTTGTAGGCAGCGGTGGTGTCGTAGCCATGCGAGCGGAAGAGGCTCACCAGCATATCGGCTGCATCCTGATTGTCATCGACGATGAGCACCGGCATCGCTTGGGCGATTGCCTGCGCCGGCGCGGCGTGCGACGCCGCGTCTCGCTCGACGTGCGCGGCGGCATCGCGCGGAAACATCAGCACGAACTGCGCGCCGTGTCCCAATCCCTCGCTGTACGCGCACACCGATCCGCCGTGCATCTCGATAAATTGCCGCGTCAGGCTCAAACCGATGCCAAGACCGGCCTTGACCTGCGCCGTGCCGACTTCATTTTGCGTAAACAGGTCGAAGATGCGCGCGATCGTATCCGTTTCGAGGCCGATGCCGGGATCCCTGACGCGAATCTCGACGTCGTCGCCTTCGAGCACCGCGTCGAGCGAAATTCGTCCGGGGCGCGGCGTAAATTTGATCGCGTTCGAAAGCACATTCGCGACCGCCTGCACGAGCCGCGCATGGTCGGCAACGATCGTCGTCTCGGTGGCAGGCAGGCTGACGGCGATCTCATGGCCTGCGCTCCCGGCCAGTTCGGCGCAGATCTCCACCGCCTGATTGATCACCGCGCTTAACGTCGTCGGCGCGCGCTGCAGAACGACCTTGCCGCGCGTGATGCGCGCAACATCGAGGAGGTCGTCGACGAGACGCGTCAGATGCGCGACCTGGCGTTCGACGACACCGCAAATGTGCCCGATCTCCGGCGACTCCGGATGCATGCGGCACAGGATGCCGGCGGCAGTCCGGATCGGCGCGAGCGGATTGCGCAGTTCATGGCCCAGACTCGCCAGAAACTCATCCTTGCGCTGGTCGGTTTCGCGCACGCCGTACTGGCGTTTGCGCGCGCGCAAAGCGGCGCCGGCCGCGCTGATCAATGCCAGCGCACGCACCGGCCGCTCAAGCACTGTCACATTGCCGAGCATCTGCACCGGATTGTTCAGTGCGCGCGAGCTGGCGCCGACCGAACTCAACAAAAGTATCGGCAGGTCTGACCAGTTCGGCTGGTCGAAGATGCGGCGCGACAAACGGTCGACGAAATCGCGGGTCAGCGTTTCCTCGACGAGCAGCAGCGCGCCGATGCCGTCGTTCATTTCGCGCAGCACCTGTTCGGCATCGAGGCAGGTAAAGCATTCGATGCCCGCGGCCTGCAGCACCCGGCATGTCAGCTCGGCATCTTTGCCTGTCGGCGCGAACACGATCATCCGCTCTTCGCGATTTAAGTCAGTCACGCGACCCCCTCTCTGGCAACCGGCGCGCTGTTCACGCGGGGCACGCCGGTCAGGATGCCTTCAAATTCCCTTAACACTTCACCGACCTCGATACCCTCCGAAGTCAGCGTGAATCGCCGCAGCGTGCGCTCGTGCATGCCACCGCGTTTTTTGAATACCGCGATCGTTTGCCTGACTTCGCCCATCGCCTCGAAGTACCGCAGCATCACAATATTGTCGGCGAGATAGCTGGTATCGAGCGTCGTGGTCGCGGGCGAGCCGAGCATGCCTTGCTGCACGCCGACGAGTAGGGTGACCACGCCCATCTGGCCCAGGTAAGTCAGCAATTCGTGCAAATGCGTCATCAGCAGCCGCTCGTCGGGCATTGCGTTCATGAAGCCGTTGAGGCTGTCGATCACGATGACCCTCGCGCCTGCGCGGGCGCTCGCACAGACCGCATGAACGAATTCGCCGGGTGTCAGCTCGGCCGGATCGATCTGGCGCAGTTCGAGCGTGCCTGCATCGAGCGCGGTGCGCAAATCCATCTTCATCGCTTCGGTGCGTAACAGCAGATTGTTCACGGATTCTTCGAACAGGAACATCGCGGCGCACAAACCATCCTTGAGTGCGGTCGAGACAAACTGGGCGGCAAGCGACGATTTGCCGGTGCCCGGCGGACCCGAGAGCAGCGTGCTGGTGCCGCCTTCGATGCCGCCGCCGAGCAAGGCGTCGAGCCGGGGCAGACCGCTTTTAAGTTGCGGGTGCTGCATGATCGTGCGCGTTTCAGCCGCGATCAGGCGCGGATACACGACAAGACCGCCGCGCCGGATCTGGTAATCGTGATAGCCGCCGCGAAATTCGACGCCGCGATACTTCACGACCCGCACGCGCCGGCGTTCGGCGCCGTATTCCTTGGCATCCTGCTCGAGGCTGAACACGCCGTGCACGATGCTGCGCACCTGCATGTCGCCGCTCTTGCCCCCGCGGTCGTCGAGAAAGTAGACGGTACACGACTGGGTTCCGAAGAAGTGCTTGAGTGCGAGAACCTGCCGGCGATAACGCAATGGATTTTCGGCCAGCAGTTTGAGCTCGGAGAGCGAATCGAGCACGATGCGCGAGGGTTTGCGCTCGGTGACGACGCGCACCATATTGCGAATCGTATCGCCCATCTCGACTTCGGACGGATGAAACATCGTGTATTGCTGGCTCGCATCGAGCAGGCGCTCGTCGGGAATGACTTCGTGAATGTGAATGCCATCCAGCGTCCAGCCATGCGAGCGCGCGATGCTGCGCAGTTCAAGTTCGGATTCCGCGAGCGTTATGTATAAGACCGACTCGCCGCGCTCTGCTCCCTCACTCAGGAATTGCAGCGCGGTCGTCGTCTTGCCGCTGCCGGGTTCGCCTTCGATTAGGTACAGCCTGCCCTGCGCAAGCCCGCCGGCGAGGATCGAGTCAAGCCCGGTTATGCCGGTCGAAATAATGCTTTCCTGGTCTTCCATCGTGCCGCTGGTTCCGGTTTCTCCGGAATCAGGACCCTCCTGTTCGCGAGGTGTGGCGTCGACGTCGGCAGCGCCACACGAAATTTGGCGTCAACGTTGACAGCGCCGCACAAAATTCGTGCAGCGCTGCCGAATTGTCACCGGTCGTTTAAACCAGGTCAGACCGGCGGGCGGCGCCCCATGATCATGAACACCAGCGCGAGAACGACGCCGATGATGGCAAAAATCCACGCCAGATTGCCTGCAGTACCCGCGATGCCCGTAAAGCCGAGAAGCGCCGCGATGATTGCGATGATAAAAAAAGTGACGGCCCAAGAGATCATGTCTGTCTCCTTGAATGACGTGAGTGAAAAATTCACTTCACTTGAGTCGGCACTGTAGCTGTTGGCGTTAAGCGCTTTTATCGGCCTAACGCCCAACCCCGTGTGAGCTACAGGCTGACAGTCGCGTAGGTGCTTTAAGGCAAATTTGAGCGGAAAACGCTTCCCCGTTTTGTCCTACAAAAGAACCGGAGAAGCACTGATGGCGTGGAAATTTCCGCATCGCCAATATGACGCTGTATTTAAATATTCATGGAGGCACCATGGGCAAGCGTTCAATCCAGCCGGTGATGGTCGAAGAGCCGGATTTTCCTGAAATCGCAAGCATCGGATCGTCTTTCGAACTGCCGACCGCCGATGAGTTCGTGTGCAGCGGCGATGAAGTGCGCGAGGAATGCCAGATGCTGGAGGGTGCCCATGAAAGTTATTCCGATTAGCGCGCGCGCTTCAATCCTGATCGCACTGCTGGTTGCCGTCAGCGGCACTGCGGGCGCGAAGTTGCCGCCGCCAACACCGGAAGAGGTAGCCAGCGCTACGGCGGAAGCGGAACAAGCCAAAGCGCAGGCCGCCGTCGAGCAGGCGCGGCTCACGCGATCGCAAGATCGGGTTGTTTCCGCTTACCAGGCCGGTTTACGCAAACGCGGCATCACGCCGCCGACCCCAACACCGGTCGCACAGACGGAGCAAAAAAATCTACCCATGAAAGCTGTGGAGCCGCCGCGCAGTACCGGTCCGCACGGCGGCACTACGCCGAGTGCCGAATCGCATTCAGGCAACGCGAAGTAGCGGCTGACACTCCGCTGTCGTTTCCGCCGCGTCTCGCGTAAATCTGCTGAACCTACAGCAGATTGGCGCGCCGGCTTACATCCGGCTTCCATTCAATTCGGTAGATTGAGTTGGCACAACTGAAATCACAGTTGCTCCGCCGATTAAACCTATCCGAGGATTCGCATGGCCCAACGTAAGAAAGCCGCATCCGTCGCGCGCCCGCGCGCGGCATCTCCCAGTAAGTCGCGCAGCGTGCCGGCAGGCGAGCCGCTGGAATCCAACGACATCAACGTCGAACAAGCACATGCGATCGATGAAGTCGTCGCGGCAACGCCGTCGAATCCGCTGAAGAAGTTTGAGTACGGGCATAACAATGCCGTCGCTCCCCGCGCGGGTAACCCGGTGGAAGCCGAAGGCGACTTGCTGGCGAGCACGCAGTCGGAAAAAAACGAATCCGCTAAAACCGGCAATCCGCCGGAGCCCGGTACCAATCCGACGAATGCGTCGCTCGATCGCGTGCGCGTGGACGGCGAAGGGCAGCGGCTTACGACTAATCAGGGCGTGCCGGTTGCGGACAACCAGAATTCGCTCAAGGCCGGCTTGCGCGGACCGGCGCTGCTGGCGGATTTCATTCTTCGCGAAAAAATCACTCACTTCGATCACGAACGCATTCCGGAGCGCATCGTGCACGCGCGCGGCTCAGGCGCTCACGGATACTTTACGGCGTACGAGCCGCTGACGAAGTACACGCGCGCAGCGCCGTTCGCCGAGGCCGGAAAGATCACGCCGGTGTTCGTGCGTTTCTCGACCGTCGCCGGCGAACGCGGTTCAAAGGACACTGCTCGCGACGTGCGCGGATTTGCCGTCAAGTTCTATACCGATGAAGGCAACTGGGATCTCGTCGGCAATAACATGCCGGTGTTCATCATCCAGGACGCCATGAAATTTCCAGACCTCGTGCACGCCGTCAAACCCGAGCCTCATCACGGGATGCCGCAGGCCGCGTCCGCACACGACACCTTCTGGGATTTTGTCTCATTGATGCCCGAATCAACTCACATGCTGATGTGGCTCATGTCCGATCGTGCGATCCCGCGCAGTTTCCGGATGATGCAGGGCTTCGGGGTTCATACATTCAGGCTCGTCAATGCCAAAGGCACGTCGGTCTTCTGCAAGTTCCACTGGAAGCCGTTGTTCGGCACGCATTCGCTGGTATGGGATGAGGCCGTCAAGATTTCGGGTGCCGATCCCGACTATCATCGCCGCGATCTGTGGGAAGCGATCGAATCCGGCGACTATCCCGAATGGGAACTCGGGCTGCAGATTTTCACCGAGGCGCAGGCGGATAAATTCAGCTTCGACGTGCTCGACGCAACCAAAATTGTTCCCGAGGAACTGGTGCCGCTGAAGCCGGTCGGGCGGCTCACGCTCAATCGCAATCCCGATAATTTTTTCGCGGAGACCGAGCAGGTCGCATTCTGCACCGCCCACGTCATACCCGGCATCGACTTCACAAACGATCCGCTGCTCGCCGGCCGCATCCATTCGTATGTCGATACGCAGATTACGCGGCTCGGCGGCCCCAATTTTCACGAAATACCGATTAACTCGCCGGTCGCCGCGGTGCAAAACAACCAGCGCGACGGCATGCACCGTCAGGCCGTGAACCGCGGCCGCGTGTCATACGAACCGAATTCGCTTGCCGGCGGCTGCCCGTTTCAGGCCGGTGGTGCGGGCTTCGTATCTTTTCCTGCGCCGGTCAACGAAGACTTGGTACGCGGCAAGCCGG
>JAQGMI010000168.1 GCA_028292435.1 Betaproteobacteria bacterium
GCTGTGGAATTCGCGCTCCAATTTGAGAAAACACGGTTGAACGGTGAGCGCTCAGACACAGCCGAAGGCCCCGCCCTTGCCTGCGACTGCTCGGCGTCTCAGAAGGGGGTTGTTTGCGATCAGAGTCGTGATGCCGACATCAGTACGCTTGTTTAATGGGTAGCCTTAAACCACCACTTCGCTAGTTCCGCTCGAATTCACATTGCGACACCGCTCGCCGCTTAATCCCCTCGTGAGACGCCGAGCAGTCGCAGGCGTGAAAAGCGCTGTTAGGCGAAAAGCTGTTTGAGCTCGCAACCCCTATGTGTTTTCTCATTCTGCGAGCGAGTTTCATTGAGCCGCTTTTCACGTCGAGCAGCACAGGGACCCCGGCATTACTTCGTGGATGCTGCCCTACGTACGGACGTTTAATACGCACGAATCGCCAAGCCATTGTCCGGGGCACCGGCCATCACTCCCGCACTCGGCCTGCGGCTACCGAGTCGTGATGGCTACCGCAAAGGGGCGTCTCGCTGGGGCGGCCTTTTCTTCCGTTAGCTTCTTTTGGCCGCGCAAAAGAAGGTAACCAGCTCCAGGGCTGCCCCCTGGAAGATTGAGCGAATTAAAGCAACGGTAGTCACAAGCGCCTGCCTACTTCTGCCCATCCCGATAAGCGCGATCGAATTGCTCCTCGAGAAACGCATTCACGCCGCGGCAGCCCGCAACCACCGCAAGCGCCCACGCGAAGTAGTCGCGCTTGCGCTGCTCATCCCAGCCGCTCGGCGGACTCACCGCCATCGCGCGCAGATTCGACGTCTTGTCGGCGATCTTCAGCATTTTCGCGCGATCGGACTTATGCGGCGTCTCGACGATCTGCAACCGTTTGCGCTCGGCCTTGAGCAAAGTTTTGTCGTCGGTCACGTCGCGCACAAGGCCGGCGACGTCGGCGCTGAAGAGTTCGACGAGCTCTTCAAAAGTAACGCCCTGGTCTTCGATGCAATCGTGCAGCAATCCCGCAATGACGAGATTGGCGTCATTGCCGCCGGTCGCCTCCGCGAGCAAATGCGCGACTTCGGCAAGATGATTGATGTACGGTTCTTGCGCCTCGCCCTTGCGGCGCTGGCTGACGTGTTTTTTCGCGGCGTAGTCGAGCGCGCGCGTGACTTGCACGACGTCAATGCTCATGACCGGCTCACTTGCTTCGTCGCTCTTTTCATTGCGCGCAATGCTAGCAGGAATTCCAGCGACAAATGCGCGCGTAACAACGACCGGCTTGAAGCGGCGTTATATAATTTATGCATTGGTTTCACGCGGGCACGTTCACGGCCCGCCAGGAGAGATTATGGAAGTTATACCGTTAGGACCCGGCTTTGGCGCTGAAGTTCGAGGCGCCGGACTCGCGGAGGTTGCCGCAAGCGATGAGGTGTATGCGGCGGTGCGCGCCGCGTTTGAAGAACATTCAATCCTGCTGTTCAGAAAGCAGGCGATCAGCGACGAATTGCAGGTCGCGTACTCCCAGCGCTTCGGCCCGCTCGAAGTCGCGAAAGCCGCGTCGCTTGGCGAAGGCACGCCGTTTTCCATTCTGACGAACATCGACCGCGCGACCGGCAAGCTCGTCCCGGCCGATCACAAAGAAGCGCTGCGTGCGCGCGCGAACCAGCTCTGGCACACGGACAGCACGTTTAAATCGCCGCCGGCGCTCGCGTCGGTCTTGTCCGCACGCGTGTTGCCGCCGCACGGCGGCGAGACCGAATTCACTTCAATGCGGCTCGCGTGGGCACGACTGCCCGAAGCGCAGCGCAATCAGCTTGCGCATTCATTTGCGTGGCACGACTACGCGCATTCGCGCGGCAAAATTGCGCCGCAACTCGCGTCCGAACGCGAGCGCTCGACGATGCCGCCGGTGTGCTGGCGCATGTGCTGGATCAATCCCGCGAACCAGCGGCCGTCGCTGTATCTGGCGTCGCACACGTACGCGATCGAAGGCATGGGCAAAGACGAAGCGCTTCAATTGATCGAGCGGCTGATCGCGGATGCGACCAAACCCGAATATACGTACTTGCATCGCTGGCAGGCGGGCGATGTCGTGATGTGGGATAACCGCGCAAGTTTGCATCGCGGCCGACCGTGGCCCGACAACCTGCATCCGCGGCACATGGTGCGCACCACCATCTCGGCGACCGATGCCGACGGCGTTGCCGAATTGCGTCCGGCGCGCGCTGCGGCGTAATCGATTCGCGGTGAGACTGGTACTTGACACCAACGTCTGGCTCGACTGGCTGGTGTTCGACGATGCCGGCGTCGCCGCGATCAAGGCGGCGGTCGCGAACCGGCAGGCCGAGATTTTTATCGACGACGCGTGTGCGTGCGAACTTGCGTCGGTGCTTGGCTACCGGCTGCGCAAAACGATACTGACCGCTGAAGAGCAGGCGGCGTGCATGAATGAGTGCCGCCGCATTGCGGCGAATGATTTTGCCGCCGTCGACATATTGGACGCAGGTCCACTGCCGGTGTGCCGCGACACTGACGATCAAAAATTTCTCGAACTGGCGCGCGCGTGCGCCGCGGATTTTCTGGTCACCAAAGACCGGTTGCTGCTCGTACTCGACCGGCGAAAGATACGGCGCGCGCCGTTTCGGATCGCGACGCCGCAAACGCTGGCGTCCCGATTTGCCGGCTAGATAACGGCTTACTCCGGCACGAGCCAGCGCACGTGCTGACTGCCCTCGCCGTTCTCGGCGAGCACCGGCCACAGCCATGCAACGATCTTGCGCGCAGCCGCTTCGAATTCGAACGGCGGGTTGACGACGAGCATGCCGCAGCCGCGCACGCTGCCGGCGACGCCGAGATTGCGCACCGCGAGTTCGAGCTGAAGTATTTTTTTCACGCCGGTCGCCGCCATCCGGCGCTCGAAACCCTGCATGGCGATCGCATCCATCAGCGGGTACCACAACGCATAAACACCGGTCGCGAATTTGCGATGGCCTTCAACAAAGCCGTCGGTGAGCCGCTTGAATTCCTGCGCGCGGTCGAATGACGAATCAATGAACACCAGCCCGCGCCGCTCGGACGGCGGCAATAAAGCCTTCAGCGCCTGGTAACCGTCGAGCAGCCGCACCTGCACCTGCCGATCATTGGCAAAAAGCGCCGCGAGCGTTTCGTGATCTCTTTTATTGAGTTCGATCAGCGCGAGGCGGTCGTGCGCGCGCATGAACCGGCGCATGATGCGCGGGGAGCCGGGATAGAAATTCAATTTGCGGTCGGCGTTTTCGGCGCGCACCGCATCGATGTACGGCGTCATTTCGGCCGGCAGATCGGTGCGGTTCCATACAAGCGAGATGCCGGATTTGTATTCCGCGTTCTTGCGCGCCCACTCATGTCCCAGGTCGTAGTGCCCAGTACCTGCATGCGTGTCGAGGCAGAAAAACGGTTTGTCTTTCTTCGCGAGCCCCAGCATGAGTTGCGCGAGCAGCGCGTGCTTGAAAACATCGGCGAAATTGCCGGCGTGAAACAGATGGCGGTAGGCGAGCATGGCGGGCGGGCGTTACGAGCGCAGAGTGAAGTTCGAGGCGAAGCTTACAGCGTAATGCGTCCAACCTGAACCTCAATTCCCGGTCTCGCTACTTCACGCCGAATTTGGCGCGGTAATGCTTGCCGAGCACCTTGCGCGTCTGCCGATTGAGATTTTGATTGAGCGCGAACGGATTACGGCCGCGCGCCGGCGCTTTCGACTTTGCGGGCGGCGGCTTGAACGACGGCGGTCTGGTCGGCATGAACGTGAGTATGCACCGCCGCCGGCATCGAAGTCCTTACTTGGTGAGACCTTCCGCCTTGAGTGCCGCTTGCACCTGCGGACGGGCGGCGACACGCTGCATATACGTTTGAATAACCGGCCAGCGGCTCATGTCGATCTGCAGCTTGCCGGTCCAATTTAGAACGGTGAACAGGTACGCATCGGCGACGGTGAAATCGCCCATCAGATATTGCTTGTTCGCCAATTGCGCGGCAACGTAATCGAAGCGTTTCGCGAGCAGATCTTTTTGCGCCTGTTTGGTGGCGTCGGGCGTACTGGGTTTAAACAGCGGGCCGAACTGCTTGTGAATTTCGGTGCTGATGAAAGCGAGCCATTCGACGAGACGATAGCGTTCGAACGTGCCGGCCGGCGGCGCGAGCCCCGACTCGCGGCGCTGGTCGGCGAGGTACTCGTCGATCGCGATATTCTCGGTCAGCACCTGGCCGTCATCGAGCATCAACGCGGGCACGTAGCCTTTGGGATTGATCTTCATATAGTCGCCGCCGCTCGCGGTGGTCTTGGCGCCGAGGTCGACTTTTTCGAGCTCGAATGGATAGCCCGCTTCGCGCAGAATGATGTGAGGCGAGAGCGAACACGCGCCTGGCGAATAATAAAGTTTCATGGATGCACTCCTGTCTGGTCATGGCCGTGAAGTCGGAGACTCGGCCTCGCTGAGCGTTCACCCGCGCGCCGTCCTTACCTTAGGATTGCGACGAGTGCGCTCAAGTTCAATCGTCATGCGCTGCTGCGCGGCGGGCGCGAAAATCGGCCGCAATGCGCGTGTTATCCTTCGAATTCCCGCGACTTGCAGCGGCGCTAAAAATGGCGGCCACCCTATTGACCCAACAGCCATGATTGCCTCAGATATTTCAGCCCTGCCGCGTGAATAATCCCGCCCGGCTATTGCTGAACCTTGTACTTCCGGCAGCGATCATCGTCGGCGCGCGCTTCGCGATTCCGCACGTTGCCGACCTGCCGCCGACGCTGGCCGGGATCAAGGATTTCGGCGTTTATTTCCTGATTGCGCTCGGCGTCCTGCTCGGGCTCGGCTTTCGGCGCGGCCGCATCGTGTTCGCACTCCTGACACTCGCCGTCGCCTACATCGGCTACGGCTGGCTCGTGCGCGATCAGTTCGGTGGCTTTCGCGCGCATACGCTGTTCGCAGCGCTCGGCGTGTTCGTGCCGCTCAATCTGGCGCTGCTGTGCGTGTCGGTCGAGCGCGGCATCCTGAATCTGCACAGTCTGCGGCGCATCGGCGTGCTCACCGCTGAAGTGCTGTTCACGCTGTGGGTGATCGGCTCATCGGTCACCTGGATCACCGCGTGGGCGATTTCGCCGTTTGGAAACACTACGCTGTTCGTGTCGTCACCGGTGCGCCAGCTTGGCTGGCTTTTCCTCATACTTGGCATCGTCGTTTGCCTGGCCGTGTGGCTCATCAAACGTGCCGCGCTCGACCTGGCGTTCGCGTCCGCGTTGTGCGCGTTCGCACTCGCGATGCATTTCATCGGCGCGCCGAATGCGTTTACGGTTTACATCGCCGCCGCTGCGCTGATACTCACGATCGCGCTGCTGCAGGATACGTTTCGCATGGCATTTCGCGACGAGCTCACCGGATTGCCGAGCCGCCGCGATCTGAACGAGCGCATGATGGGGCTTGGCCGCCGCTATACGATCGCAATGTGCGACGTGGACCACTTCAAAAAATTCAACGATACACACGGCCACGATCTGGGCGACCAGGTGCTCAAGATGGTCGCGGCGAAACTTGCGGCGGTGGGCGGCGGCGGCACTGCGTTTCGCTATGGCGGCGAGGAATTTACGGTCCTGTTTCCGGGCAAGGACAGCACCCATGCACTGCCGCACCTTGAAGCGCTGCGCGCATCGATCGAAACCTACAAGATTGCGCTGCGCGCGCCCGATCGCCCGCCCAAACCGGAGCCGGCGACGCGGCGGCCGGGTACTTTTCGCGACGCGTCGTCGGTGTCCGTCACGATCAGTATCGGCGTCGCCGAAAACAGCGATCGGCTTGCCAGCACGGATGACGTCATTCAGGCCGCGGACAAAGCGTTGTACCGCGCGAAGCACAAAGGCCGCAATCAGGTGAGCACATGAAGTCGGCGCTGCAACTGATCATCGGCTTGACGATAGGGTCGATTCTCGCGATCGCCGCGGCGCCCGCAACGGCGCAACCCGCAACCGAGCTGCAAATATTGGCGACCGATCCGGGGCTCGATGCATTGCTCGCCCGCCAGCAGCCTTTTTTTGTGCGCTTTAAGGCGCAGAGCGCCGCACCGCTGAACGTGTCGATAAGCGGCTGGTTCAAAGGGCAACCGGTGCTCGACAACGGCGGCACCGGCGCGCCGGCGCTGTTGCCGGCCAGCGGCGTTGGCGTTGTCAGCTTTTTCTATTGGGGCGAGAAGCCGACAAAGATCGACGAAGTCCGCCTGCATCTGACGGATGCGCGCAGCGGCGCCGCGATCACCGACTACGCGTTCCCGGTCACGCTGACCTGGTTGGCCGACGACCCGCCGTCGCGCCAACCGCCGGCGTGGGTCACTGAATGGCGGCAGGCGCAAAATCCGCAGGCTGTTCCGGCTGCCGCCTCTGCGCCATTGGCAACAACGTGGTGGATAGCAGCTGGCAGCGGCGCGCTGCTGGCGGCGGGCATCGCGGGCTGGGGGTGGCGACGGCGGCGTTCGCGCGCCGCTGGGCAAGACGACTCGCGGCCGCGGTGATAAGCTGAATCAGATTTCATCCGCGGAATTTTTCTATGAAACTTACCGCCGCCCAGGTCGACGAATATCAGCGCGAAGGCTATCTCTTTTTCCCCGGTTTGTTTTCATCGGGCGAAATCGGCGTGCTCAATGCTGAAGTGCCGAAACTATATGCCGAGCAAAGGCCCGAGAACGTGCGCGAAAAAGGCAGCGCCGCCGTGCGCACGAATTTCGCCGCGCACACGTATAACGATGCATATCGCAGACTCGGGCAGCATCCGCGCCTGATCGAGCCCGCGAAGCAGATTCTCGGCGACGACGTTTACATTCATCAGTTCAAGATCAACGGCAAAGCAGCGTTCGACGGCGACGTGTGGCAATGGCATCAGGACTACGGCACGTGGTTCAACGACGACGACATGCCCGACGCGCGTGCGATGAACGTGGCGGTGTTTCTCGAAGACGTGAACGAGTTCAACGGGCCGCTCATGTTCATCCCGCGCTCGCACAAGAAGGGCCGCCAGGAAGCCGGCCACGATTTGTCGACCACGAGCTACCCGTTGTGGACCATCGACAACGAGACCATTACGCGGCTCGTCGCCGAGGGCGGCATCATTTCACCCAAAGGGCCGGCCGGGTCGATGATGATCTTTCATTGCAATCTCGTACACGCATCCGGCAGCAATATGACGCCGTGGAACCGCACGATCGTCTACTTGAGTCTCAATTCCTGCGAAAACCATATCCGGCGGTTTCATCGTCCGGAATACATCGCGCACCGCGATTTCACGCCGATTCAATGCCTGGCCGACGATTGCCTGAAAAATTAATGCGCCTGCCATAACAGCGCGCTAATATGAACGCCCGCGCACGGCCGTGCCGTGCGCACGACGCGAGAACCGATTCGCATGAACCCGATGACGCACTTGTTGCTCGCCTCGCTGGCATTCCTCGCGACGCATTACGTATCGAGCACGGGGCTACGCGACGTGCTCGTCGGCGTGCTCGGCAAAGCCTACCTCGCGGCATACACGCTGATTGCGTTCATCACCCTGGGCTGGATGATCTGGGCGTTTTATCACGCGCCCTTCATCAACCTCTGGTACCTGGTGGCATTGCGGGTCGTGCCGCTCGTGTTGATGCCGGTCGCAATGCTGTTTTTTGTTTGCGGCCTGACTACACCGAACCCGACGCTTGTCGGCAAATCGCACCTGCTCGAATCAGCAGCCCCGGTTCAGGGCATTATGCGCATCACGCGCCACCCGCTGATGTGGAGTTTTGCCTTGTGGGCGGTCGGTCATATTGCGGCGCGCGGCGATGCGGCCGCGCTCGTCTTCTTTGGCACCTTTGCGGTTCTCGCGTTGTCCGGCACCTGGCTCATCGACCGGCGCAAGGCGGCGACCCGCGGTGAAAGCTGGCAAAAATTCGCGGCCGTCACATCCAATGTGCCGTTCGCGGCGATTTTAAGCGGCCGCAATCAATTAAGGCTGACGGAAATCGGCTTGTGGAAGATCCTGCTCAGCATCATCGGATATTGCGCGCTGCTGGTGTTTCATCACGCGCTGTTTGGTGCTTCCGCGACGATGTAAGAGCCGGTCCCGCCGCTCGCCTTAAAATAACCAATATGTCCAAACCGAAAATAAACATTGCCGGGCTGCGCGAGGAGTACATGCGCGAATCGCTCGACGAGCAAGACGTCGCGCGCGATCCGATCGCTCAATTCAACCGCTGGTTCGACGAGGCAGTTGCCGCCAATATGCCGATGGTCAACTCGATGTCGCTCGCGACGGTCGGCGCCGATGGCGGGCCGTCGGCGCGCATCGTTCTTTTGAAAGGTGTCGATGCGCGCGGTTTCGTGTTTTATACGAATTACGCATCGCGCAAAGGCGCCGACCTTGCCGCCCATCCGGTCGCGGCGCTGCTGTTTCACTGGGTCGAACTCGAGCGCGAAGTGCGCATCGAAGGCCGTGTCGAAAAAGTGACTGCCGCCGAATCCGATGATTACTTCGCAAGCCGCCCGCTCGGCAGCCGGCACGCTGCGATTGCATCGCCGCAGAGCGAAGTCGTGACGAATCGCGCGGCGCTTGAAGCCTTGTTCGCCGACGCCGAAAAAAGTCAGGGCCCGACGCCAAAACGGCCGCCGCATTGGGGCGGTTACCGGGTTTTGCCCACCGCGCTCGAGTTCTGGCAGGGGCGTCCCAACCGCTTGCACGACCGCGTGTTGTATTCGCGCGTCGGCGATGCCTGGAAAATCGAGCGGCTTGCGCCATAATCAGGTTATGCGGCAAACCTTTGGGAGATCGGCGATGAAAACCTTCTCAGCACTGGCGGGAGGCGTCCTGCTGGCGTGCATTGCGAGTGTCGCGCTGGGCGAATATCCCGAGCGCCCGATCCGGCTGATCGTGCCGTCGCAGGCGGGCGGCTCACCCGACGTCGTGATGCGTATTCTGGCCATCGAGCTCTCGAAACAAATGGGCCAGCAGGTCGTCGTCGACAACCGCCCCGGCGGCGCGTACACCATCGGCACTGAAATGATCGTGCGCGCCAATCCCGACGGTTACACGATCGGTTACGGCAACGTGGTGTCGCTCGCCATCAACAAATCGCTGCTGCCGAAGCAGCCCTATGACCCCGACCGCGACCTGCAGCTCGTCGCGCAAACACTCTCGACCTACAACCTGCTCGCGGTCTACAACGGCCTGCCGGTCAAATCGGTAAAAGAACTGATCGACTACGCGAAGCAGAACCCGGGCAAGCTCCTGAATGCGTCGGGGGGCAATGGCACGACGGGGCATCTCGGCGGCGAGCTTTTCAAGATAATGACCGGCACGCAGATCGTGCACGTGCCGTACAAGGGCAGCCCGGACGGCATTCGCGACCTGATCGCGGGACAGGTGCAATTGATGTTCGATAACCTGACGTCGATTTCTCCGCATGCGAAAGCGGGTCGGGTGCGCAGCATTGGCGTTTCGAGCCTCAAGCGCTCGCCGGTCTTGCCGGACGTTCCGACCATCGCGGAATCCGGCGTGCCGGGTTATGAAACAAATGCATGGGGCGGCGTAGTGACGCCGCTCGGAGTGCCGAAGCCCGTGCTGGCGAAACTCAATGCCGAGATCAATAAAGCGCTGCGGTCGGCGACGCTGAAAGAACGCTACGCGGCGATCGAAGCCGAGCCGATAGGCGGTACGCCCGAGGAATGGGCCGAATACGTCAAAAAAGAAAGCGCGAAATGGACGAACGTCGTCAGGAAGTCCGGCGCAAAACTGGATTGAAAGGCAATGGACAAGGGATAATTGACGATCGGCAACGGTAAAGCGCTCCTGCAGTTCGTTGTCAATTTTTAATTTTCAATTGTCCACTCCAGATGACTACCACTGAACACTACGACCTGATTGTTCGCAACGCAACGATCATCGATGGCACCCGTGCGCCGCGGTTCCACGGCGAAATCGGCGTGCGCGGCGACAAAATTGTGACGATCGGCGCGCTGGATGGCGCGCGCGCCGACATCGAGATCGACGGCTCCGGTTTGATTGCAGCGCCCGGTTTCATCGACGCCCATACGCACGACGACCGCATGCTGCTCTCCAATCCGGACATGACGCCCAAAGTGAGCCAGGGCGTCACGACCGTCGTCGCCGGCAACTGCGGCATCAGCCTTGCGCATTCGCCGGCGAATGGCGCCTCGACGCCGCCGCTCGATTTGCTCGACGGCAGCGGCGACTGGTTCAGGTTTCCGACTTTCCGCGCCTACCGCGAAGAACTCGCCGCACGACCCGCCGCGATCAATGCGACCTGCCTCGTCGGCCATACAACTTTTCGCGTCGCGGCGATGGACCGGCTCGACCGCGCGGCGACGACGGCCGAAATCGCGAAAATGCGCGCCATGGCGCACGAATCGCTGGCGTCAGGCGCAATCGGCGTTTCGACCGGAACCGCGTATCCGCCGGCTGCGTGTGCGCCCACTGACGAAATCATCGAGATCTGCCGCCCGCTGTCGGAATTCGACGGGCTGTACGTAACGCATATGCGTAATGAAGACGACCACGTGACCGAGTCGATCGAAGAAACCTGCCTGATCGGCCGCACGCTCAAAGTGCCGGTCGTCATCTCGCACCATAAAACCGTCGGCCTCAAGAACCATGGCCGCTCCGTCGAGACGCTGAAGCTGATTGCGCAGCGCATGCACGAGCAGCCGCTCGGACTCGACTGCTACCCGTACATCGCGTCGTCTACCGTGTTGCGCTATGACCGGCTCGAGCAGTCGTCGCGCATCATCGTAACGTGGTCGAAACCGCATCCCGAATTTGCCGGCGTCGATCTGGACGAAGTCGCGCGGCGGCTCAACCTGACCCAGGCCGAAGCAGTCGAAAAAATCAAACCCGCCGGCGCGATTTATTTCATGCTCGACGAGAAAGACGTGCAGCGCATTCTCAGTTTCGAGGAAACGATGATCGGCTCGGATGGCTTGCCGCACGATACCAAACCGCATCCGCGGCTGTGGGGCACTTTTCCGCGCGTGCTCGGCCATTACTCGCGCGAGCTCAAGCTTTTCCCCCTCGAAACCGCCGTCTATAAGATGACAGGGCTGACGGCCGGCAAATTCGGACTCAAAGGGCGTGGTGTCTTGAGGGCTGGCGCACATGCTGACATCACGCTGTTTGACGCCGACACCGTGATCGACGCTGCGGACTTTCAACATTCGACGCGTCCCGCGCGCGGCATCGTTAACGTCATCGTGAATGGAAGCGTGGTCTGGCGTGACGGCAAGCCGACCAATGCCAGGCCCGGCCGCGTGCTGTTGCGAAACGCCTGACAGTTATTGCCCTGACACGGTGCTTTTCGCGGCATTTCTGTCGTTGCGCGCCGACACTTAAATTTGTTTGTTTACAGCGGACTAATTCAACGCGATCAAGTAGCGTCGTGCCTTAACGACAAAACCGCAGTTGCCGCGTTTTCCGAAAGTGTGTGAGCGCAAACGTAACGTACTGTTTCGTAGCGAAAACTCTTACGCCGCGCGGCGTTTGCGCTTACAGGCATGCAAGTTGCAATCGCAGAGCCAGTTAATGATGGCGCGTGGAATTCTCCATCGCCATGATTTGAAATCATCAATCTCCAGTGGAGGGCAATAATGCTTCAACGAGACACATTTTTTGGCCGCAACCCGCAAAAAACGCCTGACGTTCCCAATACGGCCGCTGCTGCAGTGACCAATGCATCGCCGAGCGCGCGACCGGCCGCCGCTTCGAACGCACCATCGCCAGAAGAAACGCGCCGGCTGGCCGCCAAGCCGCCGTCGGCCAAACCGGGCGAGTCGCAAGGCAGCCAGTTGATCGTCGGTCCCAACATTAAATTAAAGGGCGTTGAAATTACCGACTGCGATACGCTGGTCGTCGAAGGCCATGTTGAAGCAACCATGGACAGCCGCATGATCCAGATCGCGCAGCACGGCACGTTCTCCGGCACCGCCGGCATCGACATCGCCGAAATTCACGGCGGTTTCTCCGGCGAGTTGACGGTGCGCAAATGCCTGACCATCCACGCCACCGGCCAGGTCACGGGCAAAATCCGTTACGGCAAGCTGGTGATCGAGGAAGGCGGCGAACTCGCCGGCGATATCAAGAAACTTGGCGACGACGAGAAAGGCTTGCGTATCCAGCACGTTTCTTCAGGGGGTAGAACGGCGCTGTCGCAGGGCAGCTAGCCAGGCAGTACGGTACGGTCAGAAGGGCCGCTCGCAGAGCGGCCCTTTCGATTTCTAGAAGTAGTGTTGCGCGAGCCACCACGCAACCGCCGCCACAAACGCCGAGCACGGGATGGTGAATATCCAGGCCCACACGATGTTGCCGGCCACCCCCCAGCGCACCGCAGACAGTTTCTGCACCGACCCGACACCGACGATAGAACCCGTGATGGTGTGCGTAGTCGACACCGGCACGCCTAAGGCTGTCGCGATGAACAAAGTCGCGGCACCGCTCGCCGAAGCGCAAAACCCGCTTACGGGTTTTAACTTGGTGATGCGCATGCCCATCGTTTTCACGATTCGCCAGCCGCCAAACAGCGTGCCCAGCCCCATCACCGTCTGACAGGCGAGGACCACCCACAAGGGCAGCGGGTCATCCACGCCGGTGACGCTGGCGGCGATCAGCAACATCCAGATGATGCCCATGGTTTTTTGCGCATCATTGCTGCCGTGTCCCATGCTGTACAAAGCCGCCGACACGAACTGCATTTTGTTGAAAAAACGGTCGACCCGGCGCGGTGTGGAGCGGCGCCAGATCCACGACACGGCAATCATCAGCGATACGCTGAGCAAAAACCCGAACGCAGGCGACAGTACGATCGCCGCCGCCGTCTTCAGGAAACCGCTCGCCACCAGCGTGTGCACACCGCCTTTGGCGACGGCAGCGCCTGCGAGGCCGCCGATCAGGGCATGCGACGAGCTCGACGGTATGCCGTAGTACCAGGTGACGACGTTCCAGAAGATAGCGCCGGTCAGCGCCCCGAAGACGACATGATGGTCGACGATCAAAGGATCGATGATGCCTTTGCCGACGGTGCCGGCGACGTGCAGGCCGAAAAACAGGAACGCGACAAAATTGAAAAAGGCGGCCCACACGATTGCGTACTGCGGCCGCATGGCGCCGGTCGATACGATCGTCGCGATCGAATTCGCGGCGTCGTGAAAACCGTTCATGAAATCAAACAGGAGCGCTATCGCGATGAGCAGCACCAACACTTCAAAGCTCATACCGGTCGTCTCGTCGTTGGCTTAGTACGGCCTGCCCCGCTCATGAGTTTTCGATCACGATGCCCTGAATAATGTTCGCGACGTCCTCGCAGCGGTCAGTCACCGTTTCCAGATGCTCGTAAACCGAACGCAGCTTGATCAGTTCGCGCACGTCAGGCTCATCGCGAAACAGCCGCGCAATCGCCCCGCGCATGACGTGATCGGCCTCCGACTCGAGCCGGTCGATGTCGTTGCAGATGACCATGATCTCGTTTGCGTTGTCCATGCTCGACAGCAGGGAGACGGCTTGCTGAACTTTCTGACAGCACAGTACGCAGATATCGGCGAGCTTCTTAGCCTCTGGAGTCAGATCGCGCACGTCGTACAGGAACATGAGCTGGGCCGAATCCTCGATCAAGTCGAGAACGTCGTCCATTTTGCTGATCAGCTGGTGGATGTCTTCCCGGTCGAGCGGCGTGATAAACGTCTTGTGCAGGAGCTCAATCGTGGTGCGCGTAATCTTGTCGGCGCGCTTTTCGATCGATTCTATATTGTAGGTACGGCGCTCGAGGTCGTCGTGATTCGTCATCAACGCGGCCAGCTCCAGGCTGCCGAGCACGATTTGCTCCGCGTGCTCCTTGAACAAATCGAAGAACTTGCCCTGGCGCGGCATCAGGCGTCCAAACATCTAATCCTCCGGAAAGTGGCGGGCGGACCGCGCGCGTGACGCACGAGCCGCCGATTGCGGATCGATAGTTTAGCCGGTTTGGCATAAGCGGCGCCAATTTCGCGCAGGGTATACTCAACAATTCATCCAGCATATTTTTGGGAAACGTTGCCGCCTGCCCGCGTGACTGCCGCCGCCCCTAATCGCCGCTGGTTCGACTCGATACTCGCCTGGTACTTCGTCGTTATCTGGGGCTCCGGCTTTCTCGCCTCAAAAATCGGCATGCTCTACGCGGCGCCGTTTACGTTTTTGACCGCGCGCTTCCTGTTCGGCATCGCATGCATGCTGCCGATCGTGGTGATCATGCGCTCGCGCTGGCCGACCTCACGCAGCGAATTCGGTCACGTCATCGTCGCCGGCCTTTTGATGCACGCAATCCATCTGGGCGGCAGCCATTACACGCAATACCTCGGCGTGTCCGCCGGCATAACCGCGGTGCTGCTGACCGTGCAGCCGCTGCTGACCGCGCTCGTCGCGTCGCGCTGGCTCGGCGAGCACTTGTCGCGGCGCCAGTGGCTCGGTATAGCGGTCGGTTTTTCCGGCGTCGTGCTCGTGGTGTGGCACAAGATCGACATCCGCGAAATGACGCTCGCAAGCCTCTGCGCGGTGCTCGTCGCGCTGCTCGCGGTTACCGCCGGCACGCTTTATCAACGCGTGTTCTGCCAGCACGTCGATCTGCGCACCGCGTCGCTGCTTCAGTTCGCGGCTTCCGCAATCGTACTGGCGCCGCTTGCGTGGCTGGTCGAAGGATTCCGGATTACGTGGGCGTGGCCGATGTTCGGCGCGATCGTGTTTCTCGTGATCTGCGCGTCCATTCTTGCCGTCAGCGCGTTGCATACGCTGATGCGCCACGGCGAAGCGACGCGGGTGACGAGTCTTTTCTATCTGACGCCGGTGTTCGCAGTCGTGCTGGAATTCGCGCTGTTCGACGTCGTACCGAGCGCAGTGTCGATACTCGGCATCGTCATTACCTGTGCAGGCGTTGCGCTCGTCGCGTGGAAACGCGATCAGCCGGCGCCGGAATAGCCCGGCGCGCGCGCTAACGCGGGCGATCGCCTGCGAGCGTAATCCGGTGCATTACGCGCCGAAAACCATGGTAGTCGTTAACCGGGTTGTGCTGCGCGCAGCGGTTGTCCCACAGCGCTATCGATCCCGCACGCCAGTTGAAGCGGCAGGTGAATTCGGGTTTTGTCTGATGTTGAAACAGGAAATTGAGCAAGGGCGCGCTTTCCTGCTCACTCCATCCCTTGAAATGCGCGGTGTGCGCGACGTTGACATACAACGCCCTGCGGCCGGTCTCGGGATGCGTGCGCACGACCGGCTGCTCGGCCGTGTACTCACGCTTCGCATCGGCGCGGCCGTCGGTCTTCAGGCGGTCTTCGCGCGTTTTGCTCACGTCCGCTTTAGCTGAACTGCTGATCGCAACGAGACCATCGAGTGTCTGCCGCAATCCGTCCGATAGCGTTTCATAGGCGAGATACTGATTCGCGAACAAGGTATCGCCGCCGACCGGCGGCAATTCGCATGCAAAGAGCAGCGTGCCCATCGGCGGCTCGCTAAGATAAGTCGTATCGGAATGCCAGATGCCGCCGAAATTCGCACGCTCGTGCTCCAGCTTCACCACCGGCGTAATGCAGGGAAATCCCGGCAGTCCTTTGACGAACGGGTACTCAACCGGCGTGCCAAAGCACTCGGCCAGCGCCATGAATTGCGCCGACGTCAATGATTGCTCGCGAAAGAAAATGACGCAGTGTTCGAGCCAGGCGCGCCGGATCGCGTCGATCGTCGCCGGATCGAATTCGCGCGCAAGATCGACGCCGGACACTTCCGCGCCAAGTGCACCCGCAATTTTTTTGATTTCCATGCCTGCCTGCAGTTATGCGTCGATGACGCGCGCGGCGTTTGTAATCCGCATTCGATATTCCGGCCATGAGTATAGTCCGGGCAATCGAATGAGGTGAATGACGTGAATGTGATTTAAGGGCGCGCCGGCTATCGCGTAAAATTGGTGTTTTCCCGCGGCGCCATTTCACACCGGTGAACCTGTCCTTCGTTCTGGCACTGACGATCTCGCTGCATCTCGCGTATACGGGCAGTCGTGTCACCTTGTCGCTTTTCGCCCTGCAGCTCGGCGCGTCGCCATTGACGGTCGGCATCCTGCTGTCGTTGCTCGCGCTGGTGCCGATGACTTTTTCGGTACCGCTCGGACGCCTCATCGACCGGATTGGCGTGCGCAAACCCATGCTCGCCGGCGCGGCCGCGTTGTCGGTCGGCATCCTCGCGGTTGTCATCGTACCGACCCTGCCGGCGCTCTTCGTAATGAGCTGTCTCAGCGGCTCGGGGTTCATCCTCTACCACATCGCGGTCAATTATTTGGTCGCCGTCGTCGGCAGGCCGGAGGACCGCGTCAAACACTTCAACTGGCTTGCGCTCAGTTTTTCAACGTCGGGATTCCTGGGTCCGATGGTCGCGGGGTTTGCGATCGACGCCATCGGGCATCGCTGGACCATGCTGCTGCTCGCCTGCTTTTCCCTTATCACTCTGATTGCGCTGCTGGTCAAACGCGTCGAGGTAAAGCTGCAGCCCCCGGACGCGCACGGCGCGCAACGCCGCCGGCTCATCGACTTGCTGCGCAACCGCAGCCTGCGGCGCGTATTCATCGTGAGCGGTCTCTTGTCGATGGTGTGGGATTTGTTCTCGTTCGTGGTACCGATCCACGGCTCGAGCATTCATCTGTCAGCGTCGACGATAGGCGTGATCCTCGGTGCGTTCGGCGCCGCCGTGTTCGTCGCGCGGCTCGCGATGCCGCTGGTGATCCGGCGTGTGGGCGAGTGGCAGATGCTGATCGGCGCGATGATTTCGACCGGCATTGCGCTGTTCATTTTTCCGCTGGTGACAACCGTGCCGGTGTTGATCGCGCTCGCGTTCTTTCTTGGCGCGGGGCTCGGCGGCACCCAGCCAATGATCATGTCGCTGCTCTACAACAAGGCGCCGGCAGGGCGCGGCGCCGAGGCGATTGGCGTGCGCACGCTGCTCATCAATATCAGTCAGACGATTATTCCGCTCATGTTCGGCGCGCTTGGCGCGGCGCTCGGTATGACGCCGGTATTCTGGACGATGGCGGTGCTGATGGTCGGCGCGGGGCTTTACGCGCGCAAGCCCGACGCCGTTTCTGCCCGCTAAAAAACAAACGGCCGGCACCTCGAAGGTACCGGCCGTCGCTAAAAGCGGAAATTGATTACTTCAGGTGCTTGCTGACCAGTTTGGTCATGTCGAACATCGACACCTGCTTCTTGCCGCCGAAAACTTCTTTGAGCTTGTCGTCAGCATTGATGTTGCGGCGGTTCTTCGCATCCTGCAAGCCATGCTTCTTGATATAGGCCCACAATTTCTTGGTCACTTCCGTACGCGGGAACGGGCCGGCGCCGATAACCGGGCTCAATGCGGCCGAAATCTGCATCGGCTTCATGAACGCTGCGCTGGGTTTACGTGCGGATTTTTTCTTTGCAGGCTTTTTGGTAGCTTTTTTCTTTGCAGCCATCGTCTGTTCTCCTTGACAGTAAAGACGGGGATTTCACCCAAAAGAAATTGGGTTGAGCGGATTGTAATCCAAGTTTTACGTTTGTGGTGCAATTCTAGAGAGAAAATAGGGCCGCGCCCCCCGCAAAAAAGGCGATAGTCGCGATGCGGATTCGATATCGAATTGCGTCCCCGGATTGGGATCTTCAGCGCGATGCGACGATGCAAACGGCGCAGGCGAAGCCGCGAAGCCCGGGGGAAATTACGCTAAACGTCAATGGTAAAGCGCCGACTGTTAACATCTAGAATGCATTGCGCCCGAGGGAAAAAGCGGTTGCCCTGCAGCGACTTGAGCGCAAGACGACGCGGAGTGCCGACGCTGAAAGCGGGCAGAATCCACAGCCGCGGATCGATGCTGCAACGGAAACCGGTACGGGTACGTCAGCGAATATCGCGGGCAAGACGCACGCCGCTGAACTGCCAGCGCGCGGCGGCCGGAAAGAAATTGCGATAGGTCGCGCGGATATGCGAAGCCGGCGTCGCACACGACCCGCCGCGCAGGACATACTGGTTGACCATGAATTTGCCGTTGTATTCGCCGACTGCGCCGGCTACCGGCCGATAGCCGGGATACGGTTCGTACGAGCTGCGCGTCCATTCCCATACGTCGCCGAAAAGCTGAGCAGGTCTGTCATCGTCCATGCGGGCCGGTGCTGGATGAAACCGTCTGTCCTCGAGGAAATTGCCGTAAATCTGCCGCGGTGTGGCGAGCGTTTCCCACTCCGCTTCCGTCGGCAGGCGTGCGCCCGCCCACCGCGCATACGCATCGGCTTCAAAAAAACTCAGGTGGCATACCGGCTCGGCCGGGTTCAGCGTTTTAAGCCCATGGAGGGTAAATGCCGTCGGCTCCACGCTGTCTGCCTGCCAATACAGCGGCGCCGTCCAGCCTTGCGAGTTACACACATCCCAGCCTTCCGAGAGCCAAAGTTCGGGGCGGCGATAGCCGCCGTCCTCCATGAAATTGGCATACTCCGATACCGTGACGGGGCGCGACGCGATTTCACAGCCGTCGATGAATACCCGATGCCGCGGCTCCTCGTTATCGAACCGGAAGCCGTCGCCCGCGTGACCGATCTGCCGTATGCCATCGGGAAGTCCAATCCACGCCACGGGCGGCGCCTCGCTTGCCGTGGCTGACGGCGGCGGCAGATACGCCGGATGCAGCGGGTTCTTGGCGAGCAGGTGCTTCAAATCGGTCACGATCAGCTCTTGATGCTGCTGTTCATGATTGATGCCGAGCTCGATCAGTTCGAGCCAACCGGCATCGACGTCGTCTGACTGCAGCAGAGTCGCAACCTGCTCATTGACGTGAACGCGATAGGCGCGCACTTCGTCGAGCGACGGCCGCGACAGCATGCCGCGCTCGGGGCGGGGATGACGCGCGCCGACGGCCACGTAATAAGAATTGAACAGCACGCGAAACTGCGCGGAGAACGGACGGTAGCCGGGCGCAGCGCGCTCGAGCACGAACGTTTCGAAGAACCACGTGGTGTGCGCCAAATGCCATTTGACCGGACTCGCGTCGGGCATCGACTGCAGTGCGCAATCTTCGGCCGACAACGGCGCCGCGAGTTGCTCGGTTTGGGCACGCACGCGCAAAAATGCCGCGGCGAGCCTGCGTTGCCGCTCGTTTACGTCGGAATGCTCGCGCGACGGGGTCACGTGTGACTGCACATTGACTTGCATGGGAACTCGCTGGTTTCAGGAAAGGAAAATCATCGTAGCATCGCGATTAATGTGCCAATGTCGGACGGCTGCTCATTTTCTGCAGCGGAATGTCCGGCCGCGCGAGCCGTGCAGCTTTTACAAAGTTCTGCATCGCTAAATTTTGTCGCCGCCTGAATCAATGCGCTCGCCGTCCTTGAATTTCGGCGCGGCTCGCTGCGATCGGATGATCCGGTGCTCGACGTAGTGCAGACTGTAATTAGCAGCGACAATCAGTAACGTCACAAAAATCGCCCACCACAGTTGACCGAAACCGGCGAGCACACCGACGGCGGCCGCGCACCACACCGTGGCTGCGGTGTTGATGCCACGCACCGTGACACCCTGATGCATGATGACGCCCGCACACAAAAATCCGACGCCGGTGACAACCTGGCCGGCGACGCGCGCCGGTCCCGAAGCATCACCGACCAGCACGCTCGCGATCACGTACGCGGCTGATCCCAGCGCGACGAGTGCATTGGTATGTAAACCGGCGGGATGACCGCGCAACTGGCGCTCGTAACCGATCAGCGCGCCGAGCAGCGCCGCGGCAATGACACCCATTGCCTGTCCAAAATCAGGAAATATACCCATGTCGATATGAACTCCGCTGCCGCCTCTCGCTTACAGCCTGCTGCAGTGCTGCAGCGTTACACATTCCGTCAGCATGCACAACCGCGTGTCGTTCAGCCGCGTTGCCGTCAACGGCGCCGCGCGCGGCCAAAGCTTGTAAAATGCTTATCGCGCAACCTGAACGCCCGCATTCGTGGCATTGAACCGCAATGAAGAATCTCAAACATTTATTCGACAGCAATCGCGATTGGGCCGAACGCATACAGCGTCAGGACCCTGAATTCTTCAGCAAGCTGTCGCGCCAGCAATCGCCCGAATATCTGTGGATCGGCTGCTCGGACAGCCGCGTGCCGGCGAACGACATTGTCGGCCTGTTGCCGGGCGAATTATTCGTACATCGCAACGTCGCGAACGTCGTCGTGCATACGGACCTGAACTGCCTGTCGGTGATTCAGTTCGCCGTCGAGCTTCTCAAGGTCAAGCACATCATCGTCTGCGGTCATTATGGCTGCAGCGGCGTCGAAGCGATTTTGCGCGGCGACCGGCTCGGCTTGAGCGACAACTGGCTGCGTCACGTGCAGGACGTGCGTGAAAAGCACGAACGTCGGTTGCCGCCGGCGGGCAATTTCGCGCAGCGCAGCGCCCGGTTGTGCGAACTCAATGTCATAGAGCAGGTGGTCAACGTCGCCCAGACTTCGATTTTGCGCGACGCGTGGGAGCACGGTCAGGACGTGACCGTGCATGGCTGGGTCTATGGATTGCACGATGGTCTCTTGAGCGATCTTCATACGACCATCACACGGGACGACTCGGTACTGAAGACCTACGAAGCGGCGCTCGCGGCACTGCCCGACGCATGAAGACTCGCTACGCCGTGACTACGGCGTCAGCGTATCAACCCAGATCGCCAATCCTTGCGCGTTGAGTTCGATGTCCCCGGCGAAAATCTCCAGCACGCGCTCTTCAGCAAGCGGCCAACCGTAACGCCGCGCCTCGCCCCTGATCATTTCAGTAATC
Source organism: Betaproteobacteria bacterium (assembly GCA_028292435.1). Classification (GTDB taxonomy): domain Bacteria; phylum Pseudomonadota; class Gammaproteobacteria; order Burkholderiales; family SG8-41; genus PALSA-1004. Next base: position 20,820 of record JAQGMI010000168.1, read on the forward strand.
CCGGCCTTCAACCGCGCGTGACGTTCGCTGCCGGCGTCGCCGCCGGCGCGCCCGAGCTGCTCGTGAGCATCGACCAGCCGGTGCATGTCGTCGGCGAGTCGCGCGATATCGCGCACCTGGCCGTAATGCGTGAGATAAATCGCGGGCGGCCGTAGATCGGTAATGAGGTCAAGCGACCGGTGTTCGGCCGCGGGATCGAACTGGGTCGGGCTCGACGTCGGAAAAATAAACCGGCGTCCACCGTCATCGAGCTCGCGATATGAAAGCCCGAAGGTGTCGCCCGCAAATACGTGGCGCGACTTTGCGTCGAAGACGCACACATGATGGCGCGCGTGGCCCGGCGTATCGTAGAAAACCAGTTCACGGCCGTTCAACGCGATCGATGCTGCATGCGGCGTTTCAATCACGCGGCCTGGTGGCACCGCCAGGATACGGCCGTACGTTCTTGCCATGTGTTCAGATCCATATACCGCCTCAGTGCTCGCGATCAGCTGCGAAGGGTCGATCAGGTGACGCACACCGCGCGGATGAACCGTCAGCATCGCATTGGGCAATTGAGACAACAACAAGCCGGCGCCGCCGGCGTGGTCGAGGTGGATGTGCGTGAGAATCACGTAGTCGACCTGCGCCGGGGCGATGCCTTTGGCGCGCAACGCCGCGAGCACGCGCGGCACCGAGCTGTTGACGCCGGTATCGACAACTGCGGCCCGATCGCCTTCGATGATCAGGTGGATCGCGTCGAGCTGCGGCCGCAGATAACCCGAATCGACGGCGCTGATCCCGAATTCATAATCGATGACGTCTGCCATAACGAGTGCCGCGACTGAGTTGGACGCCATTTTAACCGCGCACACCTGAAAGATTCCGCGGCGTTGTAATACAGCCGTCATCTGGCGCGCCTAGCGTGCGGGAATTTAACTTCCCGAAAGCGGCGCTAGCCATGGAGAGTCCGTACAAGGGCAAGACCGGTTTGAAGCGGATCTGGAACGCGATGCTTTATTCGTTTGACGGCTTTGCCGCGGCGTTCCGGCATGAAGACGCATTCCGCCAGGAGGTGATGCTCACATTGATTATGGTCCCGCTCGCGCTATACCTGCCGGTACCTGGATACGCAAAGGCGCAGATGGTCGCGAGCGTACTGCTCGTCATGATCGTCGAACTGCTCAATTCGGGCATCGAGGCGGTCACCGACCGCGTTTCGCTTGAAGACCACTCGCTCGCGAAGCGCGCCAAAGATCTCGGCAGCGCCGCAGTCATGCTGTCGCTCATCAATGTGACTGTCGTGTGGCTGCTCGCGATTTTCGGTTGACGCAAACCGTCACGCAATTTTCATAAATCCTTAATTAAATGTTCTTGATCTCCGCGCATGATGAACGCATGGACAGCCGGCAAATCATCTGCCAGCAACTGCCGACGGCGCGCAGGATCCTCCGCATCGCGGTCGTCACCGAAACCTATCCGCCGGAAATCAACGGCGTCGCGATGACGATAGGCCGCGTGGTCGCTGGTCTCCAGGCTCGCCAGCATCAGGTCCAACTCGTGCGGCCGCGCCAGCATCGCGACGATAACGCGATGAATACGTCGAGCTTCGAAGAAATTCTACAGCGCGGCGTCTCCATTCCGCGCTATGACAGCCTGAAAATGGGTTTACCCGCGAAACAGGCACTGCTGCGGCTGTGGGCTTTGCAGCGTCCTGACGTCGTGCATCTCGTCACTGAAGGCCCGCTCGGATTTTCGGCACTCTCTGCTGCGACGAAACTCCGGATTCCATGCAGCAGCGATTTTCACACCAATTTTCAAAGTTACAGCAAGCACTACGGCATCGGCTGGTTGAGAAAACCGATCGTCGCGTATTTGCGCAAGTTTCATAACCGGGCGAACTGCACGCTGGTGCCGACCGCTGCGATGCGTGACGACCTGCAAAGTCACGGCTATTTGAACCTGCGGGTGGTCGCGCGCGGTGTCGATACGAAACTTTTTCACCCGGCCAAGCGCAGCGCCGAGCTGCGGCGCACCTGGGGCATTCAGGGCACTGAACCGGTCGCTTTGTATGTCGGGCGACTCGCGCCCGAGAAGAATTTGCCGTTGCTCATGCGCGCATTTACCGCCATGAAAGCGGCGGAGCCTTCAGCCCGTCTGGTGGTCGTTGGGGACGGGCCGGAGCGCGCGGCGTTGCAGGCGGCGCACCCCGACTGCATTTTCACCGGCATGCGCACGGGCGAAGACCTTGCCGCCCATTATGCAAGCGGCGATGTATTTGTTTTCCCCAGCCTCACCGAGACGTTCGGTAATGTGACCATCGAGGCGATGGCCAGCGGTCTCGCGGTGGTCGCCTACGATTATGCGGCAGCAGCCGAACGTATCCAACATGGCTGCAACGGCGTCATGGCCGAAGTCGGCAACGCCGAAAAATTCAGTGCGCTGGCCGCGTCGCTTATGCGCGATGCAGCGCGCATCAAACGATTCGCCTGTGCCGCGCGCGCGACGGCCGAAAAGATCGACTGGGAATCGGTGCATGACGAATTTGAAGCCGCGCTGCTTGACGCGATTGCAATCAATGGCGCGGCGACGAGCGCCGAGATGCAGCTGACCGCTTGAAATTGCGCGTGCCGGCAGAACTCCCAGTGAATACCCGCCAAAACGTGGCGCGATCAGTTGTGGGCCGACTGCCAGCGGGACCATGTTAATGACTCTGCCAGACCCGCCAGCGCCGGCGCGAGCGCGGTCGCTCTTCCTGTCGGACATTCATCTGGGAACGCGCGCTTGCCGCGCCGGGGAACTGCTTACGCTTTTGCGCGACTATGATTGCGAAAACATTTTTCTGGTCGGCGACATCATCGACTTCTGGGCGATGAGCCGCGGTATTTACTGGTCGCAGCTGCAAAACACCGTCGTGCAAAAAATATTAAAGAAAGCGCGCCATGGGACGCGTGTTTACCTGATTCCGGGCAATCATGACGAAGCACTGCGCGACTACGTAGGCACCGCATTTGGCGATATCAATCTCGTGCGCGACTACGTGCACAAAGCCGCGGACGGCCGGCGCTATCTGCTGGTGCATGGCGACGAATACGATCAGGTGACCACCTATCACCGCTGGGTATCAATCCTCGGCGATATCGCTTACCACTGGCTGGTTCATGTCAACCGGCTGCTCTCGCTGATGCGGCGCAAGCTTGGCATCAGCGGCCACTGGTCGCTTGCCGATTACGCTAAGCGCAACATGCTCCACGCCGTAAGCTTCATCAGCAACTTCGAAGAATCGGTCGTGCACACCGCGAAAAAACATGCGCTTGACGGTGTAATCTGCGGACACATCCACACCCCCGTGATCAAGCAGATCGACGGGCTTGTCTACATCAACTGCGGCGATTGGGTCGACAGTTGTACCGCGGTGGTCGAACACCTCGACGGCCGCATGGAACTGGTGCGCTCGATGCACCCGACCGGCGCAGACGCCCTGCACACGGCTGCAGCCTGAGCCGATGGTGAAAAATGACGGTGGCGCGCCGCAGCGATCCAATTTGGCGCGAGGCAAACCAGTCTGGGATAATAAGTGCCTGACGGCCTGTTGGCCTAAAGGCGCTGCTCCGGCACCTGCCGGACTTCTGGATGAAGTTACCAGCGGGCAACCAAAACCACGGTAATCCGTTTCAATGCCTAAACGACACGTCGCCCCCGAGCTCTATCTGAACCGCGAGCTCGGACAGCTTGCCTTCAATCGCCGCGTGCTCGCGCTCGCCGAAGACCGCAACGCACCGCTGCTCGAGCGCCTGCGATTTCTGTGCATCGTCGACAGCAACCTCGACGAGTTCTTCGAGATACGCGTCGCCGGCCTCAAGGAGGAAATCGCGGCCGAGGCGCCAGCGGGCCCCGACGGCGTTCCGCTCAGCGAAGTGTTCCGCCAGGTCACGGCCAAGGTTCAGGAGCTTGTCGCACGCCAGTACCAGGTGCTTAACGATGAAGTGTTTCCACAGCTTGCCGCCGAAGGCATTCGTTTCCTTCGTCGCAGCAACTGGAACGCGGCGCAGAAAGAATGGGTAAAGGACTATTTTTTTCGCGAATTGATGCCGGTGCTGACACCGCTCGGGCTGGACCCGGTGCATCCGTTTCCGAAACTGCTCAATAAAAGCCTCAACTTCGTCGTCGAGCTCGAAGGCAAGGATGCGTTCGGCCGCAAATCGAGCATGGCCATCGTGCAGGCGCCGCGCGTGCTGCCCCGCGTAATTACGGTGCCGCGCCGAATCGCCGGCTGTCCTCACGGCTTTGTGTTCCTGTCGTCGATACTGCACGCGCACGTCGCCGAGCTTTTTCCCGGCATGACGGTGCTCGGTTGTTACCAGTTCCAGCTCACGCGTAACAGCGACCTGTACATTGACGAAGAAGAGTTGCGCGAACTCAAAAGCCTGCGCCAGGCGCTGCAGGGCGAATTGACCCAACGCCAATATGGCGACAGCGTGCGCCTTGAAGTCGCCGACCTGTGCTCGCCCCGCATGACTGACGCGCTGCTCCAGCAATTCGGCCTGACGCGCGACGATCTCTACCAGGTCAATGGGCCGGTCAATCTGATGCGCCTGCTGCAAGTGTACGAAAAGGTCGACCGGCCGGACTTGAAGTTTCCGCTGCTCGAGCCGGCGTTGCCGAAAGAACTATCCAAACAGCTAAATATTTTCGACGCGATCCGCAAGAGCGATATCCTGCTGCATCAGCCGTATGAATCGTTTGCGCCGGTCGTCAATTTTTTGAAGGAAGCCGCCAACGATCCGCACGTGGTCGCCATCAAGCAGACCGTCTACCGCACCGGCGCGCAGTCGGAAATGATGGACCTTTTGATTCACGCGGCGCGCAACGGCAAAGCGGTGACGGTGGTCGTCGAGCTGATGGCACGCTTTGACGAAGAAGCCAACATTAACTGGGCACAGCGCCTCGAAGAAGTCGGCGCGCACGTCGTCTACGGCGTGGTCGGGCACAAGACGCACGCGAAGATGGCGCTGGTCGTGCGCCGTGAAGGCAACCGCCTTGCCCGTTATGTGCATCTCGCGACCGGCAACTACCATTCGAGCACGGCGCGCTTCTATACCGACTTTGGGCTGTTCACTTGCAACGACGAGGTCGGCTCGGACGTGAGCGAAGTCTTCATGCAGCTGACCGGCCTTGGCAAGGCGCTCAAACTCAAACATCTGCTCCAGTCGCCGTTTACGCTGCATCAGCGCACAATTAAAGCGATCCAGAACGAAGCCCGCAATGCGCGCGACGGCAAGAAGGCCCGCATCATTGCCAAGATGAATGCGTTGCTCGAGCCGGAAATCATCGCTGCGCTTTACGATGCGTCGCAGGCCGGCGTCAAAATCGACTTGGTCGTGCGCGGCGTCTGCGCGCTGCGCCCGCGTGTCGCCGGCGTCTCGGAAAATATACGGGTGCGCTCAGTTCTCGGACGCTTTCTCGAGCACTCGCGCGTGTTTTACTTTCACAATGGCGGTGCCGAGGATGTGTACCTGTCGAGCGCCGACTGGATGGACCGGAACTTCTTCCGCCGCATCGAGGTGTGTTTTCCGGTGCTTAACAAGAAACTCAAAAAACGCGTGATCCGGGAAGGGTTGATGCCGTTTCTCGAACGCAACATCGACGCCTGGGAAATGTCCGCCGACGGCCAGTACCGGCATCTAAAGACGGCCCGGCGCCGGCCGCCGCATCCGCAAACCGAGCTGCTCAAAGCGCTCGCGGTCAAGCCGCCCGCTAATCTGCGCTAAGTCAGCGCCGCCGCGGTCTGGCCGCCTGCGCGATTAAGCGGCTTGTGCTTCGATGCCGGCTTCGAGTTCGCGCAACGATTTGATGTCGAGCTTGAATCCCGCCGCCGACCACTCGTCGATTTCTTCCTGCAGCGCCGTCACCGTGAGCGGGTTGCTCGCGAGCCAGTCCAGGGCAATGCCAAGCCGCACCGTGCCGCCGTTCACCCTGACCGCAAAGTCGGGCAATGCAATGTCGGTGCGGCTGCGGTAAATCAGCGCCGCGAGCCGCAGGCTCATGACCATGCGCCAGTCGACGATTTCGACATCGTGCGTGAATATCCGCTTCAGCGAACGGCGATGCGCGAGCAAGAGTGTCGCCAGCCGCCACTGCTCCATTTTCGAGAAACCGGGCATGTCAGCGTTCTGTACGATATACGCGGAATGCTTGTGATAGCCGCTATAGGCAACCGAGATGCCGATTTCGTGGAGCTTGGCGGCCCACGCGATGTAGTGCGGGGCCGTATCGTCGTTTGCCTCGGCGCCCGCCGTCAGCTGCCGGTACAGGGAGAGTGCAAGGCTCGCAACGCGGCGCGCCTGCTTTGAGTCGACCTGGTAGCGCTGCATAAATTGGGAGACCGTCATGTCGCGCATGTCGTGATGCTGAAAGCGTCCGAGCAAATCGTAGAGGATGCCCTGGCGCATCGAACCGCTCGCCACCTGCATAGACTCGATGCCGAGTTCCGACAATGCCGCATTCATGATGGCGAGCCCGCCGGGCAATACCGGCAGCCGGTCGCTTTTGAGTCCGGCCACATCGAGGCGCTCGATACCGCCGGCCTTGATCAGGGCGGAGCGCAAGCGGTCAAGGCCGTCGGGCGTGATGCCGCTTTCCGAGAATCCGTTCAGCTGCAGGATTTCCGCCAGCGCGCGTGCACTCCCCGATGAACCGACGGCGTCATGCCACTGGCCTTTCGAAAATCCTGCGACCATCGTCTGCAATTCGTTGCGGGCGGCGAGTTCGGCCTGCTTCATCCCGGCTTTGGTAACTTCGCCGCCCGGAAAATATTTAAGGCTGTAGCTCACGCAGCCCATATAAAGACTGTCAAGACGCAGCGGCTTCAAGCCTCGGCCAATGATGAACTCCGTCGAGCCGCCACCGATGTCGATGACGAGGCGCTTCTCTTTCGACACCGGCAGGCTGTGCGCAACGCCGACGTAGATCAAGCGCGCTTCTTCGCGGCCGGCGACGACTTCAATCGGAAACCCGAGCGCGGCTTCGGCCTGCTTCAAAAAACCGGCGGCGTTCTTGGCAACCCGCAGCGAATTCGTGCCGACCGCGCGCACGCCGTGCGGATCGAAACCGCGCAGTCGCTCGCCGAAGCGCTTTAAGCAATCGAGCGCGCGGTTCTGCGAATCTTCGTCGAGGCGTTTTTCGCGGTTGAGGCCGGCGCCGAGCCGGATCGGATCGCGCAGCGAATCGAGCGGGTAGATCTGATCGCCGACGACCCGTGCAACTTGCAGATGGAACGAATTCGAACCGAGGTCAACTGCGGCGAGCGAGGAGTAAACCGCCATGTTAGGTGAGCTGGTCCGCTCTCAATTTATGCGTGTCGGTGGAATCGAAATTGGTAGCGCGAGTATAAATAGTTAACGCCACCGATGCCATGCTTTTATTGCGCCGCATGACCGCACTGACAATAAGTGCGCGCCTTAGGATCGAATCATGTACCGACGACACCACTGTCGTCTTTACGGATGACGATCGTCGAGGAGCGCGGCCGATCGGCGGCCGCGCCATCAGGCCAGTTGCTGACAGCGAGCGGCTGCGCAGGATCGCTGCGCTCGGACGCAGTTTCGCCCGGATGCTGGATGTTGATGAACATGCTCGTGCCGTCGGGCGTCATCGTGATGCCGGTAATCTCGCAGCCTTTGGGCCCGGTGAGAAAACGCCGGATGCGGCCGCTCACCGGATCAGCGCACAACATCTGGTTGTTGCCGGTTCCCGCGTAATCGCCGCTGTTCAATACACTGGTCGACACATCCGTCTGTATCCACAGGCGGCCGGCCGGATCGAACCACAAGCCGTCGGGGCTGCCGAAGGAATCGCCTTTGACGTTGCCGCGCTTGTTCGTGTCGGCGAGCAATGGATCGCCCGCCATCGCGAAAATGTCCCATTTGAATTGCGATGCCGCCGGGTCTCCGCTTTGCTCATGCCAGCGAATGATATGCCCGAACACATTGTTCGCTCGCGGATTCGCGGCGTCGACGCCGGGTTGGTCCTTCGCGCCGCGCGCAGTGTTGTTGGTGAGCGTGCAATAAACCGATTTGTCCCTGGGATTGACCGCGGTCCACTCCGGCCGGTCCATTTTGGTCGCGCCCGCGGCGTCAGCTGCCTGCCGGGTGCGGATCAGGATGTCGGCCTGCGCCGGAAACCCATTCGCCGCAGTGAGCCCGTTTTTGTTGTGCGAGAGTTCGAGCCAGGTGCCACTGCCGTCGGCGTCAAACTTGGCGACATACAAGGTTCCGTGATCGAGCAGGTCCCGGTTCGCGGCACGGTCGGCGGCGTTATACGCATCGCGAGAGACAAACTTGTAGATGTATTCGAACTGCTGATCGTCGCCCATGTAGTAGACAACCCGATTGTCGGCGGTCAAAGACAGCGCCGCACCTTCATGTTTGAGCCGTCCGAGCGCGGTCCGTTTGACCGGCGGAGCATTGGGTGTGAACGGATCTATTTCAACGATCCAACCGAAGCGGTTCGTCTCGTTGGGATGCGCTGCCGCGTCGAAACGTCGATCAAATTCATGCCACCGATAGCCGAAACCTTTCGCCGTGACGCCATAGCGCCGCTGGTCCGGCGGAATCGTGCCCGCATTGACGAAGTAACCGTTCCAGTTTTCTTCGCAGGTGAGGTAGGTGCCCCACGGCGTGTAACCGTTCGCGCAATTGTTAAAGGTGCCAAGTGCCGCGTTGCCGGCCGGGTCCCCTTCGGTTGTCAGCAACGCATGTCCCGCCGCGGGTCCGGCGATGCGGATGGTTGTCTGTGCGGTTACACGGCGGGCGTACGACGACGGACGCACGACGGCCCATCGTCCGCCGCGGGTCTCGATCTCGATCACCGATAGCCCGTGTGCGTTCTGCGACTTCTTTACTTTCTCCGCACTCCAGTTGTTAAACCCATCCGCGTGCAGAAGACCATCGTCTGTGTACTCATGATTCATGACAAGCAGCGCATGGGTGGAATTTTTCGACCCATATGGCAGCGAAAAATAATGCATGCCATCGTGATGCATGCCGGCCTGCAGCGCCTGGTCGGCGGCGGAGTTGGCCGCACCCTGCAAAAACGCCGGCATCCCGGCCTGGCTGCCGATGGCGTCGCCCCAGCGATACAACACGCCGACGTTGTAACCTTCCGGCACGCGAACGCCATCCGCAGTTGAGCTGCTAACCGACTTAAACCCGATTTCACCGCTATCACCGCGGCTGTCGACACTCGCGCAGCCAAGCGGCAGGCTCATGAATGGAACGATGGCCGCACCTTGCAGTAACTGCCGCCGCGACAGGCGGAGTTGGAGCAGTTGAGCAAGACTGTCGGCGGACGAATGATTTGACGCAGTGTCGGCGTCGCTGTAATTTTTTCCCATCAAGATCCTCTCAAATCCCCGCGGATAAAGAATGGATCATAAGGCGCCAACATGACGCTGGAGTTACAGCGGCGCGCGGCCGCACGTAATCTTGGCGCAACATTGGTTCGTTATCGTAACGGAGCGACCTGAGACAGGCCGCATAACCATAACGAAAGGAATCTCGATGAAACCGCTCGTCGTACTCACTCAGCGCGTGCATGCGGATGCGCTCGACCTGCTGATGACCGTCTGCGACGTGGCACTGGCCAGCGGAAACGGCATATATGCACGGCACGATTTAAAAGAGCTTGCCCGTCATGCGCACGGCTTGGTCGTCGGTTCGGCTATTCGCATTGATGAGTCGCTGCTTTCCGGCTGCAATCACCTGCAGGTCGTCGCCTGCACCTTCCGCATACCCGAGCACATCGACGTCGCGGCTTGCACGCGCCGCCGGGCTTGGGTCACCAATGTGATGACGCGATGGCTGGGCAAGGAAGCGGAAATCGAGGCCGCTCGCAATGTCCTCGACGTGATCAGCGGTGACACGCCTCGCAGCGCTTTAAACGACGTACTGGCCCGGGCGGCCTGACAGCGTGCCGGTTATTTCATAGTCGGCCTGCGAACTGCGAGGAGATCATGACGGCAAAGGGCATGCCGGCCGGGCCGATGTCGAAGAAACCGGTAGCCATCACCACTTGGGGGTCGCGCTTCATCACCGCGGAGTCGAGTTCGTAAAAAAGGGGGCCTAAGCCCCCGCCATAACTACCCAGCGTATCGATAAACCTGTCGACGATGTCGGCAGCCGAAAGGTGAAACAAATCCGCGGGCGCCTGGAAAGCGTAACTTTGCTTGACCCCGGTCGAAGCATCCATCAGGGCGGCGTGGTAAGTCGACATAGCTCCTCCTGGAATGATCAGGTTCCATTACAGAGCATTTGTATTGCAGTTTGATGTCGGCCCGACTTATCCGACCGGCTGTTTCCGTGCGCTTTGCACGTGGGCAAGCGCCGGCGCATGAACGAGTGCAATACTGATCCACACGGCAACGCTGAAATACAGCGACATCCACGCCATTTCACTGTGCCAGTCTTCCCAGCGATGGGACACAACCCAGCGGCCGGAAACATCGAGCAGTCCTTGCGCAAGGCTCAGGTACAGGCGCCCGCTTGCTTCATCGGCGAGCCAACGCGACCAGTACATCGGCACGTCGACTAAAAACATGAACGCAATGTAGGCGATCCCCGCGACACACCATGCGGCAATCAGCGGGCGCCGCGACGGCGCGCAGCGCGGCCAGATCGCGACGAGACTTACCACCAGCAGCCCGGCGGCCAATCCCCAGATCGATTCTTCGAGCACGTGGCCCAGGTTCGAGGTGGTCAGTACCGAGTACCAGGAGCAAGTCTCGGCGACGGCAATCAATGGCACTACCACGCGCGAAGTCGTGCGACCGACGACGCTGCCGGCGGCACGCGAGATTTCGCGCAGCATAAGCGCCCACTGCGCGGCGAAGCACAATTCGGCGAACGTGGCGACGCTGCGTCCGATGATGACGCTGCAGAGCCAGGTATCGACGAGACATACGCGCGGCACATCGAATACGGGCAACGCCGAACGAAACGCGCAACCGAAAACGTAACCCGCGGACAACATCAATTGCAGCCGGCGCGATGCATACATGTCCGGCGGCAAATGCGGCCGGCGGCGTGCGAGCGCGGCGGCAGAAACGCTCCACGCAATGACGTTGAGCGCCGCAACCGCGCAAAGACTAAACCACCAGAGTGAAACGTTGCCTGACATCGTTCTGTAATACTGACATGGTATGTCGCACCGACCAACTTATGTGACAGCCGCAGCGTTCAGCCCGCGTCGTAAAAATGTAACGCGCAATTGGTAGGGTTGCGCATCGCAAATAAAAAACGGCTACTGGCGCAATGCGGATCCTTTACGTGTCGGACGTGTATTTCCCGCGGGTCAACGGCGTCTCGACATCGATCCACACGTTCCGTCGTGAGCTGCACGCGCTCGGTCATGACATCGTACTGGTGGCGCCCGCATATCCCGAACTATCGGCGGTCGAAGAAACGGACATCGTCCGCATCGAGTCGCGGGCAGTGCCTTTCGATCCTGAAGATCGCCTGATGGGGACGCGAGCACTGCGCCGCCTGCCTGCGGCTATGGGCCCGCGCGGCTTCGATCTTGTGCACGTCCAGACGCCGTTCGCCGCCCACTATGCGGGTGTCCGAATGGCGCGCGAACTGAATGTGCCCTGCGTCGCCACCTATCACACCTTCTTTGAAGAATATCTGCACCATTACATTCCGTTCGCGCCGCGGGTGCTGACACGCGCTGCGGCCCGCACGATCTCGCGACGCCAGGGAAATCAAGTCGATGCCTTGGTCGTGCCGTCGCGCGCGATGCTCACTGCGCTGACCGCCTACGGCGTCAGTTCGCGGATGATGATCCTGCCGACCGGCATTCCGCTCACTGAACAGACGGGCGGCGACGGCCACGACTTTCGTCGCCGTTACGGAATCCCGCCGGACCGCCCGTTGCTGTTGCATGTCGGGCGCGCCGCGTTTGAGAAGAACATCGATTTCCTGCTGAAGATGTTCGTGCGCGTACGCGAGCGTCATCCGCGTGCGTTGCTCGCCATCGCCGGCGAAGGACCGGCGCTGCCCCACTTGAAACGCCTGACGCGTCGCCTGAAGCTTGATGCGCATGTTTACTTTGTCGGCTATCTCGAGCGGATCCGTGCGCTGCTCGACTGCTATCGCGCGGCCGATCTGTTTGTCTTCGCCTCGCGCACTGAAACACAGGGCCTGGTGCTGCTCGAGGCAATGGCGCAAGGGCTGCCGGTTGTCGCACTGGCGGAAATGGGAACGCTCGACATTCTCGAAGACGGCCAGGGCGCGTTGATCGCGCCGCCTGCGGAACAGGACTTCGCCGCACAGGTCTGCCGGATACTCGACTCACCTGCCCTGCGCAAACAACTGGCGGCGTCCGCATTGGCGCATGTCAGGCACTGGGAAGCGCGCGAACTCGCGCAGCGGCTGGCGGAGTTTTATGCAGTCATCGCGAGCGAGTACGCACATTTACGTCCGGATCGTGCGTCCTCCGCCAGCGGCTCGGCCGTCGCGCGCGTTTGACGTCACGTGCCTGTAATACATCCGTAAACAAAAAGCAGCAATCAACGGGCACTATGCGGCCTTGGAGTCGCAGTCGGTGATCTTGTGATCAATCTGCAAAGGAGATGTCATGAAAGAATTTTTCGAGTCGCTGCGGGTTCAGCGGTGGGACGACCATCGTTACTATCATCACAGTCGCATCAACCAGACGCTGCATCTCGTGAGCGCGCTTAGTTTTTTGCTCGCGTACGCTTTGATCTTCACCGATCCCGTGGTGGCGGCGCTGGTGGGCTGGCTCGCAGCCATGGTGAGCCGTCAGGTCGGCCATTTCTTTTTCGAACCCAAAGACTACGACGAAGTTAATCAGGCGACGCACGAATATAAGGAAAAGATCAAGGTCGGCTACAACCTCCAACGCAAAGCCATACTGCTCGGCATCTGGGCGCTTGCGCCATGCATTCTTTATTTCGACCCGGCGCTCTTCGGCCTGCTCGCGCCGCTCGGCGATGTCGATTTTGTGCATCGCATGGGAATCGTATGGCTGGCGATCGGCATTGGCGGGCTCTTGTTCCGCACCTGCCATTTGTTTTATCTCAAAGACATCAGGACAGGGCTCGTATGGCTGGCCAAGATACTCACCGACCCGTTCCACGATCTCAAGCTCTACTACAAGGCCCCCTTCTATCTGTTGCGCGGCGAGTTGATCGATCCGATGCTCGATAAGCAACACGCCTGAACGCTGCCCGCATAAGCCGCTTCGCAGCCACCTGCGGGCTAGGCGCAGGCATGCAGGCGCTGCGCGATCACTTCGCGCAGGATGCCACGCTTGATTGCCTGGTTCGTGAGGCCGGCACTTCGCCACCACCAGCCGTCGCGCTGCATGGCGCGCGCGGCCGCGATGAAACGGTCGCACACTGCGACATGGTCGGCATCGCTGTAATTCAAACTGAATATGAGCCGCCCCGTGCCCACCCAGCTCAAGGCAAGGCCGGCGGCGCGCAGGTAATACTGGAACATCCAGTTGTAACGCGATGGCTGCGTGTAACACACCGTCCAGATCGACGACAGATTGGCAACTTTCACCGGCAGGTCCGCTTCACGCAGTTGCAGGTTCAAACGGTCGGCGAGTGCATTCCAGCGCTCGTCGAGATTGAGGTACATATTGCGCACCGCGGGCGTTTCAAGCCGCTCGAGAAAAACCTGCATCGCCGCCATCACGTATGGGTGCGAATTAAAGGTGCCGCGCGCAAAACAGATATCGGCCGGACGATCATCGCGAAAGCGCTTCATCCAATGAGCGCGCCCGCACACTACGCCGACGGGCAATCCGCCGCCGAGCGTTTTTCCGTACGTGACAATGTCCGCGCGTACGCCGAAATATTCCTGAGCGCCGCCGGGCGCAAGCCGAAAACCGACGAATACTTCATCAAAAATAAGCGCAATGCCGCGTTCGCTGCACACGGCCCTCAGCTCTTTCAGCCATTCGGTATAGCGCGCGCGGTCGAAATGCGCGCGCCGCATGCTGTCCACCAGCGACGAGTCGCCGGGCGCGGGCGAATTCGGATGCAATGCCTGCAACGGGTTCACCAGCACGCAGGCGATATCGCGGCGGCTTCGCAGCACGCGCAGCGATTTCGCATCCATGTCGCGCAGCGTGTAGGTCTCGCGTTCTGTCACGGGGTTGCCGACACCCGGCTGCACATCGCCCCACCAGCCGTGATATGCGCCGCAAAAACGCACGAGGTGCGTGCGGCGGGTGTGATAGCGCGCGAGCCGCACTGCCTGCATCACCGCTTCGGTGCCCGACATGTGAAACGACACCTTGTCGAGCCCCGAGATCTGGCGCAAGCGCGTCACGTTCCATGCGACCGCCACGTGATAGCTGCCGAGCACCGGTCCGAGTCCGGCTACGCGCGCCGCGCCCTCCTCGATACACGACTTGTAAAAGTCGTAGCCGAAAACATTCACGCCGTAGGAGCCGGCAAGGTCGTAAAACTCGTTGCCATCGAGATCTATCAGCTTGACGCCGTGCGCCGCGCGCACAAACGAGCCACTCTTCAAATGTTCGCGCACATAGCGGCTGAACTGAAACGGCACGCGATAGGCGCCGGTGAACTCAAGATCGGGAATATTCTGCGCGGCCTCGGCGCTCAGCGCGGCGGTCGCGCCATAGTGCGCATCATAATAAGCCGCGAGCCGCGCAAAGCCGGACCGCCGCTGCAGGGCAACTTCGGCCGGCGCGCGATCGCAATTGAAAAACGTATCTTCATCGTATTCGTAGTACGGCAACAACGCGGCAATGCGACGCGCCATGCGGGCATGCCCTGTCAACGACGGGTGTTTAGCTCGCGACAGTTCGAGCCGCTGTTTGAGCCTGAACAGCACCGCCACGACGGCCGCCGCGCCCAACGTACCCATGATCAGACTTTCGTCCATACGAAACCTCCGGGTCCGGTGTACCGCACTGACTTTACAAACAGATGACAGGCGGACCGGGGCTTCGACGGCGCTGTTTGGAGGAATTAAACTTTCTCGTTACCAACCGCATTCCACGTCACGCCCTGACGCGTTTCATGGGCTGGTTCAGCCGGCTCGAACATCCGCTCGTGCGCGACTTATCCATTGCGGTCTGGCGGCGCTGCGCGGACCTGAATCTCGATGAGGCGTCCGCTACGCGCTTCGCCAGCCTGCACGCTTGCTTCATACGCGAGCTCAAGGAAGACGCGCGCCCGATCGATCCTGATGCCGGCGTACTCGCGAGCCCATGCGATGCGATTGTCGGTGAATGCGGACAGATCGAGGGTTCGCAACTTTTTCAGGCCAAAGGCTACCCGTACACACTCGAAGAACTGCTCGGCGATGCCGCAACCATTGATCTCGTGCGAAACGGCTGCTATGCAACCCTGCGCATCACGTCTAGTATGTATCATCGGTTCCACGCGCCATACGACCTGCACATTGAGCGCGTGATGTATTTTTCCGGGGACACCTGGAATGTCAATCCGATTGCGCTGGAGCGCGTCGAAAAATTGTTTTGCAAAAATGAGCGCGCCGCGATTGTTTCCCGGCTTGCCACGACTGGCGCCCCGTTAGTGCTGGTGCCGGTGGCTGCCGTGCTGGTTGCAAGCATCAAGCTCGGATTTCTCGACGGGACGCTTAATCTCAGGTCTCGAGGCCAGAATTTGATCGCATGCGATTCGCGCGTTAACAAGGGTCAGCAACTGGGCTGGTTCGAGCACGGCTCGACGATCATTGTGTTCGCGCCTCCCGGCTTTTCGCTCGGCGCGAATGTGCGAAGAGGCGTTCGCCTTCGCGTGGGAGAGCCGCTCATGCGCATGCCGCCATAAGCAAGACCGATGACGCTAAGACGGTTCGCGCGCGCCCCGAGATTGCGGCGGCGTTTGTGCGGCGGTTCCATCGGCATCTTGCGGCCGCACGACCGACGGCAGTTCCTGCAATGACCTTAATACGAAATACTGGTCCGTCAATGAATCCCAATAATCGACCCAGTTCATTTCCTGCGACATCGGGTGATGTGGTGTGTCCATGATTTCTCCCTCTTGCCAAGTGTGATCGGTTTGTAAGAAGCCGGGACTAGCGATGCCCGGCTCGTCGCCATGAGTTGGAAAGTACTCTAGAACATTAAGTCGCCTGCGTTCAAGCGGCTTTTCGCGAACCTTCATCGACGAGGCGCGAAACCCGATCGGCGATGCCCGTGC
>JAQGMI010000028.1 GCA_028292435.1 Betaproteobacteria bacterium
CGTCGGGCGCACGATGCTGACGAGGCGTACCGTTCATATCGTCGATATTCTCTCTGATCCGGATTTCACGAGGTCCGACATTTCAAGCATCGGCGGCTACTGCACGACGCTGGGCGTGCCGATGTTGCGCGGCAACCATCTCATCGGCGTTTTGGGCCTGATGCGGACGGGTAAACCCAAGCCCTTTACCGACAAACAGATCGAGCTGGTGACGACTTTCGCCGACCAGGCCGTCATCGCAATCGAAAACGTGCGGCTTTTCAAGGAAATCGACGCGCGCACGCGCGAACTCGCACAGTCGGTTGAAACGCTTACGGCGCTGGGTGAAGTGAGCAGGGCGGTCAGTTCGACGCTCGAGGTCGAAAACGTCCTCGACATGATTGTTAGCAGCGCAAGTCAGCTTGCCGGCGCGGACGCCTGCTCGATCTACGAGTACGACGAGATAAACGAGAAATTCGACCTGCGGTCGACGCACAACGTGGCACCGCAAATCGTTGAGGCATTGCGGATGCTGCCGCTGCGCAAGAACGAGGGTGTGACAGGGCGCGCCGCCGAATCCGGCGAAGTCATGCAGATCCCCGACATTACTCAGCCCGGCGCCTACGAAAGCCGCTTGCGCAAATTGATGGTCGGCGTGGGGTATAGGGCCGTTCTTTCGGTTCCGCTGCTGCGGGAAGACAAAATTATCGGCAGCCTGTCGTTAACCCGCAAATCGCCCGGTGAATTTTCGTCCGCGGTAGTCAACGTACTCAAAACATTCGCTACGCAATCAGCACTCGCGATCCAGAACGCGAGGCTCTTCCGCGAGATCGAGCAGAAAAGCAGCCAGCTCGAGACCGCCAACCGGCACAAGTCCGAGTTCCTCGCCAACATGTCTCACGAGCTGAGAACGCCGCTGAACGCAGTAATCGGATTTTCCGAGGTGCTGCAGCAGCGGATGTTCGGCGAGATCAATGACAAGCAGCTCGAGTATATAAATTACATCCACACATCCGGCAGTCATCTGTTGTCGCTGATCAACGATATCCTCGACCTCTCGAAAGTCGAGGCCGGTCGCATGGAACTCGACGTCACGGGATTCAATCTGCCGCTGGCGATCGAAAATTCGCTGGCGCTCGTCAGGGAACGCGCCACGCGCCACAGTATCGCGCTTGAATCTGCGGTCGATACCAAGCTTGCCGACATTGATGCCGATGAGCGCAAGTTCAAGCAGGTGATGCTAAATCTGCTGTCGAACGCAGTGAAATTTACGCCGGAAGGCGGACGGATTACGGTTGGCGCGCGGCAGGTCGATGGCGTGATCGAAGTCAGTGTTACCGACACTGGCGTCGGCATTGCTGCGGAAGACTGCGAAGCGGTGTTCGAGGAGTTTCGTCAGGTCGGCAACGACTTCAAACGCAAGGCTGAAGGCACCGGACTCGGGCTCGCGCTTGCACGCAAATTTATCGAACTGCACGGCGGCCGGCTCTGGGTGACGAGCGAAATTGGCAAGGGCTCGACCTTTGCATTTACGCTTCCCGCGCGCGCTGACGCTGATACTGCAACGACGACCCCGCCAGTTAGTCATTAGCGAGTATTCAAGAGGCGATTTCATATGGCGAATGAACTCATTCTGATGATTGAAGACAACGCGGCCAACCGCACGCTCATCCGCGACGTGCTCAATTTCAAGGGTTATCAGACGCTCGAGGCTGAGACTGCAGAAGAGGGAATCGAGCTCGCGCGGGAAAAAAAACCGGCGCTGGTGCTAATGGATTTCCAGCTGCCCGGCATGAATGGCATCGATGCTTTTAATGTGCTGCGCGGCGATACGGCGACCAGTGCGATTCCGGTGATCGCGGTCACCGCTTCAGCGATGCCCGAAGACCGGAAGAAGATGCTCGCAGCCGGATTCGAGGGAGTGCAAACCAAGCCGATCCACGTAATGGAATTTATAAAAACGGTGGAAGACACGCTCAGGAAGGTTGCGGCAAAAACGTAAGCAGTCAGCCGGGGTCAGCCGCCGGCCCGATCCGCAGCAAGACCGGCGTCGCACTTCTTGCACTCGAGTGGTTTGCCGAGCGCGCCGGCTCTGCCTTCCGGCGTAGTTGCTCGTCGTCCTGGTGATAGCCGACGATGCGCTGTTCCATAGCTGGAGCCGGCCGGCAGAACCTTTAAACGTCAGTCTGCGTGTTCCATGCCAGGAATTGCAGCGTCATATCCCGGCGCGTAGTTCCGGTTGGTCTGAGTCGGATTGCGGTTAACGAGCGGGCGCGCATAGAGCGGATGCGTCATGCTGCGCACTTCATGCTCGATCGTGAACAGCGCCTTGCCGCTGTCCGGTTCGACGATGTCTTTGAAGCGATATTGATACTGGTCGCTTTCTTCGGTAATTAAACCTTTTTGCAGCAGCCACTGGTACGGCCCGGAAAAATCCGCGACGTAAATCTGGATGTGATGGCCGTCGTAGGCGGGATCCGTACGCTCGGTTTCGCGAAAATGCAGATGCTGTTCTTTACCGACCATGACACGGGCGTAGCGGCCGGCGGCGTCGTTCTCGACCGTGGCGCGCGTCTTGAGCACCTGCCGATAAAATGCCGCGATGCCGGCGGCTACACCAACGGGCACTTCGAATTCGACATACGGCATGCCGAGCTTAATGCGGCCGAAACGCTGCGCATCGGGCGCATGGCAGCGAATGCGGTTGCCCCACGGACACATCGCCTCGACGTAGCCTTCATGCTCGGTGACTTTGAATTTTGTGTGCGCTAGCCGGTCTTTGACGGTTGCAAGCCGCTTCAGCAACGCCGCGCGGTCGGGCAGCACGAGCCCCGCGTGGCCGCGCAGCACCTGTGGCTTTTGCGTCGGCAGGTGAAACTGGCTGCGTCCGACGTTGACCCACATGTTGTCGAGCTCCGTCATGATGTACGGATCGCGCGTGAGCCCGAGCCCCTTGATGTAGAAAAGCGTCGCCAGCTGCTGATCGGGCACCGTCACGTTGACGTGCTCGAGTGCGACGATGTTGCCGAGATCTTCGGCGGTGCGGTCGAAAGTGCCTGCCATTTCGCGTCTCCGGAAGTGTCCTGCGGTTCGCTTGAGTTCCAGTTTACCAATGCCTGCCGCGCAATGTCAGTGCTTCACCGCGAAGGAGAAGCTGATAGCCGACAGCACAGCGCATGCCGCCAGCGTCCAGATCACGGCGTTGTAGCCGCCGGCCGCCGACCAAATCACCGCAGCGACGAGCGGGCCCAGCGAGCGCGACGCCAGCACCGGCGCCGCAAGCGCACCATTGACCGCACCATAGCGGTCGTGGCCGAATACCTCGGCAGGGATGATGCCGCGCGCAATAGTCATGATGCCGTTGCTCGCGCCATAGAGGACGACGAACACCAGGATCAACCATCGATTGACGCCAGCGGTGCCAAGCACCACCAGCGCGACGGGCAGAAATACGAAGGCGAGCATCGCAACCTGAGTTGCGCGAAAGCGTGCGCCGACCATGTATTCACCGATGCGTCCGACAACCTGCATCGGGCCGACGAGCGCGGCGAGCCAGACTGCGTCGCTCATCGCGAACCCGCGTTCGAAGAGCAGTGGAATCAGGTGGATCGACATGGCGGAAAACGCGAGCATGTTCGCAGTGAACGACGCTGCGAGCATCATGAATTGGCGCGTGAGCACGATGTGCCGGATCGACTGCGAACCGGCGATTATTGTTGCGGTGGATACGTCCCGGTGCCTTTGCGCTTTGATGCGGGGCAGTCCCCACCAGTGCAGCGGTGCGCATACGGCGAAATTGAGCAACGCCAGGATCATCACTGCCTGCCGCCAGCCGAGGGCTGAGATCAGTTCTTGCGTGAGCGGCCAGAAGACCGTGCTCGCGAGGCCGCCGGCGAGCGTCAGGGCGGTGATGCCTTTGCGCGCGTCCGCGCCGAAGCTCAACGTAATCACCGTAAATGCGGGGTCATACAGCACCGCGCCCATCGCGATGCCTAAACCGATCCACGTTACATAGAAGACGGCCAGCGAATCGATCTGGCTCAACAATAAAAGCATCAGCGACGCGAGGACCGAGCCGGCAGCCATGACGTGGCGGCCGCCGAAGCGGTCGATCAGCGTGCCGACGGGGTAGGCGGCAAGACCGCTGCATACCATGCTGAGTGAGAATGCTCCGACAATCGCATCGCGGCTCCAGCCGAGTTCGCGCTCGATCGGCGCGATGAGCACGGAAATCGCGTAGAACAACGATCCCCAGGATATGACCGAGGTGATCGACAGCACCCAGACGATCGACCACGGCGGTCTTCGCGGCGCGCTGCCTCCAGAGTTGATCAAGGCTGAAAATCTTTCACCGCAAAGGACGCAAAGGACGCGAAGGAAACCTGGAATCGAAAGTTAACGTGGGCGATCCGAACTTCCATCTTATTTTCATGTGGTGGATTTAACGTGTGATACCCGCCCGACCTGAATGTCGCTCTGCCTTCTTTTGCGTCCTTGGCCGTTCAGGCTTTAGATCGATTTCTCACGGCAGGATTTCCGCACGTCCGTTGTTGAGTACCGTGACACCGCGTGCGGGCACGGTCGACCGGAAAGAGATGATATTACCGGCTCGCCACATTTCGGTGCGTATGGTTTCGCCCGGATACACCGGCGAGGAAAACCGGCCTTCCATGTTTTTGAAACGGCTGGCGTCGTAATCGCAGCAGGTCTTGAGCAGCGCATGGGCGGCGACGCTGAAAGTTGCGCGGCCGTGCAGGATCGGCATTTTGAAACCGGCTTTCTGCGCGTAGGCGGGATCGGCGTGCAGCGGGTTGTAATCGCCCGACAAGCGATAAATGAGCGCGGCCTGGGGCAGCGTCGGCAGATCGCACGTCATTTCGGGCGCGGTCGTTGGAATCGGATGCTGCGGTTTGCCGGGGCCGGCGGGACCGCCAAAGCCGCCGTCGGCGCGGCAGAACGTAGTCGATGTCAGTGTGCAGACGACTTCGCTCGTTACCTTATCCCGCACGGTGCATTCGGTCATCACGAGCGCACCTTTGTCCTTGCCTTTATCGAGCACGCCGACCACTTTCGTCAGTCCGACAATCGCGCGATCGACAGGCAACGGTTTATGAATTTTGAAACCTTGTTCGCCATGCACGACATGACTGCGCGTGATGCCGGTTTCGCCTTGCGCATGCCACGGTCCCGGGTAGCCGAGGATGGTCGCCATCGATGGCAACGCTTCGAGATTCGGCTCGTAAACGAATTTCAGCTGATTGGAATCGCAGGGATCGCCGCCGAGTCCTACGCCGAGAGCATACAGAATGGTGTCGCGCTTACTCAGCTGCTGTTCGACTTCGGGAATTTTCCAATTGATAAGCGTGTCGTAATTAATCGGCATGCGATGGATCTCCGTGGCGGGCGGCCGTTAATTTGTAAAATCTGCTGACGGAATTCCAGAGGTCGCCGAGCAAATTAGAGGCGTTGTTTGGCCTGTATACTATCACACGAAAAATGCAGTATTTCGAGTCAAGGAGAATGCAATGACGATCAAAGTGGGCGACAAAATGCCCGCCGGGAAAATGTGGGAATTGCCGGTTGAATGGATTGCCGGATGCCCTGTGGGCGCGGACGAAATTAATTTACCTGATGCGCTAAAGGGCAAGCGCATCGCCTGGTTCGGTCTACCGGGCGCATACACGCCCACCTGAAGTGCGTCTCACCTGCCCGGTTTCGTGCAGGAGGCGGACAAAATTAAAGCCAAGGGCGTTGATGAAATCTGGTGCGTCTCGGTCAACGACGCATTCGCAATGGCGGCGTGGGGCAAAGACAACAATGCCGCAGGCAAGGTGCGCATGATTGCAGACGGCAACGCGCAATACAGCGAAGCGCTCGGCTTATCGGTCGACCTGACCGCGCGCGGCATGGGCATCCGTTCCCAGCGCTATTCGATGGTGATCGATGACGGCGTCGTAAAAATTCTGAACACCGAAGCGCCGGGCAAGTTTGAAACGAGCAGTGCATCGAAAATGCTCGAGCAGTTGTAGTATCGGAACACGCGATGCGTCATGCCGGCCGGCGCCGGCATGACGCTAAGCGTTAAAACAAAACAGGGAAAGCATGACAAAAGCAGCGACTCCAACTCAAAACAAGAAATCCACCAAAACCCCGCATCCGCTCTCCGATCGTAAACGCTACAAGGTCTGGAACACCGACAAGCTCCGGCTGACCGACGTCGATCATCAGCATCACGTCAACAACGCAATCTTTGCCGTGCTGTATACCAGTGTGCGCGCCGATTTCCTTGCGGCCTACGTGCGGCCGCTGGTCGCCAAGACCGACATGTTCGCGATGGTCAAGATCACGATCGAGTACCTGGCCGAGATGCATTACCCCGGACAGGTCGAGGTCGGGATCGCAATCAAGAAGCTCGGCAGCAGCTCGCTCACGTTCGCTCAGGCCATGTATAAGGACGGCGTGTGCGTATCGGTCGCCGAAGCGGTCATGGTCCTGCTCGATCCGCTGACACGCCGCGCGAAGCCGCTGCCAACAGGACTTGAAACCCAGCTCAAGCGGTTCATCGACGCGGCGGAGTGACGGTCACTCACGCCGCCCGCGGATAATTTACTTCGGCGCTTTGGATACGTCCTGCGCGGTAATGGTGCCGAGCGGGAGTGTCGCCTTGGCGTCTTTCGCGACTTTGCGCGCAATGGAATCATCGAGCGCGCCGGATGCCGGCTTGTCGACGTCGATGGCCTTGGTCTCGTGCAGATACACGTAAGTCTCGGCGAGTAATTTCTTCACGCGATCGTCGAATACGAACGGTTTTTCATCGCGCTGCGGGCTGCCGCCGGCAGCTTTCGGGATTGCGCCATAGAGTGAAAACCACGCCATCGGCACCGTGATGCCGGCGGTCTGGCCTTTGACGAATTCCGCGACCTTGGTCCAATTTTTAGGATCGAGCACGTAGCGTTGCGCTTCGAGCTCGGTCTTCAGCCACGCCTCGACGATGTCGGGATGCTGCTTCATGAAATCTTCGCGCATTGCGATGGCGCCCGCATCCGGGATGCCGAACGTAAATCCCGTTGCAACCACGCGCCCCGCGCCTTCGCCGACGATGTCGCCGATGCGCGAAACGGACGGCTCCCACAGCACCGCGCCGTCAATTTTTCCGGTGCGCAGATTGGTTGCGATGACTTCAATCGATTGATTCAGGATCTGCGCGGGTTTGATCTTGGTTTTCTCGATCAAGAGTCCGAGAAAGCGGTGCGCGCAGCTGCCTTGCGGCGTGGCGACGACTTTGCCGTCCAGCCACTTGACGGCCTCATCCGGTGTGGCGAATTTCGGTGCATCGGCACGCACCATTACGACATTGCAACGTTGTCCTTGGGACATGCCAGTATTGGCAACGAGATTTATGGGCGCGACATTGCGCTTGGTGGTTGCGACGACCGCCGGCATATCACCTAGATACCCGATCTGCTGCTTGTTCGCGAGCATCTGGTTGACGATGATCGAGCCCTGAAGCGCGGCCTGGAATTCGACTTCGCTGCCGGGCGGCAGGTATTTCTTCCACAGCTCCAGCGCGCGAATCACGACCGCTGAGTACGAAATCGTATCGTAAGGCTGGTAACCGATGGTCAATTTCACCGGCTCGGCCGCAGACACGCGGCACACGACACAAAATGTCAGCAGGGCGGTAGTAAACACGCGATTAAGCGCGTTGAATGGCTTGGGCATGGCACTCTCCTTTGGTGTGACGCGACGATCTTGGCCGTCGTGACGTGCACATCATAGGCGCAGCGACACTGCCGCGGTATAGAGTTTTGCGATGCCCCTATGCGAAGAAGTTATGGGGAGGAGGGCGCCCGCACGCCCGGTCAGGGCGCGGCTTTACGGAATATGACGATCCGGTTGCTGTTGGTGCCGGCCTCATTGTTGCCGACGCCCCAGATGTTGGCGGTCTTCGTGAACCGCTGGGCGTTGATCAAAATGGCTTCGCAGACAAAACCCGCTTCGGTGCCGAGCGGCGCGACGCGTTCTTCGAGGCGGATTTTGCCTTTGCGAACTTCACCTACTTCGAAGGCAACCCAGCCGCCCGGTTTGGTGATGCGATAAAGCTCGGAGAAAACCGGCGCCATGCGCCCGTCCCATTCCTCTACCGTGCGCGACATCGTGATGCCGGCGGCGATCGCCTCGGCGTCGAGATTGTTAAACCAGCAGCGCAGCCAGTTGTCTTTCGCATATTGCACGACGTCGAGAAAAGGCGGTGACGTCACGGTCAACTGCACACTATTCGATTCGATCTCCTTCGTCGCCGCCGCGCCGCCGGTCAGGAAGTGAGCGGACTCCGCGGCTGTGCGTAACCGCCAGCGGTCGGCCGCGGCAATGCCGCCTTGCAACTGCATGGATTTGCGCAGGATTAGCGCGCGCACGTCCTTGTACGAGGGCGTCTGATCGAGCTTCTGGTTGATCTTTATTTGATTTTCCGGCGACACGGCCTGGTTAGGCGGCAGTGTATACACCGAGAAAAAGCCGGGCGAATGGCCGGTGAGACGATTGGTTGCGACCATACGTATCCAGCGATCGACATGGTCTTCGTGACCGGCGCGGTGGCGCTGCGCGAGATAGCGGCGCAATCCCAGAATTTCGTTGAGCGTGTTCTGATGGAAGAACATCGACAGGTCGATGTCGGTCGCCACGGTCGCCGAAAAATGCAGTTCGCGCAGGCGCTTGTCGATCTCGCTAACGGTCGGCACCTCGAGCCGTGGCCGCGTCAGAATTTCCGACAGCGGATTGATGTCGTTGGCAATGACCCGGCGTCCACGCAATGCCGCTTCGACTGCCGTAGTGCCGCGGCCGCTGAACGGATCGTAGACGGCGTCGCCTTCGTGCGTGAGCTGCCCGATGAAATAGGCAGGCAGCTGAGGCTTGAAGCAGGCGCGGTACGAGACTTCATGAATCGAATTGGCCTGGCGTTGCTTGCTCGTCCACAATTCTTGCTCAAAGACCGGAATCTCATTTACTGCCTTTTCGCGCGTCTTTTTTAAATCATTTCTAGGTTGTGAAGAAGTGCGAAGCGTTCTACTTTTTTGAAGATGCTGAACATTGAGCATTTTTTGATGCCTCCGTCATGTTTGACGGAAAAAACAGTACGCTCCTATTCTTTAAAAGTACAGAACAATTTCAATCATTTAAGTCCAGCCTGCAATAGCTCAAAAAACTTGTACTTTTAATCAGAGGCTTGCGAGTGCTTGGGGGCATCGGGGAGAATGATCTTTCGGGATGCACTATTAGATTTTTAATCGCGTTTATAGTTATTCGGGGAGAAGAAAATGAAAGGAAAGGTATTAGGAAAGATAACCAAACTGAGAATCACACAAGAGCAATTTGACAAAGTGAAGAGCGGAACTGCAGGAATAGGTGGACATCAAAGCTTGTGCCAAAAATTCTGTGACGGCGTTAAAACTGAAAATGGCACTATGTACGCCCACGTGTACGATGCTGACATGGTGCGAATTAAAACGCTTGTCGATCGCCCCGACGATGGGAGTTGGCAGGGAGTATTTCGTGAAATTCTTGGCGCTAACTAATAATTGAAACCGACTTATTAATATGGCGCTAAATGGCAGTCGAGCGCTTCGATCCAATGCATGACCGGTAGGCCGGTTGCGGTCTGCAGATGCATCTGACAGCCGATGTTGGCGGTGATGATCGCGGCGGGCGCGCCCGCAGTGAGCGCCGAGATTTTGTTTTTGAGCAATTGCTGTGAAATGGCGGGCTGCAGGATCGAATAGGTCCCCGCGGAGCCGCAGCATAAATGCGCATCCTTTACCGGTGTCAGATTGAAGCCGAGTTCGACCAGCAGTTTTTCGACCTGGCCTTTCATCTTGAGCCCGTGCTGCAGTGTGCAGGGTGGATGGAAAGCGAAGGTTGCGGATTGAGATTTCTGGACGGAAGATCGGGCAAGCTTCTGCACCGTATCTTTTTCCTGAGCGATCACTTCGCTGACGTCTTTCATCAATGCCGACACGCGGGCGGCTTTTTCGGCGTATGCGCGATCGTGCGCGAGCAGGTGGCCGTACTCGGCAACCATTGCACCGCAGCCGCTCGCGGTCATTACGATTGCTTCGGCGCCTTGCTCGATATGCGGCCACCATGCGTCGATATTGCGGCGCATGTAATCAAGACCTTCTTCCTGCGCATTCAGATGATACGAGACCGCGCCGCAGCAGCCGGCCTGCGCAGCACGCACGAGCGTGATGCCGAGTTTGTCGAGCACGCGCGCTGCCGCTGCATTGGTGTTCGGCGACAGGCCCGGTTGTACGCAGCCATCGAGCACTACCATCTTGCGGGCATGCGAACTTGCAGGCCATTGGGATGGTTTTATCGTCACCGGCACTTTTCGTTTTAACGCGCCGGGCAACAGCGGCCGTGCCAACTGCCCCAGTTTTAACAGCGGATTGAACCGCGCCGCATCGGGAATGACCGAGCGCAGCGCTGAACGTACAATGGTTTCAACCGGACTGCGGCCGACTTGTTCATCGACAACCGCGCGGCCGATATCGAGCAGGCGGCCGTACTGGACACCCGAGGGGCAGGTGGTT
The DNA here is from genome assembly GCA_028292435.1 of Betaproteobacteria bacterium. Lineage (GTDB taxonomy): Bacteria > Pseudomonadota > Gammaproteobacteria > Burkholderiales > SG8-41 > PALSA-1004. The sequence goes on from JAQGMI010000028.1 coordinate 10,569, forward strand.
TCGCAGGAGCGGCACGTCAGGCAGCGGTCGAGGTGCAACTGGGTTTTTTCCGTCGCCGGCGCGCCTTCGAGCACCTGTTTCATCAGATAGATGCGGCCGCGCGGGCCGTCGAGCTCATCGCCGAGCAACTGATAGGTCGGGCATGTGGCCGTGCAAAAGCCGCAGTGCACGCATTTGCGCAAAATCGCATCGGCTTCGCGGCCCTGCGGCGTGTCCTTGATGAAGTCGGCTAAGTTGGTTTCCACAGCGATAGATCCGTTTCTTTAACCGCAAAGGACGCAAAGGACGCGAAGGAAATGCAAGGCAAAAACAGGCCTGCGATGTCCTGGCGAATGTATCGCAGTAATCATGCTTTTACCTTTGCGTCCTTTGCGGTTCAAGCTCTTAAATCTCCTGATACATACGCGCAGGATTAAAGATACCCGCCGGATCAAATTGGCGTTTCAGGTTTTGCTCGATTTTGTACAGCGCCGGTGCAAGCGGGTGAAAAATACCCAACGATTTGTCGCCGCCGCGAAACAGCGTCGCGTGACCGCCGCCGAAGCTGGCGGCTTCGCGCACCGCAGCGGCGTCAGCGTCGCTTGCGAGCCAGCGCAGGCTCCCGTTCCATTCGAAAAGTTGCGCGCCGGGTAAATTGAGCGGCGGCGTTGTCGATTTGAGCGATAGCCGCCATAAAGGTTTCGCCGTGTTAAAAAATTCGGCGGTGTGTTCGCGGATATCCTGCCAATAAGCCTGAGCTCGGCCGTCGTCGAGCCGTTCGCCCCCAAGCGATTTCACAGCCGCCGTCACCGATGCCGCCGCGCCCGAGAGCCGGATATGAAGCCGGCCGTCGTGCCATGCCGTGGCTGACAGCGGCAGCGGCTCGCCGGCCAATTGGTTCATCGACGCGATAGCATCGGCGGCCGTCATTTCAAATTGCAGCGTTGCTTCCGTTACCGGCAGCGGCAATACTTTAAGCGAGACATCCAGAATGACGCCGAGCGTGCCCAAAGAGCCGGCGATAAGTCGCGACACGTCGAAGCCGGCGACATTTTTCATCACTTGGCCGCCGAATTTCAGATCGTCGCCTCTGCCGTCGAGCATACGGATGCCGAGCACGGCATCGCGCACCGCGCCCGCATAGGCGCGACGCGGTCCCGAAAGCCCGGCCGCGATGCAGCCGCCCAACGTGGCATGCGGACCGAAATGCGGCGGCTCGAACGCGAGCATCTGGCCTCTGTCGCGCAACACTTGCTCGATTTCGGCCAGCGGCGTGCCGGCGCGCGCGGTGATGACGAGTTCACTCGGCTCGTAATCGACTACGCCGCGATAGGCGGCAATGCTAATCGTCTCACCGCGCAGTGCGCCGCCGTAAAAATCCTTGCTGCCGCCGCCGCGAATGCAGAGCGGCGTGCGGTGCGCCGCGGCGCTGCGGATCGTTTCAGTCAGCTGATTAAGGATTTCACGCATTAAAGCTATACCGGCAGGGACGCAATGGACGCGAAGGAAAAATAAAAGACGAAGCAGCATATACAGCGGCTGCCTTCGACACTTATATATTTTCTTTCTTTGCCGTTCCTTTGTGTCCCTAGCGTCCTTTGCGGTGAGGCTTCAAAACCTGGGCAAGTCACGAAACTTCTCGCTTCCCCCATGCACGTGCATCTGTCCATATTCAGCACAGCGATGCAAAGTAGGAACCGCCTTGCCCGGATTGAGCAGCGCGTGCTCGTCGAACGCCGCTTTGACGGCATGAAAAGCGGCAAGTTCGAGCGTGCCGAACTGCTCGCACATCGCATTAATTTTCTCGACACCGACGCCGTGCTCGCCGGTGATGGTGCCGCCGACTTCGATGGAGAGCTTTAGAATCTCGGCGCCGAATTGCTCGGTGCGCTCGAGTTCGCCGGGCTGGTTGGCATCGTAAAGAATCAGGGGATGTAGATTGCCGTCACCCGCATGAAACACGTTCATGCAGCGCAGTCCGTACTTGACTGACAATTCGGTGATGGCATTGAGCACGCGCGGCAGCGCTTTTTTCGGAATCGTGCCGTCCATGCAGTAGTAATCGGGTGACACGCGGCCGGCGGCCGGGAATGCGGCTTTACGGCCCGCCCAGAAGCGCAGGCGTTCGGCTTCGCTCGCCGAAACGCGTACCTCCGTCGCTCCGCTCGCGTGCATCACTGCTTTCATGCGCTCGATTTCCTCGGCGACCTCGGCTTCATTCCCGTCCGACTCGCACAACAGAATGGCTTCGGCATCGAGCGGGTATCCGGCTTTGACGAAAGGCTCGACGGCGCCGGTCGTGATCTTGTCCATCATCTCGAGACCCGCCGGAATGATGCCGGCGGCAATAATGTTGGCGACGGCCTGGCCGGCTTTCACCACTTCGTCGAACGCGGCGAGTATGCATTGCGCCCGTTGCGGAATCGGCAGCAGCTTCACGGTTACTTCGGTAATCACAGCGAGCAAGCCTTCGGAGCCCGTCATCAGCGCGAGCAGATCGTAGCCCGCGGAGTCGAGGCCGCCGCTGCCGATTTCAAGCAGCTCGCCCTCGATCGAGAATGCGCGCAGCCTGAGGATGTTATGCACCGTGAGCCCGTACTTGAGGCAGTGCATGCCGCCGGAGTTTTCAGCGACATTGCCGCCGATCGAGCATGCGATCTGGCTCGACGGGTCGGGCGCATAGTAGAGGCCGTATTGCAAGGCGGCTTCCGAAATGGCGAGATTGCGCACGCCGGGTTGCAGGCGCGCCGTGCGCGCTGCCGGATCGATCTCCAGTATGCGCATGAAACGCGCAAGCGACAGCAGCACGCCGTCCCCAGGCGGCAGTGCGCCGCCCGAGAGGCCGGTGCCCGCCCCGCGAGCGACGACCGGCACGCGCAGGCGATGGCAGATTTTGAGAATGCGTTGAACCTGATCTTCGGTTTCGGGCAGCGCGACCACCATCGGCAACCGGCGATAGGCTGACAAGCCGTCGCATTCGTACGGCTGAACATCTTCGCGCGCATGCAAGAGCGCGCTCGCCGGCAGAATCGCTGCGAGCGCCGCGACGACCTCGCGCTGGCGCGCAAGATCGATAGAGGGGCGGTCGAGCACGGCATTCATCGTGAATCCATTCTAACAAACCGCTTCCGCACGGGCGGGATTCGGCAAATGCACCATCACCGCCGCGTCGGCTATACTTGAAACCGCCCGCCATCCCGCGAGGCGTTCAGCATGCCGAATTTAAATTGAATAAACAATTACTCAGCGCCTGCTTTTTTGCCGTGCCCGCGGTATTCAGCACCAACGCCGTTGCGCAATCGGATTTTCCTTCGAAGCCCATTCGCATGGTGGTGCCGTATGCGCCAGGCGGTGCGCCCGGACTCGTTAGCCGCAGGCCCGTTCGCGGGGAGGGCGACCGCGCCGCCGGGTTAAGTAAGGTTGCAATGAATGTCGTGACGTCGTATCCGGATAAAGCCATTCGCATGGTGGTGCCGTATGCGCCAGGCGGCGGCTCGGACATCGTCGCGCGCATTGTCGGCCAGAAAATGAGCGAGTCGTTCGGCCAGACGATCGTCGTGGACAATCGTCCGGGCGCTGCCGGCATGCTCGGGGCTGAACTCGCCGCAGCAGCGCCGGGCGATGGCTACACGCTGCTGCTCGCGGATTCGTCGTATACCATCAACGCGTCGTACTACAAGCAGAAGCGCTATGACGCGCAAAAAAGCTTCGTGCCGGTTTCGCTGATCGCGGATACGCCTTACATACTTGCGGTGCATCCTTCGGTGCCAGCGACAACGATTAAGGATTTTATTGCACTCGCCAAAGCGCAGCCGGGCAAGATCAATGTCGGCTCGGCAGGCAATGGCAGCGGCAGTCATCTGACCGGCGCGCTCTTCATGTTGAAGGCGGGCGTCAATCTCAATCACATTCCGTATAAAGGCTCGGGTCCGTCAACGGCGGATGTCGTCGCCGGCCAGATTCAATCGACATTTGCGACTGCGCCCGGTGCGGTGCCGTTCATCAAGGCGGGGCGGTTGAAAGCGCTGGTCGCCGCATCGCCCAGGCGCAGTGCGACGCTGCCGGACGTGCCGACGTTCGTTGAGCTCGGATTCAAGGACATCGTCGTCACCAATTGGTACGGCGTAGTTGCACCGGCCGGCACGCCGAAAGCGGTCGCGCAAAAGCTGGCGGCGGAGATTACGCGGGTGATTGCGTTGCCCGACGTGCGCGAGCGATTGGCGGGTGCTGCGCTCGATCCGGTGACGCCGGGTCCCGAACCGTTTGCACAATTGATCGATCTGGAATTAAAGCGCTGGGCACAGGTAATCAAGGACGCGAATATTCCGACGGAGTAGTGCATTCACCAAAGATGCAGCGTTGAGGGAGTAAACCATCGTGAGACTGTTTGTTGCGGTAATTGGAATGTTGATTGCGGCGACCGGCGCCCAGGCGCAGCCCTATCCCGCAAAAACAATTCGCCTGATCGTGCCTTTCGTCGCGGGCGGCTCGGCTGACGTACTCGGCCGGGTCTACGCCCAGCGCATGACGCAGCTCTACGGCCAGCAGATGGTCGTCGAAAATCGTCCCGGCTCCGGCGGGCACGTGGGCGCCGAAGCGGCCGCGCGCGCAACACCTGACGGGTACACCATCGTCTTCGGCACGATCGGCATTCACGCTGCTTACGCTATCTATTCCAAGCTCGGCTACGACCCGTCGCGCGACCTGCAGCCGGTTTCGATGTACGCGGACGTGCCGAACATTTTGATTGTGCATCCGTCGGTGCCGGCGAAGAACGTGAAGGAATTTATCGCGCTCGCCAAAAGCAACCCCGGACGCCTCAATTTCGGTACCGCGGGCAGCGGCTCGTCGACGCATATGTGCGGAGAATGGTTCAAGCTGGTGACCGGCGTCAATCTGACGCATGTTCCATACAAAGGCAGCGCGCAGTCTATGCAGGACCTGCTCGGGGGCCAGATCGAATTAATGTTCGAGAACCTGCCGACGGCGATCGCCCAGGTCAGGGCCGGCAAGGTGCGCGCACTCGGCATGACGAGCAAAGAGCGCAGTCCGAGCATGCCGGAAGTGCCGACCGTGTCGGAATCCGGCGTGCCCGGCTTCGAAGCGACCGCATGGTTCACGATTGCCGCGCCCGCGAAGGTGCCGGCCGACATCATTCGCAAGCTCAACGCCGACATGAATGCATTTTTGAAGGCGCCCGAAATGCAGCAGCGCTGGATTGAGATGGGCGCGGTGCCGCTGGGCGGTTCGCCGGCGGACGCGGAAAAATTCTTTACAAGCGAGCGGGAAAAATGGAACAAGGTAATCAAAGCGGCGGGCATACGAGGGGACTGATGAAATTCAATTCGAGCATGTATATTCTTGCGGCCGCGTTATCGACCCTGTGGTCGTGCGCCGCAACGGCGCAATCCTATCCGTTGAAACCGATCCGGCTGATCGTGCCGTATCCACCAGGCGGTGGTACCGATTTCGTCGCGCGTCTCGTGGCGCTCAAATTGCCCGACGAACTCGGGCAGAACGTCGTCGTCGACAATCGCCCCGGTGCGGCAGGGCTCATCGGCACCGAACTCGCGGCGCGCGCGCCGGCCGATGGTTACACGCTGCTGCTCGTCGATTCGTCACTGCCGATCAACGTCACTTACTACAAGAACGCGAAGTACGATGCGATCAAGGATTTCGACCCGATCAGCGACGTTGCCGATACGCCGTACATGCTCGTTGTCGCGCCGAATGGACCCTATCAGACCGTGCGCGACTTGATCAGTGCGGCCAAGGCGCAACCCGGCAGGATTAATTACGGGTCGGGAGGCAATGGCAGCGGCGGCCATCTGACCGGCGAATTATTTCAGATTCGCGCCGGCGTCAAACTTACGCATGTGCCGTACAAGGGGCTCGGCTTCGCACTGACCGATGTGATCGCCGGGCAGATCCAGACGACGTTTACCTCGGCGCCGCCCGCGATGGCGCTCATCAAATCCGGACGTATCAAATCAATCGCGGTGGCAACCGAAAAACGCATTGCCTCATTGCCCGATGTGCCGACGTTTGGCGAGCAGGGCGTCAGGAATCTCGTGGTCGTTAATTGGTACGGCATTGCGAGCATCGGCGGCACGCCAAAACCGGTGCTCGACAAGCTCCACGCGGCTTTGCTCAAGGTGATCGCGCTGCCGGAAGTAAAGGAGCGCTTTGCGCAGGGCGCGCTCGAGCCGGCACCGATGTCGCAGGCGGCTTTCCGTAAACTGATCGCCGACGAACTCGCGCGCTGGTCGTCCGTAATAAAGACGGCGGGCATCAAACCCGACTGAAATGAGCGATTGATGGCCATCAAAAAATTCAACGCGGTCACACTCGAAATGCTGTGGACGCGGCTCATCTCGATTACCGACGAAGCGGCCGCGGCGCTCGTCCGCACTTCGTTCTCGACGGTCGTGCGCGAATCGAACGATTTCGCCTGCGTGCTCACCGACGAGCATGGACTGTCGCTCGCGCAGGCGACCGACAGTATTCCGTCGTTCATTGGCACAGTGCCGCGCACGATCCGCCATTTCCTGAAGGAATATCCGGCATCGCAATTGAAGCCTGGCGACATCCTGATTACGAACGACATCTGGATGGGGACCGGGCACTTGCCGGACATCACGGTTGCGAAACCGATTTTTCATAACCGCAAGCTCGTCGGTTTCGCGGGCTCAGTCGCGCACTCGCCCGACATCGGCGGCCGCATCCGTTCGCCCGATGCGCGCAGCGTGTTTGAAGAGGGCCTGCAGATTCCGGTGATGAAGGCAATGAACGCAGGCGTAATCGACACGACTTTCGAGCGTATCGTGCGCAAGAATGTACGCGTGCCCGATCAGGTGATGGGCGATCTTTATGCGCAGTTCACGGCACTCACGCTGATGGAACACCGCGTGATGGCGCTGTTGAAAGAGCACAAGCTCGTGTCACTCGTCGAGCTTGGCCATGAAATCCATACCCGTTCAGAGAAGGCGATGCGGGCGGCGATTCGTGAAGTGCCCAACGGCGTGTATCGGCAAACGTCGCTGTCAGACGGCATCAGCGAGCCGATCAAGTTGCAGCTCGCCATGACGGTCAGGGACGATTCGATCGAAATCGACTTCGCCGGCACCGCGCCGCAAGTCGCGAAAGCGATTAACGTATGCATGGCGTACACGATCGCCTATACATCGTTCGGCGTGAAAGCCGTGCTCGCGCCGCATATCCCGAATAACGAAGGCGTGTTGAAGCCGATCACGATCAAGGCGCCGGAAGGATCGATCGCGAATTCCACGCCGCCCGCAGCCGGCGGCGCGCGCGCGCTGATCGGGCATTTCTTTCCGATGATGGTGATCCAGGCGCTGTCGCAGGCTTTGCCGCAGCGAGTGATCGCGACGGTCGGTTCGCCGCTGTGGTGCATCAACGCGTCAGGCCAGCGGCACGACGGTTCGCAGTTTGCGAGTTTGTTTTTTACCAACGGCGGTTACGGTGCGGCGCACGGCCGCGACGGTGCCCAGGTTCTGTCGTGGCCAAGCAATGTGTCATCGACACCGGTGGAAATGATCGAGCAGTTGTCGCCGCTGAGGGTGCGTTACCGCCGCTTCAGGAAGGGCACGGGCGGCGCCGGCGAGTTTCGCGGCGGCAACGGCCAGGAGATATTGTTCGAGAGTCACGCAGCCGGACCGGTGACCGTTGCATTTCTCGCCGAACGGACGCGTCCGGAAACGGCGCCGCAGGGCATTGCCGGCGGCGCACAGGGCGCTTGCGGGGAGCTCGTCATCAACGGCAAGCCCGCCGATCCGAAATCGCAGCATTATGTCGATGAGGGCGGCACGATTTTGATCCGCACGCCGGCCGGCGGCGGTTACGGCGATCCTGCCAAACGCACCGCCGCGCGCATCGCAGCCGATCGCGCCGAAGGTTACGTCGACTAAAACAGAAAAACGAGAGTCATGGCGCACTACGCATTGGGTTTGGACATCGGCGGCACGTTCACCGATATCGTCGTTTACGATCAACACGGCGCGGCGTCCTATAGTCACAAGGAACTGACGACGCCCGATGCGCCGCATCGCGGCGTAGTCGCCGGCATCAAACGCCTCTTTGAAAGCGAGAAGCTCGCGTACCGGGACGTGAATCGCGTTGTGCATGCAACCACGCTGTTTACCAACGCGTTGATCGAGCGCAAGGGTGCGCCGACCGCCCTCATTACCACTGCGGGATTTCGCGACACGCTCGAAATGCGGCGCGAACACAAGTACGAACTTTACGATTTGTTTATCGAGCTGCCGGAGCCGCTGGTGCCGCGCCGCCTGCGCGTCGAAGTCGCCGAGCGCATCGGTCCCAACGGCACGGTCGAAGTGGCTCTCGATGAAAATGCACTGCTCGCGCGCGTGCGCGAGGTCGTCGCCGCCGGTGCGCAATCGCTGGCGATAGCGTTCCTGCACGCGTATGCAAATCCTGTGCATGAACGCCGCGCGGGCGAACTCATCGCGAAAGAAATGCCGACCTTGCCGGTTTCGCTGTCGTCCGCCGTTTCACCGCAGATCCGGGAATACGAGCGCACCTCGACTACTGTCGTTAACGCGTACATCAAGCCGCTCGCCGAGAGCTATCTCGACTTGCTGGCGGCCGAAATCTCGAAACTCGGCATCACGGCGCCGCTTTTCATGATGCTGTCAAACGGCGGGCTCACGCATATTGCCGAAGCGAAGCGCGTGCCGGTGCAACTGCTTGAATCGGGACCCGCGGCCGGCGCACTTGCCGGTGCACTGTTCGGCAAGCGCTCCAAAGTCGACGACGTGCTCGCATTCGACATGGGCGGCACCACGGCGAAGCTCGCGATGGTCGAGGATGGCGCACCGTTGATCGCGTACCAATTTGAAGCAAGCCGCGCCAAGCGATTTGCGGAAGGCAGTGGCCTGCCGATCAATATCTCGACAATTGAGCTGATCGAGATCGGCGCCGGCGGTGGCTCGATTGCCGAGATCGACACGCTTGGTCTGCTCAAAGTCGGCCCGCGCAGCGCCGGTGCGGCACCGGGACCCGCTTGCTACGGCCGCGGCGGGACCGAGCCGACGGTGACGGACGCAAATCTGGTGCTCGGTTTTCTCGAACCGGCGACGTTCGCCGGCGGCACGATGACGATCGATCGCGCGCGCGCGGAAGCTTCGATCAAGCCGCTCGCCGAAAAAGTGGGCTTAAGCGTTGCCGAAGTCGCGTGGGGCATCCATTCAGTCGTCAATGAAAACATGGCGGCAGCGGCGCGCGTGCACGTCGCCGAGCGCGGTCATCACGCCAGCGAATTCGCCTTGTTGGCCACGGGCGGCGGCGGACCTTTGCACGCGTGCGAAGTCGCCAAGCGGCTCGGCATCGGCAAAGTCATTTGTCCGCCGAGCGCGGGCGTCGCTTCGGCGCTCGGACTATTGATGGCGCCAGCGCGCGTCGACCGCGTGGCGACACTGGCGCGCAAGCTCGATCAGCTCGACTGGAATGCATTTGAGCGCGCATTCAAAGCGCTTGAAGCTGAAGCGGCCGAAGTGATCGCCGCAACGGTCACCGGCGCAAGCGCAATCATGGTCCAACGGCTGGCCGATCTGCGTTTCGTCGGCCAGGGCTTCGAACTCGTGACGCCACTGCCGAAAGGCCCGTATTCAGCCAAAGCGCTGCCGGGAATACGCGCGTCATTCATGGCCGAATACAAACGCATGTTCCAGCAGGTGCCGCCCGTCGGCGCGATTGAAATTATCAACATTCGGGTCGCGCTCACGGCGCCAATCGGCAAAGCCGCGCTCAAAGTTGAAGGTGGTAAGGGCACGGCCATGCATGCACTCAAGGGAAAACGCAAAGCGTGGCTCGCGGCGCGCGCAAAATTCGTCGAGATGCCCGTGTACGACCGTTATCGCCTGCCGGTCGGCAGCCGCATCAAAGGGCCGGCGATCATCGAGGAAGCGTCGGCGACGTCGCTGGTGCCCGCTGGCGGAATGGCGCAGATTGACCGCGCCGGCAACTTGGTCGTGAGTCTCAAGCTGTGACAACGATCGAATCGGGATGCGATCGTCTTCTCGCCCGCAAGGACGGCGCGGTCGGCTGGCTGGTCTTTAATAATCCGGCCAAGCACAACGCGATTTCGATGGATATGGCGGAAGCCGTGCCGGGCGTCATGCGCGCTTTCGAGAATGACCCGGACGTGCGCTTGGTGGTTCTCGCGGGTGCCGGTGGAAAAGCGTTCGCCGCGGGTTCCGACATTTCCGGATTTGAATCGGTGCGCGCCGATCCGCAGAAAAACCGCCATTACAACGACGTCAACGAGCGTTCGTACAACGCCGTGTACGAATGCATCAAGCCGACGATCGCGATGATCCGCGGTTATTGCATCGGCGGCGGCCTCGATTTCGCCACGAGTTGCGACGTGCGGTTCTGCTCGGACAATGCGGTGTTCGCGGTGCCTGCAGGCAAGCTCGGTCTCGGCTATGGCCATGAAGGCATCCTGCGCTTCGGCCGCGTCATGGGGTTCATGCGTGCGCGCGATCTCTTCATGTCGGGTCGGCGCATGAACGCCGAGGAGGCATTGCGGCTCGGACTCGTGCACCGGGTAATAGCGCTGGCGGAGCTTGAGGCCGAAACGACGGCGTATGCGCAAACGATCGCCGATAACGCGCCGCTGACACTTGCCGCATTGAAGCGCGCGTTCCTCGAGTATGAAAAAGCGCCCGCGCAGCGCGACCTCAATCGCGCGCAGGCGATGATCGATACCTGTTTTAAAAGCGCCGATTATGCCGAGGGCCGCGCTGCATTCGCCGCGAAGCGCAAGCCACAGTTCAAAGGCGAGTAGGTAGCGACGGTATTTGAGCGCTGCTATGATGATGCATCACGCAACAGCATCGAGCCGTTAATCCGGCGTCATCCAGGGACCTATGTCTTTCAACCGAGAAAATCCCAGCGACAACTACCGGCGCATGGTCGCGCTGTATCGTGAATTGCATAGCAAGGGCGAAGTGCATCTCGGTTTGACGCCGCAAGAAACTTATCCCGGCATCAGCATGCTGCCGCATACCCGGCGCATCAAGGAACTCATAGACAAGAACGGCGCGCGCACGATTCTCGATTACGGTTGCGGCAAAGGCTATCAATACGACCTGCCGACGGTTGAAATTCCGGGTATCGGCATGCGCGACGGCATCCTCGACTACTGGGACGTCGACGAAGTGCATTGCTACGATCCCTGCGTCGAACGTTTTTGGAAAGTGCCGGAAGGCAAGTTCGACGGCGTCGTCTCAACCGACGTGCTCGAGCATTGCTGCGAAGAGGATATCCCGTGGATAGTCGCCGAGATGTTCGGCTACGCCAATCGCTTTGTATTCGCCAACGTCGCCTGCTACCCGGCGCTGACGACGTTGCCGAATGGCGAGAATGCGCACACGACTATTCGGCCGAACGAGTGGTGGAAAGACGTCTTTCGAACGGCGGCGAGCCATCATCCACAGGTTTCCTGGCACTTGCTCGTGGATACGGTGTAGGCGACGCCGCGATCGCCGCAATGCAGAACTAGACGCGGAGGACTTTCCCGGGATTAAGCAGGTTATGCGGATCCAGCGCCTGCTTGATCGACCGCATCACCGTTACCGCGTCGCCGTGCTCGGCGTCCAGGAAGTCGAGCTTGCCGATGCCAATCCCGTGTTCCCCCGTCGACGTGCCGCCCATTGCAAGCGCGCGCATGACGCAGCGGTGATTGATCGTTTCGGCTTCCGCAAGATCGTTTGCGTTAGCAGGGTCCACCAGTATCACGAGATGAAAATTGCCGTCGCCGACGTGACCGAATAAGGCAATTGGCATCGACGCTTTGGCGATATCTTCGTTGGTTTCCGCAATGCATTCGGCGAGACGCGAAACCGGCACGCACACGTCGGTCGCGACCCCGCGGTTGCCAGGGCGAAGCTGCATGCATGCAAGGTACGCGTCGTGCCGCGCCTGCCACAGCCGCGTCCGCTCTTCCTGTTTAGTTGACCATTCGAAATCGAGGCCGCCGTTGTCGCTGGCGATCGCCTGTACGGTTCGGGCCTGTTCTTCGACGCTGCCCTGGGTGCCGTGAAATTCGCACAGCAGCATCGGCACCTCGCGCAATGTGAGCTTGCTGTAACGATTGACCGCCTTGATGGTCAGCGCGTCCAGGAATTCGCAGCGGGCGACCGGCACGCCCATCTGGATCGTTTCGATTACAGTGCGCACGGCTTGATCGGCGGTCGGGAACATGCAAATCGCGGCGGACACCGCTTCAGGCTGCGGGTGCAGACGCACCGTCACTTCGGTAATGACGCCGAGCGTGCCTTCGCTGCCGACGAAGAGCCGGGTGAGATCGTAGCCGGCGGAGGACTTGCGCGCGCGTCCGCCGGTGCGGATCACGCGGCCGTCAGCGAGCACGACGGTGAGTCCCATCACGTTGTCGCGCATCGTGCCATAGCGAACGGCATTGGTGCCCGAGGCACGAGTCGCAGCCATGCCGGCGATCGTCGCATCGGCGCCGGGATCAATCGGAAAAAACAATCCGGTGTCGTGAAGTTCGCGGTTCAGTTGCTTGCGCGTGACGCCGGCCTCCACGATTGCATCGAGATCGTCGGCGTTGACGGCGAGCACCTTGTTCATGCGCGTGAGATCCAGCGCGATCCCGCCGTGGATCGCCAGCACGTGGCCTTCAACCGAGCTGCCGGCGCCAAATGGAATCAGCGGCACCTGGTGTTGCGCGCACAATTTGACGATGGCTGAAATTTCTTCGGTGGTTTGCGCGTAAACAACGGCATCCGGCAGCGCGTGCGGGTGCGCGGATTCGTCTTTGCCATGATGCGCGCGCACCGCATCCGAGGTGCTGACGCGGTCGCCGGCGAGCGCCCGCAATGCATCAAGCAATGCGCCGGGCAATGGCTTCTTGAGCGACGATGGATGCGCGGGCTGGTTCATGACCGCGGTAACTGCGGTGGGTTATTTCGCCACGTCGTGATTCGCCATGCGCTCGAGCGCCTTGACCATGGCAGAGTGGTCCCACTTGGCGCCGCCGTTCGCGCTGCACGAATTGAAAAGTTCCTGTGCGGTCGCGGTATTGGGCAATGAAACGCCAAGCGCGCGCGCGCCGGCCAGTGCAAGCGACAGGTCTTTCTGGTGCAGCTCGATGCGGAAACCGGGATCGAACGTGCGCTTGATCATGCGTTCGCCGTGCACTTCGAGAATGCGTGAAGCCGCGAAACCGCCCATCAGCGCCTGGCGAACTTTGGCCGGATCCGCGCCAGCCTTGGACGCAAACACCAAAGCTTCGCTGACCGCTTCGATGTTGAGTGCAACGATAATCTGATTGCAGACTTTGCAGGTTTGTCCGTCGCCGTTGCCGCCGACCAATGTGATGTTTTTGCCCATCAGTTCGAACAGGGGTTTCACCTTATCGAACGCCGATTGCGGGCCGCCGATCATGATGGTGAGGGCGGCATTTTTAGCACCCACTTCGCCGCCGGATACCGGCGCATCCAGATATTCGCAGCCGAGCCCGTTGATGCGCTTCGCGTAGTTTTTGGTTTCGATCGGCGAGATCGAGCTCATGTCGACCACGATCTTGCCTTTGGAGAGGCCTTCGGCGACGCCGTTCGCACCGAACAGCACTTTCTCGACGTCCGGCGTATCGGGGACCATGACAATGACGATGTCGGATTTCTGCGCGACTTCTTGGGCGTTCGCGCACGCAGTGCCGCCCGCTGCGGTGAGTTCGGCCGGCACGCTGCTGCGCGAATTGAGAAACAGCTTATGTCCGCCCTTGATGAGATTCGCGGCCATGGGTTTGCCCATGATGCCGAGACCGATGAATCCGATGTTGCTCATTGCATGCTCCTCCGGTGATTAATTGTTGATGTACGGCTTGGTCCAGCCAAGGCCGTCGACCGTTTTTCCCGCCGGCTTGTACTCACAGCCGATCCAGCCCTGATAGCCAAGCTTGTCGATATGCGGCAGCAGATAGCCGTAGTTGATTTCGCCGGTGCCGGGTTCATGCCGGCCCGGCGTGTCCGCGAGCTGCATATGCGGAATCAGCTTCAGGTTTTTCTCGATAGTCGGCGCGAGATCGCCTTCCATGATCTGCATGTGATAAATGTCGTACTGCACGAACAAGTTGTCCGAGCCGACCGCTGTGATGATATCGACTGCCTGCTGCGTATTGCACAAAAAGAAGCCCGGAATGTCGCGCGTATTGATCGCTTCGATCAGGAGCTTGATGCCGGCGGCCTTGAGCCGCGCCGCCGCAAATTGCAGGTTTTTGACGAAGGTCTCGCGCGCTTCGAGCGGATCGAGGCCCGAAGGCCGCACGCCGGCGAGGCAGTTCACCTGCTTGCAGCCAAGCGCCGTTGCGTAATCGATGGCTTTATCGACGCCGGTCTCAAATTCGCCGACGCGGTCGGGATGGCAGCCGATACCGCGTTCGCCGGCCGCCCAATTGCCGGCGGGCAGATTGTGCAGTACCTGCGTCAAGTTATGCTCGGCGAGTTTTTGCTTGAGCACGTTTTTGTCGTAATCGTATGGAAACAGGTATTCGACGCCTTTGAAGCCGGCTTTCGCAGCCGCAGCGAAGCGGTCCAGGAAATCGACTTCGTTAAAAAGCATCGTCAAGTTGGCGGCGAGTCTGGGCATCTGCGGATTCCGTAGAGGGAGGACGGTATTGAGCGGCGTCATGACGTCCGCTCGTATAACGTGAACCTAATTATAATGCCTTAGACCCAATCCTCTGGAACGCCTCTTGGAAATCACCGCAATACTTCTGGCTGCCGGCGCGGGCTCGCGTTTCGGCGGCGACAAACTGCTCCATCCCTTGTCCGATGGTGTCGCGATCGGCGCCCGTGCGGCGCGTAATCTGATTGCGGCGGGACTTGACGTTGTCGCGGTGGTCAAGCACGGCGATTTTCCGCTCGCCGATGTGCTCGAGCAGGAGGGCTGCCAGGTGACGATGTTTGCTGACGCCGCTCGCGGCATGGGCGCCAGTCTCGCGCATGGTGTTGCACAGCGGCGCAGCGCCGATGGCTGGATCGTCGCGCTTGCCGACATGCCCGGAATCAAAAGCGACACGATTACGATGGTCGTGCGCGAGCTTGCTGCGGGCCGTGAACTCGTTGCGCCGACGTATCTCGGTCAGCGCGGGCATCCGGTTGGCTGGGGCAAGCGTTTCGGCAGCCAGTTGATCGCGCTGGGCGGCGATGCCGGCGCGCGCGATATCATCGCCGCGCATAAAAACGAGCTGGTAGTGATCGAGTGCGGCGATCCGGGCGTGCTGCATGACATCGACCGGCTTGACGATCTCGCGAAATAGAATCGCGAGCAGTATTGCCGCTATCTCAAGCGGCGCCTTTGGCGCTTCGCGGCAGGCCGTTAATGTCGATTGCCCACTCGAGCGCCGAATCACACCAGGTTTGACGCTTCGGGCTCAGTTGAGCGCGCTGGCGGGCAGTGCCCACGCGCACGCCGTAAACCTGCGGATCGGTGACTGCGGTTGCATAGATCGGCGTACCGCACTCGGGACAGAATCCGTGCGCGCGGCGAACGCCGCTCTCCGCCGTTTTCACGTAAATCTTCGGACGCCCGGTCAACAGTTTGAATCCGTCCTTGGGCGCGGGCACGGTGACGCGATATACCGAACCCGTCAGCGTCTGGCAATCGGTGCAATGGCAGATGGTGACCTTGTCAGGATCGACCTCTGCTTCGTAGGTGATGAAGCCGCAGTGGCATCCGCCGTCAATATGCATCGCTATCTCCTCAAGCGTAATCAAAGTGAATTTTAACCCTGACGATATCTTATAATTAACTACCGCACGTTCAAATCGAAGCATGAAGCGCAGTTCTACGCGCTTGATGGTTCCGGCGGACGCGTCAAATCACCTGAGGTTTATCCAGAGATGTTTCGATTCGAAGGCACCGAGAACTACGTCGCCACGCAGGAACTCATGATGGCGGTCAACGCGGCGATCACGCTCGAGCGGCCGCTGCTCATCAAGGGCGAACCCGGCACCGGTAAAACGATGCTGGCGGTCGAAGTCGCCAAGGCACTCAAGCGGCCGCTTTACGAATGGCACATCAAATCGACGACCAAAGCGCAGCACGGTTTGTACGAATACGACGCGGTGTCGCGGCTGCGCGACTCGCAGTTGGGCGACCCGAAAGTGAACGACATTGCAAATTACATCGTGCGCGGCATGCTGTGGAATGCATTCGACGCCGAGGCGCAGTCGGTACTGCTGATCGACGAGGTCGACAAGGCCGACATCGAATTTCCGAACGATCTTCTGCGCGAGCTCGATCGCATGGAGTTTTACGTTTACGAAACGCAGCAACTCATCAAGGCGCGGCACCGGCCGCTCGTCATCATCACGAGCAACAATGAAAAAGAATTGCCGGACGCATTTTTGCGGCGCTGCTTTTTTCACTACATCCGCTTTCCGGACAAGGAAACGATGGAGAAAATCGTCGGCGTGCATTTCCCGGGTCTTAAAAAGGCATTGCTCAAGGAAGCGCTTGAAGCGTTTTTCGAAATCCGCGATGTGCCGGGCCTGAAAAAGAAGCCGTCGACTTCGGAACTGCTCGAATGGCTCAAATTACTGATGGCCGAAGACATCCCGCCCGAAGTATTGACGAGCCGGGATCAGCACAAAATTATCCCGCCGTTGCACGGCGCACTGCTGAAGAACGAGCAGGATGTGCATCTGTTTGAACGCCTTGTATTTATGTCGCGGCGCAAGCCCGGGTAAGGCGATTTGAGCGTTCATCCGGCGGTTACAACATGCTTGTGAAGCGTTGCCATGATTAAGACGGCCCGGGGATTCCCGCCCGTTATCGACGCGCGCGTGGAGACGCTGATCCTCGGCAGTTTTCCAGGTGTGGCGTCGCTCAAAAAAAGCCAGTACTACGGTCACCCCCAAAATCATTTCTGGCGGCTCGTCGGCACGGTAATCGGCGAGCGCCTGCCGGAAATGGATTATGAACGGCGCCTGGAGACTTTGCTCGAGCACGGCATCGGCCTGTGGGACATTATCGATAGCTGCGTGCGGCCGGGCAGTCTCGACGCAAACATCCGCGAGGCGCGGCACAACGACTTCGAGCGCGTAACGAAAGTTGCGAAGCAATTGCGCCGCGTCTGCTTTAACGGCAAGACATCCGGAAAGATGGAGCCGCTGTTCGTTGAATGGGGTTTCGAGACGGTCGTGCTGCCATCGTCAAGCCCCGCGAACACCATGTCCTTCACAGAAAAGCTCAAGCAATGGCGTCAGGTTACGGCGGTGCGCCGAATTGGCCGCAAGCGCGCCGTCCTTCAATCTTTGAGCGTTAAGCCGACGCCTCACGCCAAATGCTGATCGAATTCTTTCTGCAACTGAAGCAGGGCGGCTTGCCGGTGTCGGTGCGCGAGTTCCTGACGCTGCTCGAAGCGCTCGACAAGCGCGTGATCACCGGCAGCATCGATGATTTTTATTATCTGTCGCGCGCTTGTCTCGTCAAAGACGAATCGAATTACGACAAGTTCGACCGCGCTTTCGGGGCGTACTTCAAAGGCATCACCGAGCTGCCCGAGGGCGCAACGGCGCTGATTCCGGAAGAGTGGCTGAGAAAGCTTGCCGAGAAGCACCTGACCGAAGAAGAAAAAAAGCTGATCGAATCACTCGGCGGCTGGGACAAATTGATGGAGACGCTGAAGAAGCGCCTCGAAGAGCAGAAAGGCCGTCACCAGGGCGGTAACAAATGGATAGGTACCGGCGGCACGAGTCCATTCGGCGCCTATGGCTATAACCCGGAAGGCATCCGCATCGGACAGCATGAGTCGCGCAACCGCCGCGCGGTCAAGGTGTGGGACCAGCGCGAATTCAAGAACCTCGACGATTCAGTCGAACTCGGCACCCGCAACATCAAGGTCGCGTTGAAACGCCTGCGCAAGTTCGCGCGCGAAGGCAATCCCGAAGAACTCGACCTCGACGATACGATCCGCTCGACCGCGAGGAACGCGGGCTTCCTCGACATCAAGATGGTGCCGGAGCGCCACAACAGCGTGAAAGTGCTGCTGTTTTTCGATATCGGCGGCTCGATGGATGACCACATCGCGGTGTGCGAGCAGCTGTTTTCCGCGGCGCGTACTGAATTCAAACATCTCGAATATTTTTATTTTCATAATTTCCTGTACGAGCGCGTGTGGAGGGACAACCGGCGCCGCTCGACCGAACGCATGCAGACCTGGGACGTGCTGCACAAGTACCCGCACGACTATAAGGTCATTTTCGTCGGCGACGCGACAATGAGTCCGTACGAGATTACGTATCCGGGCGGCAGCGTCGAGCACACCAACCCGGAGCCGGGCGCTTTATGGATGCAGCGCGTGCTGTCGGTTTACAAGGATACGATTTGGCTCAACCCGCAGCCGGAATCGGTGTGGGATTATCACGAGTCGATCCGCGTGACGCGCGAATTGATCGGCGATCGGATGTTTCCGTTGACGATCTCGGGACTCGACCGCGGCATGCGGCAGTTGAGCAAAGGGCATTGAGGGCAGATTGCCCGAATCCCGAACCTACCTCGGCATTGCGCGCCGGTCCTGCATGGGCGGTGCGACTTTCATCACTTCATCGACCGTCGTCACGCCGGCAGCAACTTTCATCGCGCCGCTGATGCGCAGCGGTTTTACGCCTTCGCGATAGGACACTTCGCGCAGCCGGTCCATGTCGGTCTTGTCGTTGATCATGTTGCGAATCTCATTGTTGAGCACCATGATTTCATAGATGCCAATGCGGCCGACGTAGCCGGTCATCCGGCAGTCGAGGCAGCCTTTAGCGATATACGTCTTGTCGGGCTTCTGCGCTTTCCATGGTGCAACCAGGAGTTCCCACGCCGAATCTTCGAGCGGCGCTGCCTCCTTGCATGCGGGGCAGAGCACCCGCACCAGCCGTTGCGCCATCACACCCAGCACGGTTGACGTAAGCAGGTAAGACGGCACGCCGAGATCGAGTAACCGCGTGATCGTGGAAGGTGCGTCGTTGGTGTGCAGCGTCGACATCACGAGGTGGCCGGTCAGCGCCGCCTGAATCGCCATCTCGGCCGTTTCGAGATCGCGAATCTCGCCGACCATGATTACGTCGGGATCCTGGCGCATCAGCGTGCGGATGCCGGAAGCGAAGTCGACGCCGAGATTTTGCACCACCTGCATCTGGTTGAACTGCGGTTCGACCATTTCGATCGGGTCTTCGACCGTGCAGACGTTCACTTCCGGGGTCGCGAGCGTTTTCATGCTCGAGTAGAGCGTTGTCGTTTTGCCCGAACCGGTCGGCCCCGTCACGAGCACGATGCCGTGCGGCTTGGCGAGCATGCCGCTCCATTTTTTCAGATCTTCGTCGTTAAAACCTAGCTCGCTGAAATCCTTGACCAGCACGTCGGGATTGAAAATCCGCATCACGAGTTTTTCGCCAAACGCGGTCGGCATCGTCGACAGCCGCAGTTCGACCTCGCCGCCTTCGGGTGTCACCGTCTTGATGCGGCCGTCCTGCGGGCGGCGTTTTTCAATCACGTCCATGCGGCCGAGCAGCTTGATGCGGCTTGTCATCGCGGCGAGAACCGGGGTCGGTATCCGGTAAACGTCGTGCAGCACACCGTCGATGCGAAAGCGCACGTTGCCGGCATCGCGCCGCGGCTCGAGATGGATGTCGCTTGCGCGCTGCTCGAACGCGTAGGTAAACAACCAGTCGCAAATGACGACGACGTGCTGGTCGTTGGCGTCGAGCTTGCCGCTTTTGCCGAGCTGAACGAGCTGCTCGAAATTGCCGATGCTGCTGTACGCGCCTTTGTCTTTTTCAGTTGCGAACTTGACCGACTTCGCAAGATTGAAGAATTCGACGATGTAATTCTGGATATCGAGCGGATTGGCGATGACGCGCTTGATATCGAGCCGCAGCACCTGTTTGAGGTTCTCTTCCCAGTCGCGCACATAGGGTTCGCAGGTCGCGATGGTGGCTTCGCGCGTCGTCACGCCCACCGGCAGGATGCGGAATCGCTGCGCATACGCGGTGGACATAAGCTTGGTGACGGCGGCGAAATCGATCTTGAACGGATCGATATGCATATAAGGCATGCCAACGTTGCCCGCCAGCCATTCGGCGAGCGCATCAAGTGTCAGCAGCTTCTTGGCGTGGCGCGGGTCTTTAAATTTCTGCTCGCTGAGAATGACGAGCGGGTGCTGGTCGTTGCGATGATGGCGCCGCTCGTTTGCAAGCTTGTCGGCGTCTTCCTTGGTAACCAGCTTGTCGGTGACCAGTTCGGTCAGCACGCCGTCGAGCGTCAGTGGCCCTTGGCCGGACTTCGAGGCGGGGGCGGCGGGCTTAACCGGTTTCACGGCGCTTTCGGTCATGTCCGCGAATATAACCGCATTCCGTAGCCGACTCAATCACTTACGGTAAAGCCCGCGGTTCGATGCCAAGTGATTAGGCGATTCAGGCAAATCCCCTGAAAATGCCCACAGAAAGTGCGAATAAATAGAGTGCTGCACCATCATCGTGCAAAATCGTTATCGTTTTTGACTGAAAAATACCAATATCGCATTTATACAGTCACTTGTAATTTTGGAATAACAATTGCTTCATTCAGCGGGTTTTTTCAGGGGGGATACATGGACAATCTAAAAAACGGCAGCGACGTTCTCTTCATACTGCTTGGCGCGGTCATGGTGCTGGCGATGCATTCGGGGTTTGCGTTTCTCGAACTTGGCACTGTGCGCCGCAAGAGCCAGGTCAATGCACTCGTCAAAATTCTGTGCGATTTTGCGATCTCGACGATTGCATATTTTTTTATCGGCTATACGCTCGCTTACGGTGCCAATTTTCTGGGCAGTGCTGACCAGCTGGCGGAAAAAAGCGGTTACGAACTCGTTAAATTTTTCTTCCTGCTGACGTTTGCGGCCGCAGTGCCGGCGATCGTCTCCGGCGGCATTGCCGAACGCGCTAAATTCAGTCCGCAACTCGCGGCTACGTTCCTGCTCGTCGGTTTCGTGTATCCGTTTTTTGAAGGCATAGCTTGGAATGACAAATACGGCGTGCAGGCCTGGCTGGAGGCGAGCGCCGGCGCCAAGTTTCACGATTTCGCCGGATCGATTGTCGTCCACGCAGTTGGCGGCTGGATCGCTTTGATGGCGGTGCTGCTTTTGGGCGCGCGCAGCGGTCGATATTCGAAGGACGGCCGCATCAGCGCGCACCCGCCGTCAAGCATTCCTTTCCTCGCGCTCGGGGCATGGATTCTGTCGGTCGGCTGGTTCGGGTTTAACGTGATGTCGGCGCAAACGATCGACAAGATCAGCGGGCTCGTCGCCGTCAATTCGCTGATGGCGATGGCGGGCGGCACGCTCGCGGCGCTCGTGGCGGGGCGCAACGACCCGGGCTTCGTTCACAACGGACCGCTCGCCGGGCTCGTCGCGATTTGTGCAGGCTCGGACATCATGCATCCGATAGGCGCGCTTGCGACCGGCGGCATTGCGGGCGCGTTGTTCGTCGTGATGTTTACCGTCACCCAGAATCGATGGAAGATCGACGACGTGCTGGGCGTGTGGCCGTTGCACGGCCTGTGCGGCGCGTGGGGCGGCATTGCAGCCGGCATCTTCGGCTTGAAGAGCATGGGCGGGCTCGGCGGCGTGACATTCGAAGCGCAGGCGCTCGGCACTCTGCTGGGAATTGCCATCGCAGTTGCGGGCGGCTTGCTGGTGTACGGGGTATTGAAGCTGATGTTCGGCATCAGGCTGGACGCGGAGCAGGAATTCCAGGGCTCAGATCTCAGCATCCACAAAATCGGTGCGACGCCGGAACGCGAGCCGGGCGGCTGAGTTTTTACGGATTCGTTTTGCCGGCGGTCAACTGGCGCAGAAATTCGCGAATGCGCCGCGCGTTGGTGCCAAGATCGCTGCGCCCGACGCGCGATACGGAGCGCACGTCGACGCGGCTGCCGGCGTCTTTCGGCTTGATGCGAATCACGATGTCATCCTTGAAACCGAACCAGTCGGTTGTCGCGGTTGCCTCGATGCGATTGTCGCCGGCTGCCGCAGCCACGATTTCCCAGCCCGAGCGGCGCGCGACATCGAGCGCGAGTTCGAATGCGGCTCGCGGCGGCATCGGCAAGGTTGCCGGCCCCAGGTCCGGATAGCCTTTTTTCTGTTGCGCGGCCAGTTCAGCACCGCCGTACTCGACGGTATTGGGCGAGTCCTTGCGCAGCGGCAGCACGGCGACAAATGCAGGCGGGTCTTCCGTGTCGGTCGTGATGTCGTGAATCGGCGGCAGCTTGCGGCCCTCGTGCACGACAAACCATGGCACGCCGAACACGAGCGCGCCGATGATGAGGCCGTGGATGCCGAATATCAGCGCGCGGCGCGGCCCATGGCGCAGGGCGTTCGCAATGGCGACCACCGAAATGGCTGCTGCGATCAATCCGCTCCAGACCGCAACCGTCAGGATCGAAAAGCCGGTGCGATAGTCCCACCATCCCCAGCGCGTGCCGAGACCGGCGAACAGGGCGACGAAACCGGTTAGTGACGCCAGCGCGAAACCGGCGGTGCCGGCGAGTGCGCCCAGCGATCTCGGTTTTGAAGCAGAAACGGGAGCGTCCATGGAGCGTCCTTATAAAGCGCGGACGAGGTGGCGAAGCGCGAACCGCTACTTTACTCTTGTCCGCGCGGCGTCAGAAATGCGCGGTACCGGCCATCGCCAGATGGCCCGCGCCGTTGGCGGTCCAGACTTCGGCGCTGTTGCCGTCAGCCGCGGGATTGCCGTTGACCGTGAAGTGCTCGCTATGAAAGATGGGATGCAGCGCGCGGTAGTCGAGTTTTTTGACTGGACGCGACGCGTGACGCCGGCACAAGTCGAGCAACAAGGTTGTCTGCAGCGGGCCATGCACGATCAAGCCGGGGTAATGTTCTTCGTGTTTGACGTAATCAAGATCGTAGTGAATGCGGTGGCCGTTGAATGTGAGCGCCGAATACCGGAACAGCAAAACCGGATCGCCACTGAGGCTGCGTTGCCATGCCGCCGTTGTCGGCGCCGGCTTGCCCGCAGGCGGTGGGTCGCCGGCCTTAGCGGCATCGCGGTAAACAATGTCGTGTTCTTCGCGTACCGCTACCGTACCTGCGGCGCTGATCGTATGACGCACCGTCACGAAGACGAGGCTGCCGCTGCGGCCGTGCTTAGGTTCGACGCTCAGGATTTCCGAGTCGCGGCGGATCTCGTCGCCGATTCGCAGCGGATTTATAAATTCAACGCGACCGCCCGCCCACATGCGGCGCGGCAACGGTACTGGCGGCAGAAATCCGCCGCGTTTCGGGTGTCCATCAGGGCCGAGTTCGCTCGCCGGCTTCGCATCCAGAAAATACAGCCAGTGCCATGCGGGCGGCAGTTCGTCGCCGATTCTCGGCGACGGATCGTTGCGGTCGAGCGTCGCTGCAAGCGCCGCTACCGGCCATGCAGCGACGTTATCGGTGCGCGTCTCGGTTTTGCCGATCCATTCGCGCAGCTTTTCGAATTGATCCACGACGCGAGTCCCCTAGCTTCCAGGCAGGTTATGCAGTTCCGGAAAATACAGGTCTTTCCATGACGCAGGCTTGTTCTTGAGCGTGCCGGTCTTGTTCATGAAATTCGCGATCGGCACCGTCTGCTCGGGCGTCATCGTGATGCGGATTTCAGGATCGTTAAGCATTTTTTCGATTGCGTCGACGCCGCTCTTGTCCTTCGTCATCCTGACGTAGATCTCGGCGGCCGTGCGCTTGTTCGCGTTGATGTAATCGGTCGCTTCTTTGTAGGCATTGAAAAACGCCTGGTACGTTTTCGGATTTTCATCGTGAAACTTGCCGGTCGCCCAGGCGACGAGAAAACTCGCGGGACCGCCGGTGATGTCGTAAGAATTTAGGATTCTGCGCACCCCCGGCTTTTCAAGCGCCTGATACTGGAACGGCGGCGAGGAGAAATAGCCGGTAATTTCCGTGGCGGACAGGAACGCGGCGAGACCGTCGGGATGCGAGAGATTGCGATAGAGCGTGCTGTACTTGTTGTAGTTTGCCTCGCCGAATTCTTTTGCCGCCGCCATTTGCAGGATGACAGTCTGAATCGACTGGCCCGCGCCAGCCATGGAGATACGATCCTTGTCGGTGAAATCTCGGATCGACTTCACAGCGGCATTATTGGTGACGAGATACATCGGCATGGAGGCGAGCGCGGCGACCGCTTTCACGTTTAGGCCACCGCGTGTGCGGTCCCAGATAATCAAAAAAGGCGCGAGGCCGCCCGATGCAACATGCAGGCTGCCGGAGAGCAGCGCATCGTTCATCGGCTGGCCCGAGGCAAGCACCGACCACACGACCTTGGTGTCGGCGAGACCGGCGATCTTCAGATGTTTCTCGACGATGCCATTGGCCTTCATGATCGTGAGCGGCAGGTAGCCGATACCGAATTGCTCGGCGATTTTGAATTCGCTGACCTCGGCGGCCTTGGATGGAATCGCCAGCAAACCGACGGCTGCAACGATCAGCACGAACAACGTCCTTGTGATGCGCATGTATCTCCTCCAGTTAATAATTATGTTTCCAGCCTAGCATAAGCTTCGTTACGGTCGGACGCCGCTTTTGCGCTTCGGCCCCACCGTGGTCGCGAGCTTTCCCTGCATTGCATTAATGAACCGGCACAAGTACGTACGGGTGTCGCGCGGGTCAATCACGTCTTCGACCGCGAACGCTTCCGCGGTCAGGACCGGTGAAGCAAATTTACGCAGTTCGGCTTCGATCTCCTGCACGCGCACGGCGGGATCGGGGGCCGCATTGATTTCGCGTCGATAAGCCGCCGCGACGCCGCCTTCGACCGGCAATGAACCCCATTCCGCCGACGGCCACGCGATCTTCAAGTCGAGGCCGTTCTTGTCGGTCGTGCCCATCCCGGCCATGCCGTAACACTTGCGAATAACGACGGTCAGCATCGGCACCGTAAGCTGCAGCCCGACGTAGACTGTGCGCATGCCTTCGCGCAATGTCGCAGCCGCTTCGGCCTGCGTGCCGACCATAAAGCCGGGAACGTCGACAAAGAAGATCAGCGGTATGTGAAACGTGTCGCACATTTCCATGAAGTGCGTTTGCTTGCGTGCGGCCTTCACATCCATCGCGCCGCCGTACACCATCGGATTGTTGGCGATGATGCCGACGACCTTGCCATCCATGCGCGCAAGGCTGGTGATGACGGAGCGACCGAACGACGGCTGGATTTCAAACATCGAGTCGCGGTCGACGATGGTCGCGACGAGTTTCTTCATGTTGTACGCCTGCCGCCGTTCGCGCGGCACAATCGACAGCAGGCTTTCGTCGCGCCGGTCGACCGGATCGGCGCAGGGCAGCGCCGGCGGCAGTTGCCAGACGTTCTGCGGCAGGTACGACAGAAACTTTTTAATGGCGGCGAAGCAATCCATTTCGTTGGCGACGACGTTGTCGACGGTGCCGGCGAGGTCGACCGCGATATGCGCGCCGCCCAAAACTTCCTTGTCGACTTTTTCGCCGAGCGAGCGTTCGACCACTGGCGGCCCCGCGGCAAAAATCTGGCTCGAGCCCTTCACCATGACCGACCAGTGAGAAAGAATTGCGCGCCCCGCGGGACCGCCCGCGGCAGTACCCAATACCGCGCTGATGACCGGTACTTCGCCCAGCAATTCGACCGAGCGCTCGAAACCGTGAATGCCGGGAAACACGGTATAGCCGCGTTTTTGCGCAGAGGTAACGCTGCCGCCCGCGCCATCGATCAAATTGATCAGCGGAATCCGGTATTCATGCGCGAGGTCTTCGACGAAGCCGCCCTGGCCGCCTTTGCGTCGCGTGCCGCCCCAGCTCGTGCCGCCGCGCACCGTGAAATCTTCGCCGCCGATGGCGACCTGGCGGCCGTCGATCATGCCGAGTCCCATGACGTAGGGGGCGGGCGTCACGTTTTCAAGCTTGCCGTCCTTATACGATGCGCTGCCCGTGAGCTTGCCCACTTCCTGAAATGAACCGGCATCGAGCAGGCCGCCGATACGTTCGCGTACCGTCAGGCGGTTTTGCGCATGATGGCGGGCGATCGCCGCTTCGCCGCCGAGCGCTTCGGCGTAGTCATGGCGGTGCTTGAGTTCGTCGGCTTCGGATTTCCAGCTCATTTTTTTCCACTTAAAAAGGATCTTGGACCGCCAAGGACGCGAAGGACGCAAAGGAAAACCAGGCTCGTCATTCCAGTGGGAACGGGACTCCAGACGAAAGAGCGACTTTCGCTTCACTACGGTCCGAGGGATTCTAAATTCAATTTTTTCTTGCTTTGGTTTTTCCTTCGCGTCCTTTGCGTCCTTTGCGGTGATGGCTTTAAAAGCTTGTAGGCCACGATGACAGCAGGTGTTTGCCGACGCCATTGCTTTTGCGCAGTTGATGCACGTCGAGCATGCGAATCAGGTAATCGCGCGTCTGGTCCGGACGGATGACATCCTGCACGGCGTAGATCGACGCGATGTCGTAGACTGAGTTATCTTTCTGCATGCCGGCCAGCTTCTCATCGAAACCCGGATCGCCGGGCTTCAGGCCATGCACGACGGTTACGGCGTAATTCGGGTCCATGAAACTCACTTCGGCCGTCGGCCACGCGACGAACTCGTCGGAATTGCGGCCGCCGCCCATATTGATGTACGCCTGACCGTAGCTTTTGCGCACGAGTACCGTCAGTTTCGGTACCGTGACAAGCGCGAGCGCGTTCATGAAGTTCATGATTTTGCCCGGCGCGCGCTTGCGTTCCGCTTCGACGCCGATTGCGAATCCCGGGGTGTCGACGAACATCACAATTGGAATATTGTACGAATCGCACAGCACGAGAAAGCTCACAATCTTGTCGCACGCGTCTGCATCGAGCGCGCCGCCTTTGTACAGCGGATTGTTCGCGATGAAGCCGACGGTTTTGCCGCCGAGGCGCGCGAGTGCGGTGACGGCCGCTTTGCCGAAACGCGCCTTTAATTCGAAATAGCTGTCGTTGTCGGCGATCGTGCGCAGAATCTTGCGCATGTCGTAAACCTGCGTGCGGCTTTGCGGCAACAGATCGATGAGATCCGCGCTTTTGTCGCCGGAGCCAGGCGCCACCGCTTTAACCGGCGGCGCTTCGTTGTGATGCGTTGGCAGGTACGAAAGAAACGTCTTGATGGCATCAAGTGCTTCTTCGTCGGTATCGACGACCATGTCGGCGAAGCCCGTGATGTCCGCGTGGACTTTCCAGCCGCCCAGTTCCTCGGCGTCCACCGGATCATTCATTGCGAGCGACGCGAGCAGCGAACTCGAAACCGCGATGATTGCGCCTTTGCGCATCACGTTGAAATCGGCAAGCACGCAATACCAGGTTGAAGAGCCATAGCAGAGGCCGAGCGCCGCCGACACCCATGGCGACTCGCGCTGGCGCAGATATTGATGCGGGTCCTGCCCGAGCAGCGACCCCATGCCGCGCGCGCCCATGTTGTCGGGCAGCCGCGCACCGGACGATTCGCCGAGAAACACCAGCGGCATGCCGCGCGACATGGCAGTGCGCTTCATCTGGCCGATTTTTTTCATGTTGGTCGCGGCCGACGACGCGCCCATGACGGTGAAGTCGTTCGCAACGCAAGCGGCTTCGCGGCCGTTGATCTTGCCGTAACCGGTGAGCTTTCCGTCGCCGGGACTTTTGTCGCGCGCCTCCGGCATGACCGACGTGCCGAAAAGTCCCGATTCGATAAACGTGTCCTTGTCGAAGAGGTAAGCAAGGCGCTCGCGCGCATTGAGGAGGCCGGCGGCGCGGCGCTTGGCAAGTTTCTGTTCACCGCCCATCGCCAGCGCTTTAGCGCGCCGCTGCGCGAGGTCTTTCAACAAATCTTCATGAGCCATGTTTACGCCTTCGATGCTTTCGCCGTTTTGCCACCGCAGTTGATGATGTTTTCCGCTTCGAGCTGCGAGATTTCGTCCGCCGACAATCCTGCAAGCTCGGTCAATACCTGGCGCGTGTCCTCGCCGACGCGACGCCCGCTGTGGCGAATCGCCCCCGGCGTTGCGGATAATTTCGGAACGACGTCGGGCATCGTTATGCTGCCGAGTTCGTCATCGGGAACTTTTGCCAGCATGCCGCGCGCCGCGTAGTGCGGATCAGCGAAGATGTCCGCAATCGTAAAGATGCGCGCGGCGGGAACCTCCGCCTTGTGCATGAGCGCTTCCGCTTCGGCGCACGTGTGACGCATGGTCCAACGCGTGAGGACATCATCGATCGCATCTTCATTCTCTACCCGGGCGAGAGCGGTGGCGAAACGCTCGTCGGTTGCAAGCGCCGGCTCCCCGATTGCCTTGGTGATGCGTCGAAAGACAGCATCGCTCGCCGCAGTGATATGAATGTATTGGTTGTCAGCCGTCGGATAGAGATTGTTCGGCGCGTTTCCGGGCAGGCGCGAGCCCGCGCGCATCGCAACGGTGCCAAGCTTTTCAAACGCGGGCACATGCGGTTCCATGAAACTGAACGCGCCTTCATACAGCGCCGCATCGATGACCTGGCCCTTGCCGGTTTTATGGCGCGCAACCAGCGCAACCATCGCACCGAATGCCGCGTACAAGCCGGTGATGTAATCGGTCGTCGACGTCGCAATGCGGCCGGGCGGCCGGTCGGGGTCGCCCGTGATATGCCGCAGGCCGCTGACCGCTTCGCAGATGACGCCGTAGCCGGGACGCTCGCGGTAAGGGCCGGTCTGGCCGTAGCCGCTGATGCGGACCATGATAAGTTTGGGATTGAGCGCCGCCAGCGCTTCGTAGCCGAGTCCCCAAGCTTCGAGCGAACCGGGGCGAAAATTTTCGATCAGAAAATCGCACTGCGCCGCGAGTTTACGCACCACTTCCTGGCCGCGCGGTTTGCGCAAGTCGATGCTGATCAACGATTTGTTGCGGAAGATGCTCGCCGCCCACAACGACTTGTCGCGGTATTGCTTGCCCATGCTGCGCACGGGATCGCCGTCCGCTGCTTCGACCTTGATGACTTCGGCGCCGAAATCGGCGAAGAGCCGGCCGCAGAACGGACCGGCGACAGTCGAGCCCAGTTCGAGCACGCGATAGCCGGCGAGGGGGCCGCGGCGCGCCGCCGCTGGATCTGCCGCGGTCATCAGAGCACGAAGTTCTTAAAACGCTCGAGATATTCGCGCGAGCTGCGGATGTTGGCGCGGCGCAAATCCTCGGCTTTTGCCGCATCGCCTTTGCGCATGGCTGCGAGCACCGCGCGATGCTGTTGCAGGCCTTCGGCCGCGCGCCCTGGCAGGATAATGATGCGGCGCTGGATTTCGCGCGTTTTGTCGTTGATGCTGTCGAGCATTTCGGCGAGCACGCTGTTGCCCGCGGCTTCAAGTGTGCGCGTGCGCAGCCGGTCGAGGTTCGCGATGTATTCCTCGAACTCGCCGCGCTTGACGATGGTTTCCATCGGGCGGCCGAAGAGCTGCACCAGATCCTGCCATGATTGCGCCTTCGCGCGCTCGACCGCGAGCCGCACGCACAGGCCCTCGAGCATTTCACGCACCGCATAAATTTCGAACACCTGCGACAGATCGAGTCGCGCGACAACAGCCCCGCGATTCGGAATGCGCTGAATCAGGCCGCATTGCTCGAGCACGCCGAAGGCGTCGCGAACCTTGGCGCGCGACACGCCGAATTCGCGCGCGAGATCGTTTTCCGGCAACTTGGTACCGGGCGGCAGGGCGTGCCGTGCGATGCGTTCGCGCAATTCGGGGAGCAGTGCGCTCGCGGGGCGGTGTTTAATCATGCCGCATCCTAGGGATTGCCAACTAAAGTGTCAACAATCCTGTTGACGATCTGAGCGAGCGAATTTATTGCATTGCGGAGTACGGTTGTCGAGACGGCATCGGATTCGTCTTACATGCATGGAGGCGTCCCGCCTATGGAGCCTGACCCAGATAAGATTGATGATGCGGGCTAGACGGGTCGGCAGGTCAAAGCGGCCTAATAATCAACCAAATGCACAGGAAACTTAACATGCCTGCAACGCGCATTGCATACGTCCCTTCCGCGGACGCGATCGAACTGCTCGTCATCGATCACGACAAAATCAGGAAGCTTTTCGATGACTTTAACCGATCGCATGCCGCTGGCCTCAAGCACGAAGCAGAACGGATAGCGCGGCAGGTGTGCGCCGAATTGACGATACATGCGACGCTGGAGCAGGAAATTTTTTACCCCGAAGCGCGCGCGGAGCTCGATGATACGGATCTCGTCAAGCAGGCCAAAGTCGAGCACGCGATGGAGCAGCAGTTAATCGGGCAGATTGCCGCCGGTTTTATCGACGATGACAAGTACGCGGCAAAAGTCCGTGTGCTCAGGGAAAACATCGAGCGTCATATGCGCGAAGAGGAAGACCGGATGTTCCCGAATATGCAGCAGAGCGGGCTCGAGATGCAGGAAATCGGCGCGCGCATCCTCGCTCGCAAGCTCGACTTGATAGCGGAACTTGGCGCTGGAGCAGATAACCGGCGCATGGGCAAGCGCCGGCGTCGCAGCGAGTTTGGAAATTACGCGTCACGCCGGGCCGCATGACGCGCGCGTTTGGCAAGCAGCGCTAAAGCCTGGCGCTATTTAGCCTTCTTCTTTTTTTGCGCGTACTCTTTCTCGACCGTCGCGCGCTCAATCGCGTAGTAGTCGTCAAGTCCGATCAGCGTTTCGACGCCGTGGCGCGCGGCCACGCATTCGTCGTTGGTCATGCCCTTGTAGTCGCCGGTTTTTTTAAGTTCCTGCATGGCGCGGCTCATGTAGTGGAAATGCACATTGATCGCCAGAATCGCGTCGATGCAGCCTGCATAGCCCATGTCTTCGAGTTGCTTGAAACTGTAAAGCGGGCGGCCATCCCGATTGCCGCGGCTTTGCACATAAATCATCGGGACCTTGCAGACCTTCGGCGTTTTGATTGTCTCGGCCGCACTACGCGGGAAAATCAATCCCATGTCGGCGCCGACGTCGGCTGCGCGATTCACGCGTTTGACCGCTTCCTGGAAACCCTGCTCACGGCACGCGTCCGAGCGCGCGATGATTACGAAATCCGGGTCGGTATGATCGCGCTGCTCGCACGCGAGCCGAATCTTGTCGACGTATTCGTTGATCGGAATATTGTGCGCGATGTAAGTGTGATAATGCGCGCGCTTCGGAAACAACTGGTCCTCGATGTGCACGCCGGCGATGCCGTTGCGAATGCATTCGCGCACTGTGCGCATGGTGTGCAGCGGTTCGCCCCAGCCGGCACCCGCGTCCATCACCACCGGAATGTCGACGGTTGCCGCGATGTTCGCCGCGACGCCGATTTGCTCGGTCATCGTCAGCAGCGGTTCTGAAATCGCAGACATGCCGCCGGTGACGAAGCCGCCGTTGTAGATCGACTTGAAGCCGGCGGCTTCGATGATGCGTGCGGTGAGCGGATCGTAGGCTGCAGGCAATTCAAGAAATTTGCCGCGTTTGACGAGCGCGCGAAGACGCGCAGTAGGGCGTGTGTTCAAGGGATGTTTCCTCCGGATGGTTCGATGGTCGGGCGTGAAGGGATGCTAGTATGAATAACAATTCGCTTCCTGAGAACTATTACATGCATCGCATCTGGCTCCTCGCAGTCATTATCTCCAGCGCAGCAGACGCGCAAAGCACTGCGCAATATCCGGTAAAACCCGTTCGATTCATTGTCACCGCCGCTGCGGGCAGCGGCCCCGACCTCGCGGCGCGTCTGGTTGGCCAGAAACTCAATGCGGCCTTCGGGCAATCCGTCGTCATCGAGAATCGCGCCGGCGCGGGCGGTTCTATCGCGGCGGAACTCGCGGCCAAAGCGCCGCCCGATGGTTATACGCTGGTGATGGCAAGCGCGGGTTCGCACGCCGTCAGTCCGGCGCTGTATACGAAATTGTCCTGGGACCCGGTGAGGGATTTTGTGCCGATCACGATCGTTTCTGTCGCGCCGAATATCCTGATCGTGCACCCATCGCTGCCGGTCAAGTCAGTGCGCGAACTCGTGGCGCTCGCGAAAGCGCGTCCGGGACAGATGTCGTACGGTTCGGGCGGCAGCGGCAGTTCCGCGCATTTGTCCGGTGAACTCTTTCGCCTGCTTGCGGGCATCAACGTCGTGCATGTGCCGTTCAAAGGTGCGCCGTCCGCAGCGCTTGGCGTGATCGGCGGTCAGGTCGAGATGGGATTGCTGAACCTGCCGCCGACGCTGCCGCAGGTCAAAAGCGGCCGCTTGAAAGCACTTGGCGTGACGACCGCCAAACGCGCGGCCGCAGTGCCCGAACTGCCGACGATCGCCGAAGCCGGCGTTCCAGGCTACGAAGCATCGACGTGGTACGGCGTGATGGCGCCGGCCGGCACGCCGCCGGAAATTACGGACAAGATCTACGGCATCATCATTGCGAGCCTGCGCACCGAGGACATGCGTGCGCGAATCGCCGCCGATGGCGGCGAAGTCGTGGGCAGCACGAAGGAAGAATTCACCGAGACTTTGAAGCGCGACCTTGCCAAATGGACTCGCGTGGTGAAAGAGGCGGGCGCGCGCCCCGACTGATTACTCGAGCTTGATGCCGGTCTCTTTGACGATCTTGCCCCAGCGTCCGATGTCGTAGCGGATATTTACGGCAAACTGTTCGGGGGTATTTCCGACCGGATCGCCGCCGAGCGTGTTTTGAAACCGGTCTTTCATTTCGGGCGTCGCGAGTATTTTTACGGTCTCGTCATGCACGCGCCCGACGACCGCTTTGGGCGTGCCCGCGGGCGCCAGCAATCCGTACCACGCTGAAATATCGAAGCCCGTAATGCCGGCTTCGGCGAACGTGCCGACGTCAGGCAGCGACGCATGCCGTTTTGCGCTCGTCAGCGCGATACCTTTCAGTTTTCCCGCCTTGATATGCGCCTGCACGGTCGGAATCGCGGTCGCGAGCAATGGAATCTGGCCCGCGAGCACGTCGATGACGGCCTGGCCGCCGCCCTTGTACGCGATATGCGTGAACTGGGTGCCGGTTCGCTGCTCGAACAACAGCATCGCGAGATGCGGCGTGCTCGCGTGCCCCGATGACGAGTAATTCAGGCCCGGCTTGCTCTTCGCATATGAAATGAGGTCCTTCGTATTGTTCGGCGGGAACGACGGATGCGCGACGAGAATCAGCGGCAGCGCCGCGACTTTCGTGATCGGTGCGAAATCCCTGACCGGATCGAACGGCAGCTTCGCGTACGCGGACGGATTGATCACCATCGTCGCGTCGAACGCCATCAGCAGCGTATAGCCATCGGGATTCGCCTTGGCGACCATGTCGGTGCCGACGTTACCGTTGGCACCCGTGCGGTTATCGACGATGACCTGCTGGCCGAACGCTTCGCCTAATTTCTGGCCGACCGTGCGCGCAAGTGCATCCGTCGAGCCGCCGGCGGCGTAGGGCACGATGAGTCTGATCGGCTTGTTCGGAAAAGGCTGCGCACCGGCGCTGCAGGTGTATGCGAAAAAAACGAGCGCAGTACAGGTGCGCGCCGCGCGATTCAATCCGTTCATGGTTCCTCCTTCGGTTCTGCGGTCACCGATTGGTCTATCATCCGGATTCACGCGCGCGAAGCGATGTGCCGATAGTATGGCATACGTACAAGCTGCGCCTGAGAGGAGAAATCATGACATCGAATGCAGACGCGTTGCGCGCGCGGCTCGCGCAACCGGGACTTGTCACGGCGCCCGGCGTCTACGACATGGTCTCGACGCGCATTGCAGAAAGCATGGGATTTGACGCGCTGTACATGACCGGCTTCGGCGTCGTCGCGTCGCACCTCGGCCTGCCCGATGCGGGGCTTGCAACGTATTCGGACATGGTCGGCCGCGTGAATCAGATTTGCACGATCGCGAAAACGCCGCTGATCGCGGACGCCGATACCGGATACGGCGGTCTGCTCAACGTCGCGCATACGGTGCGCGGCTATAGCAAGGCGGGTGCGGCGGCCCTCCAGCTCGAAGACCAGGAGTTTCCGAAGAAATGCGGCCACACGTCGGGCCGGCGGGTGATTCCACTCGAAGACATGGTGAAGAAAATCCGCGTCGCAATCGAAGCGCGAGGTGATGGCGACATCTTGATCGTTGCGCGCACCGATGCGCGCACCGCGCACGGACTGGACGAAGCACTTCGCCGCTCCGAAGCGTACGCGAAGGCCGGCGCGGACATCCTGTTCGTCGAATCGCCCGAATCAGAA
Organism: Betaproteobacteria bacterium; assembly: GCA_028292435.1. Classification (GTDB taxonomy): domain Bacteria; phylum Pseudomonadota; class Gammaproteobacteria; order Burkholderiales; family SG8-41; genus PALSA-1004. Next base: position 44,806 of record JAQGMI010000028.1, read on the forward strand.
CGCGAGATGGAAAAAATCTGCTCGACGCTCGAATTACCGCTGATGGCGAACATGGTCGAAGGCGGCAAGACGCCAGTACTGCCGGCGAAACAGCTCGAGGCGCTGGGTTACCGCATCGCGATTTTTCCGGTCACGGGCTTGCTTGCCGCCGGCGCTGCGCTCAATTCGGTGTATCGGACACTGAAGCGCGATGGCTCAAGCGTTGATGCGGCGGCGCCGCTTTATCCGTTTTCCGATTTTGCAAAGACGATGGGCTTTCAGGACGTATGGGATTTCGACAAGCGTCACGCGGACTGACGAATTCTTCAACGCTCCAGTCAGGAAAGCAGCGCGATGAACAAGCGGCAACGATTCGAAGCAGCAGTCAACGGCGACGACATCGATCACCCGCCGAGCGTGGTGTGGGTCCATTTCGTGACCGACGCATTGCCTGCCGGGGAAGCGGCGCGGCGGCATGCCGAGTACGTGCGCACTATGACTGGGACATGTGCAAAGTCATGCACGATTACCGGTATCCGCTGCCGGCCGGACTCGAAACGCTGACCACTGCCGCGGACATGCTCAAATTTTAAAAATTGCCGCCGACGATTGCCGATTTCACCGAACAGCTGAAGCTCATCCGCGCGCTGCGCAAGGACTTCGGTCCTGACATGCCGATCGTCGACACGTTCTTTGATCCATTTCAACAGGTGCTGCGCAAAGCCGGCTTCAGCACGGCAAAGCTCATCTATGGCAACCGGCGCGAAGCATTGCATATGCTCGACGCCATCACTGAAACCGTGTGCGGCTACCTGCAGGCACTCAAAAAAACCGGCTGCGATGCGGTGCTGTACTCAATTAACGGCGCGATCACGCCGGCCGGCGACCGCGGCATCGACGACGAAACTTTCAAGACGTTTTTGCGGCCGTTCGACTTGCGCGTGTGCGAGGCGATGCAGGGTATGACGCGCATCCTGCACGTGCACGGCATTCACATCGACATGCGGCGCGTGCTCGATTACCCGGTCGAAGTGTTCAGCGTCTCCGACCGGCTCGCCGGCAACCCGTCGCTTGGAGAACTGCGCAAGATGACCGATAAATGCCTGATGGATGGCATCAACGAGCAAAAAACTGCCGAACGCTCGCTGCCCGAAATCCGCGCGGAAATGCAGGATGCAGTCAGGCAGGCCGGCAAGCGCAAGTTAATGCTGACGCCCGGCTGCACTAGCGCGCCGCAGACGCCCGAGCATATTCTGCGCTGCGTGCGGGAGACCAGCCGCGAGTTCGCCCGCTCGGCTTAAAGGCGGCGGCTTCGTTGTGGCACAATACCTGCTGTAATTTCACGGTGAAGAACCCATGCGAGTCGCACTTCTGGGCGGCGGCACAATTGCCCGCCTGTTTCTCGAACACATTAAACGCGGCGACCTCGGTGCAGCTGAAGTCGTCGCTATCGTCGGCCGCAACAATGGCAGCGCGCGCGGCAAGCCGCTCGCGGACGAATTTGGCATCCCGTACCTGACCTCGGTCGCCGAACTCGTCAAGCTCAAACCTGACGTCGTCGTCGAAGCGGCTTCACACGATGCGGTGCGCGAGTACGGCGGCGCGCTGCTCGATGCCGGCATTGCGATGATCGTGCTCTCGGGCGGGGTGCTTGCCGACGACAAGTTGCGCAATGAACTTGAAGCCGCCGCACTCAAAACCAATGCGCTGCTATACGTGCCGTCGGGCGGCATCGGCGGGCTTGATGCATTGAAAGCCGCGTGTATCGCCGGCGTCGATGAAGTCGAAATCATTGTCTCAAAACCGTCCGCTGCCTGGCGCGGCATCAAATATGTCGAAGCGTTGAAAATCGATCTCGCAGCATTGCGCGTGCCGACCGTGCTGTTCGAAGGCGCGGCGCGCGAGGGCGTGCCGCATTTTCCGGCGAACGTAAACATCGCTGCAGTGCTGTCGATGGCCGGCATTGGTTTCGACCGCACGCGCCTCAAAGTCGTCGCCGATCCGACCATCATCCACAACACGCATCAGATAACGGTACGGGGCAAAACCGGCAACATCACGATCAAGTTCGAGAATGTGCCGGCGCCTGAAAATCCCAAAACGGCGTGGCTCGCGTGCTATAGCGCGCTTGCCGCATTGAAACTCGCGAAGTCGCCGATTCGCTACGGTACTTAAAACCAATCGACCGTCGATGAACGCCGCTGCGCGCCGATAAGGGCGGGCAGCGCAATCACAATTTGACCTCATCTGCGTTCGTCGGCGGTTAACTCGTTTTCGAAAGTTCTGAATGACTGAAAAAGAGATTCCCGTGCGCATCGCGCGCGCGACGGCCGAACGTTTCGGCGCAGAAATCACCGCCAACCCGGATCAAGCCGGTGCCGACTCGCTTGCGCGCATGCTCGAGCACTGCTCGCATCGGCGTTACAGCGACCGGCCGGTGACGCCGGAACTGCTGCGGCTTTTATTCGCATGTGCGTTCTCGGCGCCGTCGAAAAGCGATTTGCAGCAGGCTGATATCGTGCAGGTCGCCGACCCCGCCACGCGCACCACGATCGCCGATCTCGTCGCCGACAACCCGTGGGTGCGCACGGCGCCCGTGTTCCTGATTTTTTGCGGCAACAACCGGCGCACGCGGCAAGTGGCGGAATTGCGCGGCAAGCCGTTTGCCAACGATCACCTCGATGCATTCATGAATTCAGCAGTTGATGCCGGCATCGTGCTCGCGAGTTTCATACACGCGGCGGAAGCGGCGGGGCTTGGCTGCTGTCCGATTAGTTCAGTGCGCAATCATTCGCAAAAGGTCAGTGATTTGTTGGAACTGCCCGAGTGGGTGTTTCCGCTCGCCGGTTTATGCGTCGGTTATCCGGCCGAGCCCGGCATGGTTACTTCGCGGCTGGGCTTGGACATCACGGTGCACACCGATCGCTTCGACGAATCGAACATCGCCGACAAAATTACCGCCTACGACAGGCGCCGGCTCGCCCGTCAGCAGTACAAAAAGCAACGCGATGTGGCGCGCTTCGGCATGGCTGAACTCTACGGCTGGTCCGAAGACAAGGCACGTCAGTATGCAAAGCCGGAACGCGCGGATTTCGGCGCGTTTATTCGCGGCAAAAAATTTAATCTGGGCTGAGCGATGGGTCTCGCCGACCGCGCCGCATTGCGCGAGCGCTACCTCAAGGTTGACACCGCGACGGTCGCCGACGTGCTCGACACGCTTGGCTTGCCCGATCAGGGGCTCGCCTCGACGTTTACACCGTTTCCCGCGGATTGCGGGCGCATGGCCGGATGGGCATACACGATCCGCGGGCAGATGACGCCATACGAAGGCGGCGGCGACCCGGACAAGATGAAGGCGGTGGATGGCGTCAGCCCCGGCGAAATTACGGTGTGGAGCGGCGACGGCGAAGGCATCTGTTACTTCGGCGAACTGATTGCGCTTGGCATGCAGACACGCGGCTGTGTCGGTGCGCTGCTCGATGGCGGCCTTCGCGACATCCAATGGATCGCGCGCCAAAAGTTTCCCGTGTACGCGCGTTATCGCACGCCGGTGCAGTCAATTGGCCGCTGGAAGGTTACAGGATGGCAATTGCCTGTCTATATGGCAGGCGCGACCGCTGCGCGTGTTGCAGTGCATCCAGGCGACTTGGTGCATGCAGACGTCGACGGCGTAATCATTGTGCCGGCGGCTCAGTGCGAACGCGTGATCGGTGAAGCCGAACGGCTGACCGCGACTGAGGTCAATATACGCAAGGAACTTGACGCCGGCGCGACACTAGCCGATGTGCTGAACAAATATGGCCATGTCTAAAAGAGCGCAATGAAACCGACCAACCTGATCGTCATCATGTCCGACGAGCACAACCCGAAAGTCATGGGCTGCAACGGGCACTCTATCGTTAAAACGCCCAACATCGATGCGCTCGCCGCAGCCGGCACCTCATTTACGAGTGCCTATACGACCTGTCCGGTGTGCGTGCCGGCGCGCGCGGCATTTGCCGCCGGCAAATACGTGAATCAGATCGGCTATTGGGACAACGCCGATGCCTACGAGGGCGCGATCCCGAGTTGGCATCATCGGCTGCGCGATCGCGGCCATCGCGTTGTCTCGATTGGCAAACTGCATTTTCGCGGGCTACCCGACGACGACCACGGATTCTCGGAAGAAATCATTCCGATGAACATCATCGAAGGCAAGGGCGACCTGATGGGACTCGTGCGCACGGATCTGCCTGTGCGCGGCCTTTCATGGAAAATCGCGAAGCTCGCGGGCCCCGGCGAAACGTCGTACACATTTTACGATCGCGAGATCGCAACCAAGGCGCAGATCTGGCTGCGCGAAGAAGCGCCCAAGTACACCGACAAGCCGTGGGTGCTGTTCGTCTCGTTCGTCTGCCCGCATTTTCCGCTGGTCGCGCCCGCCGAGTTCTATTACCAGTACCCGGTCGATCAGATGCCTTTGCCGAAACTCTATTCGCAGAACGAGCGGCCGCTGCATCCGTACTTGCGCGATTATTCGGACAGTTTCTGCTACGATAAATTTTTCGATGAACAGAAATTGAAGAAGGCGATCGCCGCTTATTTCGGCCTTTGCACTTTTCTCGACGACAACATCGGCAAAGTGTTACGCGCGCTCGAAGCGACCGGGCTCGCGGATAACACGCGGGTTCTTTACACCTCCGATCACGGCGATAATCTCGGCGCGCGCGGATTGTGGGGCAAGTCGACGATGTACGAAGAAGTAGCCGGCGTGCCGCTGATCATCAAAGGGCCGGACATTCCGCAAGGCGTGAGAATCAACGAGCCGGCGAGCCACGTCGATGCCTATCCGTTTATTCTCGAAGCCGTGGGCGCGAGTGTGCCGGAAGCGTACGACACGCATCCGGGAAAATCGCTGTTCAAGCTCGCGACGGGCAGCAAATCCGATCGCAACGTGCTCACCGAATATCACGGCATGGGCTCGACGACCGGCGCCTTCATGATCCGTCACGGTAAATACAAGTACGTGCATTACGTTGCGTATCCACCGCAGTTATTCGATCTAGAAGCCGATCCTGAAGAAATGCGCGATCTGGCGGCCGATCCTGTCTATAAAACGGTGCTCGCTGAATGCCGCGACCGCTTATACAGGATTTGCGATCCGGCCGAAGTCGATGCGCGCGCAAAACGCCGCCAGGCCGAATTGCTGGAAGAGAATGGCGGCCGCGAGGCAGTCATCAAGCGCGGCGATCTTGGTTTTTCACCGCCGCCCGGGTATCCGATCGTATTGGGTTAGGCGCGAGTGACAACGATTCGCCTCAATATTCACCCTCGCCTTCAGGGAAAGGGCCGGGGTGAGGGTGGGGTTCTATTCGTAAATTACGGAGCTAATGAATGAAATGCGCATGGATAGGGCTGGGCGTGATGGGCTACCCGATGGCGGGCCATCTCGCGACCGCGAAGCACGAACTTACGGTTTACAACCGCACCCGCGCGAAAGCGGATCAGTGGGTGAAAGCTCACGGTGGTCGCGCAGTCGCCACACCTCGCGAGGCCGCGGCTGGTGCGGACATTGTTTTCTCCTGCGTCGGCAACGACAACGATTTGCGGGCGGTAACGCTGGGCGCTGACGGCGCATTTGCCGGCATGAAAAAAGGCGCGTTGTACGTCGACCATTCGACCGTGTCGGCGAACGTTGCGCGTGAACTCGGCAAAACCGCGCAAGCTGCCGGTTTTGGATTCCTTGATGCGCCGGTGTCGGGCGGGCAGGCGGGCGCCGAAAAGGGAATTCTGACGGTGATGGTCGGTGGCGATGAGAAAGCGTTCGCGACGGCGCAACCGGTGATGGCGCATTTCGGACGCGCCGTCACGCTGATGGGGCCGGTGGGTGCAGGCCAGCTTACGAAGATGGTGAACCAGATCACGATCGTCGGTCTCGTGCAGACGCTCGCGGAAGGACTCAACTTCGCGATGCACGCGGGCCTTGATGCGAAGAAAGTCATCGAGGTCATCTCGAAAGGCGCTGCACAATCGTGGCAGCTCGAGAACCGCGGGCCGACAATGGTTGACGACAAATTCAATTTTGGTTTCGCGACCGACTGGATGCGCAAGGACCTGCAGATCTGCATCGACGAAGCCCGGCGCAATGGTGCGCTGCTGCCGATCACCGCGATCATCGAGCAGTATTACGGCAAGGTGCAGGAAAAGGGCTATGGCCGGATGGATTCCTCCGCGCTCATGAAATTGCTCACGGAAAAATAATGGCCATTCTTACCCCATTGCCGGCCGCTACCGTCACGCTCGTGCGCGACGGCGAACAGGGGCTCGAAGTGCTGATGATGAAGCGCAACATGCAATCGGCATTCGTGCCCGGGCGTTATCTCTTTCCCGGCGGTCACGTCGATCCCACGGACGGGCTCGCGGATATTTATTCGCACTGTATGGGCCTGGACGATGCGGCGGCATCCATGCGTCTTGGCATCGAATCCGGCGGGCTTGCGTTCTGGGTCGCGGCGATCCGTGAATGCTTTGAAGAATCCGGGCTGCTGCTCGCACATGGCGAAAACGGCAAACCCATCGCGCATGAACGAGCCGCAAAGCTCGCTCAATATCGCAAAGCCGTCGCGGCAGGCGACCATCCATTTGACACCTTGTTGCGGGACGAAGGGTTGACGCTTGAAGTCGATTCGCTCGTGTACTTCGCCCACTGGATTACGCCGCCGGGCGCGCCGCGCCGCTACGATACGCGTTTCTTCGTCGCCCATGCGCCGGCCGGACAGGAGGCCGTGCATGACAACGAAGAGATGACGGAAAGCGTGTGGATTAATCCGCGCGACGGCGTCGAACGTCACAAGGCTGGCACGTTTAAATTGATGACGCCGACCATCCATTCGTTGAAGCTTTTTGCGAAATACGAAACTGCAGATTCATTGTTGGCGGCGATGCGTGTTTTGCCGAACGTGCCTCGAATCGCGCCGCGCATTGACCCGAGCGGTCGCCGCGTGCTGCCCGGCGAACCGGGTTACGACGCGCTGCCGGCGGACTAAAAAATGGAAACTCGTCCAATCGTTCCCGGTGAAGTCGTTGAAGTCAGTCCGTTGGTGCGGCGTATCACTGCGCCAAACCCCGGCATGATGACCGGCCCCGGTACCAACGCTTATATCGTTGGCACATCGAATCTTGCGTTGATCGATCCCGGCCCCGATATCGAATCGCATCGCGACGTCATTCTGGCGACGGTCGGCGACCGGCTGCGCTGGATTTTGTGCACGCATACGCATCGCGATCATTCGCCCGGCGCGAAAGCGTTGAAAGCCGCGACGGGCGCCGAGGTCATCGGGATGCCGGCGCCGCAATACGAAAACCAGGACACTGACTTCGCACCGGATCGGGTGCTGAAGAATGGCGACGTGCTCGACTGCGGCGATTTCAAACTCACCGCTGTGCATACGCCCGGGCATGCGTCGAATCATCTCTGCTATCTGATGGATCGCGAGAAAATGCTGTTCACCGGCGACCACGTCATGCAGGGCTCGACGGTCGTCATCAGTCCCCCTGACGGTGACATGGTCGCTTATCTAAAGTCGCTCGAAGCGCTGCTCGCGCTCGACATTTCCCGCATTGCGCCCGGCCACGGTCATCCGATCGAGACGCCGCATGCCGAAGCGAAGCGGTTGATCGCGCATCGCCTCCAGCGCGAACAGAAAGTCGTCGACGCATTCGCGACCGCAAATCCGGCGACGCTCGATGAACTCGTGACGATCGTTTACGCAGACGTATCGCCGAGGCTGCATCCGGTCGCGCGGCGTTCGCTCCATGCCCATCTGCTGAAGCTCGAACACGACGGTCGGGTGTGGCAACAGGGCGAACGGTGGAAATTGCGGACTTAAATTTTCTGAATTGAGTCCGCAGCGATTTACTGCTCTATCAAGCAAGGGAATGTTATGACACTAGTACGAGTGCTCGTCGCTATTTTTGTACTTGGCAGTTCATTGCCGCTGGTTGCGCTGGCAGACGACCTGACTCCGGAAAAGCGGGTAGACATCGAGCGACTGCTTAAAATGACCGGAGCACTTTCGCTTGGCAAGCAGATGGCCGTAAGCATAGTCGCGCAGCTCAATCTCGCGATCAAAAAGGCAAGGCCCGATGTTCCTCAAAAGCTGATGGACGCTTTGCCGGAAGAGGTGAGCGCAGTCTTTGACGAAAACATCGCAACCTTCAAGGAGGCAGTCATTCCCATGTATAGCAAGTACTTCACGGCCATTGAGATAAAACAAATGGTCCAGTTCTACTCAACTGATCTCGGCCAAAAAGTCATAAAGATCATGCCGGCACTCATGCAGGAAAGCATGGCAATCGGGCAGGCGTGGGGACAATCGTTGGGCCCAAGAATCGATGCTCGAATTAAAGCGCGGTTCAAGCAAGAGGGCATTACTATCTGAGACGGTGGAAGTATGGTTATTGCAACTGTATATCGATTCTGTCATTGCAAAAAAAAGCCCGCCGAAGCGGGCTTCTTCACGGCTGCAGTCAAAGTTACTTAGCTTTCTGTGCGTCATGCTTCTGACGGTAGATCGCTTTGCTGTCGCGGTTCGCTTCGTGCTGGAGCTTCGCGCGCTCCTTCTTGGTGACAACGCCGTCGGCCTTGGCTTTTTCCTTGTCGCTTTGCAATTTGGCTTCGCGCTTTTCGAGGCGGTTGGCTTCCTTGGTGGTGAGCTCGCCTGATTTGACGCCTTGGTCGATGCGCCTTTCCTGGTTGGCCTGGCGCTTGTCGATGTTTGGCGTGGCGGTCTGAGCGAATGCGCTGCCGGCGAAGGCCAGAGTGATGGCGAGAACGATTCCCTTTGCGTTAAACATGGTGCTCTCCTTTAGGTGATGGGCATGCGCAATCGAGCGCATACTCTAAAAACGTTCGCCGGAGCGGGTAGTTGACCCCTTCGCGCGTTCAATTTGTATCAAATTATGACAGCGTGTTACAACTTTGCGCCGTTATTGGACCGTCTTGACCTTGGCGTCCTGCACCACTTTTTTCCATTTCGGCACGTCGCGTTTCAGCACATCGCCAAACACCGACGGCGGTCCGCCAACGGGCTCGAGGCCTTCGCCGGCCATTCGTTCCTTCATCTCCGGCGTGCCGATGGCCTTGTTGATCTCCGTATTCAGGCGCGTGACGATGTCCTTCGGCAGATTTTTGGGGCCCCAAAACGCGTACCACAGGATGGCTTCATAGCCTGGTACTGATTCGGCGACCGTCGGCATATCGGGCAGCGTGCCGACGCGTTTGGCAGTGGTTACTGCTATACCGCGAACCTTGCCCGTTCTGTGCTGCGGTACGAGCGCTGGAATGGCGCCAAACATGATTTGCACCTGACCGCCGAGCAAATCCACCAGCGCCGGGCCGGTGCCTTTGTACGGAATGTGCGTCATCTTGATGTCCGTCATCAGGTCGAAGAGCTCAGTGGCCAGATGCGTGATGCCGCCTGTTCCGGTCGAGGCGAAATTGAGCGCGCCCGGTTTGGACTTGGCCAGTGCGATGAATTCCTTGATCGACTTCGCGGCGACGCTCGGATGCACCGAAACCAGAAAGCCCGTGTCGCCGATCAGCGCGATGGGCGTGACGTCGTTCACCGGGTCGTACGGCAGTTTGAACAACGCAGCGTTTGCCGCATAGCTGCCGGAAACCATCGCGAGCGTGTAACCGTCAGGCACGGAGCGCACCGCCGTTTCGGCGCCTATCGTGCCGCCACCGCCCGCGCGGTTATCGACGACGACCGATTCACCGAGCGCTTCGGTCAGCTTTTGCGCCATCGCGCGCGCCACGATGTCGGTGCCGCCGCCGGGTGCGAACGGCACGATCATGCGGATGGGTTTGGTCGGAAAGGACTCGCCTTTTTTCTGCGCGAACGCGTGGCCGCCGGCGATGGCGAGGGCAATAACTGACGTGACGGTGATGCAGCGATGGGTGATGCGCATGGTGCTCCTCCAGTGATGCAAGTGTTGAATTTTATTTTGATGGTTAACTGCGATGAAGCAATGCGAGCAGCTCGCGGACGGATCGATGCTCGATGTCGAGCGCCACGGCGGCGATCTTGTCAGCGGGCAATTCGGCATTGATGCCGCGAAACTTCTTCGTGATGCCCGCTGCATCGATGGGCGAGGAAACGGAGCCGGTGGGGTTCAGGATGTCGACGCGTTCCCACTGGCCATTGCGTTCGGCCGCGACCCAGCCGGCAAAATCTTTCGGATAAAGCTTGTCGAGTTCTGGATCGGGCACGAGCTCGAGGTCATTGGCGAGCTTGCCAAGCGCGCGATCGTGCATCCTGTCATGGCTGAACTGTGCAGGGAGCACCTGGCCATCGGCGAGCGCGGCTGCGACGACATAGCGGAGACTCATTTGCGCATTCAATTCGGAGGAGGGGGCATAGTCGAATCCGCATTGAACGTCCACGACCTTGCTGGTGCCGACGCGAACCGGGGTTTGCGGATTCCAGGCGCCGCCGAATTTCCTGCGCAGTGCAAGGGCCGCGTCGATGTACGCATGTGTGCTGCCGCAGCATGAATAGGGTTTGATCGACGTCGTGTCGAGATGATAAATGCGGCCCAGGTCGCGCGTAAGCGGGGCAGGGTCGGAGGCGTCAGAGAAGGCTTTCAGGACGCCGCCATCTTCGTATTCGTAAATCTGGGTGGGGCCGGTGAAATCAAGTTGCGCGAGTTCCGCCGCTAGCACGCCGGCGTGCGCGGCCTTGCCGGCATGCAGGCGTTTGCTCATCGTGCCGTCCGCGTTGAACGCCCAGAGGCCTGCACCTTGCGTGCCGGCCAGCCCGAGCGCCCAGGCGCAATGTTCGGTATCGAGTTTCATCAGCGACGCACATGCGGCAGCGGCGCCGAACGGCCCGCATACGCCGGTCAAATGCCAGCCGCGCAGGCGCGCCGCGGATGGATTGAGCGCGAGGCTGGTGCGGATCATTACTTCATAGCCGGCCGCGATGGCGGTGACGAGTTCGGTTCCGCTGCTATTGAGCTTTTCCGCGATTGCTATCGCCGCCGGCACGACGACCGCGCCCGGATGCAGCTTTGAATTGTGATAATCGTCGAGCTCGAAAGCGTGAGAGGCGATGCCATTGACCATCGCCGCATCGGCAGCGCGCAGCGAAGTCTGCTGATCGCCCCATACGGTCGCTTCATTCGAGTGGCCGCCGCGGCGCGCCCACTCAAGCAGTTTCTTCGTCCATGGCGTTTGAAATCCGTAGAGACCCGCGCCGATGGTATCGAGTATCGCAATGCGCACCACTTCGCGCGTGCGTTCAGGCAAATCGGCGTAGCGCAAACCGGCAATCCAGTTCGCGAGTTCGCGGGTTGGTGCCGCAACCGCGCGACGATCGTAGTTCATGCGAACGCTCCTCGAATATTGGCCCGCGCGATATGTGAATGCGATGCGCGGTCTGCAGCTATTGTAGAGTTACACTGGGGCGTTGTCATGCGGCTGCCTTGACACTCGCGAGACGGCAACGGCATACTCGGTTCGCTTTCCGGTGCACAAATGATTGCATAAATTCTGCACTGCGACGCGTTTTCCTGTGAGCTGATCCCACAGCGGCAATCTCACACTCTTCAAATCGCATTCAAGGAACGGTCAATGAACGACTTCGACGTAATCGTAGTGGGCGGCGGCAACGCGGCATTCGCGGCCGCGATATCGGCCAGGGAACATGGCGCCAAGCGCGTGCTTGTGCTCGAGAAAGCGCCCAAGGCGCAGCGCGGCGGCAACACCCACTTCAGCGGCGCCATCTTCCGTCACTACTTCAACGATGTGAAAGAGCTTGATCGCTTTGTGCCCGACGCCGAAGAAAAATATCCGGGATTTCACGCGGGCTGCGAATCGTATCCGAAGGAAGCATTTCGCGCCGACCTAATGCGCGTCACCGGCGGACGCAGCGATCCCGAGCTGTCGACAATCCTGATCGACGAATCGTACGACACGCTGTGCTGGATCCAGGAAAAAGGCGGCATGGAATTCGAGCTCGCGCATTCGGTGATGGGCGTACGCGTCAACGGCAAGATCAAATGGCCCAAAGGCGCAATCGTGCGCGTCGTGCATGAGGGTGTCGGCCTGTCGAAGACATGGTTCGAGACGGCCGAGCAGATGGGCATCGAAACGCGCTACGACACAAGCGCGATGCGGCTCACGCAAGCGGAATCGGCGCGCGTCAACGGCGTCGTTGCGCGCGGCCCCGACGGCATCTCCAACCTGAATGCAAAAGCGGTCATTCTCGCGGCAGGCGGTTTCGAAACCAATCCGGCATGGCGCCGGCTGTATCTTGGCGACCCATGGGACCACGCAAAGGTGCGCGGCTCCAATTTCAACTACGGCGACGGGCTCAAGATGGCGATGGACATCGGCGCGATGCCGTGGGGCCATTGGGGCGGCTGTCATGCGACGCCGATCAACGCGCTGGCGCCCGATTACGGCCGTCGCGATCTGACCGACAAGACGAACCGGCTTTCTTATACGTACGGCGTGATGATTAATGTCGAAGGCAAGCGCTGGGTGGACGAAGGCGCTGATTTCAACTCGTACACATACGCTAAGTATGGCGGCATGATTTTGAAGCAGCCACGCAGCCTGATTTACCAGATTTTCGACAGTAAAGTTCTCGACATGCTCGAGCCGCGGTATTCGACGAGCGAGCCGTTCAAGTCCGACACGCTCGAAGGCCTGGTGAAGCAATTAGATCTTGATCAGGCGCAGGCAATAAAAACGTTAAACGAGTACAACGCAGCGGCGGGGCATGGCAAATTCGATCCGATCGCCCTCGACGGTTTGCACACTAAAGGCATCGAGCCCGCAAAGACCAACTGGGCGCAGAAGCTCGATAAGCCGCCGTATGTGGCTTATCCGGTGACCGGCGGCATTACGTTTACATTTGGCGGCCTGAAGATCACCAAGGATGCGCAAGTTGTCGGCACCGACTGGAAGCCGATGCCCGGCCTGTATACCTGCGGCGAAATGGTCGGCGGTTTGTTCCATTACAACTATCCGCTCGGCACCGGCCTCATGTCGGGTGCCGTGTTTGGTCGCATCGCGGGACGCAGCGCCGCGCGCTCCTAGATTTTGGCGTCGGGTGCCGCCGACGGCTTTGCAGCTGTCGCGGGTTTGACTGTGCTGCTCATATAGCCGCTCGTTCCCAGAACGCCGGCGATCATGATGAACACCGGCGCCATGCCGAACGCGGAGCCAAGCGCGCCCGCAATGATCGGCACGACGCTATGCGTGAAGTGATTGAGCGTCATGCGCACACCGGTCACTTCGCCGGTGCGGCCTTCCGGCGAGCGGTTGTAGCTCATGAGCAGCGTAATCGGCTGGCAGCAGCCGAGCGCGAGACCAATGCCGAACGACAGTGCGCCGATTACCCACGCGTTCCGAGCAAACGGAAAAAGCGTAAAGACGACGGCGCCGAAATACATCGAAAACGCCAGCACGTTGCGCGCGGTAAAGCGCGCGTTCAATTGCGGCAGGCTGAAGCGCACGACAAACGTCGCGGCGGCAAAAGTGCCGAGGATGATGCCGATCGTCGACGGCGAAAGATGAATCGAAGTCGCGTAGAGCGGCAGGTAAAACATGTAGAGATCCCAGCCGGTCACGACCATCGCGCCGGTGATCAACACCTTGCGCAGGTCGGGGATCAGCAACAGCGAAAACGCGCTTTGCGTGTGCTCGCGGCCGATCGGCGGCCGTATATCGCCGAGTTTGCGATAACTTAGGAGGACGGCGACTGCCACGAGCGTTGAAAGGCTGAGATAGAGGTAGGCGTGCGCATGGCCGGAATATTCGATCGCGTAACCGACGGCGAGCGGGCCGACGAAGCTCGAGATCGAATAGCCGAGCGAGAGCGTGCTGAAGTTTTTAGCGCGGTCTTCCCGCGGTCCCCATGCGCCGGTCAGGTTTTGCGCGGCGACGTTATAGAACACGAACGCCATGCCGATCACGGCGGCGGACAGGTAGAGCGCCGCGATCGACGGCCATAGATAAGGCAGCATCAGGCCGCAGCCGCACCAGACCGCGCCGAAAATCATCGGCGGCCTGACGCCATAGCGATCGGTCGTGCGGCCGGCAACGACACCGAGCAGCAGCGGTGTCAGCGAATACAGCGCCACCATGATGCCAATCGAAAATGCGCTGACGCCGAGTTTCAGTGCAAAGAGCGCCATCACCACGCGGCTGCCGGTGAGGCAGCCGTGCATAATCACATTGAGGAAGACGATCAGGTACATGAACGGTGATGCGCGCTTGCCGTGTCGACTGCAACCTGTTTTTCACGCGACGCTGTTTTCCGCGGGGCAACGCGCATCAATCGACTTTCGCGCCGGACGCCTTGATCACTTTGGCGTACTTCGGAATTTCGGATTTGACGAATGCCGCGAACTCTTCGGGTTTGTTGCCGACAGGCTCGGCGCCGAGGGTTGCGAGCCTTTCGCGCATCTCGCTCGTGTGCAGGATGCGCACGACTTCGGCGTTGAGCTTGATCACAACCTCCGGCGGCGTGCCGGCAGGCGCGAAAATGCCGAACCAGGTGCTGACATCGAATCCGCGCAGCCCCGATTCGCTGATCGTCGGCAAATCAGGAACGAGCGGCGAGCGCTTGAGCGTCGTCACGGCGACGGCGCGCACGCGCGAGGCCTTGATGTTCGGCAGCGCGGAGGCGAGGTTGTCGAACATCAGCGAGACCTGGCCCGCAATCAGATCGATGACCGCCGGCGCCGCTCCTTTGTAGGGGATGTGCGTCATTTGCACGCCGGCCATGCTGTTGAACAATTCCCCCGCGAGATGTCCGGCGCTGCCGGTGCTGCCCGACGCGAAATTAAGCTGGCCCGGTTTCGACTTCGCGAGCGCGATTAAATCTTTCACTGTTTTAACCGGCACTGATGGATGAACGACGAGCACGTTCGGCACTGAGGTAATCAAGGTGATCGGCGCAAAGTCCTTGATGGGGTCGTACGCAATCTTGCTGTAAAGCGTCGGGTTGATCGCATGCGTGCTGACGGCGCCCATTAAAATGGTGTAACCGTCGGCCGGTGATCTGGCGACTACCTCTGCACCGATATTGCCGCCGGCCCCGGGCCGGTTGTCGATAATAACGGGCTGGCTCCATGCTTTATTGAGGTCCTGGCCGATGGCGCGCGCGACGATGTCGAGCGGACCGCCGGCGGGGAACGGCACGACATAGCGAATCGCTTTAGCCGGGTAACTCGCCTGCGCGCCGGCGTGGCTTGCGGCAAAAATGAAAAGCGCCGCGATTGCGGCGCTTGCGTTGCGATTCGACATCGCGTTAAACCGCGTAACCCGGATCATCGCGATCGAGTTTGCGTTTGAGCGCCGCCCACACGAGCTTGCCGCCTTCAGCCTGGCCGCCCTTGGAATAAATTTCCAGACCCTGGCCGATGGCGTGGTTGACGACTTCCTGCGGCAGAGCGTTGAGCTCCGCGCCGCCGGTCATCGCGTGGATCTGGAACTTGCAGGCACGCTCGAGCCGGTACATGCGGTGGAACATCTCGCCAATGGATGCGCCGACTGTCAGCGTGCCGTGATTGCGCAGGATCAGCATGCCGCCGTCGCCGAGCGACTTGACGATACGCTCGCGCTCGCCGAGATTGAACGCGACGCCTTCATAGTCGTGATAGCGCACCAGACCGAGCGCAGTCAGCGCCATCTGGGTGACGGGCAGCAGCCCTTGCTTCTGCGTCGACACGCCGACGCCATAGGCCGTGTGCAGATGCATGACCGCTTCGGCATGGTTGCCCATGTGAACGGCGCTGTGAATCGTGAAGCCCGCCTTGTTTACGTTATAGGGCGATTCCGACAGCTTGTTGCCGTCGACATCGACCTTGATCAGCGATGAAGCGGTGATTTCCTCGAACAAAAGCCCGTACGGGTTCAGCAGAAACTGATCATGCGTGTTCGGTGCGCGGCATGAAATGTGGGTTCCGAGCAGATCCGTCCAGCCCATCAACGCGGTCAGGCGGTAAGCGGCGGCGAGTTCTACGCGGGCTTGCCATTCCGCCGAATCCATGCGGCTACGGACGGCTTTGAGTTTCGGCTTGGCGCTTGGACGCAGTCGCGTCACATTGGACTTTTTCGGAACGGATTTCATGCGGCAACCTTATTGAACGAGTTAGCGAACGAAGTGGAACTGGCATTGTAGCGAACTACGCGCCGCCTGTAAGCAGACGCAGGATTGCGTTTGTTATACTGCCGGGCTTTCCCTCCGCCGAATTACGTCCGCCCTGTCATATCGTGCCGCGCTCAACATCGAAGACCTGCACAGCATCGCGTCACTCAGGAATTCCCGGCGGACGGCGTCGAGAATGGTTTAATTCACCGCTGTTGATTCGAAGTTCGAACGGTCTGTTACAACCGGAAGCAATTTATGAAGACATATTTCATCGCACTGTTTTGTGCAATCGGTTTCTACTGGAACAGCGTAGCGGCTGCAGACGTTACCGTAAGCGACGCGTGGGTCAGGGCGACTGCGCCGGGCCAGACGGTCGGCGGCGCGTACTTTAAAATTCAGAGCGCGCAGACCGCTTATCTGGTCGGTGCAAGTTCGACGGCCGCCAAGGTGGTGGAAGTGCATCAGATGTCGCTTGAAAACAACGTGATGAAAATGCGGCCGCTGCCGCGGCTCGAGCTGCCGGCCGGTTCGGCGGTTGAATTGAAGCCCGGCGGCTATCACCTGATGATGATGGGGATCACCCGTCCGCTCGTGAAAGGCGACAAGGTAGACCTGAAGCTCATCGTAGAAGACAAAACCGGCCGCCGCCAGACGGTCGACGTCAAAGCCGAAGTCGGCGACATAGGTGCGACGAAGATGCGTTAGGCGCCGCTTTCTCGGCCCGGGCATGCGGTATTAGAATCGAACATCAGACGGATGGAAAAGCGGACGAACGGAAAGGATTGCATATGAAACAACTCAAAATTCCGGCGGTATTCATGCGCGGCGGCACGAGCAACGCGATCGTTTTGCACGAACGCGATCTCCCCCGCGACCGGGCGGAGTGGGACGAGATTTTTCTGGCGGCAATCGGCAGCCCCGATCCTTATGGCCGTCAGCTCGACGGCATGGGCGGCGGCATTTCCTCGCTGTCGAAAGTCTGCGTGGTCGGTCCGCCGACGCGGCCCGATGCGGACATCGACTACACGTTCGCGCAAGTCCAGGTTAAGGAAGCGAAAGTCGATTACAGCGGCAACTGCGGCAACATGTCGTCGGCGATGGGACCGTTCGCGGTCGATGAAGGCCTGATCAAGGCGGCTGGCCGCGAAGCGCTCGTTCGCGTGCACAACACCAATACGAAAAAAATCATTCACGCGCGCTTCGCGCTCGACGAAGGCGTCTCTGCCGTCGATGGCGATCTTGCGATACCTGGTGTGTCGGGTACCGGTTCACCGGTCAAGCTCGAATTTCGCGAACCCGGCGGTGCGACGACCGGGAAACTGCTGCCGACCGGCAACGTGATCGATACGCTTGACGTGCCCGGCGTCGGCAAGATTCGCGCGTCGCTCGTCGATGCGGCAAACGCCTGCTGTTTCCTCAATGCATCCGATTTGGGTCTGACGGGCATCGAGATGCCGGAAGCGTTAGATGCGTCGACGGAACTGCTGGCGAAGCTTGGCAAGATTCGCATTGCGGCTTCGATCGCGATGGGCATTGGCAAAGATGCGGCGGATGCCGAGAAGAAACGTGTCGTGCCATTCGTCGGTTTCGTGTCGGGTCCGCAGGATGCACCGTCGTTGTCCGGCGAGACGATTCACGGTGACAGCGTCGATCTCACCGGCCGCATGCTGTCGAACGGTCAGCCGCATCGCGCGCTGCCGCTGACGGTGTCGTTGTGCATGGCGGTCGCTGCGCGTATCGAGGGCAGCCTCGTGCATGCGGTCACCCGCAAAACGGCAGACGCCGAAGCGCCGATTCGCATTGCGATGCCGTCGGGCATTCTGGTAGTTGGCGCGTCGGTCGCGAAAGTGAATGGCGCGTGGCATGCGGAGCAGGGCGCATTTTTCCGCACCCAGCGCCGCATGTTCGACGGGTATGTCTACGTGCGCGCTTCGCGCGTACCGGGCCTCGTGGCAGCGCGCGGCGGCAAGCTTAAAGCAGCCTGAAAGCAGCTGCCCGCAGCCGCGACTAGCGTTGCGCCACGCGCGCGTTTTTCGGAATCACTTCGATGATGCGATTGGTGGCAGTCTGGTGAATGAGCAGCGTGCCTTGCCGTGTCTTGCGCGCGTTGCGCAGGATGCCGGCGTAAACGTTGCCGGACTTGATCGCCCAGCTCTGAAATTTTTCCGTCGCGATGTCGAAACGCACCAGTGGATCGGGTCGCATCCCTGATTCGTTGTACCACACGCCGCCATCGAGCACGATGATGCCATATGGATGCGAGCGTGGTCCCGAAGGCGATTCGTATTCGGTGATGTCGCCTGTTTTCGGATTGAAGCGGCCGAGCCGGCCTCCACCCGAATTCACGTACCAGATGATGCCGTCAGGCGCGACATCGAAGCGGCGCACCGTCGTGGCGCCCGCCGGCAGTTTGACCTCGGTGATGTCGAGCGTGTCGGGATTGACCTTGAGCAGGCAGGGGCGCGCGTTGCACGAGACCCACAGCGTGCCTTCGTTATCGAACTTGATGTCGTACGGTTGCGAGCGCTCCGCGGCGACCTTGACCAGCTTGATGTCGCCGCTGTCCGGATTGAGGCGGCCGATCATGTTGGCCCACTGGAACGTGAAATACACGATTCCCTTTTTGTCGAAAGTGATCGTGTGCACGTCGACGGCTTCCGGGTCGGGCATTTTATAGACGGTCGTCTTGCCGGTCGCGGGGTCGAGCCAGCCGATGGAGCCATTCTTGTTGCCGGAGAACCACGGCCGGCCCTTCGGATCGAGATTGACCGTGTGCGGCATCGAGTTCGGTGGCAGGTCGTATTCCTTCGCCTCGCCGGTCTTGGGATCGAGCCGCCCGATCAGATTGCCAAACTGTCCCGCGTACCAAATCGTGCCGTCGGCTGCCTGGACTGGATCGCGCGTGCGCTGGCCCAGGCGCGGCATGACCCATTCCTTGAACGCCACTTCCATCTTTCCCGGCACCAGTTTCGGCGTGCGCCGCGTGTTCGGCGGGAACTTCGCGGCGAGGTAGTCGAGGATCTCGTCTTGCGCGGCTTTATTATTCGAGAGGTCGATCATGTAGCCGGTGAGTTCCTTCCAGTGCTCGCGCGTGTAACCCGAACTGTTGGTGATCAGGTTCGTTGCGTGGCACGCTGAGCAGATTCCCTCAACCAGTGGCTTGCCTTTGCCGTCGGGCAGCGGCGGCGGTCCCTTGGCGGCGGGTGCCTGCGCCTGCACTTCAATCGCAGCGAGCGTTACGGCGATGACGAGAATTGCGCGAGCTATGGCAATCATGGCGTTACCTGCAGTCGGTTCGACCGCAGGAGTATCACATGCTTCGACGGGAAAATAAATCGAACCGGCGCTCAACGCCGGATTCGACGCGGAGCCGGAAAACCAAGCCCTCGGCAAAGATCAGACGGTGATCACTGGTTCCGTAAAAAGGCGAGAATCGCAGAATTGAACGCCACCGGATTTTCCCAATATGAAGAATGTCCGGTCTCGGGGACAATCGAGACGGTCGCGTGGGGCATCCGCTGCGCGAACATGCGCAGCACCGATGGCGGCGTGTAAAGATCGGCGTCGCCGGTCAACAGCAGCGTCGGCATTTTGAGGGTCTCGATTGCTGCCCACGTCACTTCCACGTTTCCGCCGTTTTCGGTCCGCGCGCCGGTGCTGCGCTGGCCTTGCCTGGAAAGTTCGAGCCAGCGTGCGGCGCCCTCGGCGTTCGCGGCGCGGTACGAAGGTCCCAGTTCACGGAAGTCGAGCGGCAGGTCGTTGAACTTTGGCTGCGGCCGGATCCGGTTGCTCATGTCGAGATACTCGCGGTCAAGCACGAAGCCGATACTGTTGGCGATGACGAGGCTGGTGACTTTGGTCGGATGCGCGAGCGCGAATTGAAGGGCGGCACCGCCGCCTGCGGCAGTCCCGAGCACATGGCACTGTGCGATGTCGAGCTTTGTCAGCAGGTCGTCGAGCAACGCGCTCGAATTACTGCCGCGCGCGGTTGCCCGATGATCGAGCGCGATAAAACGAAATCCCGCATCGATAAGCGCCGGGACTTGGTACTCCCACAACGCGCTGTTGCCCGACGCAGCGTGAAGAAAAACAACGGGCTGAGCGCTGCCGCCGGAATCGCGATAGAAAACGCGGCCCGCCGGAAGGTCGGCGGTTAGATCGGTGACCGGCACTAATCAGGCAGCGTTCGTCTTGGGCGCGGGTTTTTTGTTCGCCCAATAATCCGGCGATGCTTTCGACTTGGCGAGCGCTTCGGCCGTTTCGAAACCGGGCGCCATCGATGCACCGGTGCCCGGCATCACCTGATGGTGCTCGATATTGAGGAGGCGCAGCCAGCTTTGCTGGCCGAGCGTAAGCCCGATCGCGCAGCCAAGCTCGACGAGTTCGGCTTCGTTGAAGTGTTTGTACAGGCGTTCCCAGAAAACGTCGTCGGTATCGAGCCGCCAGGTAATTGCTTCGGCGTAAGCAAGCGCGGCTTTCTGGCGCTCATCGTACTTGACCGATTTTTCGAAATTGATGAGATCGTCATAATGCGTTTCCTTCAAGCCTTCGCCTGCACCCTTGACCGAGCGCTGGTTGCCGCAGAACTCGCAAATCACCGAGCGCGACACGTAGACGCGGCATAACTCTTTGACCGCGTGATCGAGTATGCCGTTGCGGAAAACATCGTTCCACGAGTTCGCGAAAAACCAGAAGCAGGCCGGCACATGCGCGCGTACGGCAGAGCTTTCGGGCCGCGGTGTGCCCTCGCGCGCGCAGCGTTCCATCTCTGCGCGCTGGGCGTCGTCCATTTTGTCGAGTGGAATGTAGCTGATGCGTTGTTTGGCCATGATGCCTCCTCAATTAGGTATAACTATGGCGCTATTTTGCCTGCGGCGCGAAGCGTTGACACCTGCTGGCGTCACTTGTGTTCGGCAGGCAGGGCGCGGGCGAGCATGAAGCACAAAGGCAGCGTCGCAAATGCAAGCACGCCGCAAATGGCAATCGACGTACCGACGCCGAATGCGTCGCCGACGTAGCCGAAGATCAGCGGCACGATGAGACCGCAAACCGAATTGATCGTGTAGAAGAGGCCGAAAGCGCGCGGCAGCCGTTCCGGATCGATTACGTCGCCGATCGTTGCATAGAGCACCGATGAAGTGCCGTTCAACGCAATGCCCAGCAGCGGTAGCACGAGGTATGCGGCGACGTCAGGCAGCACCAGCATCAGCAGAATCCCCACACCGGTACCGATTTCCGTGATGACGACAGTGCGCACGATGCCGACGCGTTCGGCCAAATGCCCGCACGCGAGCTTGCCTGCCATTCCGCCGATCAAAAGCAGCGGGACCGATAACGCCGCCCATCCGGCCGGCAGATTTTTAGCGAGCATCAGAAACGCGATGAACGTGAGAAAACCGGTGCGCACACTGGTGTCGACCACTTCGATCAGGCAGAGCGCGGTAAAACCCGCGCGATTGCGAATGCCCCAGCCGGAAGGCGTATTCGCTGCGTCCGCGGTGACGCTCACCGGTTTACTGCGTCCGGCGCTCGCGTCGAGTGCGATCAAAACCATCAGCGCGCAGGCAAGTGCGAGCGCACCGAACACCGTGATCGGCACTTGCCACGGAATGCCGGCAACGAACAGCAAACTCACAGCGCCGCCGAATGCAAACTTGCCGACGTCGCCGAAGAAATTGTAAGTGCCGAGCGCCGCCCGTCGTCCCGCGCCCGGATAGGCGTGAGAAATGAGCGTCGAGCACAGCGGATGCTGAAATGCCGAACCAAAGCCGGCGAAGAAGAGGGCGACGAGAATCGCCGCAAACCCGGCCGATTGGCCGAGCGCGATGAACGCGAGACCGCTGGCTGCGGTGCCGACCGCCAACAAGTTGCGTGCGCCGAGTTTTTCCGCGGCCATGCCGACCGGCGTCTGAAACACCGCGGTTGCCGCGCGCCAGACCGAACGAATGACACCGACCTGGACGAGCGAGAGATTGAATGCCTGCGCGAGTATCGGCAGCAGCACGTAGCTGACGTCGGACAACCCGTCATGCAGGATGTGCGCAGTACAGCAGGTGGAGAGCGTGCGTTTGGGTGTCGAGCGTGTCAAGCGGATCCCTTGATTTTTACGCGATGATAACAGGCGACTTCATCGCGCGCACGATGCGGCCGCACGGGGCAGGGTAAAATCGAGCGAAGTTGAAAACTGGATGACTGATGGAACTTTTGATTTATCTCTTCGCCGCGGCGTTCGTTTTTATGGCAGCCGCGCTCATGATTACGTATCGGCGCACGCGCTATTACGGCGCATTCCTGCTGGGACTCGCCTATGCGGCTGCGGCAATCCTCGCCGTCGTGCTCACGCACTGGTGGCCGCTCGTCGCCGGGTTTGCGCTCGTGTGGGTTTTGCGTTTTCTCGGTCTCGATCCTGACGTGAAAAAGACCGGGAACAATGAAGGCGAACAAACCGCGAAGGAGTGAGCATGGAACGGGGAAGCAGCGCGATCAGCACGGATGAGCAGGTGATCAGTGGCGTCAATGGCTGGGTGATGCTCGCCATTTTGATAGCGCTTCTGGGATTCGCCGTCTTGCTCGCCGTAACGCCGGGCGGGCCGGTCAAAGTAATCGGCGGCGCTTTGCTGGTCGGAGTCACCTTGTTCTGCCTGAAGGGCTTGTTCACGCTGGAGCCGAATCAGGCCGCCGTCATGATCTTTTTCGGCAGTTATGCAGGCACTCTGCGCGAGAGCGGGTTTTTCTGGGTGAATCCGTTTTATGCGAAGACGCGCGTGTCATTGCGCATCAATAACTGGAACACGCCGGTGTTGAAGGTCAATGATGAACGCGGCAGCCCGATCGAGATTGCCGCGGTCATTGCATGGCGCGTGCAGGAAACGGCGAAGGCGGTGTTCGATGTCGAAAGCTGCGTCAATTATCTGCAGATCCAGAGCGAGTCGGCGGTGCGCCAGGTCGCGAGCGGCCATGCTTACGACATCGCCGACGGCGGCCCCGACAACCGCAAAAGCCTGCGCACCGATTTGGTCGCGATCGCGGAGTTGCTGCGCGAATCGATTCAATCGCACGTCGACGTCGCCGGCATCGTGATCGAAGAGGCCAAGATCGCGCATCTCGCTTATGCGCCCGAAATCGCCGGCGCTATGTTGCGCCGCCAGCAGGCGGAGGCGGTCGTCATGGCGCGTCAGCGGCTGGTCGAGGGCGCGGTGGGCATGGTCGACGGCGCATTAAAACAGCTCGAGGACAGGAAAATCGTCGCGCTGTCGTCCGAGCAGCGCGCCGTGCTCGTCACCAACATGATGACGGTGCTGCTGTCGGAATCCGGTGCGCAGCCGGTCATTCAGATGGCGCAGGCGTCGCAATAAAACCGCAGGCGACGCTACAAAAAAAGCCGGGCAATGCCCGGCTTTTTTATTCGAAAAACGCCTGCTTAAGCAGGTGCGCCAGGTCCGCGCTTACGCTTCTTGAAAAAACGTCCGCCTGACTTCGGGCGCTGACCGGCGGCATCCTGACGCCGCGGTTGCTGCTGGTCGGGACGGCGCCCATCCTGGCGTCGACCGCCTTCCTGATGACCCTGTTGATGTCCTTGCTGATGACGGCCATCCTGCGGCGTCAGACGATTGCCCGGGGCAGTTTCGATCTCAAGACTGATGATTTCGTCCCAGACCGGATCGCTGCGGTCGCGCTCGGGAATTGCGAGCAATTCACGCAGGCGGCGGCGCGGGTCATGGGCAGGGGGCGACGCAGCATGCTCTGCGCGCTGTACGTCAACCGGCGGTGCTTCGACCGGCTGTTCCATCGAGGGCTGTTCTTCGTTCATATGGGTATTATCCTCCGATTGCAAATTTCCTGCATCCCCCGCTTCCAGCGGCTGGAAATCCGGCGTGCCAGCGGGATCTGGCGCTCCGGCGGCGCGCGGCCGCGGACCTCTGCGGGCTTTGCGCACGCTCATACGTCGACTTTCACCAAGAACATCTTATATTTTGCACACATCGATTGATACGCAGCCTTTCATGCCTGATTCAACGCTAAATATGGACAGGGCAACCGCCTCAGAGTTTTAAGCCATGCAGAAAATTTGCGCGATCGCGCGCACCGGCCATCAGAAAGCTCATGTCGCCGCCGCTCAAAATGAAGCGCATGCCGAAACCGATATATTTCTCCATCAGCTTCTGATCGTACACGCCGCCCATGCCGGGATGAATTTTATGGCGGCGGCACGCATCGATCACTTTGCGGTAGGCCTCTTCGACGCGCGGGTCGCCAAACTGGCCCGGGATTCCCATTTCGGCGCACAAGTCGTTGGTGCCGATCAGAATCGCATCGAGACCGGGAACCGCGGCGATTGCATCGACCTTGGCGATTGCATCGGGGGTCTCGAGCATCACGCACACGAAGGTTTCGCGGTTCGCGATCGTCGTCGATTCGCCGACCGGCACGCTCTTATAGGCGAATTGCGGCAGGATGCCCATCACGGAGCGGTGGCCGAGCGGCGGATATTTGCAATAGGCGACCGCGCGTTCGGTTTCTTCGACCGTATCGACATGTGGCACGACGATGCCCTGGGCGCCGGAATCGAGCAGCCTTGAAGCATGGTGATGCTCTTTGCCCGGCACGCGCACGATCGGCGTGATGCCGACCGGCAGCGCCGCCATCGCAATTTGGGCGGCGGTATCGACGTCCATCGAATTGTGTTCCATGTCGATGAAGAGCCAGTCGTAGCCGCAGGTTTTGCCGATGGTGGCGATATCGACGGTGCGCGCGAGTCGCAGGCCCATGCCGATCGCGATTTTGCCCGCGTCAAGTTGCTGCTTGGTGTGATTCGGATATGCGCTCACGTTGGTACCTTTCAAGTTATTGTGCTTAGGGAAATCTACGCGATGACCAGAGCCGCTATTTTCTCTCGGATCGCGTTTGACTCCAAGCGCGAGTGAAGACGTGGCCGCTTTCCTTTGCCTGCCGGCTATAGTATCTTCGGCGCCCGTCGCAAAGACCCGCAATTGACGCCTGAAAAAAACATGAAAAAATCCCCGAAAATTTATTTGATCCACGCCGCGGACGTCGCCATCGGTCCGATCGTCGCCAGCTTTCGCGCAAACTGGCCCGAAGCGCGCACGGTCAACCTGCTGGAAGACGCGCTGATGAACGATCTCGCGCTCGACGGTAAGCTGACCGACGCGATGGTCGAGCGTTTCGTGCACATCGGGCATTACTGCGTCAAAGCCGCGGCCGACGCGATACTGTTTACCTGCTCGGCATTCGGGCCGGCGGTCGAAGCCTGCCGCCGCGAAGTCGCGATCCCGGTGCTGAAGCCGAACGAAGCGATGTATGAACAGCTTGTCGCCAAGAGCGGCAGCGTCGTGCTGCTCGCAACGTTTCAGCCTTCGCTGCCGTCGATGCTTGCGGAAATCGAGGCGTACGCAACAAAGCAGGGCACCGACGTCAAAGTGCGTACTCAACTGGTCGAAGGCGCGCTCGTGGCGCTGCAGGACAACCGGCCTGACGATCATAATCGCCTGATCGCGGACGCTGCGGCTAAGCAAACCGGGTGCGATGTGATCGCGCTCGCGCAGTTTTCGATGGCGCCGGCGAAGACGCTGGCAGCGGCCCGCACAGCCATCCCGATCCTGACGACGCCGGACAGTGCCGTGGCGAAACTAAAGACGCTGCTCGCTTAGTTGCCGTCGACTTACTCGCCCTTTATGCCGGCGGCTTTCACGAGTTTCGCCCACTTCGTCATTTCGGTTTTCAGGAACGCGGCGAACTGCTCGGGCGAATTACCGACGGGGTCGGCGCCAAGCGCGGAGAATCTTTCGCGCATCTGCGGCGTCTTGAAACCTTTCTGAATTTCAGCGCTGATGCGCGAGATGATCTCAGGCGGTGTCGCGGCCGGCGCAAGTAATCCGAACCACGCGGTCACGGCATAACCGGGCAAGCCGGCTTCCGCAACAGTCGGCAGATCGGGCACGCTTGCTGAACGCTGCGCGCCGGTGACAGCAAGCGCGCGCAAGCGCCCCGACTTCACATGCGGCAGCGTAACGACCATGTCGGCAAAGCCAACCATCGTTTCGCCGCCGATCAGCGCCGTGACGCCCGGCGCACTGCCCTTGTACGGAATGTGCGTGAGTTTCACGTTGGCGAGGTTGGAGAACAATTCACCGGCGAGATGCTGCGCGCCGCCGGCGCCGCCCGATGCGAATGTCACTTGTCCCGGCCGCGCGGCCGCAAATGCAATCAACTCCTTCACCGATTGCACCGGCACGCCCGGGTGCACCACGAGAATGTTGTTAATGCTCGCCAGCAGCGAAATCGGCGCGAGATCTTTTACGGGATCGTAGCCAAGTTTGCTGTCCATCGCCGGTGACACGGCAAATGCAATCGATACGGTGTTGAGCGTGTAGCCGTCGGCCGGCGAGCGTACCGCGGCCAGCACGCCGACGTTGCCGCTCGCGCCGGGCCGGTTTTCGATTATGGCGGGCTGGCTCCACGCTTCGGTCAGTAACTGGCCGACTGCGCGCGCGAATAGATCGCTCGGCCCGCCCGCTACGTAGGGAACGATGATGCGTATCGGTTTCGATGGATAGGGTTGCGCCCACGTAAGTGATGACACCATCGCAAGCGCCGCGACACACAGGAGCGTCACTCGTTGATTCATTTTCATGAGGCTTTACCATAACCGCCGCCGCCCGGCGTTTCAATCACAAATACGTCGTTCGCGTTCATCTCGAATTTATCAGCGCCCTGCAATTCGACTTGTGACCCGTCGCTGCGAAGCACAAAGTTGCGGCCGACTGCGCCGGGCTTGCCGCCGTTCATGCCGTACGGCGGCACAATGCGATGGCCCGAAAGGATGGCTGCGGTCATCGCTTCAAGAAAGCGAATCCGCCGCGTCGAGCCGTTGCCGCCGCGCCATTTTCCCGTGCCACCGCTGCCCGCGCGAATTGCAAAGTCTTCGAGCCGCACCGGGAAGCGCCACTCGAGAATTTCGGGATCGGTGAGTCGCGAGTTGGTCATATGGGTCTGCACGACGTCGGTTCCGTTGAAGCCATTCCCTGCGCCCGAGCCGCCCGATATCGTTTCATAATACTGGTAGCGCTCGTTGCCGAACGTAAAATTGTTCATCGTGCCTTGCGACGCGCCCATCAGACCGAGCGCGCCGTAGAGCGCATCGGTCACGCACTGGGATGTTTCAACGTTGCCGGCGACCACGGCGGCCGGATAGCGCGGGTTCAGCATCGAACGCTCGGGGATGATGACTTCGATCGGCTTCAGGCAGCCGGCGTTGAGCGGAATATCGTCGTCGACGAGCGAACGAAACACATACAGCACCGCCGCCATGCAGACGGCGGAGGGCGCATTGAAATTATTGTCGAGCTGCGCGCTCGTGCCGGTGAAATCGATGACCGCGCTGCGCTCCTGCCGGTTGAAGCGGATTGCGACCTTGATTACGGCGCCGTGATCCATGGCGTATTCGAACCGGCCGTCCTTCAGCACGTTGATCACGCGGCGCAACGATTCTTCGGCGTTGTCCTGCACATGGCGCATGTACGCATGCACAACGTCGAGCCCGAAGTGCGCGACCATGCGGCGCAGTTCCTGCACGCCTTTTTCATTGGCAGCGATCATCGCGCGCAAATCCGCCATGTTCTGCGCGACGTTGCGGCACGGGTACTTGCCGGAAGAGAGCAGTGCGATGGTTTCCTGTTCGCGCAGGCGTCCGCGTTCGACGAGCAGAAAGTTGTCGATCAGAACGCCTTCTTCCTCGACGACACGGCTGTCGGGCGGCATCGACCCCGGCGTAATGCCGCCGATGTCGGCATGGTGTCCGCGCGAGCCCACGTAAAACAGAATGTGCGTGCCGGCGTCGTCGAACACCGGCGTGATGACCGTAACGTCAGGCAAATGAGTGCCGCCGTTGTACGGTGCGTTCAACACGAACACGTCGCCCGGATTCATTTTCCCGGCATTCTCTCGAATCACTGTGCGTATCGATTCGCCCATCGAACCGAGATGCACCGGCATGTGCGGCGCGTTCGCGATGAGTTCGCCGTTCTGATTGAACACCGCACACGAAAAATCGAGACGTTCCTTGATGTTGACCGAATATGCCGTGTTGGCGAGCCGCAATCCCATCTGCTCGGCGATCGACATATAGAGGTTGTTGAAGATCTCGAGCATCACCGGATCGACGTTCGTGCCGACCGCGACCCGGACAGGGCGCGCTTCCATTCGTTGCAGCACGAGGTGGTCGAGCGGCGTCACTTCGGCCTGCCACCCCGGCTCGACGATCGTCGTTGCGTTGGTTTCGGCGATGATCGCGGGGCCTTTAACCTTATCGCCGGGCAACAGCGCATCGCGGCGATAGGCGGGCGTCGAATGGGCGCGGCCGCCGGTATGCATCGTCACGGTTTCCGCGGTGGGCGGCGAGCCGCTGCGGCGCGGTGCCGGCGCGGCGAGTTCAATCGGCGCATCGGAAACGCCGATCGCTTCGACCGATACTGCTTCGGCAATCAATGCTCGGCCGGGCATCAGGAAGCTGTAGCGCATACGGTAAGCCGCTTCGAATTGAGCGACCATTTCCGCGAGCGCGCCAAAATTGACGACCAGCGACGAATCGGTGCCGTCATACCGAAGATGAATGCGCTTGACGATGCGAATACGTCCGGCGGCAATCCCCTGGCGCAGCACTTCGTCACGTCCGGCGTCCGCGAGTTTATCGAGCGCGGCTTGCAGCGATGGCAGGTTCGACGATTCGAGTTTCGCTTCGACTGCTTCCTCGCGCATCGCGGTGATGTCCGCGAGTCCCATGCCGTAAGCCGACAGCACCCCGGCGAGCGGGTGCAGGAACACGCGCGTCATACCGAGCGCGTCGGCGACGAGACAGGCATGCTGGCCGGCGGCGCCGCCGAAACAACATAGCGTGTACTCCGTCACGTCGTGCCCGCGCTGCACGGAAATCTGCTTGATCGCATTAGCCATGTTGCCGACCGCGATGTCGACATAGCCTTCGGCAACTTGTTCCGGCGTGCGCGCATTGCCGGTTTTGTCCTGGATCTCGCGGGCGAGCGTGGCAAATTGTTGCTTGACGGTCTCGGCATCGAGCGGCGCATCGCCGCTTTCACCGAATACCGGCGGGAAGAATGCTGGCTGAATTTTGCCGAGCATCACATTGCAGTCCGTCACCGTGAGCGGGCCGTTCTTGCGGTAACTCGCGGGCCCCGGATTCGCGCCCGCCGAATCCGGCCCGACGCGATATCGCGCGCCGTCAAAATGCAGGATCGACCCGCCGCCCGCAGCGACGGTATGGATGCTCATCATCGGCGCGCGCATGCGCACGCCCGCGACCTGCGTCTCGAACGCACGTTCCATGTCGCTCAATTCGGTGCCGGCGAAATGTGAAACGTCAGTCGACGTGCCGCCCATGTCGAAGCCGATAATCTTGTTGAAGCCGGCGGCTGCCGAGGTACGCACGGCGCCGACGATGCCGCCCGCGGGCCCCGACAAAATCGAATCCTTGCCCTGGAATCGCCGCGCGTCGGTCAGTCCGCCGTTTGATTGCATGAACATGAGCCGCACGTCTTCAAGCTCGCTGGCGACCGTATCGACATAGCGGCGCAGGATCGGCGACAGGTATGCGTCGACGACGGTGGTATCGCCGCGGCTGACGAGTTTCATCAGCGGACTGACTTCGTGCGACACCGATACATGTGTATAGCCGATTTGACGCGCCATTTCGGCGACGAACTTTTCGTGATCCTGATAGCGATAGCCATGCATCAGCACGATCGCGAGCGAACGATAGCCGTCGGCGAACACCGCTTCGAGCGCGCGGCGCGTCTTGTCGCGATCGAGCGCGAGCACGACTTCACCGCGTGCGCCGATGCGCTCGTCGACTTCGACGACTTTCGAATATAAAAGCTCCGGCAGCACGATGTGGCGGTCGAAGATGCGCGGGCGGTTCTGGTACGCAATCCTCAAGGCATCGCGAAATCCACGCGTGATAAAGAGCGCGGTGCGTTCGCCTTTGCGCTCGAGCAGCGCATTCGTCGCGACGGTCGTGCCCATTTTGACGGCATCGATCAAATCGCCAGGTATGCGCGCGCCCGGCGCAATGCCGAGCAGATGGCGAATGCCGGCGACGGCGGCGTCACGATAGCGCGACGGATTTTCCGAGAGTAATTTGTGGGTGACGAGCGTGCCGTCGGGTTTGCGCGCGACGACATCGGTGAAAGTGCCGCCGCGGTCGATCCAGAATTGCCAGCGAGTCGGAGTGGTGGCTGCCGGTGAGTTCACGTTGGCGCGGACGCTGTGACATTGCTTCAGGGGAGACCAATACTATCACGGCGTCGAGCGCCGCGGATTGATTGACAAGCATCGGCGCGGCGGCAAAAATGGTTTGCGCGTTTCCGCCCGGCGGTGGAACGCGACGAAGCGACATATTCCGCAATCATTCTGCATCAAACCACAAGGCGCTGATGAAAGAGATCAACATCCTGCTCACAATGGACTGTGAGCCGACGCTCGCGACGACGCACGCGCAGGCGACCGGACCACGCGATTGGGCGCACGGTGAGCGCGCGGTAAAGGGTTATTTTGAAATCGGTCGGCGCTACGGATTGCCGGCGAGCTATTTCGTGCATCCGGAAACCGTGCTCGGCCAGCCCGACGTGTTTGCCGGACTCGAAAGCCGCGGCGCCTGTCTCGGTCTGCACATGCATCCGTGGAAGTATTCGATGTGGCGCTACGGCCAGAAACGCTACCTCGCCAATTACGGCGGATTGTCCGCGGATGAGCAGCGCGCCTGTCTCGCCGAATCGTCAGCGTTGTGGCGGCAGGCGATGGGTTATCAGCCGTTGTATTTTCGGCCGGGCTCGTTTTCGGCCAATGACGACGTGTTCAGAGTGCTCGCGGAATGTGGTTTTCGCGGCGGATCGTGCTCGGTGCCGGGGCGCGTGTGGGCCGACGTAGAGACAGTGTGGAGCGGGGCAGAGCCTGATCCGCATCGCGCGAATGCGTTTTTTCGCCAGGCGCGCGGCAATCTCGAATTCGCGAACGTGCCCGTCTCCGTGGACTTTTCAAGCCACGTAACCGGACAGAAATGCCGCGCCATGCATTCGGACCTGCGTCCCGATACCGACTGGCCGGGCAAGCACGGCATCAGCTATCAAACAATTGCGACGAATATCGTCGGGCAGACGATGGCGCGCGCGCCGAAAATTCCGGTGATCGTGATTATTTCGCACAATCACTACGAGTACAGCGATGAGAACAACGCGGTGACGAAGCGCCTGATCGCATCGCTCGACGCGGTCATGGCGGCGTGCAAGGCAGCAGGCGTCAGGCCCGTCGGCACAACGATTGCGGCAATCGTCGATCAAGTACTGACAGAGCCGAACGTGCCGCAGACTTTTGTGTGCCCGGAGAGTGCGTACTCGGTCAATGCGAAGCAATAGCGTCATGATGCGCGCAGCCAAGACGAGTGTTCGGGTTGTAGCATGTGCTGTATTCATGGCCAGCGGCGCTGCAAGCGCGGCTGAAGCTTATCCGGCAAAACTCGTCAAGATCGTCGTGCCGTTCGCCGCAGGCGGCTCGACCGACCTGCTCACGCGCAGCGTCGCTCAGCAACTCAATGAGGCGTGGAAGCGGCCGGTGGTCGTGGAAAATCGCGCCGGTGGCGGCGGGATCGTCGGCTCCGAGTACGTCGTCAAGTCGCCGCCCGATGGCTATGTGCTGCTGCTCGGCACCAACACCACGCACGCTGCCGCGGCGACGTTGTATCCGAAACTGCCCTACGACTTGCGCCGCGATTTCGCGCCGATCACCGAGATCGCCTCGATTCCGCTGATCTTGTCCGTGCATCCGTCGATTCCCGTGAATTCAGTCAAAGAACTCGTTGCACTGGCGAAATCGAAACCCGGCGCGCTGAACTTCGGCGGCGGCACGGGTGCCGCGGCGCACATGGCGATGGAACTCTTCGAGTCGATGGCGAAAATCAATATGGTCCACGTGCCGTATAAAGGTTCGGGGCCGGCGATGATCGACCTGCTCGGCGGCCATTTGTCGCTGGGCTTCGATGCGGTGATGACGACGGTGCCGTACGCGCAGGCGGGCAAGCTGCGCATGCTCGGCGTGAGCAGCCTGAAACGCTCGCCGGCGGCGCCGCAGGTGCCGACGATGGCTGAAGCGGGGTATCCGGGCTATGAGGCCATTCTCTGGTTTGGATTATTTGCACCGGCCGGCACGCCGGCCGACGTCATCAAAAAAATTTACGAGGACACGGCGCGTGGCGTTGCCGTACCCAGGATGCGCGAGCTGCTGGCGAGCCAGGGCCTGGAAACCATCGCGAGCAGTCCGGCTGAATTCGCGGCGCGCGTCGACAGCGAAATCATCAAATGGCGCAAGGTCATACTCGATGCGGGCATCAAGCTCGAATAAGCGTTCCGAATGTTGACAAGGGCGGTAATCCCGACCACCATCCGAGTCGATTCACGCCATCAGGGAGACCACAAAATGCGATTTGCCTCGGCCATATTTGCGTTCGCGCTCGCCGTTGCGGGCAGCCCAGTGCACGCCCAGAAGTGGGACATGCCCACACCCTACAGCGACAACGAGTTTCACACGCTGAACGTCAAACGATTTGTCCAGGACGTGAAAAGCGGTGGCGGCGGCAAGCTCGACATTGTCATGCACACGAATGGTTCGCTGATCAAGCACCCGGATATCCTGCGCGCCGTTTCGACGGGGCAGGTAAATATCGCCGAGTTCCTGCTTGGTCAGTTCGGCAACGAAGATCCCGTGTTTGCCGCGGACAATCTGCCGTTCGTCGCCGCCGGCTGGGACAACGCGTGGAAGTTCTACCAGGCGCAGAAGCCACTGCTTGAAAAGAAATTGCAGGGCCGCGGTTTGAAACTGCTGTATTCGGTCGCGTGGCCGGGCCAGGGCATTTACACCAAGACCCCGCTTAAATCGGTCGCGGATCTCAAAGGCACCAAGTTCCGCACTTACAGCCCGCAAACTGCGCGGCTCGCTGAATTGCTCGGCGCGAGCCCGACCGTGATCCAGGTGCCGGAAGTGCCGCAAGCGTTTGCTACCGGCAGCATCAGCGCGATGATTACTTCGTCCGCGACGGGCACCTCGACCAAGGCATGGGAATTCGTCAAAAACTATTACACGACCAACGCGTTCCATCCGAAGAACGTGGTGGTCGTCAACGCGCGAGCGTTCGAGCAACTGCCCGCCGATGTCAAAAAGGCGGTGCTGGCTGCTGCCGCGGACGCCGAAACGCGCGGTTGGGAATTCGCCAAGCAGCGCGAGCAGAGCGCCAACAAGGAACTCGCAGCGAACGGGATGACGTTGCATGAGCCCGACGCAGCCATGAAAGCCGCCTTCAAAAAAATCGGCGACACCATGCTGGCCGAGTGGCAAAAGAACGCCGGCGCCGACGGCGACGCCATCATTAAAGCCTACCGCGGCAAGTAACCGCCGGTCGCAAGCGGACAAGGTCGACGCTTGCGACGTTTGCTCGATAATCTCTACTACGCCAGCGGCGCATTCGCCGCTATCTGCCTTGCGCTGATCTGCGTCCTGATGCTGGCGCAGGCTTTCGGGCGCGAAGCCGGACTGCTCATACGCGGCGCCGACGACATCGCGGCCTGGCTCACCGCGGCATCGGCGTTTTTCGCGCTCGGGCATACCTTCCGGCATGGCGAACTCGTGCGCGTGGGATTGTGGATCGACATGCTGAAGGGCCGTATGCGCCGGTGGGCCGAAATCATCGCGTTGTCGATCACCGCCTGCTTCGTCGGCTACATGCTGTGGGCAGTCGCCAAGTTTGTATTTGAAAGCTGGAAGTTTCACGAAGTCGCGCAAGGCCTGATCCGGATTCCGATCTGGATACCGCAGCTGAGCTTTCTGCTCGGCGTGCTGATTTTCTTCATTGCCGTCATCGATGATCTTGCCGTGGTGCTGCGCGGAGAAACCCCGGCGTATCAAGTTGCGGAAGACGCGCGCCGGGCGTCAGGCGATTTTTCAGAGTTGACGTGATGGGTACGCTCACGATCGCCGTCATACTGCTCGCGCTCCTGCTGGTGTTGCTGGTTGGCGGCGTGTGGATCGCCGTCGCGCTCGCCGCGGTTGGCTGGTTCGGGCTGCAGTTTTTTACCAGCACGCCGCCCGAAGTAAATCTCTTTCAGTCGTTTTGGAGTTCGAGTGCCAACTGGACAATTGCGGCGCTGCCGCTTTTCATCTGGATGGGCGAGATTCTGTTTCGTACCAAGCTGTCGGAAGAAATGTTCGAAGGGCTGGCGCCATGGCTCACCTGGCTCCCGGGGCGGCTCATGCACGTGAACGTGATTGCATGCGGCATATTCGGCACCGTGTCCGGTTCGTCGGCCGCGACTTGCGCGACGATTGCAAAAGTGGCGCTGCCGGAATTAATTAAGCGCGGCTACGACGAAAAAACCTGCCTGGGTTCGCTGTGCGGCGCGGGCACGCTCGGCATCCTGCTGCCGCCCTCGATCATCATGGTGGTGTACGCAGTCGCGGCCGAAGTGTCGATCCTCAAAGTTTTTCTGGCGGGCTTTCTGCCGGGCTTTCTGCTGATGGCCTTGTTTTCCGGCTACATCATCGTATGGGCGCTGCTGAATCCGGACAAGACGCCGCGCGAGACAGAAAAATTACCGTTCGCGGAAAAGCTCTATCGCAGCCGCCATTTGATTCCATGCATTCTGCTGATCGTTTTCATTGTGTGGGTAATGGCGATCGGCTGGGCGACCGCGACCGAGGCGGCCGCGTACGGCGTGCTCGGTTCTCTCGCCATCGCGTGGTGGTCGGGCGGGCTCAACCGCCAGACGTTCTGGCAAAGCCTGATGGGCGCAACGCGGCTGTCGTGCATGATCATGTTCATTCTCGCCGGCGCGTCATTCCTGAGTTCGTGCATGGCATTTACCGGCATTCCAAAGGCGCTCGCCGAATGGGTCGCGATGTTGAATCCGAATCCATACGGGCTGATCGCGATTCTCGCGTTGATTTATGTCGTGCTGGGGACTGCGCTCGACGGCGTATCGATGATCGTGCTGACGACTTCGATCGTGATTCCGATGGTGGTCAAAGCCGGCTTCGACCTCGTCTGGTTCGGCATCTTTATCGTGCTGCTGGTCGAAATTGCCGAACTCACACCGCCGCTCGGCTTTAACCTGTTTGTGTTGCAAACGATGAGCGGGCGCGACAGCAATTACGTCGCGTATGCGTCGATTCCGTTTTTTTGTTTGATGGTTCTGTGTATCGTGTTAATCACCATCTTTCCCGGTATCGTGACCTGGCTTCCCGATGTAATATTGGCGAAATAATTTAGCGCAAACCAGGCCGGTTTTTTCAAGGCCACTTGCCGAAGGAGACGTAAATGGTTCGAATCGACTGGTTGTATTCACGGCGCCTGCACCTCGCGCTCGTCGCATTGTGTTTGGGCGTTTGGGCAGGTTGCGCAGGCAACCCGGGCGGAAACGCTGCAGGGCCCGCGAGCGCCGCCCAGGTCGAAAACCCGAAGAACATCATTATTCTGTTTGCCGACGGCGTCGCTTCTACGCAATGGGAGTACGGCCGTTACTCGAGCATGGTGCTGCGCCAGCAGGGTTTCGTGACAACCGATATCGTATTCAAGCAGGGCACGCTTGGTCTCGCGAGTACTTATCCGCACGGCGCGTTTGTCACGGATTCCGCGGCCGCCGGCTCTGCAATGTCTACCGGCGTCAAAGTGGTGAACGGTTCAATTTCGATGTCGCCCGACGGCAAACGGCTGACCACGGCGATGGAGGTCGCGAAAGCGACGGGCAAGCGCATCGGGCTGGTTACGACTGCAACCGTTTATGACGCGACTCCCGCTGCCTTTAGCGTGCATGCCAAGGCGCGCAGCGAGTCGCAAAATATCGTCGATGAGTACCTCACGCTCGAGCCGGACGTGTTGCTCGGCGGCGGGGCGGAATATTTTCTGCCGGCGAGCGTGAAAGGCGGCAAGCGCAAGGACGGTAAGGACGTCATTGCGGCGTTTCGCGCCAAGGGCTGGCAGGTCGCGCGCACGCCGTCCGAGTTGGCTGCCGCGACGGCACCGCGACTGTTAGGCTTGTTTTCCAACGACGATCTCGATTTCGAAATTGATCGCGATGCATCGAAAGAGCCGACCACCGCGGATATGGCGACGGCCGCGCTCAAGGCATTGGCGCAATCGAATTCAAAAGGTTTCGTGCTGCTGGTCGAAAATGAAAATACCGACACCGCCGGTCACACGAACGACGCGGCTGCGCTCATGCGCGCGCTGTGGGCGTTCGACGACGCGGTCAAGGTCGCGCTCGACTTCCAGCGCAGCCATCCCGACACTTTGATTTTGATCACGGGCGACCACGAAACCGGCGGCTTCTCGCCGACTTACGCGGCAAAGGATTTAAGCTCGTTTGCGAGCAGCAACCGCTTCACCGTCGGCGACGAGCACATCAGGATGCTCGGGCGCATCACGATGTCGCTCAACATGGTCAAAGAAACGCTCGGCAGCAAGCCGAGCGGCGCTGCGCTCGATCAACTATTGAGCAAGCACTACCCGGGCTTCACGCTCGATACGGATCTGCGCGAATTGATACTTAAAAACGGCGCGCTCGAGCGCAATGCGACGTATGTGCCGCAAAACACGCTCGCGCGCATGGTGTCGCGCCAGGCCGGATTTTACTGGGGCACCGCAGGTCACACGCCTGAACCGGTCGTGATTGGCGCGCTTGGACCGGGCGCCCAGCTTTTTAGCGGTTACCAGGACAACACGGATTTCGGCCGGAACCTGCACCGGCTGATCCTCGGGCGCTGATCAGCCTGGCGGTTTGCGCCAGACCGTCGCGAGCCATGGCTGCTGCTCGCGCGGCAGCCCGGCGGGACGGTAGTAGTGCGCAAGTTCAATGAATCCCGCGCCGGTCACATAGCGCCGCCACGTTTCGAGGTCGTGGTAAGCGCCGAAACGCCCGCGATTCCACCCTTCCTCGTTGTTGCCGCGTGGATTTGAGGCGAACAAAACGCCGCCCGGCTTGAGGGTCGCATGAAGTTCGTGCAGCACGCGCGCGAGTTCGGCGGTCGGCACGTGAAACAGCGATGCATTCGCAAATATGCCGTCGAAATACAGTGCAGGCAGGTCGAGCGCGAGGAAATCCTGCTGCCATACTTCGCATTGACTGTCGACGCGCGCCATCCGCGCAAATTCGGCGGAGCCGTCAAGGCCGATCGCGACGTGTCCGAGGCGCTTGAATGTTTGCAAGTCGCGCCCCGGCCCGCAGCCGAAATCGAGCACTGTATAAGGCGATGACGCTTCAATGTGCTGCAACAATGCCGCGACGTTCTGGCTCACGTCGTGATCGCGCGTGCCCTCGCGAAAACTTTCCGCGTTCTCGTTGTAGTGCTCGAGCGTGCCGCCTGAAATCGCGGTCATGGGCTTAGTTGTAGCCGGTTTTGTCACGACGATCGATCGGTTGTCGCATCAAGATCATGACGCCATTATGCCTCGGTTGCGGTGATTTTCGGCAGTGCTCTTGAGCTGGCGACAATGAGCGCATGGTATGCTGAATCAACGCACAATAATTGGTGCGCTCGCTCCGGGAGAGATATGAATTCATCGATGATCCGCGAACTTCCGCGCACTGTCCTCGCAGTGTTGTTCATCGGCATCATGATCTTTACGAGCGTGTACATCATGCAGCCGTTCCTGCCCGCGTTGATCTGGTCAACGCTCGTGGTCGTCTCGACATGGCCGATCATGAAGGCGGCGCAAAGGCGCTTGTGGGGCAAGCGCAGTCTCGCGGTGATTGTCACGACGACCGGGCTGCTGTTGATCGTGATCATGCCGATCGCGCTCGCCGTGATGACGATCGTCGAGCACGCCGACGAAGTCGCCGAGCGCGTGACCTCGATTGCGCGGGCCGGCGTGCCGGAGCCGCCCGACTGGGTCGCGCGCATACCTTTGGTCGGCGACCGCGTCGATCGCGAGTGGCGTGCGGTCACCAAGTTCTCGCCGGAAGAAAGCCAGTCCCGCATCGCGCCGTACGTGAAAGACACGGCGCGCTGGGCACTCGTCAAGGCGGGCGGCCTGGCCGCTTTCCTTGTGCACCTTCTGCTGACTTTAGTCATCTCAGCGCTGCTGTACGCAAAAGGGGAGTCCGCCGGCGCCGGGGTGCGCGCGTTTGCACGTCGCCTCGCCGGCGAGCGTGGCGACAAATCGATCACGCTGGCCGGCCAGGCGATACGCGCTGTTGCGTTAGGGGTCGTCGTCACGGCGCTGGTGCAGGCGGCCCTCGGGGGTATTGGCCTGTGGGTCGCAGGCGTGCCGTTCGCGGGCGTGCTGACGGCGCTCATGTTTGTGCTTGCCGTCGCCCAGATCGGCGCGGGGCCGGTTTTGATCGGCGCGATCATATGGCTTTACTGGTACGGCGACGCGTCAACGACGACGGTGATCATTTTCCTGGTGTGGTCGATTTTCGTCGGCGCGATAGACAACGTACTGCGCCCATTGCTTATTCGCAGCGGCGCCGACCTGCCGTTGATTCTGATTTTTGCCGGTGTCGTCGGCGGCCTGCTTGCATTTGGCATCGTCGGGCTGTTCGTCGGGCCGGTCATACTCGCAATCGTGTACACGGAGCTTTCCTCTTGGGTCAAGGAGTCGAACACGCCTGCCTAGCGCATCCTGGCGTGCACGATGGTGTAGGACTGAAAATCCGTCGATCGGATTGTTCCGCGCATGCCAATTTCATGCGCTTCGCCTTTCGTTCTAATCCATTAACTAATAAGCCCTAAAGTTGTAGGACGGCAGACGACCTATCGTGCCGGCGGAAGACCACTGCGTCGGATTCCGATGTCATCCCTCTCCTATGAAAACTCTTCTAGCGTGTGGAAAACTCGGGCAGGAGAATTCCTACAAGTGATTGGGCTTTGTGCCGATATGTAGGTCGCGGCTTGGGCCGGCAAAATCCGGGTGCGAAGGTAGCTGCGTGTGCTTTCGTTATGCGTCCTGTCATACGGGATTTTAGGCGCCTTGCGCTGACGTCCATTAGATGCTCCAACCTTTGAGGTAACGAATGAAATCATTTAAACGAAATTTAAAAATCGCATTAGCGGTAACGGCGGCGCTGGGATTAATAAACAGCGCCCATGCATCGCTGATCGCGGCCAATCCAACCGATGTCAACGGGGCGGGTCTAGGCGCAGTGAACACGGTTTTGACGATTACAAGTCCAAACAGCACCTCGACCGAAACCGGAGCCGTAAGCTGGAATGGAACGACTGCAGTGACATCAGGCGATACCCAAGCACAGACTTCGTCGCCCACCATCGGTTCGCTCGGGATTACAAGCGCAGCGCAGCTTCGCATTACGTTTAACGCAGCTGAACCGAGCGCCGATTCCATCAACCTGACCAACTTCGTGCTGACTATTTTCAGCCCGACCGGAACGGCTCTGTTCAACTCGGGCGCTTTCACCCCGATCACGTTCGCGAGCACCAACCCGGGCGTGGGTAATGCGGGTTTCGTGTTCAGGCTGGACGATGCTCAGGCAGCTGCGGCGCAAACGGCGGCGTTCGGCGCCGGATTCGCCAATAACCGGATCGGATTGTCAGCGTCGGCCACCGACGCCACAGGGGGTCTCGAAACGTTCTTTGTTTCGCAAAGCGTCGGCGCGGTGCCGGAGCCCGAGGCATACGGCATGCTGTTGTCCGGATTAGGCCTCCTGGCCTTCATCGCCCGTCGCCGCCGCTCCAAAGGTTGAGCGCCGGCTCAGTCGCGAACGAAAAATCAGTGCGGCGGGGGAAGCGTAGTTCTCACTGCGGTGCGAGCTACGTTTTTTTTGACTATCGTTATGTAGCCGGTGATTCGACTTTTGCGGTTTGCCGGGCGCGCAGGATTTCAAGCAACTGCGGCTCTTCGAGCGGCTTCACGAAATGCATGTCGAATCCGGCCTCTTTCGATTTCAGCAGGTCTTCCGGCTTGTTCCATCCGGTCACCGCGACGATTAGCGGCCGCGGACTCCGGTTGCGCGCGCGCAGACGCCTTGCAATTTCGAGTCCATCCATCCCGGGCATGCCGATGTCGAGCAAGACGATCTCGGGTCGGAAGCCCTCGAACGCCTGCAGCGCTTCGCGGCCGGTCGATACCGCCAGAACTTCCTGCCCGTGATTTTTGAGTAAGGACGCGAGCGCTGTAGCCGCATCGACGTTATCGTCGACCAGCAACACACGGCTGTTTACGACTGCTGCCGCATCGGCACTTTTCACTTCCGTGCGTCCGGTCGAAGTCTTCTCCTGCGCGACCGCGGATGCCGACAAGGCAGGCAGGCGAATAATGAATTCGGCGCCCTGGCCGGTGCCGCCGCTGCGCGCTTCGAGCGTTCCGTCGTGCAGTTCGACGATGGAGCGCGCGAGCGCCAGGCCCACGCCGAGTCCGGCCGATGGGCGATTCAGCGATTCTTTGCCTTGCACGAACATGCCGAAAATCGAATGCAGCAGGCTTCGCTCTATGCCGCGGCCGGTGTCGCGCACCGAAATGCAAATCTGCCTTCGGCCGTCGGCGTTCGCCACCGAGACTTTGATATAGATGTTGCCGCCGGGATCGGTGTAGCGCGCGGCATTATTGATGATATTGGTCAGCGCCTGGGTCAGCCTCAGCTCATCGCCGTTGACATCGAGAGGGCCGGGCGGAACCAGCGCTTCGAGCTTGTGTCTCGCGGCTTCGATATTGGGCCGCGCCGTCTCAATCGCGCGTTCGACTATGGAGGCGGCGCTGACGGGTTGCTTGTGGATCGAAAGCGTGCCGCGGCTGATGCGTGAAACATCGAGAAGATCGTCAACGATGCGGGCGAGCTGGCCGCTCTGGCGCTCGATGATATCGATCGCTGTCCGGTGTGCCGGCTCGGTTGCGCCTGTCATCCGCTGCAATTGAATGGCGTTTCGTATCGGGGCGAGCGGATTACGCAACTCATGCGCCAGCACGGCGATAAAGTCATTGACGTTGTTCGCCGACAATTCAAGCGCCTCCGCCTGCCGCCGCTGCGTAAGGTTTTGCGTCACCTTGGCAAAGCCGCGCAGCTCGCTTTCGGCGTTGTAGAGCGGAGTAACCACGACGCGGGCCCAGAATCGCGAGCCGTCTTTGCGCACGCGCCAGCCTTCGTCCTCGGCCCGGCCCTGTTCGCGCGCAATGGCGAGCTCCGACCATGGTTTGCCCGCTTCGATGTCCTCCGGCGTATAAAACCGGGAAAAATGCCTGCCGATGATCTCGGCGGCCGCATAACCCTTGATGCGATGGGCGCCGAGATTCCAACTGCTGATGACGCCGGACGGATCGACCATGTAAATCGCATAATCCTGCACACCCTCAACGAGCAGACGAAAGCGCTCTTCGCTCTGCCGCATGATCTCTTCGTAATTTTTACGCACGGTAAGATCGCGTGTGATTTTTGAAAAGGCGCGCAGGGTGCCGCGTTCGTCTCGCAGCGCCGTAATAATGACGTTCGCCCAGAATCGCGAACCGTCCTTCCTGACGCGCCAGCCTTCGTCTTCGAACCGGCCCTCAGTCATCGCACGCCGCAGTTCATGCTTGGGCCAATCGCGGGCTTTGTCCGCCGGCGTATAGAAAATGCTGAAGTGCTTGCCGACGATTTCATTCTCGCGGTACTGCTTGATCGCGGCAGCGCCGGCGTTCCAGCTCATCACATTGCCGTCAACGTCGAGCAGAAAAATCGCGTAATCGACCACCCGGTCGGCCATTAGTCGAAAGAGTTCTGCTTCCGGTTTGGTAGTCATAGCATCGCTTGTAAAAACGGCAATCAGCTTGTGCAGGCGACGGCAGATTTGCCGCGTCGCAACCCTAAGACCGACGCAGCACTTGAAAGGTTTGACGGGCCTGCGAAATTTTCCATCTACGCCGCCTCAGGTCAAGACCAGCGGCAGCGCGGCTCCCATCTTCAAACCGCGCAGGTTGAAGGCTGGCGCCCCGAAGACGAATCGAACGTCCGACCTGCCCCTTAGGAGTCTCGGCTGGTTCACCACTGGTTAGGACTTTCAGTGACTTACCGCATCTCTTGTCATACTTTTGGCAGACGCATTGTGCCAAATTTGTGACACTTCGACAAACTCAAACGGACGCACGGCGGGTTGAGACAAAACCGTTATGGTTGCGTAAGGAATACGCTTCGATACACCTCAGCCACGGCTAGTATTTCGGCGGTAGGTTCATTAGCTAGAGAATCTTTTCTTAACGTCCGGGTCTTTCGCAATGTCGGTTGCGATCTGTAAACCGGCACCGAGGGCGGAGGGCGCTTTGTTGTAGGCTGCGTTTGCTTGGCTTTGAGCATTTGCTTGGTACCCGATTAAGAGGGCGTTCGTTTGTTTGACGCGATTGACGCGGTTGGACTCAATGCCGGTGATGTCATAGCCCTCTTGGAAAGCGCTGTCTGCTAACAGGCGGTCGCTACTTATTCCGCCCACGCCAGATTCGCCGGAGATCGTGCGGAGCTTCGCCTGCTCAATCATTGCTTGCTTAGCGCGTTCCGTAGTTTCATTTGCCGCTGCATTGTTGATTTGCTGCTGTTGAATGCCTGTCTGCGTTGCTTGTGCGTTTAGGTTTGCTTGGGCGGCACTAGCGGCAGATGATGCATCCTGCTGCCCTTTCACGTATTGCATAGCGGTTGTAACTGCTGCGAGGGCGAGAACTGGTGAACACATTAGGTTGGTTCCTGTTGATCTAGTAAGATGCGGGCGTCATCTGAATCGCAAAGAGGGGAGACATGAAGAAGCGAGGACGCGGAGGGAAATACATCCACGAAAAGGCTTACGCATCGACTCTCTATACCGACGATATCGAGGAAATTATTTCGATGATGGCGCAATGCGGTCTGACAGTGGAAATTACAGACGACGTAAACGAGTATGACTCGTTAGAGGAATTGAAGTCTTTCCGAGGAGAGACCGCCAATTATCTGACGCTGGAGGGAAGGAAAAAGGGTTTCTACCCTTACTTGCAAGTAGAGATTCGGTCGAAGCGCATCTCTGTTTGCGGCTCGATTGACATTGAGTTGGAAGCGCTCGCCGGTCGCCTCCTAAAATATATTGATGGGCGTTCGACTTGGTTAACACGGTGGGCATCAGTGAGCAATGCTCAATTCTTTGTCGGACTTATGATGATGGCAATCATTTGCGCAATCGCGTCAGCGGCGCATGTGCAGGATGCGCAGGTCATTAACCTAATAGTTTTGCCGCCGCTAATTTTGATAGTGTCTTCACTGGTTGGCACAATTTGCGGCATGTTCCATGTTCCG
Organism: Betaproteobacteria bacterium; assembly: GCA_028292435.1. Taxonomy (GTDB): domain Bacteria; phylum Pseudomonadota; class Gammaproteobacteria; order Burkholderiales; family SG8-41; genus PALSA-1004. The sequence goes on from JAQGMI010000028.1 coordinate 88,250, forward strand.
ATAATTTTTGAGCATCGACACAAAAACCAAAACTTCTGGAAACGAAATAAAGACAAAATCATTTTGGGCGTCATAGGTGGGATTGCCGGTGCCATCTTAAGTCGCCTTGTATCGGCGCTCTCCTAAGTCCAGCCACAAAGCCACCCTCTAAGTTATCCTTGCCGCGTTCGCCGCAGCGTCCACAGTTCGGGCATAGATTCGTCTTTGGGCTTGGCTAATTAATCTAAGTTGCTGTTGTCATAAAACGAGCGTAGCGTCTGCAACGCGCAGATGCGCTTATTTGGGGAGGGGCGAAATGGCACGTTATAAGATAACCTGCATTACCAAGCCTAATGTTCAGAGCATGCACGAGCACATTACTCGCGTAGGGGGCGTCGCTGACATCGGCGGAGCGTCATGGAACGACACGCGCGAAAACGTGGTCAATTTCATTAAGTCGAAAACGCACACGTTTTACACGTTGGTCAATGGAAATTTAGCCGAAGTAGGAACGCATCCCGGCCAAACTGGAGACTACTTGCGGACGTATGCCGACGGCAAATGGGATGACAATCTCCTGTCACTTCCGCAATGCCCTTGATTTAAATCCAGCCAAGTTGAGCCGCTGTTGCCATGTTCACTTCGGGTTTCCCTGGCAGCGTTATGAGTTCAACGCCACCCACTACCCTGACGGAATGTCCTGCTCGCTGTGCATCTGCTCCGGATGGGGTAGTAGCACGGAGAGCGCGGGTAGCAAGGGCTTTGTATTTTGCCGTTGACCTTCCGTGGACTTGATGCAAGAAGGCTTGCTGTAGTTCTTCCTTCGCGTTCTCTCGTGCCCATGCCCAAACTTCCGCAGGCTCAGCGCCAACGCTCTTAACGGCTGCATTTGCCTGGCTCTGAAACGCTGCCGTGATGTGAGAGAACTGGCCATGTAATACCGCATGATCTAACCCGCATGTGTTGGCAATGTTGTTGATATTCACCTTAGACAAATCAAGCGTGTTTGCCATCTGGCCAACGATTTGATCTATCAGTTGAGAGGGGACACTTGCATTGATGGCGTCAATCGTTGCTTCAGACGCATCCGGCAGCATGTCATATTCGCCCGCCCCGTTTCCTTCCTGTGTGGCTTGCGGCTGAGCGCCTGCCGGAATCTCAATATACTTTCCGTTGCTATCGCGCTTTACGAGTCCAAGCTGCTCAGCGGTTGCCAGATTGATTTGCGTGCCTTCGTAATCAACAAGCGTCTGCGGAGTGTGATTGCTGGTCAGGCCGAAGTTGTTGCGGGCAGTCGATAGCAGTGTGCCATCATTGATTTCAAAGTCTGCTGCACTAACGCGAGTCAAACCCTGTTGCGTCGTCTGGTCACCTACGGTGCGAGTTACTAAGTCACCATTGGCACGCACTGCGGGTTCCGGTGCGGCGTCGTTGTTTATGTCCCCGTTGCGTACCTCGGTATCTTCAAAGTTGCCGCTGCCCGTATGGACAACTTTAGTAACGGCTTCTAGCGTGTTGGCGTGTTGCTCTGACATTTCTGTATTTCCTTTTGTGGTGTTGTTTGGGCGTTGCTACTGAATACGATTAACGTGCGGACATTCAGTCCCGGCAACGTGCTCAGTCCCTTGAACCTCGGTCGGCGGGGCACTTGCAAGTAAAGCTTCGCCAGCAGCTATGAGCGCAAAAAGCTCTGAGGACAATTCAGGAAATGGGCGGTTGAGTTCTTTGAGATCGCTGATTACTTTTACTAGGTGCGCGTTCTTCATGTGCTTCCTATTTGGTAGTTGAGAATGGTGCGCTCAGTGATTGCCTGAACTCGTGTTGCTCACTCTGTTGCTTCTGCATCGTTCTCACGATGTTGCTAATGAGCAGGCCAAGATTCGTGCGGATGTGTTCCCCGACTGCCAGCCGTGCTGCTGCTGAAAGTCGCTGCGGCGAGACAGTCTCCCGACCTTGAGACCACGTTGAGCGGTAGTCCCTTGGTGCAAGGTGAAGCACAGCAAGTGAGATTGCATACGTCAACCTGAGATCATCAGGCAGGCGCTCACGGTGCCGCTCCGAGTACAGCCAAACCGTTGCAGCCTCAATGAGTATGTCTATCGGCTTGATGCACTTTGAGTTGAGACGGTGGAAGTCTTCATACGCTGGCAGCAACTTGTCACCACTCGTTGAACGTTCAAGCCACTGTCTGAGAAAGGCGAGTGCAGACGCAATGCCCTTGTGCTCAATGTTGCTGCCAATAAACTCAGTGACTAACTGTCGCTCTTCGTTGAATTCTTTCGACTTGAAGTGGTATCCAAGTGCATGCCCGTATAGTCTGCGTCCCCGTTCATGGACACGGCAGTAACCGGACACTCGGTGACGACTGAGCATGCAGCCTTTAGCGTTACACATCTTGTATTGGTTCATGCGGATGCCGTGGCTGATATTTAAGCTGGCTCTCTTGCTCATCTCAAAGTGTGACTCCTGGTCGTTGACATTCACCCTCGCGGCCTCCGGCTCGCTGCGGAAAGGCGAGACAATGCTCCGGTGTGTTTCATGGTGTAACTCGAAGTGGTAGCCCTATGCCGGACGGCAGCGGGGAGCCAGATGACGCTCAAAGTGGTCTTGAGGTCGGGGCAGGGATACGACTCTGAGATACGACTCAAAGTGGCACTCTGGTGGGCGCTGGTGGGATAGGGCTGCGCGGGAATGTTGCATGAACCCCACAGACACATACACACAGAAAAGCAGAAAAGGAGCCAAAGAGCACCCAAATCCTCCCTCTATACTTAGAGAAAATGGGTGAACTTTGACTATCCGGCGTAAGTCTCGAACGTCTTCCGCTCCAATGACCGGCCACCACGCAGCCACGCGGAGCCACGGAGAGCAATATCCAAAGATCGCGTGAAGGAGCTACCCGGCACGTCCGCTAGGGCTGCATCCTTCTTGAGCCTTTGGGCGGAGAGCTTCGTTACACTGTCCGGCAGCGAATCAAGGTGCGCGAGAATGAGCCTTGCTACACGATTTGTCTTCGCCTTCGGCACGATGTGCTTTCCCTGCCACGTTGCCCAAGTTACACCCGGCATGGCCTGTTCGAGTAGCGGTCTCACGTACTCATCACTGTGAATTAGCCAAGCGTCCATCGTGTGCGCCTGGCTACCGTCAATCGTTCGGCATGAGCCACGCGACATTGCTTGGTACAAACAGTGCGCAATCTCTGAGATCATGACCTCACGGATTGTCTTCGCTGATAAGTCAGCCCACAGCGTGTCGCACTGGCCTGCAACGTAACTGGCTAGATCGAGATAAGACCTGTGCAACACTCCAGCGAATGCGACGTGCTTGCAGTAAGCGTGCTTAGACAGCGACGATTCACTGCCCCAAGTCAGGAATACAAATCGAGGCTTTGATTCGTCTACCCACAATCCCCGCCCTTCATTCCACGTCCTAACTTTCACAGTGGCCTGAAGATCAATCCCGCAGGACTCTAAGTCTTCCTTCAGGATGCGCTGAAAGTCCACAGGCTTTGAATAGTTATCCTTCGTCAGAAACGTAAACAGGATTACTGCTTCGTCTGCGGGCAGGCCGGACACAAGTTCGCACACTTCGGAGCTTACTTTCCTGTCTTCCCGCTTGCGGTGCTTGAAGTCCTTCGTCATTGAGTCACGCCCTGAAGGATTCTTCAGGTGATGAATCGTTACGTTGTCGTACCGCTTAATGTTGACGGAGAACTTTCCAGCGAGCCTGATTGATTTGTCGAGTTGCTCAAGCGTGCGGATGGGGTAACTGGCGTCTAGGATGGCAATGTTCTCAAGCTCAGGCGGAACTGTGATGTCATAGAGGATTAGTCCTCCGCCCTGTGGTGCGTGAACAACTCGAAGTTGTTCCTGAGTTGCGTTCAGAAACTGCTTCAACGCTTGCACGGGCGCTGCATCTCCAAGCTGCCGCTTAAACTCGTCAGCCTTCTCCCATGTCAGTGGAGCGAGCGATACGGCACTAGGAGCTTTCCCTGATCGCTGCGCCGTAAGTTCGGCCTCTAACGTGTCGAGGGCAGTCTGCAAATATGAGATTGCTTCAGCATCCTTGCCGATGCGGGGTGCAATCCAGCCTAGGCCGGACTCAAGGTCTAGCTTAGAGATGGCTCTTGCATCCGAAACTAGCAGGCTTTCATCCCATATCAGCAGGTTCCTGCGTTCGCCTCGATACTTTGCAAATTGCTCAAGGTTCCCGCCTTTGATACGCGCATGTGTCACAAGCATAATCTGCCGGTCATCATTGGCGAGCGTTGACGGCATGCTTGCCTTGTCTTTCAGGCTGTGCAGCAGTCCTATTTTGCTTTCGGGCACGCCATTGCGTATCAGATCGCGCTTGAGATCGCACAGCGCCTCAACCTTAGACGCGGCTACCGCAACGGAGACATGCTCAGCGTTCAACTCATGGAGCGCAGCGCACCACGCAACAATGCTTTGAGTCTTGCCTAGGCCGGTAGCCAGTGGAAACGCTAAGCGCCCCGTGGCATGTCCCGTTGCAAGCATGGAGTAGTGCCAAACCAATTCACGCATTGCGGTCTTGTGCTCATCGCTGAGCTTGTTGCCGTAGTGCTGAAGATTCGCTATGAGTCGTTGATATGCGTTCTCGGTTAGGGCTGCATCATCAGTCATGGCGTGGTCTTGAACGGCAATGCCTCGCCTTCCAAGGTGTGCTTTGCGAGCATGTCCTTACGTGCCTGAATGGAGTCAGCGGTTACGCTGTTGTCCTTCAGGAACTTTATGATTACCGTGAGCATGGACGCCCGTTGTTTCTCCGGGGGTACGTCACGGATATAGGTAAGGGCTGCTTCAACGGCTCTCAGATGGATGTATTGCAGCATGTCGCCCGTGATCGGCTCTCCGCGTGTTTGTTGCTCTGTGGACGCCCGTTGAAAGTCTTCGAGGCTGGTTATTTCGGTGCTCATCTGGTCGCCCTGATTTGGCGGGGCAGCAACTCGCTGAGCTTTTTCCACGGCAGCGTCTTCAATTGCTTCTCCGGGATGTGTGTCTTGCTGCCCTGGTTGGCCAACAGCAAGTGCAACATCTCTTCGTTGTGTTGCGGAGCGGCCTCATGGAGTTCAACGATGCTATCAAGATAGTCAGCGTAAAACTGGACGGCTCGCCGGACGATGCTTGAGTTACTCAGGTGCATGCCTAGACGTTTCTCGCCGTATCGGATGCCGAAGTGAATCCGCGTTAGCGTCAGCGGGTCGATATTGAAATTGGCCTTCTCGCCATTGCGGACGGTTGGCCGGGAGCGCAGCAATCGCATCATGTGTAACTTTCTTATCTGGATGTGTGTAGCCCTTGCGGAAGGGGCAAAAGCAAAAAACGGAGACCGCTGTTAGGCAGTTCCGCTAAGTGAGCGCCAAGCCGGAGGAGGACTACGGCGGAGGCTCTGGCCACGAAGTAATCGCTTCGTATTCCTATAGTGAGGGACAATAGCGGACGATTGACTACATACGCACCAACGTGCCATTATGTTGTCATACCACTAAGGGAGCCTCAGCATGGATGGCAATTACGTTGCTTACTACCGAGTCAGCACAGCACGGCAGGGGCAGTCCGGCCTTGGCCTGGAAGCTCAACAAGAGGCTGTGCAGCGGTTCCTCAATGGCGGGCGCTGGAAGCTTGCAGGTGAGTTCAAGGAAGTTGAAACCGGCAAGGGAAGCAATGCACTCGCTCGCAGGCCGGTGCTGAGTGCTGCGATAGCCGCTTGCAAGAAGAACAAAGCAACACTGCTGATCGCTAAGCTAGACAGGCTCGCACGCAACGTCCACTTCATCTCAGGTTTGATGGAGGCTAAGGTTCCCTTCACGGCTGTTGATATGCCGGAAGCTAATGAGCTAACCATCAATATCATTGCAGCGATGGCGCAGCATGAATCGCGGATGATCTCAGCCAGAACCAAGGCAGCATTGGCAGCGAAGAAGGCGAGAGGCGAGAAGCTAGGCAACGCACATTTGCTCAAGCCTCAGAACAAAGCAAGAGTAAAGCGAGCAAAGGCGTTCGCACAGTCACTCAAGAACACACTGCAATCGTTTGGAGCAAGCCAGATGTCACAGCGGGAGCAAGTGGCAGAGCTAAACAAGCTTGGCGTTAAAGCTCCGCGTGGTGGCGAGTGGCAATTGATACAGCTTCAGCGTGTGCTTGCACGATTAGACGGATGAGAGCGCTAACACTTGTGCAACCTTTGCACTCATCCTAAGTGTTGTAATGCTAATAGCATACGTGGTACTTTGAGTTGCACTTAAACAAACTCAGGGAGAACACACGATGTATTGCAAGCTTGGTAATTGGGAACTGGCAACAGAAGCAACGTCCTTCCCGCTGACAGCAAAGGTCGAGCACATATCGTCCGGCATCGCTGATAACGTATGGCTGCTGTTCGGTAAGCTTCGTGTGATCGTGAGCAAGACGCTGAGCTAACTCACAGATACGACTCAAGGTGTAACTCAAAGGGCTGTCTTCGGGCAGCCCTTTTTGTTGCCTGAAAGTTATACGAGCTTCCGTGGCAGGGATTTTAAGTCCCTCATGCGGGGCGGCTCGGCGTTCTGTTGTGGATAACTCGGGCATTTCTGTGCCATGCTAATGACATTACGCAGGCCACAGGGGGGAATCAGGCGCTAGGGAGTAGCGGTAAGCCTCACGAATTTTTGTTAGATTTTGCCTAACTGTGATGCAATCTCTTCATCTTCGTAGAGACCGCCCACGGTAAGCTGTATCAGTTGCTTACCGCCGCCGTCCTTCTTGAGATCAACAGGCGTGATTACTTGGCCGGTCGCTTGAGATTTCCTCGCTGGGAGTAACTTCCCGCTGTTGTGTTGGACATATTTGTTACCGTTGATCGTGGTGTAGGTAACTGTTGGGACTGCCATGATGGAACCTTTCTGCGGTTGTGGTGGATTGTTGTTGTTGTTGTGAAACTAAAAATGGAAGCGCAGTCAGATATGGCAAAATTTTCTAGTCGCTACGGCTACGACCCGAAAGATTCCACTACGCCTGTTATTGAGGAGGCACCGGAATGGCTTCGCACCATCTACGTCAGGAACATTCTTACTCCTCTGACATATATAGATCGAGACTCTAGATATCCAAACGAAGAAGGTAGCCCACTCGGAATTAAGGACTTAGGCGAAACGTTTAGTTTGATGCTTCGGCGCATGCCCGAAGATGCACTGTTTGATTCCTGGGTTTGCTCGGATGCGTTATCTGGAATGGTTCAAGGCGTAGAGTGGTATCACTTTTATGATTTTGTTGAATTAGTGGCTAGACAACTTCTCACCATAGAAACGGCCGATTTAGATGATACTTGGATAAAAAGATTTGGCCTCAAGCAATACGCTGCTAAGGTCAACGCATTGTTCAAATCGGAGAACGTCGTTTGGAGGTTCAATACGCGGTGTGAGCTTGTGCGAGAAATTCCCGCCGCCTACACCAAGACACTTAACAAAGTGGACGCAAGCTTAAAGGGGGAGTTCGCGCCATCGCGGGAGCATTACCTCAAAGCCAGACGCTTTATATATGAAAGACCTCTTGATCCCGAAAACGGCATTAAGGAAATTGTTTCCGCCATAGAAAGTGCGGGAAAAATTCTTATCCCAGGAACTTCAACGCTTGGTGATGTAGCAAAACAACTACGCGGTGATACGAAAGTTCCTAGAGGTCTCGTTTCTGTTATCGAGAAATTTTACGCATATGCAAGTTCGGAACCAGCCGTGCGACATGGCGGAGCGGTGGACTCGAAGGTATCGCTGCACGACGCGGAGTTTTGTTTGCACGTCGGCGTTGCGCTGATTCGCTATTTACTCATCAAGCACGGAAAAAGTGATTAACAAAGGGGGAGATCATGGAAAAAGAAAAAGAGGAACGCAAAGATCGCGTATTTAGAATTCCGTATTCGTTAGCTATATCATTTCTCGCGGGAGTCGTTGTGCCATTGGTCGCGGCTGGTATTCCGCAATTGGTTGACTATTGGCGCAACCGCGACGACTTTCGGTATGAGCGAGACAATCCGGTCTATTTTCTCGGAAAAATCGCGTACGCTCTTGAGGTAATGAACAAAGGAAGAGTAATTGAGCGCAACGTTGAAGTGTGGCTTCCTTCCAGTAAGGAAGAGGAGCTTACTGTTGAACTGGATGCGTTCGAATTGAGACCACTTCAGCCAATTAAGGTGAGGCAGGAGCAGGAATTTAAGGTCGTTAGTCTAGGGGATATGCGACAAGATGAAGGTATCCGATTGTCCATTTTGAAGAGTTGGAAAAACCTTTCGTTTGGAACTGATGGAACCCTGATGTCTTACCCGGCGTTCACAGAGCGAGTAATTTCAAATGATCGCGTGGGAAAGTATGTCGCTAAGCGTGATTCCGTTTGGGACACATCTCCGAAGAACTCTGCCAATTCTTACATGCTCATAATTTTGGCAGTTCTCACCATTGTCCTTACCGCCATGTCGTTCGGCCTAAGCGCATTCACTCGAACGATGAAAGGAAAAACCGAACAGGATTCGGACAACAATTAACAACGGCGGTGGCTCATGGTTGATCTAATGACGTCTCACTGCCACAATGCAGTTACTGCGTGTGTATCGGCGGATACAAATGAGGGTACGCACGTAGAAACGGCTCCTCGGTCAGCCAAGCTTGTCCACCAAGTTCTCCGCCTTCAGGTGCGTATACCGTCTAAGCATTTGCCACGTCTTGTGGCCACTTATAGTTGCAACTTCGGGCACAGATAAGCCACGCTCAAACAGACGCGTTACCGCTTCGTGTCGCAAGTCGTGGAACCGTAAGTCACTCAGGCCGGATTTACTCCGTGCTCTAATCCAAGTGTTCTCAAAGCTGTCAGCCCGTGCCCACTGCCAGAAAACTTTTGAGTTAGAGATATGTCTAGGATGACTTCTAAGAATCGCACGCGCTGTGCTGGATAGCGGCACGACTCGCGCATCTCCGTTTTTAGTTTGCTGAAGGCGGGCAATTCGGCGCTGCATATCAATGTCTGACCAGCAGAGCGACAACAACTCACCCCGGCGCATGGCGGTTTCAAGTGCCAGCTTACAGATGGTCTCCAAGGCCGTGCTTCGGCTGGCTCTGCACGCGGACAGCAGTTGAGTCTCCTCATCTGCGCTCAAACGCCGGTCTCGGCCACGGGCGGGCTTTGGTCTTCGCACCAGCTTCACTGGATTGGAGGGAATGTAGATGCCCCAATCCTTGATCGCTGTGTCGATAACGTGAGAGAGGGAGTTGAGGTCTTTGACTACTGTGGCTCCCGCCTTACCGGCTCTAATGCGCTGATCTCGAAACGCTGCAATGTGCTTCGGCTGGATTGTCGCCAGCGTAAACGCGCCAAGCCGCGCATCGAGGTAAGCCAGCCTGCGGGACTCGCTCTCTGCTGATCGCTTGGTTGGTGTGACTTCGGCCAGATACCGCGCAATGAGGTCTCCAAGTGTCACCCGCTCAGCTTCAGAGCGACTTTGAAACACACCTTGAGCCATCTCAGTCTCGACGGCACTAGCCCACGCCTTAGCGTCCGTCCTACATGGGAATGAGCGTGTCTGTGGGGGATATCCCCTGACTCTAATTTGAGCCTGCCAGCGGTCACGTCGTCTGCGTATCGTCGCCATGTAGCACCTCTGCACGTAGTTAAAGTGTGCCAAAAGTGTGACAAGAGAACTGCCGCAGCCCCTTGGGGCGAGGACGTGAGCGAAGCGAACCTTGGCGCCCCGAAGACGAATCGAACGTCCGACCTGCCCCTTAGGAGGGGGCTGCTCTATCCACTGAGCTACCGGGGCGTGCCGCGGAATTTTACCGTAAAATGCACGCTGCTCCCGTCGCCAAGTCTCATGGAAACCAATGCTTAAGTGGCTGCTGATTGCGTTCGTGATCAGCGTCGCGCTGCTGTTATGGCGCATCACTGCTCACTCCAGTCGAAATTTGCCGAAGGCAGGCAATGTCGCGCCGGATTTCAGCCTGCCCGATCAAAACGGCAGTCAGCGCACGAGCGCGGAATTTCGCGGTAAGTGGCTCGTGCTTTATTTCTATCCGCGCGACGATACGCCCGGCTGCACCGAACAGGCGGCACGTTATCGCGATTCGATGCGCGATCTCGAAGCGGCGGGCGCCGTGGTGTGCGGCGTCAGCGTCGACGACAGTACGAGTCATGCGGCGTTCGCGCGCAAGTTCAACCTGCCGTTCGCATTGCTTGCCGACCGCGATGGAAAAATTGCGGCGCGCTATGGTTCACTGCGCGATTTTGGCTTTCTGAAGTTTGCCAAGCGCAATACCTTTTTGATCGACCCCGCGGGAAGAATCGCGAAAGTGTATCTCGGCGTGAATCCAGCACGTGACACCGAACAAGTGACGAAAGACCTGAAGCTCATGGCAGCCGCATGATTAAAAGCATAGACCACATCGTTCTCGCGACGCGCGACCTTGACAAATGCATTGCTTTCTACACGCAGGTGCTCGGCATGCAGCTTGAGAACTATGGCGCCGGGCGCATCGCTTTTCGCTTCGGCGAACAAAAATTTAACGTGCATCCGCCCGGTTTCGAAGCAAGCATCAAGGCGCGTACGCCGACGCCGGGTTCGCTCGACCTGTGTTTTCTCGCCGACTGTCCGCTCGAGGACGTAATCGCACGCTTAAAGCAGCATGGCATTTTGATCGAGGAAGGTCCTTCCGTGCGCACCGGTGCCCGCTTTCCGATTCGATCGGTGTATGTGCGCGATCCCGATGAAAATCTCATCGAAATCTCGGTGCCCGCCTGAGATGAGTGGCGCAGTGTCTCTTCGGATAAAAGGGTAGCGTTCAGTGCCCCTGGCCACACTTGACAGCGCTTGCCTCGCGTTCGGGCACGTCGCACTGCTTGACCATGCGGATCTTGTGATCGAGCGCGGCGAGCGGATCGGCCTGATCGGCCGCAACGGCACCGGTAAGTCGAGCCTGCTCAAAATCATCGCCGGTGAAATCGCGCTCGACGACGGCAAGCTATGGCGCGAGCCGGCGCTCAAGTTCTCGCTCGTCGCGCAGGAGCCGCTGATCGATGCGGATGCCAGCGTGTTTGACGCCGTGGCGGCGGGCCTTGGCGCGCAGACCGCGATGCTGCACGAATATCACGAACTTTCGCACCGCCTTGCCGATGAGGCCGGCGATCACGAGGCGTTGCTCGAACGCATGCAGGAATTGCAGACGGCATTCGAGCATAACGACGGCTGGAGTGCCAATTCGCGCGTGGAAACGACGCTCGCGAGACTCGGGCTCGATGCAGACGTGCGCGTCGGCACCTTGTCGGGCGGACTCAAAAAGCGCGTTGCGCTTGCGCGCGCGCTGGTTGCCGAACCGGAATTGCTGCTGCTTGACGAGCCGACAAACCATCTGGACGTCGCCGGCATCGAATGGCTCGAGGAATTGCTGACCGGTTTTGGCGGCAGTGTCTTGTTCGTGACGCATGACCGGCGCTTTCTCGACAACGTGACCACGCGCGTGATCGAACTCGACCGCGGGCGGCTCGCGAGCTTTCCTGGTAATTTCGCCGAATACCAGCGCCGCAAGGAAGAACTGCTTAGCGCCGAAGCGCAGCAGAATTCTAAGTTCGACAAGCTGCTCGCGCAGGAAGAAGTGTGGATTCGCAAGGGCGTAGAGGCGCGGCGCACGCGCAATGAGGGCCGCGTGCTGCGTCTCGAGCAATTGCGCCGCGAGCGTGCCGCGCGCCGCGATCGGCTCGGCCAGGTCAATCTGGACGTTGCCGCCGGCGAACGCTCGGGCAAGCTGGTGGCCGAAATGCAGCAAGTGACAAAGCGCTTTGGCGAAAAGTCGGTGATCGCGGATTTTTCGTGCGTGATCCAGCGCGGTGACAAGGTCGGGCTGCTCGGACCTAACGGCAGCGGCAAAACGACATTGCTAAAACTGCTGCTCGGCGAACTTGAACCCGATGCGGGTAGTGTGCGTCGCGGTACTAAATTATCGATTGCCTATTTTGACCAGTTTCGCGCGCAGCTCGACGATAGCGCGACGCTGGCCGAAGTAATCAGCCCGGGCTCTGAGTTCGTCGACATCGGCGGCACGAGGAAGCATGTGATCTCGTATCTGGGGGATTTTCTGTTCCCGCCGGAGCGCGCGCGGGCCAAAGTGGCTAGCTTGTCGGGCGGCGAGCGCAACCGTTTGCTGCTCGCACGCTTGTTTGCACAGCCTGCAAACGTGCTCGTGCTCGATGAACCGACCAACGATCTGGATATCGAAACGCTCGAACTGCTTGAAGCTCTGCTGCAGGAATATTCGGGCACCTTGTTTCTCGTTAGCCATGACCGCACGTTTCTGGACAATCTCGTCACCCAGGTGATTGCGTTCGAAGGCGATGGGCGGCTCATCGAATATGCAGGGGGTTATGCCGACTGGCGGCGCGCGAAGGAATTTAAAGCGCAATCCATGCAGGACGACGCGAAAGCCGCCACGCGGGAGCGCAAAGCATCGCCGTCAACGCCCAACCGGCCCGCGCCACGGCCGAAGCTCGGCTTCAAGGAAGCGCGCGAACTCGCGGCTTTGCCGGACACCATTGCGGCGCTCGAACGCGAGCAGGGCGCGGTGACGCAAAAGCTTGCCGATCCGGCGCTATATAAGACCGACCCTGCAAAAGCGCAAGATCTGAAGAAGAGGCTCGGGCAGATCGAGACGGATCTGGCCGCTGCTTTGGTGCGCTGGGAAGAACTTGAAAGTCGCGCCACGGCGGCCCCGCACCCGTAAAATGACCGTTATGTACGACCCGCGGATAATGGAATTGCGTCCGGATGCCTGATTTCTGGCGCGGTAGCGGTTATCAATTGCTCGCGCATGAAGGCGGCCGCCTGACCGTAACCGACGAATATCTGCGCGCTTATTATGCGCGGCCCGAGCTCGCGCCGGTCGCTGCTTCGTGCGCTGACGAGCGCGCCATCCACGCAGCCCTGATTGAGCAGCCGCGGCTTGTGGTCGATGCGCGCAAGCTCGCCAAAATTCGCGATGGCGATGCGCGCGAAAACTATGCAGTCGTGTTGCGGTTTCGCGATCAATTGCTGGCAGCGCCATCGCTTGAAGCGTTTTACACCGGGCTCTTTCAGCACGACGTCGCCGTGCCGCCTCTTTTTATCGACCAGACAGTGCAGGCAATTCTGCGCGCGATACTCAACGACGATGGCGACGGGCTTAAAGCGCGCGCCGCCGAAGTTTTCTTTCGGCGCCAGCGCGTCAACGTCGAGAACGGCGCGATTCGGCTCGCCGACGATGAAACGGTCGCCATGCACGCGAGCGGCGGCGGGCTTGGCAATCTCGGACGGCTCGTGCGCGAGGCGCAAATTCCGCTGCGCAGCATCGAGCTCGACGTGCTCGATGCCAATACGCGCGACGAGTACTGGAAGCGCGATGAGCGTTTCGATACAGTGTTGCAGTTGAACAGTACTCACGCCGGGTGCGCGGCGCTGTGTCGGGTCATCGAGGCATGGATCGTGCATTTTCACGAAACGCCGGTGACGCTCACGCCGGTGCGCGAGATTCCGGATGAAGACTGGGTATGGCATGTCGGGCTCGATGCCGAATCGAGCGCGATGCTCAACGAAATTTACGACGGCGGCGATATCGGCGAAGAGCGCATGCGGCGGATCATCGGACTGTATCGACTCGACTTTAACAATCCATCGGACATGCGTGCTGAACTCGCCGGCAAGCCCGTGTTTTTGGGCCTCGCGGCCACTGCCGAAGGCCATCTGCGCATGAAGCCGCAGAACCTCCTGATGAATCTGCCGCTGGCAAGGCGCGCATGACGGCGCATTCCGAGCGCTTCGCGCAGGTTATCCGCGGCGCGGACGAGAGCATCAATCTCGCCGAGGCGGCGCTGCTGATCGCCGCGGAAGAATATCGCGATCTCGATATCGTCGATTACCTTGCGCAGCTCGATGACATCGCCGCGGCGCTGAAACGCCGCCTGCGCGCGGATATCAGCCAGGCCGACACCATCATCGCGTTGAATCGCTATTTGTTCGACGAGCTCGGGTTTGCCGGCGACGCGGCGAATTATTACGACGCGCGCAATAGTTTTTTGAACGAGGTGCTCGATCGCAAGCGCGGCATTCCGATTACGCTGGCGATTATGTACATTGAAATCGGCCATCGCGTCGGGCTACCCGTTCATGGCGTGGCGTTTCCCGCGCATTTTCTCGTCAAGTGTCCGTTGCGTGAAGGCACCGTGGTGCTGGATCCTTATGTAAAAGGCGTATCGCTCAGTTTCGAAGAATTGCGCAAGCGCGTGAAAGCGCTGCGCAACGGGCAGGAGCCCACCCGATCGATGGTAGCCGGCATGCTGGTCACCGCGAGCAAGCGCGAGATCCTCGCGCGCCTGCTGCGTAACCTGAAGGGCATTTATTCCCATCACAAGGAATGGATGAAAGCGCTCGGTGCGACGGATCGAATCATCAGCGTCATGCCGGAACTTGCGGAAGAATATCGGGACCGCGGCATGATCTATCTGAATCTCGAGTGTTTCCGCGCGGCGCTGTTCGATTTTCAGGCGTATCTCAAAATGCTGCCGGTGGCGCGCGACGCCGATACGGTCCGCCAAAAGGTTGTTGAGTTGCAGGCGCTCGCCGCCCGGCTCAACTGAGACATTTCGCGATGAAAACTGTCACGCGCATGATGCGCGCCCTCAACGTGCGTCCGGATAACCGGTGAAGCAGGTCACTCAAGTCGGCGGCCTTGAACTCATCAGCCACGTTCCCGCGCGGCCGACTCAATCCGCGCAACTACTTTTCGTGCACGGCGCGTTTGTCGCCGCCTGGTGCTGGGACGATAACTTCCTGCCGTATTTCGCCGAGCACGGTTTCGCTGCGCACGCGCTGAGTCTTCGTGGTCACGGCGGTAGCGCCGGCCGCGGCGAACTCTCGACCGCAACGGTCAACGACTATGAGGCCGACGTCCAGCTGATCGCGAATCACTTGGGTGGACCGCTCGCCGTGATCGGACATTCGATGGGCGCGATGGTTGTGCAGCGCTGCTTGCACAAGCTCAGAGTTCGCGCTGCGATGTTGATGGCGTCAGTGCCACCTGGCGGCCTCCTCGGCTCGTCGATGTTGATGGCGGCGCGCGACCGCATCTGTTCGCCGACATCACGCGCCTTCAGCGCGTCAGTCCGAGTTACTCAACGCTGCAGGGTGTGCGCCACGCGATTTTCTCCGATCATTTGTCCGACGAAGAAGTCGGCAGGCACCTTGCCCGCATGCAGTCTGAATCAGAGCGGGCGATATTCGATTTATCGTGGCCGCAGCAGTTTTTTATCGGCCACGCCCGCAATGTGCCAGTCATGGTTATGGGCGCTGAAACCGATGCGTTCTTCACGCAGGGCATGATTGAGGCAACGGCGCGCGTCTACGGCGTAGCGGCCGATATCGTCCCGGGCATCGCGCATGCCATGATGCTGGAAGAGAACTGGCAGGTCGTCGCCGACCGTCTCATTGCGTGGCTGCAGCGCCATAGCGAGTGAATACGGCCCGCGCAACGCGGTTGCGTGTTTATGGCACACTCGATGCTCGAACGCTGGATTGATACCGCGTGAGGCGGGAGGCAGGGAGCATAAAATGGAAGACTACTGGTGGTGGACGATAGGCGGCATTGCGCTCGTGATTGCGGAACTGATCACAGGCACTTTCTACCTGCTGGTACTTGGCATTGCGGCGCTCGCGGGCGCTGCGGTCGCGTTGTATCACCATTCTATTTGGGCGCAGGTAGTCATTGCGGCGGGTGTTGCAACGATCGGCGTGATTCTTGTGACGCGTTATCGTCATTCGCAGCACGTGGTGCCGGACATAAGTCTCGACGTCGGGCAAAGCGTCGTACTCGACAGTTGGGTTAACGAGCGCGACAGGCTCGCACGTGTGCGCTATCGCAACGCCTTGTGGGATGCCAAAGTGCTCGATGAACCCGGCGTCGAAACAGGGCGCACGTTATACATCCGGCAAATAACGGGCAACACGCTGCACGTATCGGCGCAACAGCCCGGATAGCGGCGTTACGCCGGGCGGCAACCCCATGCATCAATCTCAAGGGGGAGGAAACAGGATTGCCAAGTTAATCGTAGTGCTCGTCATCACCGCGGCGCTCATTTTCAATGGGCAGGCCGGCTACGCAGTGCCGTTCTTCGTGCTTGCGTTCGGCATCGTGCTGGCGATCGAGTCGATCAAAGTGGTGCCGCAGCAGCAGGCATGGGTGGTTGAGCGATTTGGCAAGTTTAATACCGTGCTCGAGCCAGGCCTTAATGGCATCTGGCCTTTCTTCGATCGAGTCGCCTATAAGCACTCACTGAAGGAAGTTCCGCTCGACGTCTCTGAGCAGGTTTGCATCACGAAGGACAACACCCAACTCGGGGTCGACGGCATCATTTATTATCAAGTCACCGACCCTCGGCTGGCGTCGTACGGATCGTCCAATTACATCGCCGCCATCACGCAACTCGCGCAGACCACTTTGCGCTCGGAAATCGGCAAGATGGAACTCGACAAGACTTTCGAAAGCCGTGATGAGATCAATCGTCAGGTCGTCGCGGTGCTCGACGAGGCAGGGCGCACCTGGGGCGTTAAAGTCTTGCGGTATGAAATCAAGAACCTCACGCCGCCTGAAGCCATCCTGCGCTCAATGCAGGCGCAGATCACCGCCGAACGCGAAAAGCGGGCGCTGATTGCGAAGTCGGAAGGTCAGCGCCAGCAGGAAATCAATCTTGCGGATGGCGAGAAGCAGGCCGCGGTGCTGCAATCGGAAGGCCAGAAAATCGCGGCAATCAACCGCGCCGAAGGTGAGGCGAAGGCAATCACCACGATCGCGGCGGCCAATGCAGCAGCAGTGCGCGCGGTAGCCGCAGCGATGAATGAACCGGGTGGAATGAACGCGGCCAACCTCAAAGTGGCGGAAGTCTACGTCGAGGCTTTCGGCAATCTTGCGAAGGCTGGCAATACGTTGATCCTGCCCGGCAATATGTCCGACCTGGCAACGATGGTGTCATCGGCGATGACCATCGTGAGCGGGGCGAAGCGCGGGGAGGCGCCAGCCGCCGCAGCACCGCAACGCTAGATCAGGAAGCCGGCCCTTCGGTCGGCTGAATGTTGGTGACCGGTACAGCCTGGACCGGCGCCGTGCCTTGCGGCGTGCCCAGATCGGCACCGGACGGCCTTGCCGGCTCATCGCCTTCGGCGCGCGGCTTGGTTTTCAACTCGGGAATGTCTTCGTCATCCTTCTCGGGCGGCGGATTGCCGTCATACACGAGATTGCGGCGACGCTGCAGGTAGGCGTCACGCTGGAATTCATACGGATCGAGCGCCGCTTCGTCGAGAATCTTGGTCGAGTCGAGCAGATTCGCGCGCAGATTGATGACGTAGAGTCCCCACACCAGATTGCGGGTGCGCATGTGATTGCGCCAGATCAGGCGGATCGGGTCGAGCCTGAAATCAACCGCTGAACCGACGCCGTCGCGGAACGAACTCGGGCCGAAAAACGGAATCTGCAGATAAGGCCCTGAACTGATGCCCCAGCGGCCGAGCGTCTGGCCGAAATCTTCCTTGTGCTTCTCGAGCCCGACTTCTGTCGCGACGTCGATGAAGCCGGCAAGACCGACGGTGGTGTTGATCGCGATGCGGCCAACATCGGACGCCGCGTCACCGACTTTGCCCTGCAACAGGTTGTTCAGGGCGGTCAGTACGTCGTAAAGGTTGTTGTAAAAGTTAGTGACGCCGGTGCGGACAAACTGCGGCAACACCGTCTTGTAAACCGTTGCGACTGGTTTGAGAACGACTTTATCGAGACCGTCGTTAAGTTGATAAACCGCACGGTTTATCGGCTCGAGCGGGTCGCGTGGGTTTTTGGAGTTGGTAGCGCAACCGCCCAAAAACACCAGTGCCAGCAGGCACAGCATGGAACCGCTTCGAAATCGGCCTGCAAACATCGTCATAAGAATCATCCCATTAATCGCACTACGGCGCTTTTCGGCCATTATAACAATGATTTCGGTCAAAACCAAAGCGAAATACGGCATGAATTGAAGTGCTTTTACCGCCACGCTGACCTGCGTCGGGGCGGTGCTAACATTCTGAGCATGCTCGGCGCTGGTCTTACGCGTAAATCCACTCGAGGACGCTTATGAAACTCATTTTTACGCTGCAAACGCTGGTCTGCTTGCTGGCGACTGGCCTGGTTCCGGCGGCGCAGGCTCAGAATTATCCGGTCAAGCCAATCCGCTTCTATACGCCGTATCCACCGGGCGGGACGACCGACATTCTTGCTCGTATCGTCGGCGCAAAAATGCATGAAGCATGGGGGCAGCCTGTCATCATCGAGGCTAAGCCGGGCGCCGGCGGCAATATCGGCGCGGATTTCGTGGCGAAATCGCCGCCCGACGGCTACACGATTCTCATGGGCGCGAGCGGCCCGCTCGCGATCAACGCGAGTCTGTTCAGCAAGCTGCCATACGATCCTGCAAAGGATTTTTCGCCGGTCGTGTTGAGCGCATCGGTCCCGCTGGTGCTGGTTACGCATCCGTCGCTGCCGGTCAAGAGCGTGCGCGAGTTTATTGCGCTCATGAAAGCGCGTCCCGGACAGTTCAACTATGCGTCCGCGGGTCCAGGGTCGCCGCAGCACTTGACCGCCGAGATGTTCAAATTCATGGCCAAGGTCGAGATGACGCACATCCCGTACAAAGGCAGCGGTCCCGCGATCGTCGACCTCGTTGGCGGACAAATTCCGTTCGCGTTCGAAAGCATGATTCCGATTCTGCCGCACGTGAAATCCAACAAACTGCGCGGTCTGGCCGTAACGAGCGCCGTGCGCTCGCCCGTGTTACCCGAGGTTGCAACAGTTGCGGATTCCGGTGTTCCGGGTTTCGAATCGATCGCCTGGTACGGGGTGGTCGCGCCTGCCGGCACGCCGAAGGAAATCGTTGCGAAGCTGAACAGCGAAATGGTGCGGATCGCAAATCTGCCCGATATCAAACAACGATTAATCGAGATGGGCTCGCCGCCGGTGGCCGGCACGTCCGAGCAGTTCGCCAATCTCATTAAAAGCGAAATACCGAAGTGGGGGAAAGTCGTGAAGCAGGCGAAAGTCAGCCTCGACTAGCTGCGCTTAAGCGTTCGTCGCGCGCTACTTTTTGCGCACTTTCGGTTTGACTGTTGGCGCAACCGGTGCAGCCTGCGGCGCTGATGGTGTCACCGCGGTTGGCGGCGGCTTCACCTCTGGCGGCGGCGTCGCGGCGCGTGCTGCGGCGATCTTCTCGCGGATTTCATTGAGCGTGGCACTGGTCTCTGCCGACATCGGGCCGCCGAGCGCCACCGCTTTTTCGGCGGCTTCGAGCGCCTCGCTTAATTTATTGCGTTCGCCAAGCACGCTCGCAAGATTGTTGAAAGCGGCGGCGGCCTCGGGATGTGCGAGCGCCGCCTGCCTGAACGCAGCTTCGGCGGTGTCGAGGTCTTTCAAAGCATAAGCGGCGTTGCCGCGCCCCATCTGACCGGTGAGGCTGTCGGGCCAGCGTTTGAGCAGTGCGTTGTACGCGATCAGCGCGTTCTTGTGGTTACCGTTGCCTTCGAGCGCGACAACCGCCGCCGCATATTTCTGCTCCGTCGCAGTGACCGGCACGCGGTCCGGCGGCACGACTATCATTGCCCAATAATCTTCTTCGCGCCATATTTTTTCGAATATCGGCAGCGGCGTCGGCAGCCGCGCGCGCTTGCCTGAGCGGCGGATCACTTCGAGCTGGTTCAGATCGTAGCCGACCACCACCGAGTAGTGCCACAATGGATACCACTTGAATGGCCCGAAGTTTTCGAGCACGATTGCCGGCGTGCCGGCCGCGAGTTCGCGCAGCAAATCGGTAATCTTCGGTGCGAGTTCGTAGGCGATGAGGCCGCGCCGGCGAGCTGCTGCCAGCATTTCAACCTGCAAACTGCCTTTGCGACCCGGCAGGTAAACCTGGTCGACAAGTTCTTCGGGTGTCACGGGGATACCCGCCGCCGAAACCGCCATTGCAAGCGAAGACGGTCCGCAGTAGTAATCGTCCTGTGGAAAAAACGGGACTTCAGTCAACTCCACGCGCGCCGGCAGATCAGGCGGGCGATTTTCCTTCAGCGCGTACGTTTGCGGCGCTATCAGCGAGCAGCCTGACAACAGGGCGCTTAAAAAAATAAAGCCCGCCGTTAAGCGGGCTTTGAAACTATACATAAAAAATCTGTTTCTTTTATTTCCAGTAATACCAGATCAGCACACCGATGACGATGACGCCGGCAATCCACCATCCGCTGCTCGAGCTCGCGCCCGCGGGCATCGAATCGATCTTGCCGGCGATACGGTTGATCTCGTCCTGCGTCATTGCATTGACGCGCTCGGCGGCGGTGCTGGCGGTAAGGCCCAACGATTCAAACTGCTTCTGCACGTCGGTGCGGCTCACGAAATCAACCACTTTGTCGCGGTTGGCTGCGGCTGTTGCGCTGGTGACAACCTGGTCCGTGGCGATCATGCCGGCCTGCGTCGAGAACGGCAATACCACCATGCTGAGAATCAGCAGTTGACTGATCAATTTGGATAAAAATTTCATTTAATACCCCCTGTCATTGTTGGAAAGGTTCACCGGCAACAGCGCCTGCTTTAATACAACGAAACCGACGCTCAAATAGTTTATATATCCAGCGCACCTGCATCGTCAAGCATGACGTGTGCATCGTGGGCAAAACTGCCCAAAATGGTGTGTCCGGTGTCGCATTTTGAAAAAATTACCGCGTTGCCGCAGGGGACGTTCGGCCATCGCGGATATGAAACAAAACCGCATCACGCGGCGCGGCTACACGGCGGTTTGCAATTCAAAGCGGCGATTGGCCGGATGTTATAATCAACGGTCGTTTCACTACCTCCGCCGCCATCCATTATCGCGCAAGGATTTCGCCATGCTGACCAAGGTAAAACCCGCATTCCAGCTGAAAGATATGAGTCTTTTTCGCCAACAGTGCTATATCGACGGCAAATGGATCGACGCTGACGACCGAAGCACGCTGGCTGTCAACAATCCCGCCGACGGCCTGCAGATTGGCACCGTGCCGAAGATGGGCGCGGCCGAAACCAGGCGCGCAATTGAAGCCGCGAATGCGGCACTGCCGGCATGGCGCGCGAAACTGGCCAAAGAGCGCGCCGTGATCCTGCGCAAGTGGTTCGATCTAATGATGGCGAACCAGGACGATCTCGCGGTGTTGATGACGGCCGAGCAGGGTAAGCCGCTCGCCGAATCCAAAGGCGAAATCGGCTATGGCGCGTCGTTCATCGAGTGGTTTGCCGAGGAAGGCAAGCGCATTTACGGCGATGTCATACCGCAGCACCAGGCCGACAAGCGCATTGTCGTGATCAAGCAGCCGATCGGCGTATGCGCCGCGGTGACGCCGTGGAATTTCCCGAACGCAATGATCACGCGCAAAGCCGGGCCGGCATTGGCCGCCGGTTGCACGATGGTCATCAAGCCGGCCACGTACACGCCGTATTCGGCGCTCGCGCTGTGCGAACTTGCCGAGCGCGCCGGCATACCGAAAGGCGTAATCAATGTGATCACCGGCTCGTCGGGGCCGATCGGCAAGGAACTGACGTCCAACCCGATCGTGCGCAAATTTACCTTCACCGGTTCGACCGAAGTCGGCAAGATGCTGATGGCGCAGTGCGCGGGCACCGTCAAGAAGGTGTCGCTCGAATTGGGCGGCAATGCGCCGTTTATTGTATTTGACGATGCGGATATCGACGCCGCGGTCGAAGGCGCGATGGCGTCCAAGTTTCGCAACACCGGACAGACTTGTGTGTGCGCCAACCGCCTGTACATCCAGGAAGGTGTCTACGACAAATTTACGCAAAAGCTCGGCGAGAAAGTCGGTGCGATGAAAGTCGGCAACGGGCTCGAAGACGGGGTGATGCAGGGGCCGTTGATCGACATGGCGGCTGTCGAAAAAGTGGAAGAACATATCAGCGACGCGTTGGCCAAGGGCGCGCGCATTGTCACTGGCGGCAAACGGCATGCAAAGGGCAGCACGTTCTTTGAGCCGACGGTACTCGCCGACGTCACAAGCGACATGAAGGTTACGCACGAAGAAACTTTTGGCCCGGTGGCGCCGCTGTTCCGCTTCAAAACCGAGCAGGAATTGATCAAGCTCGCGAACGATACGGAATACGGTCTGGCTTCGTATTTCTACAGCCGCGACATCGGCCGCATCTGGCGGGTCGCCGAAGCGCTGGAGTACGGCATTGTCGGCATCAACGTCGGCATCATTTCCAACGAAGTCGCGCCGTTTGGCGGCGTCAAGGAATCCGGCATCGGGCGCGAAGGCTCGAAGTACGGCATTGAAGAGTTTCTCGAAGTGAAATACATGTGCATCGGCGGAATCGACACATAAACTGCCGTGCAGAAGATGACATGCCATCGTGCTGCAGGCACGATGGCATTTTTATTTTTGGATTGAGCCGTTAATGCCCAAACCCGTCTTGCCTCGCCGCGACAAGCGCGCCGCCTTCGAAATCCTGGCGCTCGACCACGTCGTGCTGCGCGTCGCCGACGCGGGACGGCTCAAGCGGTTCTATTGCGACGTGCTCGGCTGCAGCGTCGAGCGCGAGCGGCCGGAACTCGGTCTGACGCAATTGCGCGCCGGCGTTTCTCTCGTCGATCTGATCGCGGTCGATGGCGAACTGGGCCGCGCGGGCGGGGCGGCGCCGGGAAAAACCCGCCGCAACATGGACCACTTATGCCTGCGCATCGAGCCCTTCGACCAGAATGCGCTGGTCGCGCACCTCGTGTCGAATGGCGTTGCGGTGGGCGAAATAAAATCGCGATTCGGGGCCGACGGTTATGGTCCGTCGCTGTACGTGAGCGATCCGGAAGGCAACGTTGTGGAGCTTAAAGGACCGCCGACGCGCGCCGGCAAGTCCTGATTTACGCTTTAGCTCAAGTGGTCGGTGACGACCTTCGCAAACGCCGCGGTGCCGAGCTTGCCGCCCATGTCGGCCGTTCGCGTCGCCGGATCCTTCAACGCCAAATCAATGGCGGCTTCGATTTTTTGCGCGGCGGTCGTGCAGGCGGCGTTGTTATGTCGCCGCCCCAACCATTCGAGCAGCATCGCTGCCGAAAGGATCAATGACGTAGGGTTTGCCTTGTCCTGACCGGCGATGTCCGGCGCGGAACCGTGCTGGGCCTGAGCGACGCATAAATCGTCGCCGGCATTGACAGAGCCGGCGAGACCGAGGCTGCCGGAAATTTCGGACGCTTCATCCGACAAGATGTCGCCGAACATGTTGCCGGTGACGATCACGTCGAATTTCGACGGATCGCGCACCAGCAGCGCGGCCATCGCGTCGACGATTTTTTCGTCAAGTGTTACCTGCGGAAATTCGGCGGCGACTTTGCGCACTTCGCGCAGAAATAATGCGTCCGAAATGCGCAGCACGTTGGCTTTGTGGACGGCGGTGACATGCTTGCGTCGGGTCATCGCTGACTCGAAAGCGCGCCGCGCAATACGATTGCAGCACTTCGCCGTCACCCGCCGCAATGAAATCGCCATGTCTTCGGTCGGCATGAATTCGCCGAGACCCATGTACATGTTGCGGTCGGCATAGAAGCCTTCGGTGCATTCGCGGAAAATCACGAGATCGACCGGCTTGCCCGTAAGCCCGTTACCAAGCCGCGATTTGGCCGGCCGGATATTCGCGTATAGGTCGAGCTTCACCCGAAATTCGCCGGAGGGATTGACGCCGCCTTCTTCACGCGTCGGATAATCGAGGTGCGATACCGGTCCCAGGATCACGCCGGCCGCAGACTTTGCTGCTTCGAGCACGCGTGGAGGCAGCGTCGTGCCT
>JAQGMI010000057.1 GCA_028292435.1 Betaproteobacteria bacterium
TGAAGTGTTCGGCCAGCTTGCGAGCGCGCGCGAGGTCGGCCGCGCCCAGTTGTTCCGCCAGCATGTCGAGCGCCTGGATGGTCTCTGCGCGCTCTGGTCCTTGCAGGCCGGCTTCGAGTGCTGCGCCAAGCCATGCGTAAGCGACGAGGTTGTCGCGTTTCACATCTTCACCGTTGGCATACAGGGCACCGAGATTTTCCATGGCCAGGGGGTAACCAAGCTTCGCGGATTGCGTCAGCAGCACGGTCGCGGCCGGCTTGTTCTCCGGCACTCCCATGCCCATGTCGTACATAACCGCCAGACTGTTCATGGCGGCGGCATCGCCTTTGGCGGCCGCCTGTCCGAACCACTTTGCGGACTCCGGGTAGTTAATCGGGCTACCGACGCCAAAGCGATATGCAAGCGCGGCGTTGTTCATTGCCTCGACCGAGCCATTCCCGGCGGCTTTCAAAAACCAACGCAACGCAAGAGTATTGTTTTGCGGCACGGCTGAACCCGAGGCATAGGCGACGCCCAGGAAATTCATCGCATCGTTGTTGCCGCGTTCGGCCGCGCGGAAGAACCAGCTGAACGCCTCCTCAGAATCCTGTCTTACACCGTAACCTGCAAATAGCATGCTTCCGAGCGCATACATTGCCGCCGAATCGTTTTTCACCGTCGCCAATTGATAAATCCGCTGGAGCGTCATTTTGTTCGACGCCGGTTCACTGAACGCCATACGCTGAGTGGCGGCATTCGCATGCGTCGCGATGGACAGCAGCAGCACAAAAGCAATTCGATGGAATTTCATTTGACGCTCCTTAGCTAAATGGTCTGGTCGGTAAACGCGGCGAGCGGACCGGATGTTGGAGAAGGTCCGATTCAAGCTGACGCGATGAGTGTTGAAGCACGCTGCCAGTGTTTATCCGGTGCGCTAACAAAATGCTGACGTTGCCATTACATTACGGTAGTTCTTCGTAAGGCCGACGTGAACTTTGTAACGCTGTGTAACCCGTTACTGTGATGAAAGCCGGCAGGCTTTTACATAGGAGGGTGAGCGGATTCGCTCAAGCACCTCACTGTTTCGGTGACACACTGCGATACAAAAATTATCTGCCGCCACCGTATGCGCCGCCGGTATCGCCGCGAACCAACATAAGCTCGTTTTTCGCGCCCATTGACTCATCTCGGCAGGGATTGACTTTCGTTTCTGCGCCTTGAACAGTGCTCTCAGCGTTGCGTGCGGCCGCTCGATCCCAAATCCGGCAAATTGGCGGCGCTGTCCTGAGCGGGGCCCGCGCGCACCTGCGGCGACACCAACGTGACGATGCGCGCGTCGGCGATCACCTTTTGAGTCGGCGCGAGCTTGTCATAAAGCGCTTGCGCAGCCATGGCGACGTCGTCGAGCGCGGTGGCGCGGTTGCGCGCGGATTCGGCAGTCTGTTCGACGAAATGAATACCGCTGGCGTTGCCGGTGTCCGCAGGCGGTGTGCGCTCGCGCGCGCGTGTGCGTGCAAGGTCGCTCGCGTATGCACGCACCTTGCTCGAAAACGAATCCCACAACGGTCGCTGGGCCGGGTCCAGATGAATGTCTTCTTCCATCAACTGCAGGCGGTATTCGGTCTGTTCGTATGAATCTAGCGCTGGCTGCGTCTGACTGTTATTCCGGTTGTCCTGCTTGTTCTGGTCGCGGCCGCCGCCGCCGCCGCCGCGTGATCCGCCCGTCATTCCACACATCCAACCCATGCCGCCGAGGCCGCCGCCTAATTGCGCATAGCTGTCGGCTGCGCCGAATGCTAAAGCGATCGTTACCAGTGCCATCAATAATCGATTGCGGGAGTTCATTTTTCGGTCCTTTCACGCGTTTGTCAGTGTGCCTGTCACTGTTTTGACAATACCTGCTGGCTTACGCGTGAATCCACCCCCAATACACTTGCTTACAACTCTTTCGCGGAGCTTACGCAGGACTGATGCGCGGCTACCGGAAAAATGAAGCACGGCATGCTCAACATGACCAGGGGCGAAGACAGATTGCTGCCATAAATAAACGCGGACGAACGCAGATAGTTCAAAATACGCCGCTTCGAGTCGAGTGCGGCGCTGTGAAGATGTGTCCGCTCATGTTTGCGGCCGATTCGTTTTTATTTTTTTGATGAGTTTTGAGAAAGTCAGCGCCAATGTCCAAGGAAGTCAAAGGAGCCCGGCAACGCGCAGTTGTTGCCGCAGTACAGTTGCCTGCAGTCACCGATGAAGAGGTTGAATCGTCGCTGGACGAGCTGCGCGAACTCGCCAAGACGCTCGGTTTCGAGGTCGTCGGTACGTTCACGCAAAAGCGCTCGAGTTTTGAATCGACGGCATATCTCGGCGTCGGCAAGCGCGAGGAAATCCGGCGGTTCGTGCAGGGTGAGGCTGATGAGGTGAGCGAAGCGCAGGACGAGGCGCCGGCCGACGCAAAGCAAGCGCGCCATGGCGCCGTCGCCGCGCGCGAAGCCGCGAAGGCGGCGGCCGGCAGCGAAATCGGGCGCGCCGATTTCCTGCTGATCGACCACGAGATTTCGCCGTCACAGGCACGCAACCTCGAAAACGAGGTTGGCTGCACGGTGATGGATCGCACGATGGTGATCCTCGAAATCTTCCACCGTCACGCGCGCTCGAATGCGGCGCGCGCGCAGGTCGAGATTGCACGATTGCGTTACTTGGCACCCCGCCTGCGCGAAGCAGCGAAGCTAGCCGGGCCGCAAGGGCGGCAACGCAGCGGCGTCGGCGGCCGCGGTTCCGGTGAAGGCGCCGGCGAAGCTGAGCGCGCCAAGATCCGCGACCGCATCGCGGAATTAAAGGATGAAATCGTCGCGTTCGATCTTGAGCGCCGGACTCAACGCGCGCGGCGCCAGGAAAGCATGGGTCTCGCGCGTGTGGCGCTGATCGGCTACACGAACGCCGGCAAATCCACGCTGATGCGCGCGCTGACGGGCAGTGAGGTGTTGGTCGCTGACAAATTATTCGCGACGCTCGACACCACGGTGCGCGCGCTGGTGCCCGAAGGCGTACCGCGCGTGCTCGTCAGCGATACGGTGGGCTTCATCAAAAATCTTCCGCACGATCTGGTCGCCTCGTTTAAGTCAACGCTCGAAGAAGCGGCGGAAGCCTCGTTGCTGCTTCACGTGATCGACGCGAGCGATCCGGGATTCGAACGCCAGATCGAAGTGACCGAGAAGGTGCTTGAGGAAATCGAGGCGGGCATGGTGCCGCGCCTGCGCGTGTTCAATAAAATCGACCGGGTGGGCGATGCGAAGGCCCAGGCAAAACTCGGGAAGGCATTGCGCGCAAAATTTCCCAAGTGCATCGTGATGAGTGCGCGTGATCCGGATGGCGTCGCCAAGCTGCAGAAGGCGATCCGTGCGTTTTTTGCGCGGCGTCTGGTCAAGGCTGAGCTGTTCCTGCCATGGACCGCGCAGCAACTGCGCGGTGAGTTGTTCACAGTTTGCGAAGTGCTCGATGAGCGGGCCGATACGGAGGGCGCGCACTTCAGCGTGCGCGGCGAGCGCAAGGACATCGACGGTCTGCGCGAACGGATCAAACAGGTGCGGACGAACTAGGCAACAAGGGCAAGGTCGGAATGGGGGTTCCCATTCGCCAATCGACCAAGCCGGTTATATTGCGTAATATGCAGGCGGCATTGATACGATTATTGGAGGCGTCAATTGATCGTTCGTTTCTTGTTCTGCATCTGCTTGCTCCTGCCAACCGAAGCTTTCACGGCAAATTTAGACGGAAACAATGCCGGAATGACGCCGCTACTCGCCGCCGCCAACGCTGGCGAGTTGGGTAACGTAAAAGCGCTGGTTGGCGCAGGAGCCGACTTAAGCGAAAAAAATCCGCAGGGTGCAACTGCGTTGATTATCGCTGCGGGCCGCGGCAACGTAGAGATGGTGGCCTTCCTGCTGGATCAGAAAGCCGATATATACGCAAAAACAAAGCAAGGAACTCAGGCGTTGACCATCGCGACGCAGGAGGGAAAATCTTCCGTCGTCAAACTCCTGCTCGATCGCGGCGCCGATCCAGATAATCGAAATAATCTCGGCCAAACTGCGTTGATGATTGCGTCGTTTTTCGGCAAGGCAGATTGTGCAACGCCTCTTCTTCAAAAGGGCGCGAAAGTTGATTTGAAAGACGACAATGGTGAATTCGCTTTGTCCATAGCAGCGGCAAAGGGACATCTCGATGTCGTCAAACTGCTTGTCGAAGGCGGTGCCAATCCGGCACAAAAAAACTCAAAAGGCTCGACGCCGCTATTGATTGCAACGGACAAAAACAAAACGGCGGTGGTTGAATATTTGTTGTCTCGCAAGACAAAGCAATAATCCTAAAAGGGGAAACAATGAAAAATACGACGAATATCGCGAAAGCCATCCTGAGTCTTGTCGCCGCGTTCTTCATTACGGGCGTCTGTGCGGCCGAAACGTCAACAGAACAAATGGAAGCGAACAATGCTGAATTGACACCTTTGTTACTGGCGGCAAGAAACGGGAATCTGGATACGGTCAAAGCGCTCATTGATGCTGGCGGAAACGTAAATAGTCCGGACAAGAACGGGGTTACACCGCTGATTTTTGCGTCGCTCAACGGAAACCGCGATGTCGTCAAACTGCTGTTGGACCACAAAGCGGATATGAAGGCGCGCACTAAAGCGGGAGCCAGTCCGTTGGACGCGGCATCGCTGGAGGGACGTACAGGCGTGGTGAAACTGCTGCTCGATCGAGGGGCGGATCCGAATACTAAAAACAATAAGGGGGGGACGCCGCTGCATTACGCCGCTTTAAAGGGAAATGCGGATTGCGCAAAACTGCTGATAGACAAGGGGGCGAAAGTCAATGTTCGCGACGACAACGGAGAGACGGCTCTGTCGATGGCCGCTGGTAACGGCTATCTGGATCTTGTGAAGCAGCTTGTTGAAAGCGGAGCGGATGTAACGGCTAAAAACAATCTTGGGTCGACGCCGTTATTGATTGCAATCTCCAAGAAAAAGTCGGCCGTGGCTGAATACCTGGCCTCCCTTAAGCGATAATAAAAGAAACATTGATCAGTCTGCCTTAATCTCCGCGGTACTGATCACCTCGGCTTGGCGCCTCATTATCTGGCGTTAGGTCTTTCGTCGCCGGATCCATATGCCATGCCTGAGCAAGAGAGTCTTAGGCCCGACAGCATATCTAAACGCGGAACATTACCGCTCGGGATAGTGGCAATCATCATTTTTGTCGGCGCTCCGATTTATCTTTTAGTCGGGCGTCCACAAATGACATTCCAAAACGCATGTAATGAAAATGAACGCATATATTGCAAGACTCGGCCCTTTAACGTAACTACACTCCCAATCAGATGACCGAACTAAATGCAGCACCAAGCACGAGCCGCTTTGTCGAAGTGAACGGCATCAAGCTCCATTACCTCGATTACGGCACTGCAGGATGCCGCCCGATGCTGTGCGTCCACGGCGGTGCCGCCCATGCGCATTGGTTCGACTTTGTCGCGTCGGGATTGACGCCGGACCATCATGTCTTTGCGCCGGATTTGCGCGGACACGGCGACAGCGTGTGGGCTGACCCGCAAACCTACTCGTTCGAAACCTACGCCGCTGACATCAACGCCTTTCTGGAAAAGCTCGATCTGAATGACGTCGTGCTGGTCGGTCATTCGATGGGCGGCATGATCTCGCTGCTTTATGCCGCGACGCATCCGGGCCGCGTCAGCAAACTTATCATCGTCGACAGCACGATGCTGATGCCGATGGACCGCGTTATAAAGATGCGGGAGTTCAGCGCACGGCCGGGAAAGAGTTACGCGACGCAGGACGAGCTCATCGCGCGTTATCGTCTCGAGCCTTCCGAATCGCAACTCGCGGCGCCTGAAGTCGTCCGGCGCATGGCAACATACAGCGCGAGACAGGACAGCGAAGGGGGCTGGCAGCACAAGGCCGACCGCCGCGTGTATACAAACTTCGAGCAGGTCGCAGGCGTGCCGCTATGGGAAAAGATCAAGGTACCGGCGCTCGTCATAAAAGGCGGACACAGCAAGCGGTTCGGGCCCGAGGTGCTGGCAGAGATCCGGACGAGGGCGCCGCAGGTCAAGAGCGCGGAGGTGCCGGCGTCGGATCATCACATCACGCTGGAAAATCCGCAGGGGTTTGTCGACGTCGTGCGGAAATTCCTGGGTAGTTGATTTCATTGCTTACGCGCCTACGTTCATAACGGCGACGATGTCCGGGGATCCGGGAGGTCGTGCGGAAATTGCCGGCCAGACCTCGAGACGCGCATAATTGATTTGCAGGGACGATTACGCATCGACGATGCGGGATTCAACACTTGTTTCAGTGAGGTAGACGTATGGCAAACGACACGCAGCCGCGCATGGGCATCTGGTTCAATCTCGCGCAGGGAGCGCGCTTTATTTTCTGGCTCATCATGATCGGCGTGCTCGTGCTCGCGTTGATCGGGCGACGCGACGTAACCCAGCAAACACGCGACAGC
>JAQGMI010000071.1 GCA_028292435.1 Betaproteobacteria bacterium
GATCAACCGCATCCTTGAACTTCCCGAGGTCAGATTGAGCCTCGCGAACGACGGCGCCGAACCCGCCGGCGGCACGCCCGAGCACATGGCGCAGTCGGCGCGAGCGGAGAGCGTCAAGTGGAATAAGCTCATCCGCGATCTCAATCTGCGCGTCGAGTAACTGCAAGCAGGAACGGTCATGGCCTTTGAAGAACATTTGAAAGAACTCGCCGCACGCCAACAGCGGGCGCTTGCGATGGGCGGCGAAGAGAAGCTCGCGCAACGCAAGGCACAGGGTGTGCTCAACGCGCGCGACCGCATCGCACGGTTGTTCGATCCCGGCACGTTTCTCGAGTCGGGCATGCTCGCGGTTTCGAATCGTCCCGAAGACCGGCACACCACACCAGCCGACGGCAAGGTCGGGGGTTTCGGCCGCGTCAACGGCCGCGAAGCCGGCGTGCTTGCGAATGATTTCACCGTTAAAGGCGCGTCGAGCGCCAACATCAACATCAAGAAACTGAAGCACCTGAAGAACACCGCCAAAAAGCGCGGTGTGCCCATGGTGTTTCTCGGCGAGTCGACCGGCGCGCGCATGCCCGACGTGATGGGCGCATCGAGCATCGGTTCGAAAGACGACCCGACGGAATATCAGCGCATGCGCGAAGTGCCGTGGGCAGCCGCCGTGCTCGGCCATTGTTACGGGTCTTCGGCGTGGTACGGCTCGATGTCGGATTTTTGCGTGATGCGCAAAGGCGCCATCATGGCGGTGTCGAGCCCGCGCTTGATCTCGATGGCGACGGGCAAGGCGGTCGATCCCGAGGAACTCGGCGGCTGGCGCGTGCACGCCGAAGTCAGCGGCCTGGTCGACCAGGTCGTCGATACCGACGAAGAAGCCATCGACGCGATCAAACAGTTCTTGAGCTATATGCCGAGCCATCACAACGAGGCACCCCCGCGCGTAGCGGTGCCCGCGCGCTCGGATGACGCCATCAAGGACGTGATGAAGCTCGTCCCCGAGACAAGCAATCAGGTGTACGACATGCGTAAAGTCGTTGCCGCGATTGTCGATCTGGATTCGATGTTCGAATTGAAAGCGCGCTTCGGCAAAACCATCATCACCGCGCTCGCGCGGATGGACGGCCAGACGATCGGCGTCATCGCCAACAACCCGCTGTTCAAAGGCGGCGCGATCGACGCGGACGCCTGCCAGAAAGTGCAAAGCTTCCTGGTGCTGTGCGATTCGTTCAACATCCCGATCGTCTTTCTCGTCGACCAGCCCGGCTTCCTGATCGGGATGGAAGGCGAGCAAAAAGGCGTCACCGGCAAAGTGATGAACTGGCTGAACGCGATGACACTATGCACGGTGCCGAAAATCTCGATCATCGTGCGCAAAAGCTACGGTCTTGCGGTCTCGAACATGGGCGCGGGCGGTAATTCGGATGAACTTTGCTGCTGGGTAACCGCCGAAGTCAGCTTCATGAAACCGGAGTTCGGCGCCAAGGTCGTGTTCGGCGTGACGGAAGACGAGCCGGAAAAATTCAAGGCCGCCGTCGAAAAAATGACCAGGGGCTCGACGCCGTACGACATGGCCGCGATATACACCGCACAGAATGTGATCGATCCACGCGATACCCGGGATTATTTGAAACACGTGCTGGCAATACACCGCCCGCGGCTCACCAACGGCGTCGGCGAGCATTTGATGCGCACCTGGCCGACCAGTTATTAGTCGCGCAAAGAACTATTCGCCGACTTCGAGCGCCGTCATGCGCCAGCGTGTGCCGCTACTGGCAAAGCACGCACGATACTCGAGCGGGCTGCGCACGTGCTCTTCAGGCACATAACCTTCCGTCGCACCGCTCTTCAGCTTGACCCACTTCTGAGTCGATTCCTTATTCTGGTCCGCCACTTCCCAATCGGCGACGGCAACCAGGTCGTAAGACAATGAAGCCAGTGTGACGGCGTTCGCTGCCGGCTGGGCTTTGAGCAGCGTCTCTCGCGCGATAACCGCGCCCGACGCATTGCCGGCGTTATCGCGCGGCCACCGGTAATACACATAGGGCGCGCACAGTTCCTGCGTTTTTGCATCGCGCTTTACATAGACGCTGCCGAGAAACAGC
This sequence comes from Betaproteobacteria bacterium, assembly GCA_028292435.1. GTDB lineage: Bacteria > Pseudomonadota > Gammaproteobacteria > Burkholderiales > SG8-41 > PALSA-1004. The sequence continues at coordinate 2,100 of JAQGMI010000071.1, forward strand.
AGTTTCGCGAGCTCGGTCCACAACGGGCCGTCGGCCGATTGCAGTTCCCACAGTTTCTTGAATTCCGCCTCGCCGTCGGTTCCGGACATGTTGCGGATTCTGCGATCGACGATGCCGAGCACGAACTGCTGATCGCGTTTTGCCAGCGCTTCGACGAGCCGCGCTTTAAAACGCGGCCAGTTCGGGTCGCTCGCGCCCTCGTCGACCGGCGCAAGTTTCAGTTGCTGCGCTGAAGCTGCAACCGCAAACAGCAACAGGCAAGCGAGACCAAGCGCGCTCGCGACGCGCATCACGCGCCCTTGAATTTACCGCGCCGCTTTTCAAAAAACGCGGTCAGCGCTTCCTGATGGTCGTCCGTCTTATGACACAGCGCCTGGAAACTCGAGCACACATCGAGATGTTCGGCGAGCGGCTGCGTTTGCGCGAGTTTGAGCAGACGCTTGGCGTAACGTACGGCGAGCGGGGGTTTCTGCGCGATCTTGCCGGCGATCTCGCGCGCGCGCGACATCAACGCGTCGGGTTCCGTGACTTCGAGCAGGATGCCGAGGGCCTTGGCTTCCTCAGCTTTGACGATGCGCCCCGTGAGCGTCAGCTCCGCTGCGCGCTGATAACCGAGCAAGCGCTGCAAAAACCACGCGCCGCCGTCGCCGGGAATGATGCCGAGATTGACGAACGTCTCGCCGAATTGTGCGTTGGTCGAGCCGATGCGGATGTCGCACATGTTCGTCAGATCGAAACCGGCGCCGATGGCCGGTCCGTTGACCGCCGCGATCACCGGAATTTCGGCGTCCTGCATCGCGAGCGGAATGCGTTGGATGCCATGCTTGTAGCCCTGCTGCAGCAAATGCGGCGCCGCTTTCGAGCGCTCGCCCATCGTTTTGATATTGCCGCCGGCTGAAAATGCGCTGCCGTCGCCCGTGAGTATGAGCACCGAAACATCCGGGCTCGTGTTGGCCCACGAAAGCGTTGTGACAATATCCGAGGTCAGATCAGTGCTCGTTAGAGCATTGCGCACGTCGTCGCGTTTGAACGTGAGCACGGCGACGCGATCATCGAGCGACAAGCCGGCGTCTTTGAGCTGCGGTAAGGCTGACATGAGAGATTCCTTCAGGGAAATTGAATGCGGCGTGAACGGCTATGGTAAGCGCTCGGGGTTGGCCTTACAACGGCCGCTACCCGCGATGCTATACTTTGCGCTCACCTGTCTTCCGCTGTTCGCGAGGGAAAAGAATCATGGCAAAAATCGAAGTCAAATCCGAAATCACCGGCACCGTATGGCAGCTCAAAGCGAAACCCGGCGATAAGGTCGCGGAGGGCGACACGCTGATCGTGATTGAATCCATGAAAATGGAAATACCGGTCATCACCGAAGACGGCGGCACGGTCAAGGAAATCCTGGTCAAGGAAAAAGACCCGGTCGCAGAAGGCCAGGTTGTCGCCATTCTCGAAGGCTAGACCGCGCTAAACGTAACAGCGTGCATTCAGCGCGCATTACAGCGCGTAACACGGCCGCAGCACGGCTAAGCCGCGCTTCAAAGCTCCGCGAGTTCCCTCAGCTTTTTGATCGCTTCATCCCGCGAGGCGCGCACCCGCTCTTCTGCTGCGCGCTGCGCGCGCTCGCCGTCGCCGTCGCGCACCGCTTTGACGAGCTCCTGCCAATGCTTGACTGATTGGCGGCGGCGCAGCTCGCTGGCGAGCCCGAGCCTCGAGTAACGAAGCGTCTGGCGCGCGAGTGCATTGAGAATCGCCCGCAGCCGCGGGCTTTTCGATGCCGCAGTCAACGCGCTGTTCAGGCGGAACACGCATTCAACATACTCGTCGCTGTGCCGCGCATTTTTCGCGAGCCGCGACAGTTCCGCGACCTCCGCTTCAAGCAGCGGCAGAAGCTTCAGCCGCTCCGGATCTTCGGCGATACCGCGATCGCGCAAGCCGTTCAAGGCGACACGAATGTCGAAAATTTCGCGCACTTCCTGGATGTTGAGTTTGGTCACCTGCGCGCCGCGGCGCGCCAGGATCGTCACGAGGCCATCGTTCTCGAGCAGCCGCAGCGCATCGCGCACCGGCCCGCGGCTCACGCCGAACTCGGCAGCCAGCGCCTGCTCCATGATGCGCTGGCCCGGCGCATAAGTGCCGGCGGTAATACGCCCCGCCAGTTGGGCCGCAATCTGGGCCGGCAACGACAGCATTGGCGAATTCGCCGCATGCTGAATCGGCGCCGGTGCCGGCGCGCGAACCGGTGTCGCGCGCGCGGAGGTCGTACGGATAGCAGGGCGTCCCATCCCGTTAACTTAACCAATATCTTGTCAGATTGTCAACAATCTCATTGACAGCAAAAGTGCCATGCGGCTAGCATGGCTGTCCCTTATCCCGTAACGAATGTGCCTGCCCGCGCCCTGCGGGCAGGCGCCTTCCTTCAAACCATGAGCTGGCGAGCAGAAGCCGAGGAGATTCAACGTCGTCGCGCGCTCGCCGAAGCGTGCGGCGGTGCCGCGGCCGTTGCCAAACATCATGCCGCCGGCAAGTTCACCATTCGCGAGCGTATCCACCGGCTGCTCGACGCACAGACGTTTCAGGAAGTCGGCAAGCTGGCCGGCAAAGCGAGTTATGACGAAGCGGGCGCACTCACTGGATTCACCCCTTCGCCCTACGTCGCCGGCATCGGCAAAATCGACGGCCGTCCGGTCGCCGTCGGCGGCGAAGACTACACGATTAAAGGCGGCGCCGGTTTCGGAGGCGCCCGCCGCAAAGGCGGACAGGGCGGCTTCATCGAAGATCTCGCGTCGCAATACCGGATTCCGCTGGTGAATCTGGTCGACGGCGTCGGCGGCAGTGTCACCTCGATTTCCAAGCGCGGTCACGCGACGTTTCCCGGTTCCGGTCCTGACGGTTTCGAGCGCTCGGTCGAGCTCATGGGCATCGTGCCCGTCGTCAGCGCGGTGATGGGTACGGCGGCAGGCGGTCCTTCCGGCCGCGCAATCCTCGCGCACTGGACGGTCATGGTGAAAGACCACAGCCAGATTTTCGCGGCGGGGCCGCCCGTGGTCGAGCGCGCGTTCGGCACCAAGGTTACGAAGGAAGAACTCGGCGGTCACAAGATGGCCGTCGATACCGCCGGCACGATCGACAACGCAGCCGAAGACGAGGCCGATTGCCTCGCGCAGATCAGGCGCTTTCTCTCGTACATGCCGTCGAACGTGTGGGAATTGCCGCCGCGTGTTCCATGCAGCGATCCGGCTGATCGCTGCGAAGACGCGCTCGTCGATATCGTGCCGCGCTCCCAGCGCCAGCCGTACAACATGCGCAAGCTGATCGAACATATCGTCGATCGTGATTCGACGTTCGAAATCCAGCCGACGTTCGGCCGCGCCGTCATCACGAGTCTCGCCCGCATGAACGGCATGGTGGTCGGCATCATCGCGAACAATCCGATGTTCGGCGGCATCGTCGACGTCAAAGCCGCGCGCAAGCAAACACACTTCACCGAGCTGTGCGACAGCTTCAACATTCCGCTCGTGTTTCTGGTTGATGTGCCGGGATTTCAAATCGGCATGGAAGCCGAGGCCGCCGGCATTCTGCGCATCGGCATGCAGGGGCGCTATCTCAACATGCAGTTGTCGGTGCCCGTCTTTACCGTCGTCGTGCGCAAATGTTATGGCATGGCGGGCGGCAGCACGATCGATCGTAACGGGCTTAACTTCAAAATCGCGTGGCCCTCCGCGGAATGGGGTTCGTTGCCGCTCGAGGGCGGCGTCAAAGCTGCATTTCGCCGCGAAATCGAAGCGGCGGCCGACCCCGTGCAGAAAGAAGCCGAAATCGAAAAAGAAATTCGCCGCATGACCTCCCCGTTCCTCACCGCCGAAGCATTCGGCGTCGAAGACATCATTGACCCGCGCGAAACACGGCCTTATTTGTGCAGCTTCCTCGAAGCAGCGCAGGTCGGCATGAAAACGCGCACCGGCCCGCGCCTGCGCGCCGGTGTCCGGCCCTGACTGAATCTAACGGAAAAGCAACTATGGCATTCGAAAAATTATTAGAAGAATACGCGGCGCGCCGTGCACGCGCGTTAGCCGGCGGCGGCGCTGACAAACTCGCGCGGCGCACAAAGGCGGGAATGCTCAATGCGCGCGAGCGCATCGCCGCCCTCGTTGACGAAGGCAGCTTCATCGAATCCGGCCTCTTCGGCGCGTCCGGCGTTTATCCCGAGCAGGAAGCGGAAACCCAAACCGACGGCAAGCTCGCCGGCTTTGCACGTATTGATAACCGCGACGTCGCGATCGTCGTCAACGACTTCACGGTCAAGGGCGCATCGACGAGCGCGACCAACGGCAAGAAAGTCGGCCACATGAAGCGTACGGCGACCGAACGCGGCATGCCGCTCGTCGTCGTCGGCGAATCGACCGGCGCGCGCCTGCCCGATGCGATGGGCTCGCGCGGCATGGGCCTGCTGCTCGGCAACGACAACACGCAGTTCCGCCGCACGCGCGAAACGCCGCTTGCAACGGCGGTTGTTGGCCCGTCATTCGGTTCGTCGGCATGGCTCGCTTGCCTCGCTGATTTCGCTGTCATGCAAAAAGGCGCGACCATGGCGGTGTCAAGCCCGCGCCTGATCGAGATGGCGCTCAACGAGAAAGTCGATCTCGAACAACTCGGCGGTTGGCGCATGCACGCCGAAATCACTGGCCTCATCGACCAGGTCGTCGATACCGAAGAGGAGATGTTTGCGGCGATCAAGCGCTTCCTCTCCTACCTGCCGAGCCATCATCGCGAAGCGCCGCCCGATGCGCCGGTGCCCACGGGTTCAGGCGCCGACATGAAGGAGGTGTTCTCGATCCTGCCGGAGAAGCGCACGCAGGTGTACGACATGAAGCGCGTGGTCAAGGCGCTCGTCGACAAGGACACGTATTTCGAAATCAAGCCGCGCTTTGGTAAAAGCGCGACGGTCGGCCTCGCGCGTCTCGGCGGCAAAAGCGTCGGTATCGTCGCCAACAATCCGCTGCATCGCGGCGGCGCGCTCGATGCGGACGCGTGCCGCAAGATCGTCGACTTTCTCGTCTTGTGCGATTCGTTCAACATCCCGATCGTCCTGCTGGTCGATACGCCGGGCTTTCAGATCGGCACCGAAGCCGAACGCAGCGGCGCGCCGGGCAAGATCATGAATTTCATGAATGCGATGACGCTGGTAACGGTACCCAAACTGTCGGTCATCCTGCGCAAGAGTTATGGCCGTGCGTATGTCTGCATGGGCGGCGGACGGCATTCCGACGATGTCGCCGCGTGGCCGACCGCCGAAATCAGTTTTATGAGCCCCGAGTTCGCGACCACCATCGTGCACGGCGTACGCCCGGGCGACGCCGAATATCCGGCGCGGCTTGCCGAAATCGAGCAAGGCTCCGACGTGTGGGGACTCGCCTCGGTGTTTGCGGCGCAGGCCGTCATCGTACCGGCGGACACACGCGACTACCTGATCCGGATGCTCGATGTGTACAAGTTGCGGATGACCAAAGGCGTTGGCCAGCATCTGATGCGGACCTGGCCCACGAGCCATTAAAGATTGCCGAAAGGTTTCAATGTTTAACAAAGTGATTGTTGCAAATCGCGGCGCGATTGCCGCGCGCGTGTTGCGAGCGCTGTATGAAATGAAGATCAAGTCGGTCGCGGTCTATTCGGAGGCGGATTACGGCGCGCCGTATCTCGAAATGGCGAATGAAACGTATGCGATCGGCGCCGCGCCCGCGCGCGACAGCTATCTGAACCAGGATCTTTTGCTCGACGTATTCAAGCGCGCCGGTGTCGACGGCATGCATCCGGGCTACGGGTTTCTGTCTGAAAACGCAGACTTCGCGCAGCGCGTGACGGACGCCGGCGTCACCTTCATCGGGCCGTCGCCGAAATGGATAGCCGCGATGGGCCACAAGACGCGCGCGCGCGAAATCGCCGCCGAGCACGGCATGCCGATGTCGAAAGGCTCCGATGTGCTGCCGATGGAGCCGGATGCGATATTGGCCGCTGCGCATGCAATCGGCTATCCGGTGCTCGTCAAACCGGCGGGCGGTGGCGGCGGGATCGGCATGCTGCCGGCGAAAGATGCAAGCGAATTGCTGGCGGTCGTCGAGCGTTCGCGCTCGATGGCGAGCCGCGGCTTCGGCAATGCAGAAGTGTATCTCGAGCGGTTGTTCGAACGCCCGCGGCACGTTGAATTCCAGGTGCTCGGCGACAAGCACGGCAGTGCGATGCATTTGTTCGAGCGGGATTGCTCGGTGCAGCGGCGCAACCAGAAAGTAATCGAAGAGGCGGCGGCGCCTGCGCTTGAGCGCTCGCAGGTAAACCCGGTCGCCGATAAGATTGCCAAAATTATGCAAGACCTGGGTTACGACAATGTAGGCACCGTTGAAATGCTGCTCGGCGCCGACGGCTCGTTCAACTTTCTCGAAATGAATACGCGCCTGCAAGTCGAGCATGGCGTCACCGAAGAAGTGACCGGCGTCGATCTCGTGCACGCCCAAATCCGCTCCGCGGCCGGCGACAAGCTTGCCGACATCGTGCCGAACAAACTTGCAATCGACGGCCATGCGATCCAGGCGCGTGTTTACGCGGAAGACCCTAAAAACTTTTTTCCGTCGCCCGGCAAGCTCACGGTGTTTCGACCGCCCGAAGATCCAGGTATCCGCGTCGAAACCGGTTATGCGGAAGGCCGCGATGTAACGCCGTATTACGATCCGATGATCGCCAAGGTCATCGTGCACGAACCGACGCGCGAACGCGCGATCGACAAACTCGCCGAAGCGCTCGAAGCCTTCGACATCAAGGGACCGAAGACCAATATTCCCGCGGTCGTCGCGATTCTGCGCTCAGAGCAGTTCCGCGCGGGCGATGTGCACACGGGCCTCATTCCCGAAGTGCTCGGAAAGAAAAAAGCATGAGCGTCGTCGATGTGGTTGCGTCGGCGCGCGCGCAGGGGCGCACGGCACTGGATGAGCTGGCGGGCAAAAAGCTGCTCGCTGCTTTTGGCGTCAGCGTGCCGAATTCAGTCGTCGTGAAAGATGCCGCGGCGGCCGCGGTCATCAAGTTGAAGCCACCTTATGCGGTGAAGGTCATGTCGCCGGATATCCTGCACAAGAGCGATGCGGGTGGCGTCAAAATCGGTTTGCAGAATGCGGCGGACGTCGCGAGCGCGATCACCGCAATGGCGGCATTGCCTGCAATCAGGAGCGCGCGCGTCGAAGGGTTCCTGGTCGAAGAGATGGCCGAGCCGGGACAGGAGATCGTCGTCGGCGCCGTTCGCGACCCCGATTTCGGTCCGATGATCATGGTCGGCCTGGGCGGAATTTTTGTCGAAGTGCTCGCCGATGTCGCGTTTCGCATCTGCCCGATTACACGTCTGGATGCTGAAGAGATGCTCGACGAACTCAAGGGTGCCGCAATTCTCAAAGGTGCGCGCGGCCGCAAGCCGGTGTCGCGCGAAGCGATTATCGACGTGCTCATGAAAATCGGCGGCGATACCGGCCTGCTGATCACGCATGCGGAAGATTTTAAGGAAGCCGATATCAATCCGTTGATTGTCACCGAGACTGCCGCTGTCGCCGTCGATGCACGGTTCGTGCTGGCTTAATTCAAGCGAAAACCGCAAAGGACGCGAAGGAAACCAAGCGCTTTAAAACATAAATATCCGCGCAGGAATCATTCGATCCGATGGTGAGATTTGTTTTTATAGAATTCCTTTGCGCCCTTCGCGTCCTTTGCGGTTAAAGATTTGCTTTCATGGATTTGTAAATGCTCGAAAAATTCGTCCCACTCTTCATGCCCAAGACCGTCGCCGTCGTCGGCGCGTCCGCCAAAGGCACGGCGCTGCCCAACGTTTTCATTCGCCGCATCCGCGAATACGGCTTCAGCGGCGATATTTATCCGATTCATCCAACCGCGCCGACCATCGACGGTATTCCCGCCTATCCGAATCTCGCGGCGACGCCGAAGCCGGTCGACTACGCATACATCGCCGTCTCGGGCGCGCAGATTCCCGACATGCTGAAAGTCGCGGCGGGCCGCGTGCGCTATGCGCAAGTCATCTCGAGCGGCTTCGGCGAGGTCGATGAAGGGAAGGACCTGCAATCGCGACTGCTGGCCGCCGCGCGCGAAGGCGGCATGCGTTTGATCGGTCCGAATTGTCTTGGTGTTTATTCGCCACGCGGCCGTATCACCTTCACCGAAATCAGTCCGACTGAAGTCGGGCACGTCGGCGTAATTTCGCAAAGCGGCGGACTCGGCACCGACATCATTCGCCGCGGGCTCGCGCGCGGCGTCAAGTTTTCGGGTCTTGTTACCGTCGGCAACTGCGCGGACATCGCGCCTTCCGACCTGCTCGAGTTCTATCTCGCCGACGACCAAACCAAAGTGATCGGCTTTTATATCGAGACGGCCAAAGACGGCCGGCGGCTGTTCGAACTCCTGCGCGAGGCAAAAGCGAAGAAGCCAGTTGTGATTTTGAAAGGCGGCCGCACAGGTCAGGGCCTGGCTGCCGCCGCCTCGCATACCGGTTCGCTCGCCGGCGACGAACGCGCCTGGGTGGCGCTGTCGCGGCAAACCGGTTGCGTGCTCGTCGATACGCTCGACCAGTTCATCGACACGCTGCTCGTTTTCCAGGCGCTGACGCCGCAGCCGCAGCATCCGACCCGGCGCGTTGCCTTGTTCGGCAACGGCGGCGGCACGAGCGTGCTCGCGACGGACGGCTATGCGCGTCTGGGCCTCGATGTGACGCCATTCGCGCAGCCGGCGCTCGATGCGCTTGCCGCCTTGAAGCTGCCGCCCGGAACCAGCATCACGAATCCGGTCGATTGCCCGGTCAGCACGCTGCAGCAGGAAAATGGCAGCGTCGCCGAAAAAATTCTCGACGAAATCTACAGTAAAGGCAAACCCGAGGCGGTCGTCATGCATCTCAACATGTCGGCGTTCGCGGGACGCACGCCGCCGGAAGTGATCGAGAATGTATTGCAGGCCGCGTTGCGCGTGCAGGCGAAATATCCCGGACAGGCGCATTTTCTTCTCGTTCTGCGCTCGGATGGCGAGCCCGAGCTCGAAGTCCGCAAGCGCAAGTTCCGCGACAGCGCGCTGGCACTCGGTATTCCGGTCTACGACGAGATGAGCAATGCGGGTCACGCGCTCGCCGCATTGCAGGCGCACGAGCGCTTCGTGCATACGCGCGGCGGCTAACCTGTGACAGCCACCGATTTCAAGGCGATGAGTCTTGCGTTCCGCGTTTACAGCGGCAAGGACGCGCTTGAAAATCTGCTGGCTGAACTGAAACGCAACAAGGCACAACGCGCGTTCATCCTGTGCGGACGCACCGTCTCGCGCAAAACCGATCTGATCGCGCGCATGCGCCGCATACTGGGTGAAGGCTGCGCGGGCGTGTTCGACGAAGTCGAGAAAGACTCGACGCTGCCATCGGTACTCGCTGCGACGGCTGCTGCACGCGCCGCTAACGCGGACTTGTTGATCAGCGTCGGCGGCGGCAGCGTCACGCAGGCGACGCGCGTCGTGGCAATCCTGCTCGCCGAAAAAGGCAAGCCGCACGATCTCATCACGCAGTATCCGGACAACGCGCAGGCGATCAGCCCGAAACTGAATGCCCCCAAGCTGCCGATCATCAATGTACTGACCGTGCCGACTTCCGCGCAGAACCGCGGCGGCTCGGCGCTGCGCGACGATACGCTCGATCACCGCATGGAATTCTTCGACCCCAAAACCAGGCCCAAAGCGCTGTTCTGGGACGCCGACGCGCTGATGACCGCGCCACCGGCGCTGATCCGCACGGCGGGCTGCTCGGTGTACTGGCGCAGTGTGATGAATCTCGGCTGGACCGACGTCAATCCACTGCTCGAAGGCGTGCGCCTGCATGCGCACCGGCTGGCGGCCCGCGCATTGCCGGCGGTCATGTCGGCGAACGATGCGACGCCCCGCATCGAACTTTGCGCCGCCGCGTTCCTGCTCAATCGTGATGCCGACGAAGGCGGCGGCAGCGCGGCGCGGCACTGGGTCGTGCGGGCGACCTACGCGTTTGCGACCTCGCTGTTTATTTCGTTTCCGCACATCGGACAAGGCGAAGCGAACAGCGCGTTGACCGGCACCGTGATGCGACGGCTCGGCGGCCGCGATCCACAGGCGATGGCCAACCTCGCGCGCGGCCTCGGCGTGTGGGACGACAGCAAGCCGCTCGCCGACGCGCCGTTGCTCGCGGCAGATTACCTAGACCGGTTCTTCCAAGATCTCGGCATGCCGACGCGTTTGCGCGATCTCGATTTTCCGCGCGAAGGGCTCGACAAAGTACTGGAAAACTCGCTCAAGAATTTCAATGCCGATCCGAAACGCGAATTCGTGCGCGAGCGCGACCTCCTGAATGACGTTTTGCAATCTGCCTGGTGATAGACAATGGACACCTTAAAAGTCGGCATGCGCGACGAAATGGTTTGGGAAGTCACCGAAGAACTCGCAACTTCGCGCGGTGACTACAAAGTTTTCTCGACCCCCGGCATGACGCGCTTCGTCGAGATGACCGCGCACAAGCTGGTGCTGCCGCATCTAACACCCGGTCAGGGCCAGGTCGGGCTGCAGGTGAACATCCGCCACATGGCGCCGACGCCGATCGGCAAAAAAGTGCGCTGCGAAACGGAGCTTATCGCTATCGACCGCCGCAAGCTCACGTTCAAAATGAAAGTGTTCGACGAAGTCGAGCAGATCGGCGAAGCGGAACACGACCGTTACATCGTTGACCTCGATAAATACATGGCGAGGCTCAAGGCGAAAATCGAAGGGTCGAGCGTCGGCTGAAGCGTGAGGTTAGCGCTACTCAGGGGGGCGTCGCAGCGCTTGGTCAGGCGGTAAGTTACCGCTCCGTTTCCGTGCTCGTCAGATGGCGATAGAACGTTAGAGCGTTACGATCCAGGTCGTACAGCGCGAACTCACGCGTTTCCCAAGCTGTATTACAAATACCGTTGCAGCTGCATTCGACGCTGCGTTGCTGGTACTCGCTAAAGAGTGCGTCCGGGGCGTCCACCAGAAACCGCAGGCGAATTCTGCTCATCTCGTGCTCGAACTGAAACTGCATATGAACTTCGACCGCGTCGCGACAAAACCGGACGTAATTCGGTGGATCAGTTTGGTCTTTAAAAGCGAGCTGGAAGCCCAGTTGCCGTGTGTAAAACTCGTTTGCACGTTTGATGTCGCGTGTACCCGAAATCGGGTGCGTCTTTTTGAACATAGAAAAATTAAGGTTTGGGCGTATGCGCGCTCAGCGGCCTAACGTGCTTGTTTAGCCGCGCTGGGCTTCGCGGGCGCCGACCGCAGCAACGGTTTAGGTGCCAGGCTGCGCATACACTTGGCGGTACGCAAGTGTGACAGCGCGCTGTGCTTCCGGTTCGAGCGCCTCGTGACAGGCTGGAAAATTGCTGGGCTGCTGTTTCCACAATAAAGATGGAGTACCTGGAGGAGGAACGTGAACTATTTGGTTCCGCATTTTCCGTAGCCACTCAAGTTCAAAATTTGAACCATAGAGGTCTGCCGCTTTGCCATAGTAATCGCCGGTTGCGACATCTCGCAGCGTGGCATCGACTACGGCATAGGACAACACGATGACGGAAATCCAAGCGCCGGCACAAAAAGCTTTTTCAATGTCGTACAGCAGGAGCAGCCCTTGTGTGCTCAGCGTCATGACCGGAAAGCTCTTACGCTCATTGTCAATGGCACGGTTGAGCCATAACCTTCGCTCTTGGGTGACATTTGTGGAAGGTAACGAGGTGGGTTCCATTGGCTAAGTATTCGGCACCTGACGTTCACATTTAGCGGCGCTCATTTCGCGTCCGCTGCAATGTGCTGTTAGGCGACTCAACCTATCCACTCTTAAGCCGTCCTTTTGGTGATAAACGCCGGTTCGAGTAGCGCCAAAAGCGGTCGATGCATTCTTCAAGTTCCGTTCTCGAGAAACGACGAGAGAAGCACTTGCCATTGTCGTACTCGAACACAAAATCGAAACCGCCCCAGTTCTGCAGAAATACTTCTTTGGTGATTCCACCGAAATGTGCCTGACATTGGAACCAGCTACCCTTTGGAATGAAATCCACCGCTTCAGCATTTACATAGGCATCAAGTGGACTAAGCAACACATTCAAATGAGCTCCTGTCGACTTGCACTCGATAAACGCTCGCTTTGGATGAATGCCATCGCCCCAATTCACTTTCAAACGGGGTTGAAACGCGTAGACCAATACCGGTTGGCCTTGTCCGCTACCTCCGCCCAGGAATTGCTCGAACCCCCAAGAGACCTTGCGAAGTGGGAGCTTGTACCAAAGCAGATACTTCGAGCCGTACGTCCCATCGTGGATTTGCGTGCCTAGAAACGCCCAAGCGAAAAACGTAAGGAATAGCGCAGATAGTAGAACCCCGGCGAGCGATAGGGCGATTACAGGTAATGGCGCAGCTCGAAGGTATTGCCAAGAACTGGCGAGCGAGAGGCCGAGACCGGTGGTAGTTATCGCGCTGACAATCAGCCAACCGAGAAGGCGCCCGGCGGCCGTTGCGGTTACGCTTTTGAACCACTCTCCCATTCTTAGAGTCGCCTAACGTTGTGGAGGTAAGGGGCGCGCAGCCGACTTGCCGGCGGAGCGTCCCGCTTGACCGAAAGGTTAGACCGCTTCATGGACGTCTTCCTGCTTCAAAGAAATAACCATCGCCAAGAATGCATTTAGCGAGTCTTGTATAAAAGGCTGAGGCTCTTTATGAGGTTCAATCATGAGATAGGCCCGAAGCATAGCCATCACTCGCTTCCAATACGCTGGAAAGAACTTGGGAGTAATTTCTATTGAGGCCGGAAAACCCTGCGCGGTTGCATACAGCACTTCATTGCGCTTATTGGCTTCTTGCCTCAAGTAATCTTTGATTTCCTTGGCGTCTTTTGTTTTAACAAACTTGTCTATTTGCTGTCGATACGAAAAACTTTTTCCTTCGTGAACAAAGGAAAAATTGAAAGGCGGATCTGGGGCAAATTTGACTGGGCCGATGGACGAAGCCATAGCAACCTCAAGAGCTACGAACTTTCCAGCGTTTGATTCCCTTATCAACAGGTCGATCTCAATTCCGTATTGCCTGAAACTGTCTTCAATGAACTGACACAAAATGCCGAAGAAAGGGATAAGCGCGTTTTTGTGTAGGTGGTATTGAGGCTTTAGTTCAGAAGAGTTTAAATACCCGCCTTCCTTCAGACAGTGCATCAGTCCTGACGCAGCTTCTTCTTCCGCCGTGTAACACCGAAAAACCGCCATTGGGTTGTCAATATCAAAGAGTTTCTCTGCTCTCTGCAAATGACTAATGGCCGACCGGAAGCAATGCCTCGAAATTCTATTTGGGCATTTTTCGAGCAGCTCCAAACAGTGAACATCAAAGCTATGCATATCCATTGGCGGAAGGTCTAACGTGTATTGGTTGAAAGTTTAGTTGCCAATTTAATTGACATTTTATTCGTCCAATTCAGTCGACCTGAATCGTCACTTTTTTTCCCACACGTACGATCAAAATGAAACACTTACTCCGCTTTTATCCCTACATCTTTAATCAACTTCCCCCACTTCGCCGATTCCTGCTTGATGAACGCGCCGTAGCTTTCCGGTGAACCGCCGACGATCTCAGCGCCGATCGCACCGACCTGCTCGCGCACGTCGGGCGCATTGAATGTTCGCATCAGTTCGCGATTCAGTATCTGGATATTTTGTTTCGGCGTGCCGGCCGGCACGAAAAAGCCGTTCCACACCATGCCGTCGATTCCGGGCAAACCGGCCTCCGCGATGGTCGGCACTTCAGGAAAAGCGGCGATGCGCTTCGGTCCCGCGATCGCGAGGCCGCGCAATTTGCCGGCTTTGATATGCGGCGAAACTGCCAGCGGATTTAAATAGGCGGTCATGATCTGGCCGCCGAGGAGATCGGGCATTTCAGCGCCTACCGACTTGTACGGCACGTCGAGAATGCGCGTGCCGCTTCGCAATTTGATCCACTCGCCGAGCAACTGCGTGATGCTGCCGGGACCGGCGGACGCGTACGTGACGGCGCCGGGTTTGGTCTTCGCGAGTTGGATATATTCCTGCAGCGTATTGGCCGCGACCGACGGATGGACAACCATCACCAGCGGCGTCGACGTGAAGTGGATGACCGGAATCAGTTCCTGATTCAGCCGGCAACAGACATCAGGATGCAGCGCGTCACTGATTGCGTTGTTGATGAGGCCGTAAAACAAGGTGTGGCCGTCAGGCAGCGCTTTGGCCGCGAGTTGCGTCGCGATCGTCCCGTTCGCGCCCGGCCGATTGTCCACGATCACCGGCTGACCGAAGGCATCGCTGAGCTTGGGCGCGATCTGGCGCACCCGGACATCGGGCGCGCTGCCGGCAACCGTCGGCACCAGGATGCGGATCGGCTTGTTTGGAAAATTGTCGGCCGCTCCCGCTACAGCGCAGGCGAGGCACAACAAGAAAAACGAAACAACGCATTTCGCCGTCATGCTGCTCCTCCGTCTCCTACTTCGGCCGGGCGGCCGAAGTTTCCGCGCTTTATTTTTTTGCCATCGTCGACTTGCCGAGCGAGCGCGGATCGCGCGGGCGCCAGCGGCCGGAATCGACTTGTGCCAGATATTCCGCCGTGATGCGGTTAAAGAGATCGGGCTCTTCCAGGTTTACCGCATGCCCGGTGTTCGCAACGACGGTCAGCATCGCCGACGGGCACACGCGCTTGATGAAGATACCGGGCTCGAGGCAGTTGTCGTCTTCATCGCCGCTCACCATGTGCAGCGGCACCTTGAGGTTTCTAAGTTTGCGTTCGAGGCTGTAAATCGTCGGCCGTTTGCCCTGCACGCTGGTCAGCGTGTTAGCCGAACCTAACGCCGAATGCTCGGCGAATTCGGCACAAAAATCGGCGAAGCCGCGCGGGTCCTTGTTCTGGTATTGCACACGAGAAGGACCGACCCGATACGGCTTGATCGCCTCCTTCGTGCCCAGTTCGAGAAAGCGCTTCACCATGACCGCGTTGTCGCGCGCGAATTGCGCTTTCTTGTCGGGATCGGAACCGAAGCCGACGCCAACCGCGGTCAGCGACAGCGCCATGCGCGGATTGTTGAGTCCGAAGTGCACCGTCGCATAGCCGCCCATCGAGCAGCCGATGACATGGGCTTGGCGTATTTTCAGGTGCCGCATGACGTTGGCGATGTCGTCGCAAGCGATCTGCTGTGAGTATTTGGACGCCGACTTCGGCACATCCGACGGCGGATAGCCGCGCGCGTTGTAGGCAACGCAGCGATAACGGCGGCTGAAAAAGCGCATCTGCGCTTCCCAGCTGAAGAGATCGTCGGCGAATTCGTGTACGAACACGATCGGCGTGCCGCGGCCGGTTTCTTCGTAATACAGCTTAACGCCGTTCGAGTCTGCGTAAGGCATGATTTCCCCTTTTGGAATGTTGACTGCTGATGAATCGATGTTACTACAGCGTGCGGGTTGCGGACGGCACCGTCGTGCGCGCGAGCGCCGCCGCATCATTGATGTTGTCGAACGACCAGACAAGCTCGATGACGTCGTACGCGTTGCACGTCGAAAACCCCCATTCGACGAGTGCCTTGAATTTATTTTCAAGATCGGCGTCGCTCATCGGGCGTTCGAGGCTGCCCGTTGCATGCGGCACGAATGCATGATGGCGCGCGCCGTCCTTGAGCAGCACGACGACGTCGGCAGCGTCGGCGGCGATCGCTTCATCGACCGTCGGCGCCACGCGCGCACGCAGGGCGACGACCGCCGGTTCGATGGGGCAGGCATCGCTGAATTCCTTGACGCCGACTGCGCCGAACAGGAACGCGGCCGCGGCACAGTGCTGGACCGAGAGTTTCGCCTGCAGGCCATTCTGCGGCGTCGGGTTGCCGGTCAGTTTCATCACCAGCGGATGCACGCGCAGTTCGATGCGTTCGATCGCATCGGCCGTGATGCCGTGCGCCGTGCGCAAATCGAGGCAGCCATCGATGATCGGATGGACCACGATGCCGCACGGGTACGGCTTGTACGCGTTTTGCGCAAGCTCCCAGGTCGTGCCGAGATTGGCGGTAATTTCGTTGAGATCGCAGCGGGTCGACAGCACGTGCGCAAAACCACGCGGCGCTTCGAGACCGTGCTCGGAGCTGGTGAAATTTTTGCGCGCCAGCAGCGCGGCCGTCAGCCCGTTGCGGGCGGCGTGGCCCATGTTGTACGGTTTTGTCATGCTGCCCAGCATCGCGGTGAGGCCGGATGCCTGCGTCGCGGCGATGCCGAGCGCCCAGGTCATCTGCTGTTCACTGAGGTTCAGGATCTTGCCGCATGCGGCGGCCGCGCCGAACACGCCGCAGGTCGCGGTGATATGCCAGCCGATGTTGTAATGCTCGGGCGTCACGGCATTGCCGATGCGACATTCGGCTTCGACACCGAGAATGAACGCGTGCAGGAACTGCGCGCCCGTTATCGGCGTGTGCTCTGAAAGTGCGGTGAGCGCGGCGGCCACCGGCACGGTCGGGTGGATGACCGTGCGCAGATGCGTGTCGTCGAAGTCCAGAACATTCGAGCTGATGCCGTTGATGACCGCGGCGCTCAAGATGTCCAGCCGCTCACGCCGGCCGAGAATCGTTGCCTGTTGCGGACCGGAAAATTCGCGCAGGGCGGAAATCGCGATGTCGACCGCGGGATCGTTGCAGCCGCCGAGCGCGGTGCCGAGCCAGTTCAGGATCGAGCGCTTCGCTTCGTGACGGACGGGTTTCGGAATGTCACGCCAATGCGACTCAACGATAAAGCGCGCGAGGCGGCGGGTGGTTTCTTCGCTCATTCGATTTTGATCCCTGCGGTTTTGACGACCTGCGCCCATTTGGCGATGTCGGCTTTGATGAAAGTCGTGAAATGTTGCGGCGTATCGCCAACACCGTCGGCGCCGAGAATGGCGAGCCGCTCCTTGACGTCGGCCAACGCGAGCGCGCCATGCACCCCGTTGTACAGCTTGTTGATGATAGCCGTCGACGTGCCGGTTGGCACGAACAGGCCGTTCCAGCCGACGAGTTCATAACCCTTGAGTCCCGATTCGTCGAGCGTCGGCAGCTCGGGCAACAGCGGTGAGCGCTTCGTGTCGGTTACCGCCAGCGCGCGCAATTTGCCGGATTTAACAAACGGCAGCGTGCCCGGAATGTTTTCGAGCATGAACTGGATTTGGCCGCCGATGAGATCGGCGAGCGCGGGTGCGCCGCCTTTGTAGGGAATGTGCGTGACTTGCAGGCCGGCCATCGACTTGAGCATTTCACCGGCGAGATGCGGCGTTGCGCCGGCGCCGCCCGAGCCGAAATTGAGCTTGCCTGGATTCGCTTTCGCGTACGCGACGAATTCCGGCACCGATTTCACCGGCACGGATGGATTAACGACCAGCATCAGCGGCGCCGAGGCCACCATCGTCACCGGTGCCAGGTCTTTCACCGGATCGTAGGGCAGCTTGCTGAAGAGACTCGGCAGCACCGTATAAGTGAGGCTCATCATCAGCACGGTATAACCATCGGGCTGCGCCTTGGCGACGATGTCGGTGCCGATGATGCCTGACGCGCCCGGCCGGTTGTCGACGACGACCTGCTGGCCGAAAGCGTCGGTGAGTTTCTGTGCGATCAGGCGCGCCATGATGTCGTTGGAGCCGGCGCCCGCCGCAAACGGCACGACCATGCGTACAGCTTTGGCCGGATAAGTCTGCGCCGCTGCAATTGTTGCGAACAGAAGCAACCAGACGAACAGGACGAAGCGCGGCACGCAGTTCATGGCATTACCTTTCCGGGATTAAGTCCGCTCAAGCATAAAGAAAGCGTGCGTCGGCAACAAGCCGCGTTCCAGTCAGCGCGAATTTTCGGCGAGATGCACCATGCGAATGCCGATCAGCACGATGATGCCGCCCGCCAGTTGCAGCGTACCAATCGCCTCACCGAGCAGCAGCCATGCAAACAGCGTCGCCATTACCGGCTGGAACAGCAGGCCGACGGACGAAAACGTCGACGGCAGATGCGCCATCGCATAAGCAATCAGGCTTTGGCCGGCGACCTGCGAAATCAGCGCCAGGCCGGCAAGTTTGACCCAACCCATCGCCGTCACCGGCAGCATCTGCTCGCCGGACGCCAGCGCGATGGGCAGCAGGATAACGGCGGTCACGAGGCCGGTCCACGCCATGATGGTTGATGTGGCAACGCGCGCGCGCAGCCGCGTGACCGTCAACTGGTAGCCGGCGTAAAACATCGCCGTCACGACGCCGAGCGCGTCGCCGATCAGTTCCTTGCCCTGCAATTGGAAGTCGCCGCCAATCAGCAGCGTCATGCCCGTAACCGCAATCGCGAGGCCGGCCACAAATTTGGCGCGCGGCCGCTGCCGGTACAGAAGCCACGCCGCGAGCGCGACGAAGATCGGCGCCAGATTCGCGAGCAGCGTCGAGTTGGCAACCGACGTCAACATGATCGACCAGTGCCATACCGCAAGGTCGCCGGCGAAGAAAAAGCCGATCGCGAGCATCAGCTTGCGTTCGCGCGCAAAACTTTCGGTGTGCCGCTCGCCCTGGCCGAGCGCCGACCAAAGCCACAGCAACGGCAGTGCTAAGAACACCCGCCAGAACGCAGTGGCGACCGGGCCGGTTTCGCTGACTTTGACGAACAGCGCCGACGTGCCGATCGCGGTGGCGCCGAGCAGCAGCGCGCCGATCGCGATCCAATTGGCGCGCGCTGGTGAGCTGGAACTCAATCGCGGCGGCGCTATTTACCGACGAAGTTGGGTTTGCGTTTCTCGATAAACGCAGCCATGCCTTCTTTCTGATCCTGCGACGAGAAAAGAATCTGAATCGCTTTGGTTTCGAACGCGAGCCCTGACGACAGCGGCGTTTCCATCGAAGCAAGCACTGACTCTTTGGCATGCATCAAAGCGAGCGGCGGCAGTTCGGCCAGCTGTTGCGCCATCGCGACCGCGCGCTTTTCAACGTCGGCATCGGCGGCGAGTTCGGACACGAGGCCCATGTCGAACGCTTCTTTGGCCGTAAAAACATCGCCGGTCAAAATGTAGCGCATCGCTTTGTATTTGCCGATCGCGCGCGTCAGGCGCTGCGTGCCGCCGCCGCCCGGGATGATGCCGATTTTCACTTCGGGCTGACCGAATTTTGCACCCTCTCCGGCAATGATGATGTCGCAGGTCATCGCGAGTTCGCAGCCGCCGCCGAGCGCAAACCCGGTCACCGCCGCAATCACCGGCTTCGGGCACGAGTAAATCGCGCGCCATAATTTGTCGGAGCCGCGCTTCATCTGCTCGATGCTGCCGACGCCGGCCATTTCCTTGATGTCGGCGCCCGCCGCGAAAGTCTTGGGGCTTCCCGTCAGCACGATCGCGCGGATGCTCTCGTTCTCCGTCAAGTCGGCGAGCGCTTTGACGAGGCTTTTGCGCACTTCCATGTTCAACGCGTTACGCGCGTCGGGCCGGTTGATGCGGACGAGGCCGACGCCGGGCGCCGGGCTTTCGATCAGGACAACGGATTCAGTCATGACGGCTTTCCTTGTGTGGTGATATTGAAATTCAGTTCTTCGCGAGGCCGAGCTCGGACAGCACGGCTTTCATGCTCGCATAATCCTGCTTGAGTTCGGTGCGAAAGCGCTCGCCGGTGGCGAAATCGTCCGACAGGTAATTGCGCTCAAGATCGGTTTTCCATTCGGGCTGGGCGACGACCTGGGCGAGCACCTTTTCCCAGTACGCGGTCTGCGCGGCCGTCATGTTCTTCGGCCCCATGATGCTCCGCCAGCCGCCGAACACGACATTGACGCCCTGCTCCTTCCACGTCGGCACGTTTGCATACGGCGCAGGCAGCCGCTGGTTGGCGGCAACACCGACGATGCGCAATTTACCCGCTTCGACCTGATCCGCCACGTTGCCGGCCGCCGTCGTCACGAGATCGATGTGGCCGCCCAACAGCGCGGCAACCGCTTCCGAAGAGCCTTTGAACGCGATGACTTTCAGCGCGCGAATATCGCCGCCGATCGCTTTGGCGAGCAGGCCGGCGGCGATATGGTTATGGCTGCCGAGCGCGGTCGCGAAGCCGATACTCACCGACTTGGGGTCTTTTTTGAGCCGCTCGGCGAGTTCGCGGCCGGATTTGAGCGTCGAATCCGCTTTTACCGCGAACACGATGTACTCGTTGAACAGCGACGCAACCGGCGTGAAATCGGTGTAATTCAAGTTGCTCGCGCCGATGATGTGATTGGTGAGGATCGTCGGCGTGCCGATCATCAGATAATGCGCGTCGCCCATGTGCTGGTTGAGGTAATTCATGGTCATTGCATTGCCGCCGCCCGGCTTGTTGACCACCGACAACGTCTGAATCAGCAAACGCTTGTCGTGAGTTACGCGCTCGATGCTGCGCGCGGTCTTGTCATTGCTGCCGCCGGGCGCGGAGGGAACGACGATTTCGATGTTCTTCGTCGGCTGCCAGGTTGGCTGCGCATTCGCCTGGAAAGCGAAAGACGCTAAACCGAAAGCAGCCACCGATAAACACCGATAAACACGGATAAATTCGACTGCACCGCGCACGTCTGGCTTTGTTTTTTGAGTTTTCATCTGTGTTTATCCGTGTTCATCTGTGGCTAGTTGTTTTAGTCCGCCGTCAGCGTCGGCCACAGCCGATCGGCGCCAGCGGCGCACATCGCGCGGCCGAGCTCGATCGACCACGCCGCTTCGTTGCCGAACTCTTCGCGCCACGACCACAGGCGCAGCGTCGAATGATGCAGCGCGTATTCGTCGGTGACGCCGATGGCGCCATGCACCTGGTGCGCGATCAACGCGCCTTCTTGCGCGGCCTGGGCCGTGCGAATCTTGGCCGACGCTACGGCGAACGCCGCGTTTTGCCCGCGTTCGACGGCGCCGGCTGCCGACAGCGCAGCGGCGACGGCCGCGGCGACTTCGCCGGCAAACCGCGCGAGTTCTTGCTGGATCGCCTGGAACTGGCCGATCTTGCGCCCGAACTGCGAACGTTCGGTCGCATAGCGCACCGCCAGTTCGAGCGCGCGTTCAAGCGCGCCAGCCATCATCAGTGCGCGCGCTAGCGCGCCACGCTCGCGCAAAGTTGCATGACTCACGGTGTCTGGCGCTGGCGCAACGAGTGCTGCTTCGATCGCGACCGCGTCGAGGTCGATGTCATCACGCGGTTCGCTCGCGAGATTGCGCCCGGCGGTGATCCTGCACTTCGCCGCTTCGACGCAGGCGATGACATCGCCGGCCGGACCTGACGCGAGCATCACGACGTGGCCGGCGATGCGGGCGAACGGTACGCGCTGCATTTTGCCCGACAGTGTCCAGCCTTGACCGCTTTTTGCCGCGGTGATCACTTCGCCGTGCGCGGGCGCGAAGGTGAGCGGGCCCGCCGGAATTTTGAGTCCGCAACTCGCGAGCATCCAGCCGGCGATCGCTGTTTCGGCGAGCGGTACCGGCGCGGCATGACGACCCGCAATGCGCAGCACCGCGGCAAGGTCGGACAGCGAGCCGCCTGCGCCGCCGGCTTCTTCGGCAATCGATACGAGCGGCAACTGCGCCGTTTCAACGACTTTCCATAACGCGGGCGACCAGCCGGCGTGCTTGGCGGCGTCGAGCATCTTTGCATCGACGTGATCGGCGAAGAGACGCGTCGCCGAATCGACGAGCATCGCGCGAACTTCGCCGGTTTCCGTTGCGTGGTCGTTCATTTGAGCGGTCCGAGCAATTTGCGCGCGATCAGGCTGCGCAAAACCTGCGTGGTGCCGCCGCGAATCGTGGCGACCGGCGCGCAGTAAATCGTGTCGGCGAGATAACGTTCGAACGTGTCGGTTGCTTCGGGTGACGGTTCGACGGTGGCGAGCAGGCGGGCGGCATCGATGATTTCGCGCTCGTAAAAAGTCCCCATATCCTTGACGAGCGCGGCCTCGGTCGCCAGATCGACCGCCGCCTTGGGCGTCCCGCTCTCGCTGTCGGCCCCCGGGTCGAGTGTCATCGCAATCGCGAGCGACATGCGGCGCAGCGACCAGAATCTCGCCGCCAGCTTGCCGGCTGCTTCGAGCGCGCGCGCATCGGGCGCCGTGCCGAGCTTGCGCATGAGTTCGGTGAACAAGGGGAACGTCGTCATGTAACGCTCGGGACCGCTGCGCTCAAGCGCCAGCTCGGACGTTACCTGCTTCCACCCCTGGCCGATCTCACCCACCACGCGGTCGTCGGGGACGAACACATTGTCGAGAAAGACTTCGTTGAAATGATGGCGCCCGTTCATGAAATTGATCGGCCGCACGGTGACGCCGGGCGCGTCGAGCTCGACGATGAGCTGCGATAAACCGTCGTGACGATTGCCGCTGTCGGGTGCGGTTCGACACAACACGAAAAACGCGTGGGCCTTGTGCGCCCAGCTCGTCCACACTTTCTGCCCGGTCACGCGCCAACCGTTCGGCACGCGTTCGGCGCGCGTTTTGACCGACGCGAGATCGGAGCCCGAATTCGGTTCGCTCATGCCGAGCGCAAAATAATATTCGCCGCGTGTAATCGCCGGCAGATAGCGCTGTCGCTGCGCTTCGCTGCCGTAGCGCAGCAGGCTCGGCCCGGTCTGGCGATCGGCAAACCAATGCGCGGCGCAGGGCGCGCCGGTAGCCAGCATTTCTTCGGTGACGACGAAGCGTTCGAGATACGAGCGTTCGCGCCCGCCATATTGTTTCGGCCACGTCATGCCGATCCAGCCGCGCGCGGCTACCCGGCGGGTGAATTCGGCGTGAAATTCGGTGTGGCCGATATGCGGCTTGAAATCGAGGGCGGCGAATTCCGCCGCGATGAATTCGCGCACCTCGTGCTGCAGCGCGCGTGCCGATGGCGGCAATTCGAGCGCGGAGAAATCGACTTGGTCAAACAAGGGGCTGTCCCAGGCGGTCAGGTCTTCAGCACAACCAGCGCGTCGGCGGCGACTATGCCATGCTCGTTCACGAACAGCGGATTGATGTCGATTTCCGCAATGCGGTCGGCATGATCGGCGGCGAGCAACGAAACGCGCGCCAGTGCGTCGGCCAGCGCCTCGATCGCGAGCGGTGCGCTGCCGCGATAACCGGTCAGCAGTTTCGCCGCTTTGATACCGGCGACCATCTCACGCGCAGTCTCGACGTCGAAAGGCGCAAAGCGATAAGTCACGTCCTTCAGGAGTTCGGCAAACACGCCGCCCAAACCAAACATGACCACGGGGCCGAAAAACCGATCGTTGATGACGCCGATGATCACCTCGGTGCCAACGGCCATTTCCGCGACCAGCACGCCGTTCACTCGGGCATCCGGCTTGTAGCTTTTTGCATTCGCGACAATTGTCGCCGTCGCTGCTTTAAGCGCACTCAAATTGTCGATATTCAAACGCACGGCGCCGGCCTCGGTCTTATGCGGAATATCGGGCGAATCGATTTTCACCGCGAGCGGAAACTTCAGTGGCGACTCGGCAAGCGCCATGATCGCTGCGGGGCCGAGCACCTGTTCCTTCGCGACCGGAATGCCGTACGCGCCGAGTATTTTCTTTGAATCCGCTTCGCTCAGGCGTTGAGTCGACGCCGCCGGTATCGGTTGCCGCGCAACAACGCGGTTCAGGCCGCGCGCCTTTGTCGCCAGATAGCGGCGTTGCTTTTCTGCATACTGACCCAGTGCGCCCGCGGCGAGCGCTGTGCGCGTTGGCGTCAGCACCCACGGAATACGATTCGCATCGAAAATGTCGGTTGCCGCACGCGATGAGTCTAATGTGCGGCCGAGCGAGACGATCACCGGCTTACCGACCCGGTTCACGATGGCGACGAGATCGGTAGCCCACGCTGCACCGCGCGCGCCCTGCACCGTGCCGTAGCGCACGATCATCTGGTCGATGTTCGGATCGTTCAGCGCGAGCTCGACGATCTGGTTGAATTCTTCGTTGTGGCCGCTGATCTGCGCGGTAAGGTCGATCGGGTTGCCGAGCGCGCAGTGCTTGGGTGCAATCGCCTCGATCGCACTTACTGTGCTATCGGCAAAATGCGGCAGCGTGAGGCCGTGCCGATCGCATTCGTCGGCCATCAGCACGGCTGAGCCGCCGGAAGTGGTCAGGATGCCGATGTTGCTGCCGCGCGGCATCCGCTTGCCGAGGAATACGCGCGCGATATCGACGACTTCCGCGACGTCGCGCACTTCGATGAAACCGCCTTCGCGAAATGCAGCACGGTACAGCTCATAGTCCGCGGTCATGCTCGCGGTGTGCGATTCTGCCGCCGCGCGGCCGATCGCGCTGTTGCCGGCTTTCCAGGTGAGGATGGGCTTGCCGAGTTCGAGAGCGCGCGCACCGAGCGCCCGCAGTCGCCTGCCATCGGACACGCCTTCGAGATAGAGCACGAGTACTTCAACTTCAACGCGCTCGAGAAAATCGGCGGCGAGTTCGAGCGTCGTGATGTCGGCCTCGTTGCCGGCGGAGACGACGTAATTGAAACCCATGCCTTCGGATTCGGCGAGCGCGACGACGCTATAGGCAAACCCGCCGCTCTGCGACACGAAAGCCACCGGCCCTTGCTTGAGGTTCGGATTTTTGAAACCCACGCCGAAGCCGCAGTAGACGCGGTCGACCAGGTTCATCGTGCCGATGCAATTGGGGCCGATGACGCGCACGCCGCTTTCGGCGACCGCTTTCTTGAGCTCGGCCTCGAGCGCGACGCCTTCAGCGCCTACTTCGCGAAAGCCGGCGCTGAATACGGTCGCGAACGCAATACCCGCTTTGCCGCATTGCCGGATAACGTCGGGCACCAGTTTGCCGGCGACTGCCACGAGCGCGAGATCGCAGGGCTGCGGCACGTCGGCGACACTCGCATAGCATTTCAATTCGCCGATGCCGGCGTACTTCGGGTTGACCGGATAAATGCCGCCGCGGTAACCGCATTCCTGCAGGATCGGAATCGGTTGGCCGCCGATGCGCGTATTGTCGGTCGAGGCGCCGACGACCGCGATTCCGCGCGGATTGAAGAGCCGCGCAAAATCGCGTTGCGGCGTCAGCGCGCTGTGCCCGGAGCCGTCATTCACCGCTCATTCGCCTTTGAGGTCCGCAGCTTTCACGACTTTCGAGTACTTCGCGATTTCGTCGCGGATGAACTGCGTGAAAAATTCAGTGCTGCCGCCGATCGGTTCGACGCCTTCATTCAGAAAACGATCGGCAACGTCGCTGCTCGCGAGAATCTTGCCGACCTCGACGTTCAGCCGCGCGACGATTTCCTTCGGCGCTTTGATCGGCGCCATCAGGCCGAACCATGTCGTCGCTTCATAACCTTTGAGGCCCGACTCGTCGATCGTCGGCACGGTCGGCAGCGCGCGAAAGCGCTTCAGGCTGCCGATGCCGATCGCGCGAATGCGGCCCGCTTCGATGTGCGGCACCAGCAGCGGCACGCCGCTGAATATCATTTCGACCTGGCCGGCGATGGTGTCGGTCAGCGCGGGCGAATTGCCTTTGTACGGCACGTGCACGATGTTGACGCCCGCCATCAGTTTGAACAATTCACCAGCCATCTGATTCGAGCTGCCCAATCCCGACGATGCATAGTTCATCTTGCCGGGTTTCGATTTCGCGAGCGCGATCAGCTCTTTGACGTTTTTCACCGGCACTGACGGATGCACGGCAAGCACGTTGGCGCCTTTGACGCACAGGCTGATCGGCGCGAAATCGCGCAGCGTGTCGTACGGCAGTTTCTGATAAAGGCTCATGTTGATTGCGTTCGACGCGCCGCCCATCAGGATCGTGTAACCGTCGGGCGCAACCTTGGCAACGAGATCCGAACCGATGTTGGTGGCGCCGCCCGCGCGATTTTCGACGATTACCTGCTGGCCGAAAATTTCAGTGAGCTTGCCCGCGATCACGCGAGCGGTGAAGTCGGTATTACCGCCCGGCGCGTAGGGCACGACCATGCGCACGGTGCGCACGGGATAGGTTTGCGCGTTGACTGCCGCACTGGTTAATACGCACGCAATCAAAACCGGCATTCTCATGGTTTGCTCACTTCGTTGATGAGGGGCTCGCTTTTCGCAAAGCGCAGGAGGTTGTCGAGGAAAAGCACGTTGACGCGCGCATCGTTGCCGTCGGACGCGTTCGAGTTGTGCGGCGTGACGATCACGTTGGGCAGGTCCCACAGCGGGGAGGCCGCGGGCAGTGGTTCCTGCGCGAAGACGTCGAGATAAGCGCCGCCGAGCTGGCCGCTTTGAAGCGCCGCAATCAACGCGGGCTCGTCGACGACTTCGCCGCGGCTGATATTGATCAGACGCGCGCCGCGCGGCAATTTTGCGAGCAGCGCCGCATCGACCATGCCGCGCGTTTCATTGGTCAGCGGGCAGGCCAGCGCGAGCCAATCGCAGCGCGCCAGCAGCGCCGGCAACTCAGCGGGCGTATGCATTTCATCGACACATTCGACCGCTGTGCTGCTGCGGCGCACGCCGATGATTTTGAGGCCGAGCAGCCGCGCCAGGCGCGCGATCTCGACGCCGATTGCGCCAAGGCCGTAAACCAGCATCGTCTGGCCGCGCAGATCGCGCGGGAAATCGGTCGTCGCGAGCGGGCTCCAGGTGCGCTCGCGCTGGCCTTTGATCCAGTGCGGAAAGTTGCGCGCAAGCATCAAGAGGCCGGCGATCGCGGTTTGTGCAATCGGCTCGGCCGCGGTGCCCGATGACGTCGTCAGCCGTACGCCGCGCTCGAGCACCGTCGCGAATACCGGATGATCGACGCCCGCGTTGAAGACCTGCATCCATTTAAGCGCCGGCGCTTTGCGCGTCGCCGAAAAAAATTGCTTCGCATGGTGCGGAAAGATGTCGCTGGAAAAATACGCGATCTCGGCGCGTGCGGCCGTGCTGTCGGCGGTGCGCGCTTCAGGGTCCGACGGCAGTACGAGCAATTCGACGTCAACGCCGCTGCGGGTCGCGGCCGCGAGCAGGTCGCCGCCGTACCGGGCGTTGAACTGATGCGACACAAGTAAGGCGGGCACGGGTTTCCTCTGCAATCGGTGGGGCGCCGGCTTTTAGACGAATGCGCCAGCGGCGGGCGATTTTTGCGCTATTTTAGCGGGTAATCTTCGCGGCCGGCAGCAGCCGATTTGTTAAGATGCGGCTCTCGAATTCAAAGAGCGAAACTCAAGTGACTATCAACGCCGTCGACCTCGCCCAGCAGCTGATCGCCCGCAATTCAGTGACGCCCGTCGATGCCGGCTGCATCGATTTGCTGATCTCGCATCTCGCGCCGCTCGGTTTCGAGTGCGAGAAAATCAGCATGGGCGGCGTCGATAACCTGTACGCGCGCCGCGGCACCGCGAGCCCCGTGGTGTGCTTTGCCGGCCATACCGACGTCGTGCCGACCGGGCCGCTCGAGCAATGGCACAGCAATCCCTTCACGCCGACGATCAAGGACGGCGTGCTGTATGGGCGCGGCGCATCCGACATGAAAAGCTCGCTCGCCGCATTCGTCGTCGCAATCGAAGCCTTTGTTCGCGAGCATCCCGACCACCCGGGGTCGATTGCGGTGCTCTTCACGTCCGACGAAGAAGGTCCGGCGGTCGATGGCACCGTGCGCGTGTGCGAAGCGCTGAAAGCGCGCGGCGAGAAACTCGACTATTGCATCGTCGGCGAGCCGACGGCAGTTACGAAGCTCGGCGACATGATCAAGAACGGCCGCCGGGGCTCGCTGTCAGGCATGCTGACCGTCAAAGGCGTGCAGGGCCACGTCGCTTATCCGGAGCAGGTCAAGAATCCGATTCACCTCGTCGCCGCGGCAATTGCCGAAATGGCGCAAACGCAATGGGACAACGGCAACGAGTACTTTCCGCCGACGAGCTGGCAGATTTCGAACTTCAATTCCGGCACCGGCGCCAACAATGTCGTGCCCGGCGAGGCGCATGTGAAGTTCAATTTCCGTTTCGCGACCGCCAGCACTCTCGAATCGCTGCAGACGCGCGTGCACGGCATTCTCGACAAGCACGGTGTTCCGTACGATCTCGAGTGGCGTTACGACGGCCGGCCGTTCATAACGCCGAAAGGCGATCTCGTCGCCGCGATTTCGAAAGCGATCAA
This sequence comes from Betaproteobacteria bacterium, assembly GCA_028292435.1. Taxonomy (GTDB): domain Bacteria; phylum Pseudomonadota; class Gammaproteobacteria; order Burkholderiales; family SG8-41; genus PALSA-1004. The sequence goes on from JAQGMI010000071.1 coordinate 30,230, forward strand.
GACGGTGACCGGCTTAACGACCCAACTCTCGACCACCGGCGGCACATCGGACGGGCGCTTCCTCGCTGATATCTGCAAGGAAGTCGTCGAATGCGGTCCGACCAATGCGACGATTCACAAAATCAACGAGTGCATCAAGGTGGAAGAACTCGAAAAGCTGCCGCAGATTTACCTGCACACGCTGAAAAACCTGCTGATCAAATAAGCGCGCCGCCGATTCACGCGAGCCACGGCAGCTCGCGATGATGCTTCGCTTCGAACGTTTCGATTTCTTTTTCGTATTGCATGACGAGCCCGATATCGTCGAGCCCCTTCAATAAGCGCTCTTTCGCATTCGGGTCGATCTCGAATCGGTAGGCCGTGCCGTCGGGTCCGGTCACTGTCTGTGATTCGAGATCCACACCGATGTCGGCGCCGGGTTTGTCGCGTAATTGCTGGCGCAGTTTTGCGCAGGTCGCATCGGGCAGCACGACGGGCAGCATCCCATTCTGCAACTCGTTGCCGTAGTGAATATCGCCGAACGACGGCGCGATGACCGCGCGGATACCGTAATCCCACAATACGTAGACCGCAGCTTCGCGCGACGAGCCGCAGCCGAAATTGGCGCCCGCAACGAGAATCTTCGCCTGGCGATACGGCGCCTGATTCAACACGAAGTCCGGCCGATCTTTGCCGTCGGCATCGTAGCGGATGTCGTGAAACGCGAGCTTTTCATAGCCGGGCTCGCGCAGGCGCCGCAGATATCGCGCCGGAATGATCTTGTCGGTGTCGATATTCGCGAGTTCGAGTGGTGCCGCGACACCGGTTATTTTGGTAAATGGTTGCATTTGTTGACTCCTGAAACAGTCATACGTTCAATCTCGAACCGCCAAGGACGCAAAGGAAAAATAAAGGACAAGGAAGGAATGAATGGAACAACTTTTTCGCTAGCCTTGCCTTGCTTTTGACTTCCTTCGCGTCCTTTGCGTCCTTAGCGGTAAACGCGTTAATTTATTTCAACGTGCGCACGTCAGTGATTTTTCCCATCACCGCTGCGGCGGCGACCATTGCCGGGCTCATCAAGTGCGTACGTGCGCCCTTGCCCTGCCGGCCTTCGAAATTGCGGTTCGATGTCGATGCGCAGCGCTCGCCGGCAGGCACCGAGTCTCCGTTCATCGCGGCGCAGCTCGAACAGCCCGAGGCGCGCCAGTCGAATCCGGCTGCTATAAATATTTTGTCGAGTCCTTCGGCTTCGGCCTGGCGTTTGATCGTGCTCGAGCCGGGCGACACCCACGCAGGCACCACGCTCTTGCGGCCTTTGAGTATCGCCGCCGCCGCGCGCAGGTCTTCGATGCGGCCGTTGGTGCAGGTGCCGATGAACGCGCGGTGAATTTTCAGTCCATCGACCGGCGTGCCAGGCGTCAGTTCCATATAGCGCAGCGCCTGTTCCATGTGCGAACGCTTGTCGGCGTCGCCCGCGGACGCAGGATCGGGCACTGCGGCGTTGATTGAAATCGCCTCTTCGGGACTGGTGCCCCAAGTCACCATAGGAGTCAGGCTCGCCGCGTCGAGCGCGACTTCGCGATCGAAACGCGCGCCGTCTTCGGTTGGCAGCGATTGCCAGAACGACAACGCTTCGTCCCACTCGAGGCCACGCGGCGTGAATTCGCGGCCGGCAAGGTAAGCGTAGGTTTTTTCGTCGGGCGCGATCATGCCGGAGCGCGCGCCCGCTTCGATCGCCATATTGCATACCGTTAGGCGGCCTTCCATGGTCAGCGCGCGAATCGCGACGCCGGCAAATTCAATCGCATAGCCGGTGCCGCCGGCCGTGCCGATTTTCGCGATGATCGCGAGCACGATGTCTTTCGCAGTGACGCCGGCTGGCGCACTGCCGTCCACGGTGACGCGTAGCGTCTTCGGTTTCTTTTGCCACAGGCATTGCGTCGCGAGAATCTGCTTCAGTTGCGAGGCGCCAATGCCGACGGCGTAAGCGCCGAACGCGCCGTGCGTCGACGTATGTGAGTCGCCGCAGGTGATGATGAGACCGGGCTGGGTGATGCCGAGCTCGGGTCCGACGACATGCACGATGCCCTGCTGCGGATGCTCGAGGCCATAATAATTCTGAATGTCGTTGGCTTTCGTATTCTTCGCGAACAGGTCGAGCATGTTCAGCATTTCCACGTCGGTCACGGCGGCGAGACCCTGTTCGCGGTTGCGCGTCGGCACGTAATGGTCGGCGGTCGCGAAGGTCTGGCGCGGCTTGCGTACTTTGCGGCCGTCGCGCGCGAGCGCGGCGAATGCATGAAACGAGCCTTCGTGCACAAAATTGCGATCGACATGCAGCAGCGCTTCGTTCTCGCCGCGCGTGACGATCACATGGCGGTTCCAGATTTTTTCGAACAGGGTTTGCGGCATGCGATGGATCTCCTCAAGGCTCACGAAAGCTTAGCACGGCGGCGGCGCGCATTTGGCGTGTATCATCGTGCGCATCAAATCGAGGAGAGCAAGCGATGGCACTGAAAGGCAAAACCCTGCTGGTTACGGGCGGAAGCGGCGGCATCGGCGAAGCGTTCGCGCGCGCGTTTGCGCATGAAGGCTGCAACATTGTATTCAATGGACTTGGCGAGCCGGCGGCAATCGAGAAACTGCGCGCCGAGATAGCGCAACAGAATGGCGTTGAAGTGGTCTACCACCCGGCGGATGTCGGCAAGCCCGACGAAGTCGAAGCGATGATCGCCTCGGCGCTCAAGCAATTCGGCGTCATCGATATCGTGATTAACAACGCGGTGACGCGTCATTACGCGCCGGTCGAGGCGTTTCCGGTCGAGAAGTGGGATCGCGCGCTCGCCGTCAATCTGTCGTCCGCATTCCACACCATACGCCTCGCCCTGCCCGCGATGAAGAAGCAGAACTGGGGCCGCATCATCAACATGGCATCGATCCACGCGACCAACCTCGTCAAAGACCGTATCGACTACATGACGACCAAGGCGGCGATTGTCGGGCTTACGCGCGCGGTCGCGCTCGAGTGCGCGACGACCGGTATCACGTGTAATGCGATCGCGCCGGGCTGGGTGCTGACGCCGCACGCCGATGGCCAGATCACGCGCCAGATGGCGGAGAAAAAGCAGACGCGTGAGCAGGCGATCCGCGAACTCGTCGACATTCGCCAGCCGAGCCGGCGGCCGATCATGCCGGCGGAAGTCGCCGCACTCGGCGTCTACTTATGCAGCGATGCGGCGGCCAATATTTCCGGCGGGTCGCTGCCGATCGACGGCGCGTGGGCGACGACGTGAACCGATTGCACCATTCGGGCCGCGGCGTTTAACGTTTATAAACTCGCGCGCTGATCTTCCAGTACGCCGTAGCGCTCTTCGAGCGCCATGACTTCCGGCAGGCCCGCGATTTCCGTGAATTGCTTGAACGTCGCGACTTTGTCGCGCATATGCGCGATCGAGCCGGTGCGTTTCAGTTCACCCAGCAGATTCTGCATCGCCGGGATCGCGGCCAGAATCACCCAGTTCGGATAAATCGCGATTCTGAAACCGAGCTTGCCCAATTCGTCCGCTGGCAGGTCGGGCGTCTTGCCGCTCGCCGCCATGTTGTAGAGCAGCGGCACGCCTTTGAAGTGTTTGGACACGCGTTCGACTTCGGCGCGGCCGACCGGCGCTTCGATGAATAAGACGTCGGCCCCTGCTTCGCGGTACCGTTCGCCGCGCTCGAGCGCCGCGTCGAGTCCTTCAATCGCAATTGCGTCGGTGCGCGTGATGATCACGAAATCTGGATCGCGCCGCGCGTCGCACGCGGCTTTTATCTTCGCCACCATCTCCGCCGTCGGAATCACGCGCTTGCCGGCGAGGTGCCCGCAGCGTTTCGGCCAGCTCTGGTCTTCGATATGCACGCCGGCGACGCCGGCTTTTTCGTAATCGCGGATCGTGCGGCGCGTGTTGATCGGATTGCCGTAACCGGTGTCGGCGTCGGCGACGACCGGCAGCTCGCATGCATCGACGATGCGGCTCGCGTTGTCGATCATCTCGCTTGCGGTCAGCAAGCCGACGTCCGGCATGCCCAGACGCGTGATGCTCGTGCCGAACCCTGTCATGTAAGCGACATCGAAGCCGGCGAGTTTGACGAGCCGTGCTGCAAGCCCGTCAGCGACACCGGGCGCGACGACGCAGCCGGGGCCTGAAAGAAGTTTACGCAATTTGGTGGTTACTTTTTCCATATAGGTCTTCCCAAAGATAAGTTATTCGATTCTGACACCGGCGGCGGCGCCGACCTTTTTCCATTTGTCGAGGTCGGCGCGGATGAAGTCGCCGAACTCGCGCACCGAGCGCTCCTGCGGATCGGCGCCGAGACTCTGAAACTTTTCTTTGACGTTGGTCGAGCGCAGCCCTTCACGATATCGGCGTAGTTATCGACGACGACGGTCTGGCCGAGCGATTCGGTCAATGCCGGGAGTTGCGATTATGACCGCGTTCAGTCCGGCTTCGCGCCGGAGTCGCGCACAACCTTGCCCCACTTGGCGTTTTCAGCCTTGATGAAGGCGGCAAATTCTTCCGGCGTGTTGCCGGCGGATTCGGCGCCCTGTGCAGCGAGCTTCGCGCGCGTCTCGGCAGTCGCCAGCGTTTTTGCGATGGTGGCGTGAATCTTCAGGATCACTTCACGCGGTGTGCCGCGCGGCGCGAACAACCCGTACCAGGTGTCGGCGCTGTAGCCGGGCAGTGTTTCGGAAATCGCGGGCACGTCGGGCATCACGCTCGAGCGCTTGATGGAGGTGACACCCAGCGCGCGCAGCTTGCCCGCCTTGATCTGCGGCAGCGTTGGCAGCAGGCCGTCGAACATGAGATCGGCTTCGTTCGCGAGCACCGCGACGCGTCCCGGCGTGCTGCCTTTGTAAACGATGTGCGTCATGCGAATGCCGGCCATGCTTTCAAACAGCGCCGTGCCCAGATGAACGGCTGAGCCCATTCCCGACGACGCGTAGTTGATAGCGGCCGGTTTCGCCTTCGCCAGCGCGATCAGGTCGGAAATCGTTTTCGGCGCGAACGATGGGTGAACGATCACGACCGAAGTGCCGGTCGCAATTTGCGTGATCGGCACCAGATCGCGCTCGGCATTGAACGGCAATTTGGAGCCGAATAATGCGGGATTGATGACGACGTTGCCGGTCGAGGCGGATGCGAGCGTATAGCCGTCGGGTGTGGCCTTGGCGACGAGATCGGTGCCGATGATGCCGTTTGCACCGGGACGATTGTCGACCACGACCTGCTGGCCGAACGCCGCGGCAAGCGCATCGGCGGCAAGGCGGCCTAGCGTGTCGCCGGTCCCGCCGGCGGCGAGCGGCACGATAATGCGGATCGGTTTGTTCGGGTAAGTCTGCGCCGCGGCGATGCTCGCGCTCATCAGCAACGCAATGGCGGCATGCGCTTGCGCTGCAGTCACGTTGCCGCCGCCGTGCGGGCAAGCTCGGCGACATCTTTGAGTTCGCCGATGCGCCAGACGAGTGCGATTAATGCGTCCGCCTGTGCTGCAGGCAGCACGCCGTCAGCAAGGCCCCGGAGCTTCGTTTCAAGATCGCGATCGCTCATCGGGTTCTCGGCGCTGCCGATGACGCGGTCGATGCGTTTCTCGAGCACCGTGCCGTTCTTGAGCGTGATGGTAACGCGCGCGGCGATTTCCGGGAGCCTCGCATCGGCGCTCGCCGTTGTTTTTCCGCGCAGCGCAAGCACTGCGGGCGCATTAACGCGCTCGTCGCTGTATTGATGTTCGCCGGCGGCGCCATCGACGAGCGATACCGCCGCAGAATGGTAGATGCTCCATTTCGATTTGAGCCCGTTGGGCGGCGACTTGATCCCGGTGAGTTCGAGCGCGCGCGGGTTTACCGTGAGCGCGATGCAAGCGATTTCCGCAGGATTGATGCGGTGTTCGTTGTGCAACTGAATGCACGCATCGATGACCGGGTGCGCGACGACGCCGCACGCATACGGCTTGTAGCTGTTCGCAAGGATTTCATAGGTCTCGCCGAGTCCGGCGGTGAGCGCGGCAAGATCGCGCTCAGGAGCGAGCACATTCGCGAACCCGTGCTGACCTTCAAGACTCGATTCCGCCGCCGTGAAGCCTTGCTGCGCGAGCAGCGCGGCCAGCAGTCCGTTCTGCGCGGCGCGGCCGTGGATGAACGCCTTGGTCATGGTGCCCGCCATTTCACGGGTGCCGGCCGCCTGCGCGCAGGCGATGCCGAGTGCGTGGGTCGTCGCGTTTTCATCGAGACCGAGCACGCGCGTAACCGCCGCGGCAGCGCCGAACACGCCGGCGGTGCCGGTGATGTACCAATGCGAGTTGTGCGCGAACCAGATCGCGTTCGCGATCCGGCATTCGATTTCGACGCCGACAATGAACGCCTGGATAAAATCCCGGCCATCGATTGGCTGGCGCTGCGCAACCGCCATCAACGCCGAGGCGACGGGCACGCTCGGATGCAAAAGTGTCCGCAAATGCGTGTCGTCGAAATCAAGCACGTGCGCGGATAAACCGTTGATGAGCGCGGCGTTGAGCGCGTCCGTGCGTTCGCGTCGGCCGAGCACGGTGCATTGATTGCCGGCGCCGAATGGGGCGAGTGCAGCGAGCGCCTTGTCGACCGCCGGATGCCGCGAGCCGCCGACCGCACAGCCAAGCCAGTTGAGAATCGAACGCGTGGCTTCGTGCCGGGCCGCCGCGGGGATTTTTTCCAGTGTCTCGGTCACCGCATAGCGCGCGAGCGTGCGCGCCGCCGTCATTGCGCTTGCTGCCTCAGTCGGCACGTATGCCCGTGGCCTTGACGACTTTGCCCCACTTGGCGACTTCGGCCTTGATGTACTCGGCGAATTGCTGCGGTGAATTGGTCGACGCTTCATAGCCGAGCGCCGCGATGCGCTCGAGAATATCGGGCGACTGCATGATTTTGATGAATTCGGCATGCAGCCGCGTAATGATGGGAGCCGCGGTTTTGGCCGGGGCGAGCGCGCCGTACCAGGTGTTCGCGTCATAGCCGGGCACGCCGCTTTCGGCGATGGTCGGAAGCTCAGGTGCTGCCGCCGTGCGCTTTAACGTGGTTACCGCGAGTCCGCGCAAGCGGTTGGATTTGATCTGCTGCAGCACCGACGGCGCCGTCGCAAAGCCGACCACTGTTTCGGCGCCGACCAGGCTCGTTACGGCCGGGCCGCCGCCTTTGTACGGAACGTGCGTGAGATTTACGCCGGCCATGCTTTTGAAAAGTTCAGCGGCGAGATGCGCGGAGCTGCCGCTGCCCGAGGATGCGTAATTCAGCTTGCCCGGGCTTGCCTTGGCGAGCGCGATCAATTCCTGAACTGACTTGGCCGCGACCGACGGATGCACGACGAGAATATTCGGCGTCGAAGCGAGCAGCGTGATCGGCGCAAAATCGCGCACGACGTCGTAACCGGGCTTCGAGTAGAGCGTCATGTTGATCGCATGCGCGACGTTGCCCATCGTCAGCGTGTAGCCGTCGGGCACGGAGTGAGCGCCGATCTCCGCGCCGATGTTGGCGCCGGCGCCCGGCCGGTTGTCGAGCACCATCGTCTGGCCGAGAGATTCGCCGAGCTTCTGGCTGACGATGCGCGCCAGCGTGTCAGTGCCGCCGCCCGGAGGAAACGGCAGGATAAAGCGAACCGGTTTGGACGGATAGTTTTGCGCGAACGCAGCGCCGCTGAGCGCGGCGCCGAGAATCAAACTTAACGCGACGCCGCGGATCATCGGCGCTTAGCCGGCGGCGCGCGCGCGCGGACGGGCGGTGAAATCGAACACGGTGTCAGGCCGCTGCTCGAGCGCCCACAACGTTGCGAGCAATTCGCGCGCGGGCGCGTCCCCGATAACGGGCATCGCGAGCTCCAGAAATTTGTCGTTCACTTCGTCGTCAGTGAGCGGCATTTCCGGGTCGCCTTTGCGGAATGGCTGAAAATATGGATACAGCTTACCGTCGTTCAGTTCGACTTCGATCTGCGCAGCACGCTGGCCGGGATAACCTTTCGACAATACCGGATCGGCGACGACCTCGACTTTCGCGAGTACCGAGCGCACGTCCGGATCGAGCAACCGCTCCGGCGCAAAAGCGACGAGCCGCACGCTGCCGTGCACGAGCGCATGCGCGACGACGTACTGGAGGCTGAACTTCGCCTGGTATTCGCCTTCCGGATTCGCGTTGTCCGTGATGTCAGTACCGGCCTTGTAGGTCGCGATTTTCACGCGCTTGACGTCGCGCCAGGTGAAACCGTTGGTCTTCTGCAAATGCAGCACGCCGTCGATCGGTGCGAACGTGTGGCCGCAGCAGCCGTGGTTTTTGAACGTGACGCGCGTGATGTGGTAATCGACGCCGAGGTCTTTCGTTGCTTTTGTCCAATCGGGATTCACGCTCATCGCGGCGCCGAAGCCCGATTCGCCCTCGAGCATATCGAGCGCGCCGGTCAGTCCCTTGGCGGCGCCCATCGCCGCCATCGCGCCGACGTCGGCGGCATGCCCGCCGTGCAGCGGCTTGGTCATCGCCTGCGACAAAAACGCCTGCTTCAGTCCGGACGCAAATGAACCGACGGTGCCGAGCGCATGCGCAATCTGATCGCGATTGCAGCGGAGGATGGTCGCGACTGCAGCGGCCGCGCCGAAAGCGCCGACCGTGCCGGTCGTGTGCCAGTATTTGTAATGCGACGGCATCACCGCTTCGCCGATGCGCGTCGAGATTTCATAGCCGACGATCACGCCGCGCAAAAACAGTTCACCCGATGCGCCGGTCGATTGCGCGGCAGCGAGCGCGGCGGAAATCACGGGGCTGCCCGGGTGATAGCCGGCGTCGCGATAGATATCGTCGAACTCGACGGAGTGCGAAGCTGCGCCGTTAATCAGTGCCGCGGTGCGTAACGTGGCGAGCCGGCCGGTCGCGAGCCGCGCTTTGCCGCGATCGAGATCTTCGGCGAGCGCCTGCTCGAGCACGGTTGCCGGCGTGACGATACTGCCCGGCAGCAGTGCGGCATACCAGTCGATGACCGCGCGCTTGGCGTGATGAATGACGTTCGCGGAAAGCTTGGACGTTTGCTCTTTGACTGCATAGTCAGCAAGTTGATGGATCAGCATGGCACTCCTCCTAACAGCGGTGCTCGTTAAGTTCCTAATTGTCGCGGAACACGATCAGACCGTCCACCGCGACCACGCCCTGACCTTCGGGCTTGACGATAAGCGGATTGATTTCGGCGTCTGCCACCGGACGCTCGTCGAGCGTCGCTAACTGCGACATGGCGACGACCGCCTGTGCGAGCGCTTCGCAGTCGCCGCGCGGCAGGCCGCGATAGCCGCGGATCAGGGCGAGGCCGCGCACTTCCTCGACCATCGCGCGCGCGGTGTCGACGCCGACGGGCGCCAGACGCAGCGCGATGTCTTTGTAAATTTCGGCCAGCACGCCGCCGGCGCCGAGCAGCACGACCGGCCCCACCTGCGGATCGCGGCGAAAGCCGAGGATCACTTCGGCGAGGCCTTTTTCCATGCGCTGCACGAGAATGCCGTCGATTTTCGCGGCGGGATGTTTCGCTTTGACGCGTTTCAGAATGTCGCCGGCCACAGCTTCCAGCGCCTTTGCATCGCCAATGTTGAGCACGACGCCGCCCGCGTCGGTCTTGTGCAGGATGTCCGGCGACAAAATCTTGGCGACGACCGGAAAGCCGACGCCGGCATTCTCAGTGGGGTCTTTGATGACCGCCGTCTGCGCAGACGAAATGCCGAGCGCTGCGAATACTTTGCACGCATCGTATTCGTTGATCTGCTTGCCGGGCATGGTTTTCATGAGCGCCGCTGCGGCGGCGGCTTTTTTGGCATCCGTCGCGCCTGCAGCGAGCGGCGGCGTCCAGTCGCGCCAGGCGCGGATCGCGTCGGCGCACGATTCCGGCGTACGAAAGCCGGCGACGCCCGCGTTCGTCAATAAGCCCAACGATGTCTCGGCGTGCGGGGCGAGAAACGCCGCGAGCGGCTTGCCGCCGCGCTCAGCTTCGGCAATCGGCTCGATGGCGATTTGCGGATGCAGCGCCGCCGAACTGCCGACCACCGCGAGCACGAGATCAGCGTGATCGGAGGCGAGCAGCTCGCCCAACACCGCGCTGTAGATTTCTTTCTTCGCGCCGGCGAGCGTCAAGTCGGTCAAACGCGTGCGAGGAATCGTGATTTTCTTCTGCGCGAGATTGTCGACGACGCGATCGGGTGGCGGCACCACGTCGACGCCAAAAGTGCCGAGCCGGTCGACGACCGCGGCAGCGCCGCCGCCGGTGGTGGTCAGCACGGCGACGCGATGGCGTTTTGCCGGTTTTTGCCCTGCGATCAATGCCGGCAGTTCGAACAGCGTCTCGAGCATTTCGACGCGCAGCATGCCGTGGGCGCGGAAATATTCGTCCGCGACTTCATCGGCGCCGGCAAGCGCGCCGGTATGCGATGCGGCGAGATCCTGGCCGATGTCCGAGCGGCCGAGCTTGTAAACGATGATCGGCTTATTCGCCGCGTACGCGCGGCGCGCCGCGTACGCGAGCCTGTCTGCATCGCGCAGCGTTTCGAGGAACAGCAGGATGGCGCCGGTGTGCGGATCGTCGACCAGCATGTCGGTCAGCTCACCGACGCCGATGTCGGCTTCGTTGCCGACCGAAATCAATTTCGAAAAACCCGCGCCGCGCCCGAGTCCGCGCGAGAGCAAACCGCCCGTCATGCTGCCCGACTGCGAAACAATCGCGAACGGCCCGGGTTTGATGTGATCCATTTCGAGCACGGCGTTCACCGAAAGCGCGAGCGAAGGCCGGATGGACAGAATGCCGATGCAATTCGGGCCGAGCACGCGCACGCCGCCCTCGCGCGCGATTTTCATCACGGCTTCCTGCATGCGGCGGCCTTCGTCGCCGGTTTCGGCAAAGCCGTCGCTGTAGATCGTTGCGGTGACGACTTTCTTTTCAACGCATTGCTCGATCGCAGCCGCAACCGCGTCGCGCGGCACCATGATGAATGCGTGGTCGATCGGTTCAGGTACAGACATCAGATCCGGATAGGCTTTTTCACCGAAAATTTCGTCGCGGCCCGGGTTAACCGGAATGATGCGGCCGGTGTAACCGTGCTTGCGCAGGAAGCGCTGCGGGCGCGACGTATTTTTCTTCGGATCGCCTGACGCGCCGATGAGCGCGACGGTTTTGGGTTCGAAGATGGCTTGAGCGAGACGGGTGGTTGACATGACTAAACCTTTAAATCTGTAACCGCAAAGGGCGCGAAGGACGCAAAGGAAAACCTCGAGATATGTTTCGTATTGCTTCAGCCATCGCAAATGCGACGCAATAGAAAAGTCAATTCCTTCATGGTTGAAACCTTCGCGTCCTTTGCGGTTCGAGGTTTAACGCGTATTAGGCTTTAGGCGGGCGCTGCGAGAACGAGCGCTCGAAAATGCCTTCAGCGATGCGGTTCTTCAGAATCTCGATCGAGCCGCCGGCGATCATCCAGCCGCGGCATTTGCGGAAGCAATACTCGACAAGCGTTTCCTGCGTGTAACCCATGCCGCCCATGACCTGCATCGCTTCGTTGCAGATGTCGAAGCCGGCCTGATTGCAGAATGCTTTGGCGATCGCGGTATCGTCGGCCGATGGAATGCCGTCGACTGCGTTCGCGACCGCGCGATAGATCAGGAGCTGGCCGGCGTCGAGCTTGATTTTCATGTCGGCGAATTTCCACTGCAGGCCCTGGAATTCGCAGAGCGCGCGGCCGAACTGCTTGCGCTGCATCGACCATTGGCGCGCCAGCTCGTACGCATAGCGGCCGAACGCAAGCGAGCGCGCGGTGTTGCCGATGCGCTCGACGTTGAAGCCGGCGATCTGTTTCTTGAAGCCGCCTTCCTTGAGCATGACGTTCTCGGGGCCGACGTAGACATTGTCGAGATAGGTCTGCACCCAGTCTTCGCCGTTCAAGAACTTCGACGGCGCGCCCTGCTTGAATCCTTCCGCGTCGCGCGGAATCAGCACGGAGCCGATGCCGCCGACGCCGGGGCTGAAACGCACGTAAGTCAGCATCACGTCCGCGTACGACGCGTGGGTCTGAAACACCTTCGTGCCATTGATGCGATAACCGGCGCCGTCGGGTTTGGCAGACGTCGTCAGATCGGTGACCGCGCTGCCCGCGTCGGGCTCGGTCATGCCGACCGTAATCACCGATTCGCCGGCGAGGATCGGCTTTAGATAGCGCTTTTTCTGGTCGGGCGTGCCGTATTCGGCGAGCACGCGGACCGGGCCGAAGTTGCCGGCCTGGATCACGTCGGCGCTGCGCGGACATACTTGAGCGACGGTTTCGATCGCGAGAATTGCGTCCATCAGCGTGCCGCCCTGCCCGCCGTCTTCCTCTTTCATTGCGATGCCCATCAGGCCTTGCGCGGCGATCAGCTTCGAGACATCCCACGGATGCTCTTCCTGGTGCGCCCGCGCGAGCGCGCCGGCCGCGAGATTTTTTTCGGCAAAACCACGCACCGAGTCGCAAAACATTTTTTGCTCGTCGCTTAAGGCGAAATCCATGGCTTGTTCCTTATCGTTTAATCGGCGCGCATGCCGGTCGCTTTGACGACCTGCGCGAAGCGCGCAATCTGCGCTTTGATATAGACAGTAAATTCCTGCGGCGTATTGCTGATGAGTTCAGCGCCCTGGCTCGATGCATGTTCTTTCGCGACCGGGTCGTTCGTCATTTTGACGATGGCCGCGTTGAGCTTCGCGATGATAGTCGCGGGCGTACCGGCCGGCGCGAGAATGCCGTTCCACGCGCCGACGTCGAAGCCGGGCAGTCCCGACTCGGCGACCGTCGGCAGATCGGGCAGGCTGGGTGAGCGGCGCGGACTGCCGATGGCGATCGCGCGCAGACGGCCGGCCTGCACGTGCGGCAGCGCGGACGGCATGGTGACGAAACTCATCTGTACCTCGTTGGCGATCAACGCCGTCAACTGACCGGCGGTGCCTTTGTACGGCACCTGCACGATAATGACCTTGGCCATCAGCTTCAGCAGTTCAGCGCCGAAGTGCGCGGATGCGCCGGTAGTGCCGGATGCGTAGTTTAATTTGCCGGGTTGCGCGCGCGCGAGGTCGATCAGGTCTTTCACGGATTTGACCGGCAACGTCGGATTGACGAGCAAGAGGCTGTGCGTAAGTGCGACCAGGCTCACGGGTGCGAAGTCTTTGATCGGATCGTACGGCAGTTTCTTGTGCAGGCTCGGCAGCACCGAGTGGCTCGTGTTCGACATCAGGATCGTGTAGCCGTCGGGCGGCGCTTTGGCGAGCGTTTCGGTGGCGATGATGCCGCCGCCGCCGGGCTTGTTGTCGAGCACGATGTTCTGGCCGAGCGCTTCCGTCATCGTATGCCCGAGCGTTCGCGACAGGATGTCGGTGCTGCCGCCCGGCGCGGAAATCACGATCATGCGGACCGGCTTGTTCGGATACGGCTGCGCGTGCGCCCTGATACTTACGGCACCTATTGAGCCACAGATAAACACCGATAAACACAGATGCAAAACCGAACGCATTTCATCACTTCGCGGGGGCGTAATGGATATTCCCTTGCTTCGCCAACGAACCATAGTCTTTGTCATGCAGGAAACATCCGGGTTTATCGGTGGCAGATTAAGCCTGAAGTAATGGCCGCAGCTTGCGGACGTCGGTAATTTTTTCCATGTTCCACACGGCATCGCACAGTTTGCGCGCACGTGCCTTGCCGAGAATCGGCGCGAGCAGATCGAAGCTTTTCTCGTCGACTTCGGCGCGGCTCATCGGGCTGTCGCTGGTGCCGCGCACGGCTTTGACGTGCAGCTTCAATTGGCGGCCGTCTTTCATTTTCAGTTCGACGACGCCTTGGCGGCTCGGCATCACGCGCGTCAGCTCATCGTCGCCGTAAAGTTCGATGCGGCTGCGCACGTCGAGCACTTTGCGGTCGCGCATGCGCTTTTCGTCGTGCGACGATTTGAAGGTGACAAAGCCGTCGATCAGCATGACCGCGCACATGTGTTGCATGCAGATGTCCGGCATGTGCCGGTTGTTCACGGTGTTCGCACCCTGGTGCGAAACGCGCACGATCAGTTTTTCGACCTGGTCGGCTTTGATCTTGTGCTCGCGAATCAGATCGAGCAGGCCGTCGAGCGGCGCCTGCATCGGCGAGCCGACCGACCAGCGCTTGATGTTGGTGTTCATGATTTCGTACGTCGAGCCGAGCCCTTTGACGAGCACTTCGGGTTTTGGCGCGCGGCCATAGGCGACGAAGAAATTGCGCTCGCCCGAAAACACGTCTTCGACCGCCGAGAAACCGTGCGCGACCATCGCGGCGGCGGCGGTGCCATTGCGTGCGGGCATGCCGCCGAAATCGAACGCCTTTTCGATATGTTCCTCGTCGCGCATCCAGCACGACACGCCCGACGCTTGCTGCGACGTATAGGAAAGCAGATGGCGCGCCTGACGCGAATCGAAACCGCAGAGCGCGCCGGTCGCGGCGGCGGCGCCGAACATCGGGCCGAAGCTGTGCGTCGAGTGGCCGTCTTCGCGAAATTCGTAGGCATTGAGCGATAGATTCACGCGCGTACCGATGTCGTAGCCGAGCGCGATGGCGCGCAGCACCGCAGTGCCGTTGCGCCGTTCGCGCTCGCCCATTGCGAGCGCCGCGGGCACGATCGCGCAGCCCGGATGGCACAGCGAAGGCGCATGCGAGTCGTCCGTTTCGTCGGCGTGGCCGAGCATGCCGTTCACGAGCGCGGCATTAATCGCGGTGGTTACATAGCGGCTGCCGATGACGGTTGCTTCTTTCGTGCCGCCCAGCGTTTTGATATAGGAAATCGCTATTTTTCCGGGCAGCAGCCGCGAGCCCGAGACCATCGCCGCGATCGTGTCGAGCGTGTGATGCTTGGTTTTTTCGACGACCTCTTTGGGCGGCGCCTTTTTCAGCGCTGCGGCGATGTAGGTG
>JAQGMI010000140.1 GCA_028292435.1 Betaproteobacteria bacterium
CTGACGACCTTCACCTTGACGCGCGCGATATCAGCATGCCAGCACGCGAAGACGAAATGATGATGGTCGATGATGCACAGATCCTTCCACGGCGAAATCACGACCGGCACGGGCGCGTTGCGGATGATTTTTTTCAGCTTGCGCGGCTTGAGCGATTTGAGTTCCTTGACCTTGAATTCGACTTCGAGCAGGCCGATCGAGAACTGCGTCGGCTGCAGGCACAAGGTGCGCTGGAATGTTTTGACCTTCATTAAACGATCCGGATTCAAAATCCTTCCGTAGTTTCAAAGATTTTCACCGGCGCCGATAGTCGCTTCCGGGAAAACGTTGCGTAGGCGAAACGCGGATGGACGGCAATTTGCGGCCGCAGCAAGATCAGATCGCCCGCTTGCGATCCGTTCGCGCAAACGCAGTCGCCGCAATCGCAGGGGTGCGCTGGCCCACAGGCTCGCTCGCGCGAACCTGACGAATGAATTGATAGCCGTCCATACCGGGCATCCCAACGTCGCTTATCAGTAAGTCCATCTTCGACTCGGCCATGTTTCAAGCGCTTCTTCGCCCGAAGATACAGCCGTGACAATTGCGCCGTAGTCCGTCAATACGCGCTCGATTAGACAAGGCTGTGTGTTTACTTGCCCAGATGCTTGTCGAAAAACTTCGCGATCTCTTCGAACGTTTCTTTCGCCTCGGGCGCAGTGTAGTCGCGATACCAGCCACCATGCGCCTGGCCTTCATGCACATAGAGCGCGGCTTCGACGCCGGCCTGTCGCAATTTGCGGTGAACGCGCACCGTGTTGCTTAACAGCAGATCGCGCGTTCCGGTGTTGAGTATGGTCGGCGGAAAACCGGACATGTCGCCGTAGACGGGCGACAGCAGCGGGTCTTTGAGGTCGCGCCCGTTCGCGTACATCGCGGCGCGCACGTCGCAACTCGCACCGTAGGCCACCAGTACGTTGTCGACCATCGCGTTGGTGTTGAATGAATCACCGGCGCCCGTGAGGTCTGACATCGGCGTGCCCGGCGCGATCGCGCCCGGCAACGGCAATTTATCCATCTTCGCTTTGAGCACCATGGAAAGCGTTAATCCGCCGCCGGCCGACGATCCGATGACGCCGATATTTTTGGCGGGCACCATTTTTTGCGCCGCTTTCAATACGGTCATTGCATCGTCGAGCGCGGCCGGATAAGGATGGTCAGGCGGCATTCGATAATCGACTGACAGCACTTTGAATCCGCCGAAGCCCGCGATCATCGTCGCTTCGCTGGTGCCCGATTCACCCGGGCCGTTTACATAACAGCCGCCGTGAACGTGTACCAGCAGACGATTTTGATTTTGCGCCGGAATGACCGCCGGCGTGAGCATGTATGCTTTAACGCCATCGATGGTTACCGGCTCGAGCTTTACTTTCAGCGCTTCGCGCATCGCCGGCAGGCCGCGCACTGCGGCCTCGGCAGTTTTGGCGACCTGGGCTTTCCATTCTTCGCTCGTTTTCGGCAGCACATTCCACGTCGGGCTTAACGGGGCGCCGATAATCTTCTGCATTTGCGGACTGACGGTATCCGGAACCGGAATTTTGCGTGCCGGCACTTCACGCGTGCCGGCCGCCGATTGCGCTGCAGCAAGCGGGGGGAAATTGAATGCGATCAACGCGCATGCGATTCCGTAGATTAATGATGGTTTGTTCGTCACGGCTGCCATGGCAACGCCCTTTTATGAAAAAGTATCGAATCGGATACTCGCTGCACTCGCAGATACTGTCAAAGCGGTTTTTAATCGACGGCGGAACAGATATGTGTGGTATGTGCCGACAGCGGGGTATATGCTGAATTCGTCCGTTTAATGGGGCCATTGCCCTGCAACACATCGTCGAAAGGATTACCGCTATTACATAAATCGTAAGACCAGATGTATTCAGGCGTTACGTCCCGACAACAGCGGGCGTATGCGCGAAAGGGCATCATCATGGCCCGTGAAAATCCAGTAGTTCTACGCCGCAAGCTCGGTCTCAATCAAACTGATTTCTGGAAGCGTCTCGGGGTAACCCAATCCGGCGGCAGTCGATATGAGAATGGATACTCTGTCCCGGGCTACCTCGAGCTGCTCATGGGGCTTGCATACGGCAAAACGCCGTTGAAATCTCTGAAGCGGCTGCGCCGCGAACATTGATCACCGCGCTTCGCGCGACTGCCGCTTTAGGTCGCGGACGCTCGGGGCCTGAGCGTCTGCATCCTGCGTCATTTTTTCATTCAGAGCGGTGTCTTTTTCCGCGGGCATATGCGGCCGGCGCCGCACGAGGCGGTCCTTCCCCAGCTACCCTTGATCTAGCACAATTCTTTAGCGGTTAACGCTTGTGGACGGCTCCCATGGCGCGAGTTTAGCGCAGAGCTGTATATATTTACAGGTAAAATTCTACGGTCTTTTACCCGTCTTTTGTAGGACAAAAACGGACTGTTTTAAGCGCTTTATTGGTTTATCTTCTCATCGTGCGAGGTTGGCATATGTCAATGGCACACACCAAAAAATGTTCAACACCATGTAGAGGGAGGCGACGCGATGATCCACAACAAACCGGCAGTTCTGCGCAAAAAACTTGATCTCTCTCAGACGGCTTTCTGGGGACGGCTCGGCATCACTCAATCCGGGGGCAGTCGATACGAGAACGGCCACGTTGTTCCGCGATATCTGCAATTGTTGTTGGAGCTTACGTACGGCAAGAATCCGCTGAAAGCGCTCAAGCGAATTCGCGGCAGCCTTCGTTAGGGCTGCATCATGTCGCCTTACGATCGCAGTTCGATTATTCTCATGGTGTTTCGCAGTTTTTCAATCTTGTTGAAAAAGACGCAGACGTCATGGACCCGGGCCAATTCCACGAGGCAGTCAGGCTGAAGTTACGCGAAATTCCCAGGATGCGGCGAACGGGGTGGTCGCACCGCGAACTGCATTCATGGTGGAATGAGACGAGGGTTAGCGACGCCGGGCTGACCCTGGGGTGCAATGAGTCAACCGAGTGGGCATCGGTAAAGCATGCATGCGCAAGATTGATCGGCGATGATGCAGCTTCCTAGTCCACCCCGGTGCTGTGCAATATCGGCCGCGCCCTGGTAAAAACTTTTCTCCCGTTCTTGTATCCGGTAAGCGGCTGGGCAACCGTAGCGATCACGCCAGCGGCCGATTTCGCATCCCACACGACGAGGTCCGCTGGATTGCCGGCTGCAATGCCGTAATCGCCCCGGCGCATGATGCGCGCCGGCCGGCTCGAAATCATCGCGAAGCATTCCGCGAGGTCCTGCGTTGTGCCGCGCTGGACGACATTTGCATACATGTTCGCAATGCGCACGAGCGAGCAATCGCCATAGGGCGTAAACGGATTCAATACGTTATTGGTGGAGATCGCACAGTTCGCGCCTTGCGCTATCAATGCGTTGCCGTCCGCCACGCCGCGGATCACGCTGTGGTCAAGATGGCGCCCGCTGGTAAAAAGATCGGTCGCCGGTAAAACCGCGACGGCGACGCCTGAGCCGGCGAGGCGCCGGCCCAGCGATTCCAGTTCCGCCGGGGCGAGACAGGAATACTTGTTGCCGTGGCCGATTGCGACGCGGCCGCCCCACTTGTGTTCATCCGCGAGATCGCAGACCTGGTGAATGTCCATATCGTGCGTCGTATATCCGCCGTCTAAGTGGATGTCGACGTCCACATCAAATTCACGCGCCAAAGCGAAAATGCGTCGTATTTGTGCCGGACCATCGCTGTCGTAACGTGGCGCCCCGCCGACGGCCGGCGCGCCGCGCTTTAACGCCTCCCGCACGATGTCTTCCGCCCCCGGCACATTGGTCCAGCCTTCCTGCAGAAACGCGCAAACCTGCAAGTCCATGCCCCATGCGTAATCCTTCGCCAGACGCTCGATGGCCTCGAAGCCGCGCAGCCCGACGTTGGGATCGACTTCGACGTGCGTGCGCATGTGCGTGACGCCGTTGAGCAGGCATTGCTCCAGCGTCGCCCGCGCACGCGCGTAAACGTCGTTGACGGTGAACGTGTGCTTTATCGCGGCCGTGCGTTTCATGTAATCGGTCGCGCGGCGGTCGGCGAGGGGCGCGACGCGATCGAGAATGCGCGACTTGTCGAGATGGAAATGGCATTCGACGAGACCGGGCGACACGAAATTGCCGCCGGCGTCTACGCTTGGACCGTCGCCGTCGATGCGCGGCGCGATGGTTTCGATGCGGCCATCGGTGATCGCTACATCCATGGTCGCGCCGTCCGCGAGGCAGGCATTGCGCAGAATAAGATCGAAAGCCACGGCAGTTCTCCTTGAAAGTCAGACGTGCAGTTTACGGCAGGCGCACCGTTTTGGTCCGTGCCGCCATTTTGCAGGGCGCGTATGGAATGCGCATACGCATTGCGATATTGTAGCGAGCGTCGCCGCGCGTCTCGCGTACAAGATGCCGTTAAGGGAGAAATGCTTATGAGTAGCAGATTTTCATCGATGATCGCGATGATGCTTGCGCTCGCCGCCGGCATTGCGGGCGCACAAAGCTATCCCAACAAACCGGTGCGCATCATCGTGCCGTTCCCGCCTTCGGGCGCGGCGGATTTGATCACCCGCATGCTCGGGCAGAAGCTCAGCGAAGCGTGGGGCCAGACTATTATTGTCGACAACCGTCCCGGCGCAGGCGGCAATCTGGGCATTGAACTCGGCGCGAAGGCCGCGCCCGACGGTTACACGGCGGTGATAGTGCCATTGACGACGGCCGCAATCGCAATCAGCGCATATACCAAGCTCAATTACGATCTCGAGCGCGACCTGGCGCCGGTGGTGCTCGCAGGCAATGTGCCGCATGTGCTCGTCATGCACCCGTCGCTGCCAGCGCGAACCGTGAAAGAAGTGGTTGCGCTCGGCAAAGCGCGCCCCGGAGAACTTGCGTTCGCGTCGCAGGGGCAGGGCACGCTGTCGCATCTCGAGCAGGAGCTGTTCAAGCAGATGGGCGGCTTCACCGCATTGCATGTGCCGTATAAAGGCAGCGCGCCGGGACTGCTGGATCTGCTGCCGGGAAATGTTCAACTCTTCTTCGACAGCATTCCCTCGTCGTTGCCGCACATACGCAGCGGACGCTTGCGCGCAATCGGTGTCGCATCGAGCAAGCGGTCCCCCGTGCTGCCTGAGGTGCCCGCAATCCATGAATCGCTTAAAGGCTTCGAGGCCGACAGCTGGTTCGGGATCATGATGCCGACGGGCACATCACGGGAAATTATCGTCAAGTTCAACGCCGAAGCGCAGAAGGCGCTGGCCGCGCAGGACGTCAAGGAGCGGCTCTTTTCCCAAGGCGGGGTCACCGGCGGCGGCACGCCGGAAATGCTGGCTGAACGAACCCGAGCCGACATCGTCAAGTGGGGCAGGGTTGCGCGCTCCGCCGGTGTGAAAATCGAGTAGTTCGGCAGCGCCTCGCGGCGGGCGCCGCGCAAAAACGCCGATGCGTTTGGCATAGCACTTGTTCATTTTCAGCCCGCGCGCGAAGTAATTTTTACTTCCCTATGTAATCGGTGCACGGTTGAAAAGACGCGGCACTCGCTGCTGTGCCTGAATGTATTCATCCCCGCGTCGGTACGGATGTTGCGTGACTGGCGTCAGCGGCTGCGTTCGACTTCTGGCGAAGCGCCGGCCGTTGCGTCCTTCGTTGTAGGTCCATGAAATCACTGTCGTTGCATGCCGGCGATCGCGTGCTTTTTCTCGCACCGCATCCCGATGATGAAAGTCTCGCGGCAGGCGGGCTGCTTCACCATGCGTTCAAAGCCGGCGCCGAAGTACGCGTTTTGTTCGCGACGGACGGCGAAAATAATGCCTGGCCCCAGCGAATCGCTTTTCAGCGATGGAGCGTAGGCCAGGCCGAGCGTCGGCGCTGGGGGCAGTTGCGGCGTCAGGAAGCGCTTGCTGCATTGCACGCGCTGGGCCTCAAATCGAAACACTCGGTGTTCCTCGGCTACCCGGACCAGGGCCTCACCGATGTCGTCATGAGCGGGAACGCGACCTTGCTCGAGAAACTGATTGCCGAAATCAACGAGTTGGAGCCGACGCTGCTGATCGCGCCGTCATGTCACGATTTGCATCCCGACCATAATGCACTCGGCTTGCTGGCGCGTTTCGCGCTCGCCCGTTGCGCAATGCCCAATGTCCTTCATCTGGCGTACCGCGTGCATGGCGCCGGCTTCGGCCGCGTGCTCGGACAAACGTATCGCCTTAGCCTTGATGCTTCAGACATCGCGCGCAAGCAGCGCGCGATAGCATCGCATGCGACGCAGATGCTGTTGAGCCGGCGCAGATTCATGCGATACGCTACGTCGCACGAGACGTTCGTAAAAGACAGTGAGGATTTCGACTTCAACCCCGGGCCCGTACTGCGTTACAGCCGCGTTCATCCGCTGCGCGTGCGGATGCGCGGCAGGGGGCTGGGCACGGTCAAGCTGTCGCTGGTGGCGCGCGCCGGCTATGGCCTGGCGGCCGAGATGCCGTTACGAAAGGCCGGCGGCACACGCGACGCCGGTCACGCGCCTTTCCACGCGGTTTCACTGCGCCTGCCCAATCGCTGGGCGGGCAGCGACGTCTGGATAAAGTGCGCGCGCACGTTCAAGTTTCTCGATGCGGCGGGTTGGCAGCCGCTGCCGGTGAAACCTGCAGCGGCGCAGCCGTTGAACGTTTGCTGCGTAATTCCCTGTTACAACATCGATCGCTTGTGCGGCGCGGTGGTGCGGGAAGCGGCCGCCTATGCGAATACGGTCATCGCTGTCGATGACGGATCGAGCGACGGTACTCTCGCGGTGCTTGAAGCTGTTGCGGCGGACAAACGGAACGTGCACGTGCTCGCGCATCATCGCAACCACGGCAAAGGCGTGGCGCTCGTTAACGCATTTCGCTTTGCGCTCGCCGCTTCCGCGTTCGACGTAATCGTAGCGCTCGACGGCGACGGCCAGCATCGACCCGTAGATATCCCGCGGCTCGCGGCGGTTTTGCGTTACCAGGATGCGGCTTTAGTCGTCGGCGAACGCGCGAAGTTCGATGTCATGCCGTTCAGAAGCCGTTTCGGCAACGAGCTCACGCGCGCCTGCGTACGGTTCGTCTATCCCGATGCGCCTCGCGATACGCAATCCGGATTCCGCGCGCTCTCGCGCAAGTTCATGACGCAAATCATCGACCGGTTCGACGGCAGCCGCTACGAGACGGAACTTTACATGTTGCTGTACGCACTCGAGCGAGGTGAGAGGATCGGGCGAGTCGAGATCCCGACGATCTATGAGCCGGGCAACCGTTCTTCCCACTTCAGCCCGGTGGCCGATTCGATCCGGATTTTTGGCGCGCTTGGCGCCTGGGTTTTCATGCACGGCAATCGCCATTTGATTCGCGGCGCAAATGAAGGCGGACGCTGATCGAGGCGGTCAGGTGTTCGCGCTTTTTCCGATCAGGTCGGCGCACGAACGTTTAACGAGCGACCATGCAGAGCTGTCGTCGCCTTGAACGCTCAAGGACGGATGAACGAGACTGACCTTATCCCACCAGCGGCGCAAATCTCTCTGCGACCACTCGCTGCGTTGGTGCAGTGGAATTTCTCGGAGCCGCTCTCGCGCCGCTTGACGGAATTGGTTTTCGTTCATTCGTATAAGCGTATGGAAAACGCTCGTGGAAAAGTGTGCTACGTATGCCATTGGCAAAGTATATCGAACAGTGAAAAAATGCACGGTTATGCGGAAAAGCGATGATTCGTGTCTGAAAATGCGGTATTTGGCCGCCCGCACGTTCGTTATTGGGCGGCCTCAAGGACTGATGGATCAGGAGTCAATCGTCCTCGAAGGGGAGGCATTTTTCGGCGACCGCCTTCTGCTGGCAGGCGACTATCGCATGGTGCGGGCTGGCCATGCCACGGCTCCGGTTCGTTCGGACGCCGGCGCGCTTCTCTTCACACGCTACGCATTGCCGCTTCCGCAGTAGCCGGGTTCGGCGCCCCGGTAAAAAGCGCGCAGCTAAACCAATCCGTGCTTGATCGCGTAATACATCAGCTTGCCGTTGGTGCCGAGGTTCATCGTCTCGAGAATCCGCGAGCGGTAAATACTGACTGTTTTTACGCTGAGCAGCAGTTCGTCGGCGATCGACGTCAACGCCTGGCCGATCGCGAGCTTGCAGAAGATCTGAAATTCCAGTTCCGACAATTGGGTGTGCGGCGGCAACTGCGAGTCGCCCTTAAGTTGTCCCGCCAGATGCTCGCCCAGCGTGGGGCTGACGTAACGGCGGCCTGAAACGACCGTGCGAATCGCGATGACGAGTTGCTCGGGCGAGCACACCTTGCAAAGGTAACCGCTGGCGCCGGCGCGCATCAGGTTGATGGCGTAGCACTCTTCAGGATGCATTGTATAAATCAGCACCGGTAACGCCGGTTTTTGCCGCTTGATCTGCTTGAGGATGTCGAGGCCGTGCGTCGAGGGCATCGAAATATCGAGGAGCACGATGCCCCACTCTCGTTTGCGCACCATCTCGAGCGCGTCGTTGCCGGAGCTTGCCTCGCCGGCGACCGTAAAGTCGTCGTAATGCGCGAGGAGGGACCTGATCCCCGCTCTGACTATCTGATGGTCATCTACTACGAGAATGCTGGTCATGACTCTGCTGCCTGACTGCGTCGACTCGCCTGCCTCCTCCCTGTGGCAGCCAGTCAGTTGCCGTTAATTCAGATAAGTGATGTTGCCCCTAAGTCGTTCAACAACACGCTACATGCTGCAGTCCAGCTACATCCTTTGCCATCAGACATAGCCGATTCAAATGTAGGAATGTACTGCCAGACTAGTAATTGGTCCGCGCTAACGCGCCGGCCACAAAAAAGCCACCTGCCTGCGAGGTGGCTTTTTGTTTAAGCGCCGATTTTTTCACGGATGCAGCTCGTTGCCCGGCGCGCCAGATGTTTTTGCGTGGACTGCATGGGGCGGCGCCGCTCGTTGTTTTTCGGTCAACGAGCGCATCGCCTGTGCGAGCGACTCGCGATGGGCATTTTCGAGGACTTTCAAGCGCGCAATTCCGGCGCCCAGCACGTGCAATGCTTCCTTGAGAACGACGCAGGACCGGTCATTCAACTGGCGCGATGCCTGGTCCACGTCGATGATCAGGCCGTCGAACCGCTCTCTGACGTCACGCGCGCCGGCGAGCGGCAGGCGCGTGATGCGTTCAGGCAGCAAGCCCAGCGCATCGCCGTACTTGACCGACTCTATGTATGCAGTCATCCAGAAATAAACTTCATGGTCGGTATCTGCATCGCGAATCATGTCGATGATAAGCACGGCGGCTCCTTGACGAGAGGTAAAAGGAAAAGCGGCGTTGGCTACAACGGACGGCACGGCGTCCTTCGCGGGCTCATTGATTATGCGTCAGATAGGGCGCGGGACATTCGTCGGACAGTTTCCATATCTTTTGTAGGACTGTACTCACAAAACTGCGAACAATCCTTCTCAGTCATTGGACTTGCTGGCAGAATCCTTTCGCTCCAGCCGACTTTTTTTCCGCGAAAGACGAATTCATGAGGTTGCGGTCGCGCGTTTTTCAATTGACGCTTGGAATGGTGGTCCCGTCGATTGTGCTCGCGGCAGTCCTCGGATTCATTCTCGTCGAGCATGAGCGGGAGGTTTACCGTGAGGGCGCCATCGACCGCAATCGCGCGTTCATGATCGCAGTCGACAGCGAAATCCGCGGTCACATGCTGAGTCTTAATGCACTTGCCGCGTCGAAGAATCTTGCCAGCGGCGACCTGCGCGCTTTTCACGACGAAGCCATACGCATTCACAAGTCGCAGCCCGACTGGCAACGCATCCATTTGATGACCCCGTCGGGCCAACAAGTTCTCAACTCGAGCCGGCCGTTCGGCACCAAACTGCCCATTTCGAAAGAAATGGTGACGGTCGGGCGCGTAGTCAGCACCGGATTGCCGGCAGTGGGCGGGATATTCCAAAGCCAGCTTAATGGTGAGCTTAGCGTCCCTGTGCGGGTGCCTATCCATCAAAACGGGGAGCTGCGCTATATCCTGACGGCTGTAATCAAGCCGGAATCGTTCGGGCGCCTGATCGAAGCGCAGAATCTTCCGGCCTCGTGGGTGAACGGCATTGTCGACGAGAACGGCCGTTTCGTGGCGCGCCTGCCGTACCGGCCGCCGGGTGAATTGGGATCGGCAGCGTTCAGGGCGGCGACCGCGCACTCGACCGAAGGTTGGTATCGCGGCCTGACTGTGGACGGCAAGGACAGCTACACGGCCTATAAAACTTCCGAGTTCACTCACTGGAGCGCGGGCTTTGCCATCCCCGCCGCGGAAGTCAACGCTGCTGCGTGGCGTGCCGCAGGGCTCGTTGCGATTGGTACATTGCTATTGGTCCTGTGCGCGATTCCATTTGCGAATTGGGTATCGCGCCGAATCGCCAGCCCGATTGCAGAGCTCGAGGAGGCGGCACGCGCGATGGGTGCGGGAACCATGCCGTCAGGCACCACCGCGCATTCAGAGATACGGGAGGTGCGCGAAGTCGGCCAGGCAATCATCGACGCTGCCATTGCAATCAGGGACCGCCAGCAACTGCTCGAACGCGAACGCCTTGCGCTCAAGGCAGCGGACCGCGCCAAGGATGAGTTTCTCGCGATGCTCGGGCATGAACTGCGTAATCCGCTGAGCGCCGTCAGTAACGCGGCATCGGCGCTCGATCGGCCCGTGTTGCCGCTCGAGAACCGGCTCGAAGCACAGGCGGTGATCGTCCGCCAGACCGCGCAACTGACGCGGCTGGTTAATGACTTGCTCGACGTCGGCCGCGTCGTGGCGGGCAAGATCGAACTCGAACGCGCACCGGTTGAATTAACCAATGTGGCCGCCGCGGCGGTGGCGGCGGTACGCGCGACGAACAGCGGGGCTGCACCTCAGATCTCGGCTGATTACACCGAAAGTGTCGTGGTCCAGGGCGACCCGGCGCGCCTCGAACAGATCATCACCAATCTTCTTTCTAATGCGGTGACGCACACACCGACCACGGGCTCTATCGATGTTTGCATCGTCAAGGAAGCGGATTTCGCCGTGCTGCGCGTAACCGATACGGGTGCCGGATTCTCCGACGAAGACCGCGAAGCGATGTTCGGGCTCTTCTATCAAGCCGAGAGCGCACTTCACCGGAAGGGCGGGCTCGGCATCGGCTTGACGCTGGTCAAGCGGTTGGTGGCCATGCACGGCGGCAGTGTCTCCGCATTCAGCGCCGGTCATGGCAAAGGCTCGACGTTTACCGTGCGCTTGCCGTTATCAAATGCTACGGACACGGCGGCCGCGCGGGAAGAACCGGCAACGGCTGCTCAGTCATTGAAAGTTCTGGTCATTGATGACAATGAAGACGTGCGAACGTCGATGCGGCTATTGCTCGAGTCGGCAGGTCATGATGTCTACGTTGCCGACAGCGGCGCATCCGGGCTGGCGGCGGCCGGCCGGATGTCGCCTCACGTCAGTTTGATCGACATTGGCATGCCCGGCATGGACGGCTACGAGGTGGCGCGCCAGATGCGGCGGACGAGCATAAATGGCGGCGACAGGTACTTGATTGCGATGACGGGCTATGGTTTGCCCGACGATGTGAGGCTGGCGAGGGAAGCGGGTTTCGACGAGCACCTGACCAAGCCCGCCGACTGGGACGTGCTCAATGCATTGTTGGCGAAGGCTGCCGGGCGCAACTCGGCGGAGGTCGAGCGGCGCAGCGGCAACGCGTTTTAACGGCCGTCGTATCGCAGCGGGAACATCACGCGGAACGTAGTGCCTTTGCCGGGCGCGGTCTGCAGTTCGATCGACGCTTCGAGCAGTTCGCACAGGCGCTTGACGATTGCGAGGCCGACGCCCTCGCCGGAAGGCCCGTTGTTCGGCTCTGCATGCGATTGCGAATGCAGGGTAGCGGCCGCTGGTGTGTCCGGAATATGTCCGACGAGCTGCTGATCGACGGTCTCATGATCCAGATCGGTCGCACCTTTCAGCGCGTCGGCAATCGGCGTTACCGTGCCGTGCCTCAAGCCCGGGCCGGTGTCCTGCACGCACAAGGTCCAGCGATCGGTTCCCAGCGTCTGGTCGAGTTCCCACACGACTTTGACGCCGCCGGCTTCGGTGTAGCGCAATGCGTTGCCGAGCAGGTTTTGCGCGATACGATGAATTTTTATCTCGTCGCCTTCCACGAACAGCTCCGGCGGCCCTTCAACCGTGAGAAAGAGCCGGCGTTCGTTAGCCATCGGCCGCATGCCGTTGCAAAGGTCCTTCAGCAGGCGGGTCACATCAAGGCGCGTGATCAAGCGGCGTTCATGGCCTGCTTCCAGTCGCGACAGTTCCATCAAGTCATTGAGAAATGCGCTCATCCAGTCGACGCTGTTATGCAGCATACGGAGCGATTGAGCGCGATCTTCTTCCGGCAACCCGCCGCGCGCGAGTAAATCCGCTGCGCTTTTAACGACGCCGAGTCGTCCACGCAAGTCGTGCGCTGCTTCGCGCCAGCTATCGGCGCGCGCGCGTTCACCGTCATTCAGGCGGCCAATCGCTGCTTCGACGTATTGCGCACGGCCGGCGGCTTCAGTGCGGCGCATGGAGCTGTATTGTTCTGAACTCTCGCACACGCCATCCGCAAAGAAACGCGAGATGATGTGAACCGCGCCCGCCTGCGCGGCGCGCGAAGGCTGCGTCCCGGTTTCGAATCCGAGCTCGAGTTCTTCGATCAGGCATAAGTGCAGATGCCGCCACTCGCGCATCACTTCGACGAGGTTGTAACCTTGCTGCCAGCGAATGATGCCGTGTTCGGCCGCGCTGCGTTTTTCCTCTTCGACAGCTTCGCTTTTTGCGGACGCATTGGCGGCGCCGAACTCGCGTTCGAGTTCATCGAGCAGGGTTGGAATGTGATCGTAAAATTGTCCCAGCGACAGATGGGATGCATGCTCCAAGGCCGCGTCTTCCTGCACGCGTCTGCGCCAATTCACGAGAATTGAATTGCGCCGCGCCGCCAGGCGTTCGGCGATGGCAGTCATTTCAACAATGAGGTTGTCCATACGCAGTTCAGTGACCGGAGTGCGCCGATTTTAGATAGTTTGATACGACGCTGCCATCGCACCCGGGTGTAAGCATTACGCCTACATGGCAATTCGCGCGACTCGACGATGATAAAAAAAGCCAGGCCGGCGCCTGACTTTTTTACATCAACAGTTGCAGCCGCCGACCGGGGCGCGCGTGTTCGGCGTCGTGATTGCGCACGGGCAAGTGCCGGGGCCGGCGCCAACGGCGCCTTGCGAAGTGAGTCCGCCCGGCGGTGCCGACTGAAACTGACCCGGCACGGTCGTGGGTGTGCCTGCCGACGTCGGATTCGGCACCTGCGGTGTCTGTGCCGGCAGGTTACGGTTTTGATTTGCAATCGGCGGCGCCTGCGGTATCACATCCTGGCTTGGCGTTGGAACGCTCGGCGTCGGCACGCTCGCCGGCGGGTTCACGGTGCCGGTCGACGGACTTTGCATGCTTGGCGTCGGAATGGTCGGCCCCGAAGTCTGTGCCATCGAGGAGTAGCTCATGCCGAGTGCCATTGAGAAGGAAACGGCTCGCGCCAACATTCGGTTATTCATATGACCTCCGTTGGAGATGCGCTTCGTGCGCAGAGGCTCATATCGTGCTCTCGAGTCCCGCGCCGCAAAATCGGCGACAGGCTCTTCAAGTTATCGGCGCTGGCTGTCGGACGTGCAGCCACGTTGCAAAATCTTCTGGCGCGCCGCGACGCCCCGCGTGGAAAAAGTTACACTGCGCGCTTCCGGTTTCTTTTTGCAAAGATGCGATCAATATCCGCCAGTTTATTAAGCGTTGCCGCGCTCGTAACATTTGCCGGCACGGCATGCGCGCAGACTTTTCCCGTCAAACCGATCCGCATACTCGTCGGCGCGGGGTCGGGCGGCGGTGTCGATACCATTTCGCGCCTGGTCGCCCAGCGGCTCGATGAACAATGGCGCCAGCAGATCGTCGTGGAAAACCGCCCCGGCGCGGGTGGGGCGGTCGCGAGCGAATTCGTCGCCAAGTCGGCGCCCGACGGTTACACGCTGCTCACGATCAGCATCTCTTATGCGGTGATTCCCGCGTCGCACAAAAATTTAAGTTACGACCCGATTCGCGATTTCACGCCCGTCGCGGTACTGGTTAACGGACCGAACATACTCGTTGTGCATCCGTCATTGCCCGTCAGGTCGGTGAAAGAGCTCATTGCGCTGGCCAGGGCGAAACCGGGTGAGCTCACTTACGCGTCATCAGGCAATGGCGGCGCCGCGAACCTTGCGCTTGAAGCCTTCAAGCTGGCGACCGGCATCGACATCGTGCACGTGCCGTATAAAGGGACGGCGCCCGGCGTCGTCGATCTGATCGCCGGACGCATCTCGATGACGTCAGCCGCCATCGTTTCGGCGCTTGAATATGCAAAGCAGGGCAAGCTCCGCGCGCTCGCGACGGTGGGCGCCAAACGTGCAATGGCCGCGCCGGATCTGCCGACGGTGGCCGAAGCCGGTGTTCCGGGTTATGCGGTCGACGTGTGGTACGCGATGTTCGCGCCCGTTGCGGTGCCCAAACCCGTGCTTGAAAAATTAAACGCCGAAATCAGCAAAATCCTTTACGCCCCGGAAATGAAAACGCGGCTGGCGGCGATCGGGCTCGAGCCCGCCGCGGAGCCGCTCGACAAAACCAATGCATATGTCAAATCAGAGGTCGCCAAATGGACGAAAGTCGTGACCGCCGCGAAGATCACGGCGGAGTAGCAGATGAGCGCATCGGCATGAACAGTTTTTCGCGCGCCGTGCCGGACTTCATCGCCGGCAAGCGCACGCCGCGCGAACTGCTCGAGCGTTGTATTGAACGCATTACGGCGCGCGAAAGTGAAGTCAAAGCGTTTGTCGTGCTGAACATCGAAGCCGCGCGCGCCGCTGCCGACGCGGCGACGGCCCGCTATAAAGCCGGTGCGCCGCTGTCGAGCGTCGATGGCTGTCCGGTTGGAATCAAAGACATCATGGACACGCACGATTTTCCGACGCAAATGGGCAGTCCCGCATTTAAAAACTGGCAGCCGAAATACGATGCGGCATGCGTGCATGCGCTGCGTGAGGGCGGCGCCGTTATCGTCGGCAAAATGGTGACGACGGCGTTTGCGTGCGGGTCGACCAACGTGACGCGCAATCCGCATGATACGTCGCGCACGCCCGGCGGCTCGTCGAGCGGGTCGGCGGCCGCGGTCGGCGCCGGCATGCTGCCCGTTGCGCTTGGCACGCAAACGCAGGGCTCGGTATTGCGGCCGGCCGCGTACTGCGGCGCATTTGGATTCAAGCCCACGCATGGGGTTTTGCCGATGCAGGGCGTGCATCCGATTACGCTTACGCACGATCATCTGGGCGTGATCGGCGCCACGCTCGACGATACCTGGCGCATTGCTTCGCATATTTCGCTGACGCAAGGCAGCCCCGGCTATGCCTCTTTGAATGGCGCGGCAACCGCAGCGCCGCCTGCAGTCAAGCCGCACCGACTTATACGCCTTCACTTTGAGGCATGGGAAAAGGAGGTGGAAACACCGACGCGCAACGCGTTCGAAGCGATGGTCGATAAACTCCAACGCGACGGCGTTGAAATCATCGATCGCAATTCGAATGCAAAGGTTGCCGATTTCGAGCGCTCGCTCGACGGCGGTTACATCGATCGCTCGATCGAGTTGACGACGTATGAAATGAAATGGCCGTATGAGCAATATGTAAAAAAGTTTGGCGACCTGCTGGAGAAACGCGTGCTTGACCGCATGGCAAATGCGGCCAAGATGACATCGTCACGCTATGCAGACCTGCTTGCCGGCAGGCGTGCGATGCAGCAATTCGCCCACGAGACGGTGACGGGCAGCGACGGCTTCATAACGCTGACGGCGCCTGGACCGGCGCCGGTGGCGAAAGACCACACTGGCAGCCGTGCATATCAAATTTACGCGACCTTTCTTGGCATTCCGGCATTCAGCCTTCCACTTCTGGACGTCGAACGCATGCCCGTCGGCGTGCAGTTGATCGGAATGGCGGGTGGCGATGGTGCACTGGCCGCGACGGCAAACTGGCTCGCGACAAAAATGTAAATCTGACTTGTCCCAATCTGCGCGTTCGATTGACGGATCAGAATCGCGGTGGGTATATTGCTTTTCCACCCCAATTAAATTTCCTTACGGAGGCCATATGTCACTCCGAATTAACGATACCGCACCAAATTTCAAAGCCAAAACGACGCAGGGCCCGATCGATTTTCATGAGTGGATCGGCGATAGCT
Organism: Betaproteobacteria bacterium; assembly: GCA_028292435.1. GTDB lineage: Bacteria > Pseudomonadota > Gammaproteobacteria > Burkholderiales > SG8-41 > PALSA-1004. The sequence goes on from JAQGMI010000140.1 coordinate 16,333, forward strand.
GGGCCATTTTATTCTCGCATCCGAAGGATTTCACGCCCGTGTGCACCACTGAGCTCGGTTACATGGCGAAGATCGAACCGGAATTCACCAAGCGCAATGCCAAGCTCATCGGACTCTCGATTGACCCCGTCGATAGCCACGGCAAATGGGCTGCGGACATTGAGGAGACGCAGGGCGCGAAGGTCAATTACCCGATCATCGGCGACACCGATCTCGCGGTCGCCAAGCTCTACAACATGCTGCCCGCCGAAGAAGCGGCATCGGATGGCCGCACCGCCGCGACCAACGCAACCGTGCGTTCGGTTTTTATCGTCGGCCCGGACAAAAAGATCAAGTTGATGCTGACGTACCCGATGACGACCGGCCGCAACTTCGACGAGATCCTGCGCGTGCTCGATTCGATGCAGCTCACTGCCAAATACAAGGTGGCGACACCGGTCAACTGGAAACATGGCGACGACGTGATCATCGCGGGTTCGGTCTCGGACGATGACGCGAAGAAACTGTTTCCCGGCGGATGGAAATCGCCGAAGCCTTATTTGCGCATCGTCAAGCAGCCAGGATAGTTAATACGCGAAGCGGCCAGGCGTAAAAAAACGCGCGGTTCATTGAACCGCGCGTTTTTTTGTTGAAGCTCGATTACTTCAGCGTGCCGGCGATCTGGCGGATTTCCGCCGGCGTGTGCTCCCCGCCGAGCGGCGTGCCGGGAATCAAGTGCTTGCCCATCGTTGCGAGCGGCCCGACGAGCACCGGCTCATAGCCGACTTCGCGCACGAGCTGCGATGCAACTTCAATCGCCTTCTGATCATCACCGGCCATCGGCATGCCGACCTTACCCGCGTTTTTCGATGCCTCGCCCATTCGGGAGTAACCGATTGCATTGAACGCGCGCACGATGCGCGCGCCCGGCAGATATTCCTGCGATGAAAGGCCCGCGCCTTTCTCGCGCGCCGCGACGGCCATGTCGCCATCGCGCGCCACGATCGGGTTGGACGTGTCGATCACGATTTTGCCTTTGAGCAGATCGCCGAGATCCTTGCCGACCGAAGGCAGCGCGGCGTACGGCACTGAAATCAGCAGTACGTCGCCGAATTGCGCGGCCTCGCGCGGCGTACCGGCGCGCGCATTGGCGCCGACGCTCGCCGCGAGTTTTTTGTCCGCTTCGAGGTCGAGCGAGGAAAACATGACTTCGTGCCCGGCCTTGGCCCACACGCCGCCGACGGTGCCGCCAACCCGGCCGGAGCCGATGATTCCGATTTTCACTTTTTCCGTGCCTGCGGTCGCCGCGAACGCGGCTGACGGCAATCCGGCAAAAGCGAGTGATATTGCAGCCGCGCCGGTGGTTTGCAGAAATTCGCGACGGGTCATGGCGTTTCGTTTCATTTGCATCTCCTGATTTGTCGCCGCTAGCTGAAGGCCGGCCGGATAACTTCGATTGAGGCCATACATTAGTCGCGGGGACGGCAATTCGCAAGTACGGTTTTTCAGAAGGCATTCGCGGTGTCGCCGGTGCGAAGTGCGCCATCGGTGGCCGCGATTTTTCTTAATGAAGAAATCGTCCTGCTATGCCAATGGCAATTATGAAACGCCGTTGAGCGTGTTTGGCCCGGCTGGTTCAGCCTGGCTCAAACGTGCGATTTCACACGTGGCCTCGCGTGTTAACTGTGTAGAATCCATCGCGTCGCTGCTCGATGGAGGAGTTATGGTTACTCGGCGCAATTTGGTCCTGATGTTGGCCTCGAGCGTGTTCGGTGCGCCCGTGATGACGTTCGCGCAGCCGCGGCAAGCGACTCGCCGGGTCGGCGTGTTGGCCGCCGGCAGCCAGGTAGACACGGAAAAGCTTTTTCGCGGCTTTCTCAATGGGCTGAAGGACCTCGGCTACTTCGAAGGCAAAAATATCGCGTTCGAAGCCCGCTACGCCGATGGCAGTCTCAACCGCTTGCCGGCACTCGCCGCCGAACTGGTGGCGCGCAAAGTCGATATCATCTTCGCCCCGACCAGCCCCGCGGTTCGCGCGGCAAGAGAAGCCGCGGGCACGACGCCCATCGTATTTGCGGTGGTCAATGATCCGGTCGAGCGCGGTATCGTTGCAAGCATCGCCAGGCCGGGCGCCAACATCACGGGCGTCATGAATTCCGGCGCGGGGATTGCCGTCAGGCGATTGCAATTGTTGAAGGAGGCGTTTCCTGCGACCTCACGTATCGCGATCGTGATTTCACGGGACCCCGGCGCGACCAATGAGGTTGTCGGCCAGATCAGCGAAGTGCAGCAGGCTGCTGCGGCTGCCGGCATGGAGACGATGCAGATTGAAATCCGAAGCCGGAAATCCTTCGACGATGCGGCGGCAGTGCTTTCCAAATGGAAAGCGGGCGCAATGAGTTGTCTCGACAGTTCGGTCAATTGGGCGAACCGCGATGTTCTGACCGAATTCGCGGCCAAAATGAAAATACCCGCAATTTATCCGAGCCGCGATTATGTCGAAGCCGGCGGCCTGATGAGTTACGGCGCGGACGCGGACTGGAATTACAAACGGGCGGCGACGTACGTCGACAAAATTCTCAAAGGCGCAAACCCTGCCGAACTCGCGGTCGAAGGGCCAGGCAAGTTTGAACTCGTCATCAGCCAAAAAGCGTCAATTGCCAGCGGCGCGTCGCTGCAGCCGGCTTTTTTAAAAAAGGCGGACCGCGTCATTCTTTAAGCGCAGAGCGCACGGGGCCAACGGCGCATGCAGTAAAATAGCGGCGAATATCCCGTCGCTTCCTGCGTAATCACAAGACCCGTAGCGGCTCACCTGGCAGGACTGATGCCGCTCTATCTGACTTTCACCTTCGCGTTCCTTGGCTTCACCTGCATCTCCGCCGCGAGGGTGGTGCTATCGCTTTTCTCGCTCGAGCTCGGGGCGCAGCCGTTTCAAGTCGGCGTGCTGGTGGCCATGTTCTATGCGTTCCCGCTGCTGTTTTCGTGGCCGATCGGCGCTTTGTCGGATCGCGTGAAGCCGCGCTGGCCGCTTTTGTTCGGCGCAATGAGCGGCGCCGCCGGCATGACGATTCCATTTTTCTGGCACTCACTGGCCGCGCTTTATATCGCCGCGTCGTTGAGCGGTCTCGCGCTCGCGATTCTGCACGTGCTCGCGCAAAATCTCGTCGGCCTCATGAGCAAGCCCGCCGAGCGCGCGCGCAACTTCAGCAACTTCAGCATGATTGGCGCATCGACGAATTTCGTCGGTCCGCTCATCGCGGGACTCGCGATCGACCACACGACGCACGCGACTGCATGCCTGTTCGTGGTTGCAATCTGGATCACCTCGGCCGTGCTGATATTGGTCCGCGGCCAGATCCTGCCAGCGAGCAAGCGGCCGACGGGTCCGACCACCCATATCTTGGAAACACTCACCGACCGCAAGATCTGGCGAACGCTCGCAACGAGCGGTCTCGCGCAACTGGGCACCGACATCTTTCAGTTCTACTTGCCGATCCACGGACACGCCGCGGGACTGAGCGCGACCGCCATCGGCACGGTGCTTGCGGCGTTTGCGATTGCATCGTTCGCCGTGCGCAGCGTGTTGACGCGACTGGTATCGCGATTCGGCGAAGAGAGATTGCTCGCCTATTCGTTTTATGTGGGGGCGACCGGCTTTGCGCTGGTGCCGTTCTGCCACAGCGCGTGGCCGCTCGCGTTTGTGTCTTTCATCTTCGGCTGTGGCATGGGTTGCGGCCAGCCGATCACGCTGATGCTGATGTTCAGCCATTCGCCGCATGGCCGCACTGGCGAGACGCTGGGGCTGCGGCTGACGGTGAACAATCTGCTGCGAGTGCTGGGGCCGGCGGTTTTTGGCACGGTTGGCTCAGCGCTGGGCCTTGCGGCCGTATTCGGCCTCAATGCCGGCGTAATGGCGCTTGGCGGCGTGCTCTCGCTGCCGGAAAAAAAGCCGCCCGCTGGCTGATGCATGACAGGTGGTCGCGGTATTATCCTCAAGCGGAAAAAATATAATAAGCAGTCAACGAGGAGGAGAAGTCGATGCCAAGTTTCAAGCACAGTCTGTTTGCGATCGCTGCAATGTGCGCGCCGGCCGTATGCGGCGCCCAATCCTATCCGACCAAGCCGATCACGATGATCATGCCCCTGCAGGCCGCCAGCTCGGTCGACGTCGGCATGCGCATCGTCACCCAGAAGATGGCTGAAAGCATGGGGCAGCAGATTGTCATCGACAACCAGCCGGGCGCGGCGGGGCTGATCGGCACCGAGCGTTTCATGCGCTCGACGCCCGACGGGTATACGCTCGCTACGTTGAACGACAGTATCCTGACGATGATTCCGAACCTTTACAAAAAAGTTGCCTACGATCCGGTCAAGAGCTTCCAGCCGGTAAGTCTCGTGGCTTACAACACCTGGCTGCTGGTCACGCATCCATCGCTGCCGGTCAAATCGACGCGCGAGCTCGTTGCGCTCGCCAAAGCGCGGCCCGGCGACATCAATTACGCTTCCGGCGGCAACGGCAGTCCGCAGCACATCGCCATGGCCATGTTCGAAGCAGCGACCGGCGCCAAAATGACGCACGTGCCTTACAAAGGCACGACGCAGGCGACGCTCGACGTCATCAGCGGGCATATTCCAATTATGTTTTCGGCGACGTCGCTCGTGATCGAGCAGATCCGCGACGGCAAGATTCACGCGCTCGCCGCCGGCGGTTCGAGGCGTCTTGCCCTGCTGCCGAAAGTGCCGACGGTTGCCGAGTCAGGCGTGCCGGGCTTCGACTTCAATACGTGGATGTCGATTTATGCGCCGCTGAACACACCGAAGGACGTTGCCCTCCGAATCCACTCGGAAATTTTGAAGGCGCTCGCGCTGCCCGACGTGAAAGAGCGGCTCGTATCGATTGGCTTCGAGATCGACGGTTCGACTCCCGAGAAGCTCGCGTCCGTCACGAAAGCGCGGCTCGAGCAGATGCAGCAGATCATCAAGGGCGCGGGCATCGTCATTCAGTGACGCGCTGATGCAACGCTGATGACGGTTCCGACGATCGCGGTTTTTACCAAGAACCGCTCCAATCCGGCCTACGCGGCGGCGCGACTCGGCGCCGATCGCGCCGCGCAAAGACTCGGGGCGCGCACCGTGCACTACGTGCCGGGCAAGCCGGATGATGCGCAGGAACAGATTGCGCTAATCGATGAAGCGTTGGCCGCGCGCCCCGACGCCGTTGTCCTGGTGCCGGTTCATCCGACCGCCGTTAATGCGGCAATCCGCAGGATTCATACGGCGCAGGTACCGATCGTCGGCTTCATCAATCGCTTCACTGAACCGGCAACGCTCACGAGCTTCGTGACGTCGGCAGACTATCCGCTCGCATTCGATGTCGCGACGCATTTATGCCGGCATCTCGAAGGACGCGGCGCAATCGTGATCGTGGCCGGGTCGCGCGAATCGGTGACGAGCATCGAGCGCGTGCGCGGCTTTCGCGATGCCATCGACAGATTTCCGGGCTTGCGCGTCGCCACGACGATCTACGGTAATTATCAGCACGGCGACACCTTGCAGGCGGGCACTGAATTAATGCAATCGGGCATAGGCTGTGACGCCATACTCGCGGCGAACGATGTGATGGCGCTCGCGATGCTCGAGGTGCTGGCAGTGGCCGGCCGCACCTGCGTAGTGACGGGAATCAATGCGGTGCCGGATGCCATTGAGGAAATCAAGCACGGGCATATGCTTGCGACGGCGGACTTCGACGCCATGAAGATGGGTTGTATTGCCACCGAGGCGGCGGTCAGGCATTTGCGCGGCGAATCGGTGCCAGTGGAAATCCTGCTGCCCGTGCAAGTCGTGACGGGCGAAAACTGCGCGCAGTGGGACCAGCCTTTCGAAGAACGCGAATGTCCGCAGTGGGACCAGGTCATCCGATAAGGCGGAAAACGCAGGCCGGATTCCCCGACATCAAGCTGCTAAAATCGCTGCACCAGGGCCAATCCGCACAAACGGAGTAATGAATTCATGGATACGACTACCCCTTCGAAGCCGACCAAGACCACGAGCAGCTCCGCGAAGCGCACGACCTACAAAGGCGCCGAGATCATGGTCGAGTACCTGATCAAGGAGAAGGTTCCCTATCTGTTCGGCGTCTGCGGCCACGGCAACATTGGTTTTCTCGACGCTGCCTGCAGTGCGGCCGATCGTATCAAGACGATTTCTGTTCATCACGAGCAGGCAGCCGGCTACATGGCCGATGCTTATTACAAGGTAAAGCACCAGCCGGTCGCGACGTATACGTCGTGCGGGCCGGGTTCCTGCAATATGCCCGTTGCGCTGGCGGGCGCGATGATGGATTCATCGTCGTTCCTCGCAATCACCGGCAACGTGCCGACGACGCAGTTCAATCGCATGCCGTTCCAGGAAACCGGGCGCTACTTCCAAGGCGACTTCCCATCCGTGATCCGGCCGCTCGTCAAAAAGAGTTTTCAGCCGACACGCGTGGAGATGCTGCCGCTCGCGATGAAGCAGGCGTTTGGATTGTTGCGGACGGGCCGCCCGGGTCCGGTCAACATTGATGTGCCGCTCAATGTCTTTCAGGAAAGCGCTGAAGTCGAAATTCCGGAACCCGATCCCTTAGTGATGCAGCGGGCGCCCGGGGATCTCAACGCGCTCGATCAGACGCTCGACTTGCTGCTGGCCGCGAAACGGCCGGTGATTCTGATCGGGCAGGGTGGCCTCATCGGTGAAGCAACCGAGGTGTTGCTCGAGTTTCTGAGCGTGTTGCGCATCCCGGTGGTCACGAGCCCGAACGGCAAGGGTACGCTCGACGAGACGCACGAGCTTTCGTTTGGCCCGATGGGTAGGAACGGTCCTTACCAGGCCAATGAAGCGACGCGCAACGCCGACGTGATTCTCGGGCTTGGCTGCAGCTTCGACGATCGTGCGACGAGCGCGTGGATCAGCGGTTACACGCTGACGGTGCCGCCGACCAAGCTCATCCAGATCGACAATGATCCGTCGGAAATCGGCCGCAATTATCCGGTTCATCTCGGCATTCTCGGCGACGTGCGCGCCAGTCTAGAAGTGCTCGTGCGCCGCGCGCGCGAAAAAGTAAAATCCGCGCCGAAGACCTACGACGACTGGGTTGGCAAGCTGAATGAATGCAAGAAAATCTGGGACGATTATCAGAGTCCGTTCATGTCCTCGGAGGCGTCGCCGCTGCGTCCGGAGAGACTGCTTAAAGGCTTGTCCAACGTTATTCCGGAAAATGCGCTCTTCGCAACCGACGTAGGCGTGCATCACAACTGGGTCGTCCAATTATGGAAAGCACGGCGGCCGCGTCATCTGCTGCAATCGTGGGGATTTGCGTCGATGGGCTTCGCGACCTGCGGCATTCTCGGCGCAAAACTTGCGCAGCCTGAAAGCCCGGCAATCGCGGTGTGCGGCGACGGCTCGTTCATGATGACGCCGCATATACTCGCCACCGCGGTCGAATACGACATTCCCGCGGTATGGGTCGTGTGGAACAACTACGGCTACTGCTCGATTCGCGACATGCAGCTCGGCATGTTCGGCCAGGAACTCGCAACGAGCTTCCAGATCGACAAGACCAAGCAGCTGCACAGCACGGATTTCGTGATGCTTGCGCGCTCGATGGGTGTGGACGGTGCGCGCGTTGAGCGCGCCGGCGATCTCGAGGGCGTGCTCGAAACGGCGATTAAATCCAATCGGCCGTATCTCGTCGAAGTGCCGGTCGACCGCGAAATCCGGCCGGTGGGGACGGGGACGTGGCAGTTGCCGCCGTTCCCGCATGCGGAGCCGAATTTCAGGAAGCTGGCGGGACTCGAGAAATAAGTAAAACGCTTTCGCAATAAAAAACACGAGCGAAAAATAAGGAGAACAAAATGCGGTCAGTGCTCTTGGGAATGGTGCTTTTAACGTTGAGCGGATGCGCATACCTGCCGCCGGGTTTGTCGCAGGTGCAACTGACCCCCCGCAACAGCGACACTATTTATTACGGGTCCGTCCGGCTCGAAGGCCTCGCGGTCGTCAAGCTGACGGTTGAAATAGATCGCCGGATTTATGCCGGCAATCTCGAGATCACGCGGTCTAATGAGACGCTGGGTCTCTATGAACGATACGGTTCACGCAATGCTGCGCCGAAAACGCCCGCAGTTCTCGCGGCTACGAATTTCAGCAAAGCCGTTCTGTCGTCGACCGAAAACCGCCTTTTGAGATGCGACTTCACGGACGTCGGCGGAACGAGCGCGGGCGGGATTTGCATCGACGATGCGCAGCGACTCTACGACGTGATTTTCAGCTAGCGGCTTTTCACCGCAGGGCGGCCATCATTCCGGTTTAATGCCGGCGGCCTTTACGACTTTGCCCCACCTCGCGAGTTCGCTTTTGAGGTGACCTTCGAATTCCTGCGGCGTAGACGTCGTGATATCAAGCGAGAGATTGCCAAATTTGGTGCGCACGTCCGGCGCGCGCATGGCGTCGAGAATTGTCGCGTGAAGCCTGGCGGCTATTTCTTTCGGTAAACTCGCCGGCCCAAATACGCCGAACCAGTTGGTAACGATCATCTCCTTGATGCCGCTCTCGTCAAAGGTCGGCACATCAGGCAGCGCACTCGTCCGCTGCGTGCTCGAAATCGCGAGCGCGCGCAGCCGTCCGCCGCGCACATGCGGCGCGGCACCCGGAATTGTCGGAAACGCCGCCTGCACCTGACCACCGATTACGTCAGTCTGTGCGACCGAGATGCTTTTGTAGGGAATGTGCACGATGTTGACGCCCGCCGCGAGTTTGAAGAGCTCGCCGGTGAGATGAGTGATCGAGCCGCTGCCGCCTGAACCGTAATTGATCTTGCCCGGCTGCGCTTTCGCCGCGGCAATGAATTCGCTCAGTGTCTGCGCTGGAAAATTCGGATTGATCACCATCACCTGCGGCGCCGTCGCGAGCAGCGTCAGCGGCGTGAAATCCTTGATCGGATCGTACGGCACGTGCTTCAGGACATGCACGTTGATCGTGTGCGGCGAATCGCCGATCAGCAGCGTGTAACCGTCGGGCGCCGCCTTCGCCACAATTTCCCGGCCGAGCGAACCCGAAGCGCCGGGCCGGTTGTCGACTACAAATTGCTGGCCGAGCAGTTCGCCGAGTTTCTGCCCGACGATACGCGCGACGGCGTCGGAGGAGCCGCCGGGGGAATAGGGGACGATGACGCGGACGGGGCGGGTGGGATAACTGGTCTCGGCGGCGAATGCAGAGATCTGGAAAACGGCGACCAGGCCCAGAGACCAGAGTGCGGAACGAATTGACGTTAGAGGCCGGTGGGAATTGTTGTTATGCATTTGGCGGATACGATCAGTCACCTTTCACTCCTGCCGCTTTCACCACTTTCCCCCATTTATCGATTTCAGATCGCAGAAATTTCCTGAATTCATCCGGCGCCATATATCCCGCTTCGACGCCTTCCGTCGCCAACTGTTCTTTCACGGCCGGCACTGCGACGATTTTTTTCAGCTCGTTGCTGATTTTGGTAATTACTTCACGCGGCAGTCTGGGCGGTCCCCAGATACCGTACCAGAGCACTGCTTCATAGCCGGGAACCGTTTCCGCGATGGCCGGAATGTCGGGAATGCCCGGCAGGCGCTGTGGTGTCGTCACCCCAAGCCCTTTCAACCGTCCGCTGCGCACAAACGGGATTTCGGACGCAACGCCGCCCATCAGGAGCTGGACTTGTCCGCCGAGCAGATCGGCCATTGCCGGGCCGGTGCCTTTATAGGGCACATGGACCATTTTCGTCTGCGTCATCATGTTGAAGAGTTCGGTCGCAAGGTGCGTGAATCCGCCGACGCCGGTCGAGCCATAATTTAATTTACCGGGGCTTGCCTTCGCCAGATTGATGAGGTCCTGTGTCGTCTTGACCGGTACGCCGGGATGCACGGCGAGCAGATCGGCGCTGATGCCGACGAGGCCGATCGGCGAAATGCCATTGACTGGATCGAATGCCAATTTGTAGAGGCTCGGATTGACCGCATAACTGCCGGATACGGTGATGAGCGTGTAACCGTCGGGTGAGGCGCGCGCGGCGATGTCGGCACCGAGCACGCCGCCGGCGCCGCCGCGATTATCGACGACGACTTGCTGACCGAGCCCTTCGCTGAGTTTTTGGGCGATGCGCCTCGCAACGATGTCGGTGCCGCCGCCGGGCGCGAAAGGCACGACCATGCGAATGGGTTTGTCGGGATAGTGCTGGCCGTAAGCCGCGATGGACGCGGTGGCGGCGACGCATGCGTACGCAATGGTGTTAACAAATTTCATGTTGTCCCCTCATGCCGTTGTTGGTCGGCCCGATTCTTTTTTGCCGACACGTCCGCGCAGGCGGGAAATGACAGCGAAAGCGTTTAATCCAGTTTAGCACCCGACTCCTTGACGACCTTTGCCCACTTTACGATCTCATCGCGCACATACTGCGAAAACTCTGCCGGCGATTTCGTCGAGGGCTCGGCGCCCAGCGCGGTGAGTCGTTCTTTCAATTCCGGTGCGGTGATCGCGCCGCTGATTTCATTATTAAGTCTGGTGACGAGGTCTTTCGCCAATGCCGCGGGCGCGAACACGCCGTACCACGACGTCACATCGAATCCCGGCAAGCCGGATTCGCTGACTGTTGGAATCGCTGGCAGCAGCGGCGAGCGGGCTGCGCCGGTTACCGCGATGGCGCGCAGCTTGCCCGCCTGCACATGCGGCATTGCGACCGGAAATCCCATCGACGCGAGCTGCAACTGGCCGGCGAGCAGATCGCCGACGACCTGGCCAGCGCCTTTATAAGGGATATGCGTCATCTTGACGCCCGCCATGGTGTCTAACAGTTCGAGTGCAAGATGATTCGGCGAACCGTTGCCCGCCGAGCCGAAGTTAAGCTGTCCCGGTTTTGATTTGGCGAGCGCGACAAGGTCTTTGATTGATTTCGCCGGCAGCGAAGGGTGCAGCACTATCATGCTCGGGAACGACGCGACTTCAGCAACGGCCGAAAGATCCTTCACCATGTCGTAGCCGAGCTTGTTATAGAGGCTCGCGCCGATGGCGTGCGGCACGCCGCCCATTAACAACGTGTAGCCATCAGGCGTGGATTTGGCGACGAGTTCCGCACCTATATTGCCGCCGGCGCCGACCCGATTTTCGACGACGACCGGTTGACCCATGCGTTCATTCAATTTCTGGCCGACGATGCGCGCGAGCACGTCGGTAGCGCCGCCCGGCGAAAATGGCGCGACAAGGCGAAGCGGCTTATTCGGATAGTCCTGCGCCGAACCGGCAACTGGCGCCACGCAGAGCACGAACAGGCAGAGGCAACGTAACGGCGCCAACACTTTGATCCTCCTTTTTGGTGGCGGATTCATTGTGCCTAAAGGCCGCGCGCATGGATACCGCGTTCGACGCCGTCGCCTTCGGGTAAAATTCATCAGGTTTGCGCAGTACCCATAGCCGGGAACCCTCAGTGAAAATCAAACGCATTGAACCGATCGCGGTGAGCCTGCCGCTCATCAAGCCCGTCAAAATGGCGGGCGTCGAATTGACCACGGCCGACAACCTGATCGTGCGCATCGAGTCGGACACCGGTGTCGTCGGCTGGGGCGAGTCGGCCTCAGCGCCGATCATGACGGGGGAAACGGTCGAGAGCATGGTCGCCGCCGTGCGCCACCTTGCACCGTACGTCGAAGGTCGCGCGGCAGATGACTTTGCCGGCGCTTCGTCAATGATGAACTTGTGGATGTACGGCAACCAGGCGGCCAAAGGCGCGATCGAAATGGCGATGCATGATCTGGTCGGCAAGGCAACGCGCCAACCCGTGCACGTGCTGCTCGGCGGCAAGCGCAGCGATCGCGTCTCGACGTTGTGGATGATCAGCGGCGGCAACCTCGAAGCGGACGTGCGCGAAGCGAAGGAACTCCTCGCCGCCGGCTACGTCGCGTACAAAGTGAAGGTCGGCGTGAATTCGCCGGAAGTTGATATCGAACGTACGCGTCGCGTGTGCGAAACACTCGGCCCGGGTTTCCTGATTTCATCGGATGCCAATCAAGGTTGGACCGCCGATGAGGGCGAACGCTACGTGCGCGGTGTCGCCGATACGCTTCTCGACTTTTTCGAGCAGCCCGTGCGCCAGGACGATCTCGCTGGCATGGCGCGCATTGCAGCGGCCACGCGAGTGCCGATCTGCGCCGATGAAGGGATTCACTCGCTTGATCACATCCGGCGGCACCATGCGGCGGGCGCTGCGCGCGGCGTGAGCTTGAAAACGATCAAGCTCGGCGGCCTGCGCGGCGTGATGGAGGCCGGCAAGCTGTGCGCGGAACTCGGCATGGAAATCAACATGGCGTGCAAGACCGCCGAATCGAGCATCGCGTCGTCCGCGGCCGTGCATCTCGCCGCCGCGTTGCCGTCGAATAAATGGAGCTTGAACATCTCGAGCCCGTATCTCGCCGAAGACTTGACCGCGCAACCGCTCAAGGTCGAGCGCGGCCATGTCACCGTGCCTGACGCGCCGGGTCTCGGCGTCAATGTCGATGAATCACGCGTACGGCGCTTCCAGATCAAGGTTTGAACGAAAGATCTGCGTTCATCCGCATTCGTCGGCGGTTAAATCGAGTTTTGGATGGAGGAGAAGCAAGTGGTCAACGCGGCAATCATAGGTTTGGGCTGGTGGGGTAAGAACATCGTCAATGCCGTGCAGGGCAAGTGCCCACAGCTCAAATTTATTCGCGGTGTAACCAAAGAAATTGCCGAGACTCAGGCTTTCGCCAGCCAACACAATATCCCGCTCAGCGAAAATCTTGAAGACGCGCTGGCCGATCCAAAGGTCGAAGCGGTCGTGCTCGCGACGCCGCATTCGCTGCACGCCGATCAGATCGTCGCCGCGGCGCGCGCCGGTAAGCACGTGTTCTGCGAAAAGCCGCTGTCACTGAAACGCGCCGACGCCGAGCGCGCGGTCAAAGCTTGCCTCGATGCGAAACGCGTTATCGGTGTCGGCCAGAACAAACGCTTCTGGCCGTCGATGACGGCCTTGCGCGGCGTGGTCGCCGGCGGCAGTCTCGGCAAAGTCATGCATATCGAAGGCCATTACAGCAACGAGAACTCGAGCAATTTTTTCGCCGGCTGGCGCGACAAGCCGGACGAGACGCCGGGTGCGGGCATGACCGGCACCGGTATTCATATTCTGGATGCGTTCGTCAGCTTGGCCGGACCGGCGGCGAGCGTCAGCGCGCAATTCGTCTCAACGCAGGGCGGGCACGATCCGCGCGACACAATTTCGGTGCTGTTCAAATTCAAAAACGGCATGAGCGGCACGCTCGGCGCCGTGCGGCCATCACCGTTTTACTGGCGGGTGCATGCATTCGGCGACCGCGGCTCCGCCGAAGCGCTCGGCGAAACCGAAACCATCGTACGCTGCTCGGGTGCGCCGGTCGAGCGCAGGACGTACGCTGCGATCGATTCGCTGCGAGCCGAGTTCGATGCATTTGCACAGGCCGTCGGCGGCGGCGCGCCGTATCCGATTTCGCCCGTCGAGATGACGGCGACGATCGCCGCGTTCGATGCAATCATCGAGTCGATTGCCAGCGGCAAGCCGGTCGAGATTGCGTGAAGTTGTAGAATCGAGGCGCCGGCAGACCGGCGCGCATCAAGGTAGACTAGCAACCGCACTTCTTACATCCATCGCTAAATTCAGCTTATGAGTCATCCCCACGCGGCGAACCGCCGCGAAGACCGGCGTTTGATCACCGGCAGCGGCCGCTATACCGCGGACATCAACCTGCCGGGCCAGCTGCATGGCGCATTTTTACGTGCCGATCGGGCGCATGCGCAGATCGTGTCGATCAACGTCAAGCCGGCGCTCGCGCGCGCCGGCGTCGTCGGCGTCTTTACGGGCGTTGATGCGGTTGCCGCGCAGTACACCCATTTTCCGAACCTGATGGCATTCGCCGGTCGCAACGGCGCCCAGATTCTCAAAACCGAACGCCCGGTGCTGGCGACGAATGCAGTGCGCCATGTCGGTGAAGTCATCGCGCTGGTAGTCGCCGAGTCTGCGCTCGCAGCGCAGGATGCGCTCGATGCGATTGAAATCGATTACAAGGATCTGCCGGCAGTGGCGACGGTTGAAGACGCGATTGCAGCGGGTGCAGCGCAACTGCATTCAAATATTCCGGGTAATGTGTGTTTCGAGTGGGAAACCGGCGACGCCAAGGCGGTCGAGCAGGCTTTTGCTAAAGCCGCGCATGTCACCAAACTCAAAGTGCTGACCACGCGCGTCGCGCCGAGTCCGATGGAGCCTCGCGGCAGCGTCATCAGCTATGACGCTGCCAGCGACAGTTACGATATCTACACGCCTTCGCAAGGCATGATGATGCTTCGCAAACAAGTCTCGACGCTGACCGGCGTGCCCGAAGACAAATTGCGCGTGCATACCAACGATGTCGGTGGCAGCTTTGGTCAGCGCAGCGGCGTCTATCCCGAGCATGGCGCGCTCATGATTGCGGCGAAACAGTTGAAACGTCCGGTGAAGTGGACTGGCTCGCGCGCCGAAGGATTCATGTCGGATGCGCACGGCCGCGGCCTTGAAATTTCCGGGGAACTAGCGCTCGATAAAGACGGCCAATTTCTGGCGGCGCGCTACGATTTCCTGTGCGATATGGGCGCATACCTGACGCCGACCGGTTCGATCAGCCATCTGCGCAATCCCGCCACGCTGATGACGGGCGTTTACAAGACTCCTGCGCTTTACGGCAGCTTCAAAGTGGTGGTGACGAATACCGTGCCGATCGCCGCTTATCGCGGCGCCGGACGTCCCGACATCGCGTATGCGGTCGAGCGGCTTGTCGATCGCGCGGCGGATGAAATGAAAATTGATCGCACCGAAATCCGCCGTCGCAATTTCATTCCGCCGGATGCCTTTCCGTATAAGACGCCGACCGTTGGTGTTTATGAGCCGTCGGATTTTGCGGGCTGTCTCGAGCAGGCGCTTGCAACCGCGGACTGGAAAGGCTTCGAAGCGCGGCGCGCAGCGGCGAAGAAACGCGGCAAGCTGCGCGGTATGGGGCTATCGACAATCATCGAAGCGACCGGCGGCGGCGTGTTTCCGAAAGATCAGGTTGCGATTGAAGTGGATGGCGAAGGCAAACTCAACGTGTTCACGGTCAGCATGTCGTCGGGGCAGGGGCACGAGACGACTTTCACTTCGGTCGTTGCCGACGCGCTCGGCATTGCGCACGAAATGGTGACGCTTCGGGAATGCGATCCGGGCCATGAGTTGATCGGCAATCACACCGGCGGCTCGCGTTCGATGGCCGGCGTGGGCAGCGTGTGCAAAGTCGCGGCCGACAAATTGATCGAGCAGGCAAAACCGCTGGCCGCGGAAGAACTTGAACTCGAACCGTCCCAGGTCGATTATGCGGGCGGTGCGTTTCGCTCGCGCGATGGCGACAAGTCGATCGGCTTTGTCGAGCTCGCGAAGAAACTGGCGGGGCGTCATCCGCACCCGATGAATACGCTCGCCGAGGCGACGGTTGGCTCGACCTGGCCGAATGGATGTCATATCGCCGAAGTCGAAATCGATCCGGATACCGGCGTCACCGAAATCGCGTCGTATGTCGCGGTCGACGACTGCGGGACCGTCATCAATCACCAGATCGTCGAAGGCCAGGTACACGGCGGCGTCACGCAGGGCGCCGGGCAGATTTTTCAGGAGCAGGTAATCTACGATCGCACAAGCGGCCAGTTATTGACGGGCAGCTTCATGGATTACGGCATGCCGCGCGCGGGACTCGTGCGCGATATCAATGTCGGCGATCATCCGCTGCCGAGCAAGCTGAACGCGATCGGCGCCAAAGGCGTCGGCGAATCGGGTTGCACCGCATCGCTGCCGGCGCTCGCTAACGCGATGACCGACGCATTGCGGCCCGCCGGCGTAACGGGGCACTTGGACATGCCGTATACGCCGAGCCGCGTGTGGCATTCGATCCAGGCCGCCAAAAGTAACCAGAGCAGATAGGAACAGGGGAGCCGCATGTTTCAATTCAAT
Organism: Betaproteobacteria bacterium; assembly: GCA_028292435.1. Lineage (GTDB taxonomy): Bacteria > Pseudomonadota > Gammaproteobacteria > Burkholderiales > SG8-41 > PALSA-1004. Next base: position 32,375 of record JAQGMI010000140.1, read on the forward strand.
TATGTAAAAGCAAAGTCGCTGAGCGAAGCGCAGGCATTGATCGCCGAGCATCCCGAGGCGAAGCTGCTGTCGGGCGGCATGACTTTGATCCCGACACTCAAGCAGCGCCTCGCGCAGCCGTCGCATCTGGTTGACATCGGCAGCCTGCCCGAACTGCGCGGCATCGAAGTCAAAGGCACACAGCTCGTGATCGGCGCTGCGACGCGTCACCATGAAGTCGCGACGTCAGCGGTCGTCAAAAAAGCGCTGCCCGCGCTTGCTGCACTCGCGGATCAGATCGGTGACCCGCAAGTGCGCAATCGCGGCACGATCGGCGGCTCGGTCGCCAACAACGACCCGGCGGCGGATTATCCGGCTGCGGTTCTCGCGCTCGACGCGACCATCGTGACCAATAAGCGCGAAATCGCCGCCGCCGATTTCTTTCAGGGCATGTTTGCGACGGCGCTCGAAGAGGGCGAAATCGTCGTGCGCGTGAAATTCAACCTCCCGAAACGCGCCGCGTATGAAAAGTTTGCGCATCCGGCCTCAGGCTACGCGATGGCGGGATCTTTCGTTGCTGAAGGCTCGGGCGGTATTCGGGTTGCGATTACCGGTGCGGCATCGGGCGTGTTTCGCTGGACCGAAGCCGAACAGGCGCTGGGCAAGAAATTAAGCGCGGAAGCGCTCGAAGGCCTGCCGCTCGATCTCAGCAACATGAACGAAGACATTCATGCGACTCGCGAATACCGCGCCAATCTCGCGCGCGTCATGACCAAACGCGCGTTGCAAAAAATGTTAGCCGGTTAATCCCTCCTCGTCGCCCAATATTCCCTGGTAATAATTCCATGACAAAAATCGAACTGACCGTTAACGGCAAAAAACAATCGCGCGAAGTCGAAGACCGCGCACTGCTCGTCGATGTACTGCGCGACCAGTTGCAGTTGACCGGCACCCATATCGGCTGCGATACGAGCCAATGCGGCTGCTGCACGATTCACCTCGACGGGCGCGCGGTCAAATCGTGCACCATGCTGGCGGTGCAGGCGAGCGGCGCCGACATCGTCACCATCGAAGGTCTTGCTGATGGCGACAAGCTGCACCCGGTGCAGCAGGCGTTCACCGACTGCCATGCGCTGCAGTGCGGCTTCTGCACGCCCGGCATGATTATGGCGATCAGCGCGTTTTTGAAAGATCATCCGCAGCCGACCGACGAAGAAATTTATCACGGGCTTGAAGGCAATCTCTGCCGCTGCACGGGGTATATCAATATCGTCAAGGCGGTTAAGCGCAGTGCGGAGTTGATGAAGTAAGCGCGACGGCATGAAGCGCCGGATCATCATCGCGGTTTTTGGTTGGTTGCTCGCAACGGGCGCCGGCGCTGCGCCGTCGGATGGATGTAAGTCGGTTCTCAATTACAGCTTGCCGGGTTTGCTCAGCGGTAAACCGCAATCGCTGTGCGATTACTCGGGCAAGGTGGTGCTCGTCGTTAATACGGCAAGCCAGTGCGGCTACACGCCGCAATACGAAGGCCTCGAGTCGCTTTCGAAGCGCTATCAAAAACGCGGCCTCGTGGTGATCGGTTTCCCGTCAAACGATTTCGGCGGACAGGAGCCTGGCAGTAACAAGGAAGTCGCTCAGTTCTGCCAGATGAATTACGGCGTGAGCTTCCCGATGTTCGAAAAAACAACGGTGACAGGCCCGCAGGCGAATCCGTTTTACGCGACGCTCGCACAACGCGGCGGCGGGGCGCCGCGCTGGAATTTTCACAAATATTTGATCGATCGCAGCGGCAATCGCGTGCTTGGATTCGACAGCAATATGACGCCCAACGATCCGAGGCTCACGCGTGAAATTGAGCGATTGCTCGCCGAATCCGCACCCTGAAAAACAAAAACCCGGCCGATGCCGGGTTTTCTTCTTGCTGCTTTACCTCGTCACTTAACCGGGTCTTACCGGCTTGCCCCGTTCGGGCTTAGTGATTATGAAGGAGGCTGTTTGCCCCGGTATTGCGGGTAAACAGGCGACGGGTCGCCGTAACCACCCACATAATCGCATCAGTGATGGCATCGGCCTGGCGCAGCCTGTCAATCGCGATTTCGCGTTGAATGGCATTGACCGGGGCGAGCTTTACACGAGCGTAAAGGTCTGACTTTGAAGCACTTTCCGTATATCTGATCATCATTTCTCCTTTTGCCCTAAAATTACTAAAACTACTGTTAGGTCAACGGGCACGTCTCCCTAACCCCAACGAACACTATGATAGACCATATCTTTATTGTTATGTTGCACTGCATCACATGATATATTGTAAGTTATGACATTAGGAAAACTAATCCGTCTATGACAGACCGGTTACCACCGCTCAATGCGCTGAAAGCGTTGGAGGTCGCAGCGCGACAACTGAGCTTCAAGCGAGCTGCCGAGGAGTTGAATGTCACCCCGGCAGCGATCAGCCATCAGATCAAGGCGCTCGAAGACCAATTGGGCATTGCCTTGTTCCGGCGGGCGGGCCGCGGCCTTGAACTGACGGCGCAGGCCAAAGCCGCGCTGCCGAAATTGAGCGAGGGATTCGACGCGCTGGCTGAAGCCGTCGCGCGCATGCGGCCACGACCCGACAGCGGACAACTGACAGTGAGCGTGGCACCTTCTTTTGCGGCGCGCTGGCTGATGCCGCGGCTGCACGGGTTTTTCGCGGCGCAGCCCGACGTCGATGTGCGCATTACCGCGCGAACCCGCCTCGTCAACAAGCGCGGCCATGACAACGCAGTCGAGCGCGCGACCGTGGAAAACTGGCTCGAGGATTCGGACGTCGCGATTCTGTATGGCCACGGCGAATACACCGACTTCCGTTTCGACCGGTTATTTCCGCTAAAGCTTGCGCCCATGTGCAGTCCGCAGCTCGTGCAGGGCGACAATCCGCTGCGCACGCCGCAGGACTTGCATGGCCATCTGCTCGTTCACGACGATACGGGCACTCTCTACGACGGCGTTTCTTTCTGGGAGATGTGGCTGAAGGCGGCCGGCGTCGAAGGCATCGATACCGGCCGCGGGTCGCATTTCAGCCAGCCGGTGCTGGCGCTCGAGGCGGCGAGCGACGCGCTCGGCGTTGTCGCAACGTTTCCGGTACTCGCTGCTGCCGAACTCGCCGTAGGCCGGTTGGTGTTGCCGTTTGACCAGCAGATCCTGCTTGATTCGGCGTACTACCTGGTTTGTCCGGAACCCTCGTTGAAACGTCCGGCGGTCGCTGCGTTTCGCGACTGGCTGCTCGGCCAGGCGGCGCAACAGGCGAAAACGTAATGAGTCGCGACGAGCCGATCGGGCATAATATTTTTGTGCCTATCTGTCCATCGAGCGCGCTTCACTGATGCACGATCAAGTCCTCAAAATCGGCGTGTCCGCGCGCTTCTTTCATCCCGAGCCGTCGAGCATCGGCGTGCAAAGCAAAACGCTGCAATATCTCGAGCAATCGATGGCGCACTGGCTGATGTCGCGCGACGTGCTGGTCTTCATGATCCCGTCGGTCGATCGCGACGGCGCTGTTCACCGCAGCAATATCCGCCTCGCCGACTACGCGAAAAGTCTCGATGGGCTCGTATTGCAGGGCGGCGCGGACCTGGCGCCCGAAACGTACGGCGAAGCGCCGCTGCAGCCGCAATGGGCCGGCGATCGCGTGCGCGATTTATACGAGATCGAGGTGCTGAATGAGTTCATCGCCGTCGACAAGCCGGTGCTCGGCGTGTGCCGCGGTGCCCAGCTCATCAACGTCGCACTCGGCGGCACGCTGCACCAGGACATCAACAGCCAGTTGCCGGACAGCTTCCTGCATCGAGCGCGTGATAGCTACGATGACAATTTTCATACGATCGCAATCAAGGCCGAATCGGGCCTTGCGCGGCTTTATCCGCAAACGCGCAGCGCCAAAGTGAATTCGATTCATCATCAATCGATCAAGCAGCTTGGCCGCGATCTGGTCGTCGAGGCGCAGTCTGCCTCCGACGGCGTGATCGAGGCGATCCGATGGCAGGCGGGGTTATGTGTTTGGCGTGCAATGGCATCCCGAATTTCTGCATCCGCTGGATTCGACCGTGCTCGACCCGGCACCGATGCTCGATGAATTCCTGACTGCCGTGCGCGAAAGAACGTAAGGAGAAAAACGTGGAACTGCTCATGGACCCGCAAGCGTGGATCGCGCTCGCCACTTTGACCGCGCTCGAAATCGTGCTCGGGGTCGACAACATCATCTTCATTTCGATCCTCGTCGGACGCCTGCCCGAGCAGCAGCGGGATTCAGCGCGCAAGATGGGCCTCGCGCTCGCCATGCTGATGCGCATCGCGCTGCTGCTTTCGCTTGCCTGGATCATGACGCTCACTGACCCGCTGTTCGAATTGCCGGGTGCGGAAATCTCCGTCCGCGACCTGATCCTGATCGGCGGCGGCCTGTTTTTGTTGTGGAAAAGCGTACACGAAATTCACGGTTCGCTCGAAAACATCGACGAATCGCACGACGTTGCAGTCAAGGCGACATTCGGCGCAGTGCTCGCGCAAATTGCGATCATCGACATCGTTTTCTCGCTCGATTCGGTCATTACCGCGGTCGGCATGGTCAGCGACGTGCCGGTAATGGTCGCAGCAATCGTGATTGCGGTGCTGGTCATGATGTGGGGCGCCAAGGCGATTGGCGATTTCGTCGACGCTCATCCGACCATCAAGATGCTGGCGCTCTCCTTCCTGATCATGGTCGGGATGGCCTTGATCGCGGAGGGGTTCGATTTCCATGTGCCCAAGGGCTATATCTATTTTGCGATGGCGTTCTCGGTCGGCGTCGAGATGTTGAACCTGAAGATGCGCGCACGGATGGAGCGGCGCAATCCCGTGAAGCTGCGCAAACGAATCGAAGATAAAGCCGCCTGACCACCGGCCATCAAGATGGTGAGGGAACACTTGATGCGCGAGCTCGTTCGCGCCGCCCGAAAATTCAACGAGGCAGCGCACGTGCCTTTGGTGTGCGCGGACGCTCGCGTCGGCTGGTTGCGTCGGGCGCATGCTCAAAAGCTCTTGAGGTGGCCGTACATTTTCAAGCGCGGTGCGCAGGGTGTAACGATTGCCGAATCGTTAAAGACCGCTGCCGGGCGCACCGCTGCAATCAACGACGTGGTCCATGCATTGCACGCAGAAGGCGCGATCAGCGGGTGGCGCGACGAGCGCTATGTGGTCAGTACCGCATTCGACGCGCCGCCGCTATTCGATATTGAGCGTGCCGCCGCGCGGTTTTTCGGCACGACGACGTACGCCGCCCACGCCAACGGTTATTGCGGCGAAGACATGTGGCTTGCGCGACGGGCGGCCACCAAGCCGATCGATCCAAACCTGCTCGATAACCTGGTTGGCGGCGGCATGTGCGCGGGCGTTTCACCGCTGGCGACGATCGTTCGTGAGGCGTGGGAGGAGGCAGGGATCCCGCAGCCGCTGGCCGTTCGCGCGCAGTCAACGGACACGCTTGAAGTGCTGCGCGAAGTGCCTGAAGGCGTGCAATCGGAAGTGATCTTCGTGTTCGACCTCGAACTGCCGCCCGATTTTGTTCCGCATAGCGAGGACGGCGAGGTCGTGGAATTCCGGCGCCTGCCGTTCACGCGGGCTTTCGATATTGCCGATGGCAAATTAATGACGCTCGACGCAAGTCTGGTCGCGCAGCATTTCCTTCAGCGCCGCGCGCGAGGCACCTAAAGGCTTGCGTGTCAGTCTTCGTGCGCGAGCATGTGGACGATATAGCCGCCCGACTTCTCGTCGCGCTCGAGCGTGAGCATGTGGCGCGTCTGCGCTTCTTCCAATAGCGTATTGAACGAGCGGAAACCGTAATACGCTTCGTTGAACCCCGGTTTGCGGCGCTTCAACGCCTGCTTGACCATCGAGCCCCAGATTTTGTCGTCCGCGCTGCGATCAGTGCCGAGGGCCTCGATGGTTTCGAGAATCAGTTCGATTGCTTCCTGCTTTTTATCGTCGTCTGATTTTTTCGGCGCCTCGGCTTGCGGCGCCGTCGATTCGGATTTGGGCGCGGCTTTTTTAGGCGCAGCGCGTTTGCGCGCCGGCTTCTCGCGCACGAGGTCGTCGTAAAAAATGAATTCGTCGCAATTTGCGATGAGCAGGTCGGAGGTCGAGTTCTTGACGCCGACGCCGATCACGGTCTTGTTGTTTTCGCGCAATTTTGACACGAGCGGCGAAAAATCCGAATCGCCGCTGATGATCACGAACGTGTCGACGTGCGACTTCGTATAGCAAAGGTCGAGCGCATCGACCACCATGCGGATGTCGGCCGAATTCTTGCCTGACATGCGGACGTGGGGAATCTCGATCAGTTCAAACGATGCTTCGTGCATCGCGCCCTTGAAACCTTTGTAGCGGTCCCAATCGCAATACGCCTTCTTGACGACGATGCTGCCTTTGAGCAGCAGGCGCTCGAGCACCTTGTCGATGTCGAATTTCGAATATTTGGCGTCGGCAACGCCGAGCGCGACGTTCTCGAAATCGCAGAATAATGCCATGTTGGTAATGTCGGCTTGTGCAGCCATTGTTCAACTCCGTGTTTACAGGTAACCGGCACCGGGAGGCGCCGTCGCAGCCGCCATCTTACGCGCCGGCGGCATGCTTGTCGCATTGAGCCCTGATGGTATGAGCTTTTAGCAAGCAGTTAAAATCACTGCCGCCCATGAACCTGCCGCTCGATGTTGTCCTGCTCGTATTGCTTGCCGCTTTGATGCATGCGGCGTGGAATGCAATCGTCAAATCGAGCCAGAGCAAGTTCCTCGATACGATGATGGTCGCAATCGTGCCCGGCTTGATTGCGCTGGTGACCGTACCCTTCCTGCAAATGCCTGCGCCGGCGAGTTGGCCGTGGCTGCTTGCTTCTGTCGCGATCCATTTTCTTTACTACCTCGCGGTTGCCGGTGCGCTGCGCCATGGTGATTTGTCGCATGTCTATCCGCTCATGCGCGGCTGCGCGCCGCTGTTCGTGGCGCTCGCCAGTTTCGCAGGGCTGGTCGATCAATTGACGGCATCGATGTGGGCGGGCGTGATTTTGATCAGCGCCGGCATAATCGCCCCCGTCCTGCTTCGCCGCAACGGTGTCGGCATGCCGGCGCGCGGCACCGTGATCGCAGTCGGCAATGCAGTGATCATTGGCGCTTATACAGTTGTCGATGGCAACGGCACGCGGCTTTCGGGCGACCCGATCAGCTACGGTCAATGGCTGTTCTTATTGAATGCCATGCCCCTCGCGATGTTCGCATTCGCATGGCGCAGAAAGCAGATCGGCGCTTACGTGCGCGAACGCTGGGCGATGGGCCTGGTGGGCGGCGTATTGTCGATGGGCTCTTACGCAATCGTCTTGTGGGCAATGACGCGCGCGCCGGTGGCGGGCGTCGCGGCGTTGCGCGAGACATCGGTAATCTTTGCGGCTTTCTTCGGCAGTTTCCTACTGCGCGAAGGATCGATTGCGCCGCGAGTGGCCGGCGCGATCCTCGTTGTATGCGGTATCGCCGCGTTCAGGCTGTAGCGGGTACCGGCGGCTTGCGCGCGATCTGGCGATCGTCGATCGGAAAATTGAGGATCGCCGCGACAACGCCCATGCCTATCGTCAGGATCCACATCAGCCGGTAAGAGCCCGTCGCATCGAACATATAGCCGCCGATGCCGACGCCGAGGAAGCTGCCGACCTGGTGAAACAGGAAAGCGATACCCGACAAAGTCGACAGGTAACGCACGCCGAAAATCTGCGCAATCAGGCCGCTCGTCAGGGGTACCGTGCCCAGCCATAAAAATCCGATCACCGCGCCGAACATGTAAACGCTCAACGGCGTGATCGGCAGCGAAATGAAAACGGCAATGCCGACGGCGCGCGTGAAGTAGAGCGTGCTGAGCAAGTATTTCTTGGTGTAGCGGCCGCCGAGCCAGCCCCAGAAGTAGCTGCCGAAAATGTTGAAAAGGCCGATCATCGCGAGCGCGATCATGCCCGTCTCCGGCGTCATGTGCTGATCAACCATGTAGGCGGGGAAGTGGACCGAGATGAACATCAACTGGAAGCCGCACACGGTATAGGCGATGCACAAGAGCCAGTAACCGCGGTGGCTGAGCGCTTCGCGCAATGCTTCGGGTATCGATTGCTTAAACTGGTCCTTCGCGGGCGGCACGTGTTTTTCGACCAGCGCGGTCGACAAGGGCACGATGAAAAGTATGGTGATGGCCAGAATCAACATCGCGTTGTGCCAGCCGATATTGCTGATCAGCGTCTGGCTGTACGGCAGCATCGAAAACTGACCGAACGAACCTGCGGCGCCGGCGAGGCCGAGCGCCACGCTGCGTTTCTCCGGAGGAAACGCGCGGCCGATGACGCCGTAAACGATGCTGAAGCCGCTGCAGGATAAGGCGATGCCAACCAGGATGCCGGCGCTGAATCCGAACTCGAGGCCGGATGTCGAAAACGCCATCAGCGTCAAACCGATTGCATAAAATATCGCGCCGCCCGCCATTACGCGGCCGGCGCCGTACTTGTCCGCAATCATGCCGGTGAAGGGCTGGGCGATGCCGTAAACGAGATTCTGGATGGCGAGCGCAAAGGCGAAGGTCTGGCGCCCCCAGCCGAGGTCGGTCGTCATCGGCTGCAGAAACAATCCGAACGAATGACGCGTGCCCAGTGCGATCGTCAGCGCCATGCCGCCGCAAATCAGGATTACCGCGGGCGTGCGCCAGTTTTTGGAAGTCGTCGTGCTCATGAGCAAGTCCCGATTTTAACCGAGACGCGAACGAATGCCGACCCGAACACCGGTTTGCTTCACGTTTTCAGCGTGAATGGATTGAAGTTCGTGTTGCGGTCGTAAAAGTCTTCCTGCTCCGCGCGTTTCAATGCGCCGACGATTTTGTACGTGACTGGTGTGAAAACGATTTCGACGCCGACCTTGACGACGAATTGCGAAAGCATCACGAGCGGCAGCTTGTCGTTGGGTATGATGCCGCT
>JAQGMI010000149.1 GCA_028292435.1 Betaproteobacteria bacterium
CAGCAACGCACGCGACGCCATATCGACCGGCAAGCTTACGTTCAAGGCGGACGCGCTCAATACGTTCGGCTGGACCGGCAACGTGCAACTCGAGCCGCTGCGCGTTGACGGGAAGCTCGAGCTGTCGGACTTGCGGCTCAGTGCGCTGCGCCCGTATTACGAGAGCTCGCTCGAACTCGATATCCGGCAGGGCACGCTCGACCTCGGCACTTCATTCAGCGCGAGCCTGAATGGCGATAAATTCCAGGTGCAGCTGTCCGATTTCGGCGCGGTGCTGAAGTCGCTGCAAGCCAACCTGCCGGGGGAGAAAGATGCGATCGCCAGGATTCCGTTGCTCGAGATCAACGGCGCGTCGGCGGATCTCGCCAAGCGCACCCTCACGATAGGCGAAATCAAAGGCCGCGATGCAGGCGCGCGCATCGTCCGCACTGCGGACGGGCGCATCAATCTGGCGCGCATCGTGAGGCCGGCCGCCAAGCCGACTGATACCGGCACACAATCCGACGCCGCGCCTTGGGACATAAGCGTAAAGCGCGTGGCATTAGACCGGTTCGCGCTTGACTACGATGATCTGACGCAAAAGACGCCCATCAGATCGCGCGTGTCGGCGCTTGCGCTCACCGCTGAGAACCTGTCGAATGCAAAAGCAGCCAAGGGCACGCTCAACATTCGCGCACTAGTCAATAACGCCGGCAAGCTCGCGCTCGGTGGACAGGTCGGCATCAACCCGGTTTCACTCAGGATGCGTGTCGACGCGACAGCGGTTGATATCCTGCCGATCCAGCCGCTGGTTGAAGACATGCTCAACATTGCGATCACGAGCGGCGGACTATCTGCCAGGGGCGCGCTCGCGCTTGACGCGCCGCCGGGCGTGCCGATGAAAGCGACCTTTAAGGGCGATGCAGGCATTACCGAATTTGCATCGATCGATAAACTCACGCTCGAAGACCTGCTGAAATGGAAGTCGCTCTACGTGACTGGCATCGACGCGGCGCTCGAACCGCTGCAGGCAACGGTCGGGGGTGTTGCGCTCACGGATTTTTATTCGCGCCTGATCGTCAATCCCGACGGCACATTCAACTTGCAGCATCTTGTGAAAAAAACCGGTGAGCCGGAAGCTCAGGGCATGTCGCCGCCGGATCAAACTCTCAAATCGGCCGGGCCGAGTCGTGCAGTCGCAGCGAACAGTGTTCCCCCGGCGGCACCTGCGCAGCCAGGCGCGGGCGGGCTGCCGCCCAATTTCTCGATTGGAAAAATCACGCTGCAAAACGGCACGGTCAATTTCGCCGATCACTTCATCAAGCCGAACTATTCGGCCGACTTGAGCGAGCTGAGCGGCAGCATCGGCCGGATGACGCAGGACACGGCAGGCGATGTCGAGATCAAGGGGATGGTCCAGAAAACGGCGCCGCTGGAAATCATCGGCCGCTTGAACCCGCTCGCCAAAGACCTGCTGCTCGATATCAAGGCCAGCGCGAAAGACGTTGAGCTATCGCCGCTGACGCCGTATGCGATCAAGTATGCGGGCTATGGCATCGAAAAAGGCAAGCTCTCGATGCAGGTCAAATACCATGTCGAAAACCGCAAGCTCGTGGCCGAGAACCACATCAACCTCAATCAACTCACGTTCGGCGCCAAGGTCGACAGCCCGACGGCGACCAAGCTGCCGGTGCTGCTCGGCGTCGCGCTGCTCAAGGACCGCAACGGCGTCATCGATATGGATTTGCCGATCAGCGGCTCGCTGGATGACCCGCAGTTCAGCCTGGGCGGCATCATTTTGCGCGTGATCGGCAATTTATTCATTAAAGCAGTCACTTCGCCATTTGCGTTGATTGGTTCGCTGTTCGGCGGCGGCGGCGAAGAACTGTCGTTCGTCGACTTTCCGCCCGGCCGCGCGACGATCACGGCCGACGCATTAAAAAAACTGGGTACCGTCGCCAAAGCATTGAACGAACGCCCGGCGCTGCACATGGACCTTGTCGGGCGCGTAGATCCCGACAGCGACAAGGACGGGCTGCGGCAGGCCTCGCTCGAGCGCAAGGTGAAAGCGCAAAAAATGAAAACCTTATTGAAAAGCGATGCAGCAGTCTCGCTCGACGAGATAAAACTCGAGCCGGCGGAATATGAAAAATATCTGACCGAGGCATATAAGGAAGAAAAGTTTCCGAAGCCGCGTAATCTGGTCGGCCTGGCGAAAAGCCTGCCGGCGCCAGAGATGGAACAACTGATGCTCACCAACGTGCAGATCACCGACGATGATCTGCGCGAACTCGCAAATCGACGCGCTCAGGCCGTCAAAGACTGGCTGGCAAAAACCGGCAATGTTCCAGTGGACAGGATATTTCTGGTGAATTCGAAACTATCGGCCGAAGGCATCAAAGACAAGGGCAAGGCGAATCGCGTAGATCTGGTGCTGAAGTAGTCCCTGCTCGACATAGCAGGCGCAAGACGGCGCCAAAGTGTGCGCGCAACATGATAAGAACCACCGCCGGCGAGTTCGTACAGAGCGCTCCTATTCGATTACCTTGTCGGCACGCACCAATATTGAATTAGGCACCTTGATGTTCAGAGCCCTGGCCGTTTTCATATTGACGATCAGCTCGAATTTTGTCGGTTGTTCGATCGGAAGGTCGCCAGGCTTCGCGCCCTTGAGAATTTTGTCGACGTAGGCGGCTGAACGGCTGAAGAGATTCCGGAAATTCACCGAATACGAAATGAGTCCGCCTTCGTCCACGAACTCATGTGAGTAATACACCGAAGGCAGCTTTTGCCTCGTCGCAAAAGCGGCCAAATCCGCTTTGAGGCTGACCAGACTCGGATCGAGCAATGCCACGATCGCCTCACAGCGCTTGCGGGCGCATGTGCTTTGAAACTGACGAATTTTTCGCCCGAATCGACGACCGCTTCAATCAGCGCCATACCGTAAGTTTTGGCGGCGGCACGGGAGGCGCTGCGCGTTTCCGCCTCGACCGAGCCGCGAGGAGTGAATGCGTTGCTCATTTATTGTTATGCCTCGACGGTGCCGCGAGCGCCCTGTGCATTCGCAACGAACGGCCGGTGCTCGAATGAACGCCGAGCATGCGATTGTACCGATTATGACCGCAGCAAGACAGTAAACGAGCAATGCCTGGAACCAAGAAAAAGCCCCGTCGACGCGGGGCTTCGTGCGGAACTGAACTTGTTCAGCGAACGTATTTTCTGCGGCGTGTGACCCACCCCACCATCCCAAGTCCGGCCAGCAGCATCGCGTAACTCTCCGGCTCCGGCACTGCCGCGATAGCCAACGGCTCGCCATAAAGAAAGTCATCCATGACGACGACGTCGGACGTCGGGTCTCCCAGAACGCCATTAGAGACGATGGTGTTGGCACCGGAAGTGATCCTGACCCGTCCTATCGTCTCGCCGCTGTTTGCAACGGCGCCGAGAAAGCTCAGACCCTGATTGCCGGCAACCAGTGCGGTTCTCGAGAACAGCAGGTTATTGCTCACATCAAAGAAGTCCAGGCGCGTGGAGTTCGCCACTTCGACATCGACAAAAATCAGCCCGAAAGCGTCGGTCGTGGCCGCTGTCGAAGTTCCCGGCAGAAAGAACCGCACGTCCGTGATGTTGCTGTTAACCGCCGTAAAAACCTTCTGCGGACTGAACGCTTGAAAATCATTCGGAAATCCAAACAGCGTGGGGACACTTCCGCCTGCATTCGCGCTCACCAAAAATCCGGTGCCCGGCGTCGCAAGGACGACGCCGCGGGGCGAGTTAACGTTGAAGAAGTCGGCTGGCAGGCCATTGGGGTCCGAGAACGTTACTGGAACGCCATCCCAATTGATCTCACGCCGCTCGGTGCCGAACAAACCGTTCGCGCCGGCTACGGTGCCGCCACCCACCGCCGTTCGAAACGCGTCGCGCGTGGGCGTGATCGCGGCGGGGTCTGCGCCGGCCGCTTCGAAAACCGTGAATGCTGCCGACGCGGGAAAGTTTAGAAACAAACCAAGTACAGTGCCGACGCCAACGGATAACAGCTTCTTGTGCATCATGACCTCCGGAAAAATTGATTGGAATTTTCCTCCCTGAGGGCTTGGTGCGAACCACTGGTGCCGTGCGCCAATAGTAAAAATTTAACACTCGAACCCGAGGTCGACAAGCGTTATGCAAGATGAATTGCAGGCGGAGCGAAATGTAAAAGTTACTCAACCGCGTTCAAGCTCACGCATCCATCAATGCCCACGCCGTAACGCGGCGATCAGAGCGTCATTAATCCGGCAAGGCGTTTAACATCGCGCGACGTCTCGAGCGCTTCAATTTCCGCGATGACTTCGGCGACGCGCGATTCGGACAGCACGGCGCCCGCAAGCCGCCGGAACTTGGTGTGGCGTTCTTCGCGGGTCATCGGATTCGACGGACTTCCCTTGCGATACTGGTCGTGGCGCTCGAATCGACGACCGTCGCGGGTCGTGACCGCCATGCGCGACTCGTGGCGCGTCGCATCCCCGCCGGCGTCATAGGCGGGATCGACTTCGATGCGGATGCGCTTGATGAAATCGAGCAGCACCGGCTCTTCGAGGCGCGCGAGTTCGAATTGATCCGTCAGCACTTCGCCGTCGTAAGCCATGACCGCGAGCGTATAGAAAAGGCTCATCTGCGCCGACGTGATGCCCTGCGGCTCGTACGGCCACGCGCAATGGCGGTGCGCCATCGTACTGCAATAAAGATGAACCGCCTGAATGTCGTCGGGCTTGAGCACATGCTCTTTCATGATCGTGCCGAGTGCGTAGAGCGCCGTATGCGTGCTGGCCGCGGACGCATAGGGCTTGTAGCCCATCTCGAGAATTCGCCATTCGGTATTGAGCCCGCGGGTAAGATTCGCGGGCTGCGCGCTGTCTGTGTACGAACTCAGGAAGCCGCCGTACGGCGCTTCGAGCACGTTCGGAATTCCCGTGAAACCGCGCGCGGCCAGCAGCGCCGAATACACGCCGCTCTGCGCCGCCCGTCCGCCGTGCATGCGCTTCGCCATCGCGCCTTCCTGTGCAGCCATGAGTCCCGCCGCCTGCGACCCGGCGATGCCCAGTGCGTGCCGCGTCTTGTTCGCGTCGAGGCTGAGCATGCGCGCAGCCGTTGCCGCCGCCGCGAAACCGCCGCACGTGCCCTGGAAGTGATAGCCGCGCATGAAGTGACTGCCTGTCGCCGCGAGGCCGATGCGCAATCCGGCTTCGTAACCGGCGACGACACCCGTGAGAAACGCGCGTCCATCGACGCCGTCGAGCGATTCGGCGAACGCGAGCGCCACGGGAACCGTCAGCGAACCGGGATGCAGATGCGCGCCGACGTGAATGTCGTCGAGCTCGAAACCGTGGCCCGCAGTACTCGTCACGAGCACCGCCTGTGAAACGGACGTGCGGAAATTGGTGCCAGGCACCGAAGCCTGCAGCGCGCCGCCCTGCTCCCGCACCATCTCCAGAATCATTTGGGTCCACGGCTGCGTCACACCGAACAGGCAGCAGCCGAGGCCGTCCAATACGCATTCTTTCGCTTTGGCGACGACACTCGCCGGCAGATCGTCGTACTTGAGTTCCGCAACGAAAGTGCCCAGGGCGAGCGTGGCTTCGCCCACGCCGTCGAGATCGTGCCTTTCGATTGTTTTCATCAACGCGCTTTCGACTTGTTTTTGCCCAACAGTTTCTGCAATTGGCCGACTTCTTTTTTGATGCGATCGCCCATGACGTCCGGCGCACCGCCGGCGGGGTCGTTGCCGTGCGCCGCGATCCGATCCTTCACTTCAGGCAGCGCGAGGATCGCATTCATTTCGCTATTGAGGCGCGCGACGATCTCCGGCGGAGTCTGCGCGGGCGCGACCATGCCGAGCCAATTGTTCACTTCAAATCCCGGATAACCGCTTTCGCCGATCGTCGGCACGTTCGGCAGCACGGCAAGCCGCTTTACGCTGCTCACGCCAAGTGCGCGCACCCTGCCGGCAAGTAACGGCTCGAGCGCGGCGGGCGCGCTTGTAAACATGATCGTGATCTGCCCGCCGATCACGTCGATGAGCGCGGGCGCAGCACCTTTGTACGGAATATGCACGAGCTCGATGCCCGCCGCGCTTTCAAACATGACCATTGCCAGATGGATCGCGCTGCCGTTGCCGGCGGACGCATAGTTAAGCTGGGCCGGCTTCGCTCGCGCCAGCGCGACGAGTTCCTTCACGCTTTTTACCGGCAGCGACGGATGCACGGCGAGCACGTTGTACGACGACGCAAAATGTCCGACCGGTGCGAAGCTCTGCACCGGATCGAACGGAAGCTTGTCGTTCAATGCGGGCGTCGCCGACAGTGCATTGTTCGTGAAGAGCAGCGTGTAGCCGTCCGGCGCCGCGCGCGCCACCGCTTCCGTACCGATGACTGTGCCGCCGCCCGCGCGATTTTCGACGAGGAATTGAACGCCGAAGCGCTCGCCGTATTTCAGCGCTGCAAGACGCCCCATGATGTCGACGCCGCCGCCGGGCGTGTAGGGCACGATGATGCGCACCGGCTTCGACGCGTACTGCTGGGCTTGCGCATGAGCGGAGCCAAGCGCAATCGTGAGCGCGATGGGTATAGCCGCATTGAGCGAATTCGACATGTTGTTGCCCGGACGTTTCGGGTGAGAGCGATTGAGCGCGCATCTTATCACCGGGGCAATGCGGCACTCGAGACCTGCCACCGTTCAGCACGAGCGATTCGGCTCGTCCAGCGCCGCTGACTAAAGCAGATCGCTGCGACCAGTCACGCGCGGCAATTAATCTCGCGCTTTAACCCGCTCGCCCGCAAATCTGAGCGCGTCATTGAGTCGATCGTTACCCCAGAACATCTCGCCATTGACGAAAAACGTTGGCGCGCCAAATATGCGTTTCGCTTTTGCGGTCTCGGTCTGCTGGCGCAATCTCGGTTTATTCGTTTCGGATTGCGCTTCGTCCAAAATTTGAAGCGCGGGCAAACCCAGATTTGAGAGTACTTCGGCAACCGCTTCTTGCGAGTTGATATCGCGGTCGCTCGCGAAGTTGAGCAGCATGATTCGCCGGCAAAACTCGCCAATCCATGGCGTTTCGGCAGCGACGATGGCGACGCGCGCAGGCAGCGTGGAAACTCGCGGGAAAGTGGACGGCCGATTCCAGGGCAAGCCGTACTTCCGGCACTCACGAGCCATGTCTTTCCACATGTAGTCGCCTTTTTCGTGCTGCAGAACAAACGGGGAATTGTCCCAGCCGAAGGACTTGAAGATGGGGCCAAGCAGGAACGGCCGCCAGACGACCGTAGCGCCGGTCGCGGCGGCGGCGTCCTCGATCCGCATGACGCTGAGATAGCTGTAGTTGCTCGCGAAGTCGAACCAAAACTCGATTTCACGACGCTCGTCAGTGAGTGGCATCGACTGCTTTCCCTTAGCGCTTTGTGCAGGCCTTGTTGCTACGCGTAAACGACGAGACAACGAATTTCGATGCTTTCACGCAAGCGCGCATCCGGCGGGGTATGCGGATGATCGAAGGCCGCGTGGGGCACGAAGCGGGCGACCCCATCCACCTGCGAGTCGTATTGCTTGAAGATCAAGGCTTCGTGGCAATCCATGGCCGAGTAGTAAAACCACTGATGCTGCGGAGAATGCGCGAGAAGGTAGATCTCTCCCGTGCGCGTCGAATACCGTACTTCGCCGGGCACCAGATCGATGTCACGTACCGTGCGCGCATCGCAGACAGCGAGCGGCGTATCGAGGATCGGTCCGTTAATCGAACGCCAGATATTGACGATGCCGTAGCGGCCAACTTCGGCAGCGGCGCCCGGATCCTTAAGCACCTGGGCCATTCGTGTGCGGCCGGACTCTTCCGAATAATCGTTGTGGATTCGACCGGCGGCCGCCGGCTTCGTGCCGTCGCCGTGACGACCGAATGTGAGCGCCGGCCGTCCGGATTCGCGTTTGCGCACCAGATGATCGAACACATACCCACGCTTCGCCCCAGTGGCCGCACAAGCGAGTTCAGCCACCTCTTTGTAATACACGTTCTGTATTTCGTCTGCGTTCTGAAAATCGGTGACCGCAGACGGTGCGTCCCACAGCTCAAAGCCTTCCCGGTGCAGTGAAGGCGGCTGCGATAACAACCGTGCCTCAGTAATGCGCATGCGATGCATTTCATACTCGCAGTTTTGTTGCGCGGTTCCAGCCGACGGCTCGTACATGTAGTTGTACGGGCGCTCGTTCATTGGCTTGAGGTAACTGAGCGCGGCTTCAACGGAGGGTAAATGTGCGATTGAAGGAGCGAATCGCCGTGACGTCGCGTTTGCCGGCAAAAGAGAAATTTGTGAATGCATGAGTCACCCGCCATTGGAGTAGTTATCGCCTGTGCAGGCGAGAACTGAGATTTAACGGCGATGCGCCCGCCTTTACAAACGACATCTGCGCATAGACTGGATGCGCGCCGTGCATGCGAATCGAGTCGCTGAAAGCGACTGATTTTTCACCGCCGTTTATCCGCGTTTATCTGCGGCTACAATTCGGGTTCAAAGATTTAACCAATCAGGAGGACGCATGAAGCAGTGGAAATTCGAATTACTGATGAAGCCGCCCGCAAAACCGCTGACCGAAGGCCCGGTGTGGGACGGCGAGCATCTTTACTTCACGCATATTCAGGCGAGCCGCATCATGCGCTACGACCTTAAGAGCGGAGACATCACGCTCGCGCGCGAAGGCACCAACCGCACCAACGGTCTTTGCTACGACGCGAAAGGCAATCTCTTCGGCTGCTGTTCGGGCGGACGCTCGATCGTGCGCTTCGACGCCGACGGCAAGAACACGGTGATCACCGATAAGCTGGACGGCAAACGGCTCAACACGCCGAACGATCTCGCCGTCGATCGTAAAGGCCGCATCTGGTTCACGAATCCCGTCAACAGCGGCAACTGGGATAAAGATTCGAAGATGGAAGTCGAAGACATGTCCGTCCTGCGCTGCGACCCGCAGCCCGACGGCACTTACACGACCACGCGCGTGACGTTCGACACCACGCAGCCCAACGGGATCCTCGTCTCGCAGGACCAGAAAACGCTTTACGTCGCCGAGAGCGGCTACAAGAAAGGCATCGCGCGTGAGCTGCGTGCCTACCCGATCAAGGATGACGGCAGCCTCGATAAATACACGACGCTTTTTACCTGGGGCGAAGACTACCGCGAAGTCCATCGCGGCATCGACGGCATGTGCCTCGACATCGACGGCAATATCGTTGCGACCAATGGCTGGGAACTGGCCGGCCCGGGCCCTATGATCACCGTGTTCTCCCCGAGTGGCCGCGTACTCGAAACGCATCCCGTGCCAGCGATTCGCCCGACCAATTGCTGCTTCGGCGGGCCCGACATGACGACGCTGTTCGTCACGACGACGCAGGGGCATTTCTTTAAAGCACAAACGGATCGCGTCGGCTGGGCGATGTATCCGTAGCTTGCAGGTTTCCGCTTGACTCGCTTCACATGAAAGGTAAATTTATGCGTCCAAATCAATTCGCTTCACTGTTTTTCGCCGCGGCGGTCGCCTCCGTTCCGGCATTCGCCGCCGAGCCGGAAATCTCACCGGCGGTAAAAGAGCAATTCACGGCGGTGTCGGGCAACGCCCAGGTCAAACAGGCGCTCGATTTCATCAAAGCGGACGACACTAACGCACTCGCCGAATTGAAAGCGATCGTCGCGATCCCGTCGCCGCCATTCAAGGAGCAGGTGCGCGCGCAGGATTTTCAGAAACGATTGACTGCGCTCGGCTTCAGCGACGCGAGCATCGACAAGGAAGGCAATGTGATCGCGGTGCGGCGCGGCACGGGCAACGGGCCGAAGCTCATCGTCTCTGCGCATCTCGACACCGTGTTCCCCGCGGGCACTGATCTCACGATCAAGGAAAAAGACGGCAAGCTCTACGCGCCGGGCATCGGCGACGACACGCGCGGGCTCGTCGAACTGCTGTCGATGGTGCGCGCGTTGAATGCGGCCAACATCAAGACCGTCGGCGATCTCTGGTTCGTCGGCACGGTCGGCGAAGAGGGTCTCGGCGACCTGCGCGGCGCGCGCGCGTTGTTCCGCGACCACAAGGACATCGACGGCTTCATTTCAATCGACGGCGCACGCGCCGAACGCATCACATATGTCGCTGTTGGCAGCCATCGCTATCGCATTACCTACACCGGTCCGGGTGGGCACAGCTTCTCAGCATTCGGCCGGCCTTCCGCGATTCACGCAATAGGACGCGCAATCGCCAAAATATCGGAACTGAAAACGCCGACCGAGCCGAAGACCACGTTTACCGTCGGCACGATCAAAGGCGGCACTTCGGTCAATGCGATCGCCGAAGAAGCGGTGATGGAACTCGACATGCGCTCGGTGAGCACGCAGGCGTTGCTCGATGTCGAGACCCAGGCACTCAAGGCCATCAAGGACGCGGCGGTGGAAGAAAATGCGCGCTGGAAAACCGACAAGATCACGGTCGACATCAAGCTCGTCGGCGATCGCCCTGCCGGTCAACAGGCGGTCGATTCGCCGATCATTCAAACGGCGCTGCTCAGCTTGCGCGCGGTAGGGCTCAAACCCGAGCTGGAATCTCCCGGCAGTACCGATTCCAATGTCGCTATCAGCCTGGGCATCCCCGCGATGACCATCGGCCGCGGAGGCCTGAACGGCGACAATCACTCGATCAATGAATGGTGGGATCCGAAAGACGCTTACCTCGGCGCGCAAAAGACTTTGCTGACGATTCTCACCCTCGTCGGCGTAGACGGCGTTTCGAAACCCGTGTTGACCAAAGCGCCAATCAAAAAGTAACCTGAAGCAATCGTCGGAATCAAAACAAAACAGGAGGAATGCAATGAAACGAATGATAACAATCGGCGCAGCAGCGCTGGCATTGGCACTCGCGATTTCCGGATGCGCGTACAACACCGCCAACTCGCAGTGGATTCCGCTGATCGACGGCGAGAAAGGCATGGAGAATTTCAACGCGCTCGGTGGCGCCAACTGGCGTCCGGAAGCCGGCGCGATCGTCGCCGACAAGAGCACCATCAAAGGCAGCAGCGTGCTCGTCTCGAAGCGCTCGTTCAAGGATTTCGAGGTCTACGCCGAATTCTGGGCTGATCACGATACCAACAGCGGCCTTTACATTCGCTGCACCAATCCCACGAACGTCAGCAGCGCGTCAGCCTATGAAGCGCAGATCTGGGACCAGAACCTCGACCAGGCACGCAGCACCGGCGCGCTCATGCAAGCCGCCACGGTACCGGTCCCGCCAATCTACAAATCCGGCGGCCGCTGGAACACGATGGAGATTTACGCCAGAGGCGATCACATGACCGTGAAGCTGAACGGCGTCGTCACCGTCAATGTCATGAACGGAGATCATAAGAGCGGACCGATTGCGCTTCAGCAGAATAACGGATGGATCAAGTGGCGGAAGGTGCTGGTGAGGGAACTTTGACAGATTCAATAAGTGCGCCGACTGTGCCGCGATCTTTCGCGGCCAGAGATGAAGACGCTATTGCATTCACAGCGGCGGCGCATTTTCCAACGTCCGAAATCCAGTTGCTTCGGCTGGTAATGGATTCGCGACATTAATGGATAATGCACCCTGACTACAGTCATATAAATCCGAAACCGAACTGGACGACGCTCTTTGATTCCAATCACACAGAGGGAGCTACAACGCGCGTGGCGGCATAATTACGAAAGCTACTTTAAATGCGCTGTGATCCCGAAGAGAAATGCATCGAGATTACTATTGTTTTACGCCGTCGAATGCGGCTTAAAAGCTCTACTCCTTAAAAACGCTGCAATTCAAGTGACAAACGAATTCAATGACTTCGACACTTTTAGGCACGATATTAATCGACTGCTAGGAAAATTATACGCGCCGGCGCACTTATATCTGAAACCCCTTGACGGACAGCTACCAGATTACTCCGATGGCGCGCACGCGAATAAGAAGCGAGCGTCGCAGATCGGCCGGCTAAATGAAGTTTGGAGATATGGGATTGAGTGCAAATTGACGACCGATGCAGACTACGAGAACACACTCAACGAAATTTACAAATGGATTGAAGGCGATCTATGAGTAAATTCCTGACGTGGCTAGATATCGAGAGAGAGATTAGGCGACGCACACTGAATGGAACCGTGCTACCTGACTGTCTTGACCAAATTGCCTGCTATCCGGACGGAATAGAAGTATCTGTTCATGAGCTGCCGAAGGCTACGGAGGCAGTCGCAAAGGTATTCAAGCAATGGTTTGGCGCTAATTTCAATAGTGCAGGGCCAGCGGTTCTGCTCGACTTGGGTAACGCTACCTTACCAATAGAAATTATTGCCGCAGAAGGTAGCAAATCGCAGCGCACCTTACGACCATTGTGGCAAGACATAGGACTAATACCGTCGGAAGGCGCTAACGTACCGACGTCACTACCGCAACCGAGAAACTTGCCAGAATCTTTGCGATGCGTGGCATTTCATTCGTTCAAGGGTGGCGTAGGTCGAACAACGGCCTTATTGACGTTCGTTAAGGCTCTTGTTGATAGAGCCAATGAGCGTAACGATCCGAAAAAGATTCTTATCGTAGACGCCGATCTAGAAGCACCGGGACTAACCTATATTTTAGGCGACTCTCAAAAACCAACAGTATCTTTGGTTAATTTGCTCGAAGCAATTCAGCTGTCGACAACGCCATACCAAGAAACGGTGAACTACTTTGCAAATGAATTATTGCGCAGCCCAATCAGACTCGGCGTGTGCGAAATATACGTGTTACCAAGCTTTCTAGACGAACACCAACTTATCGACTTACGTGTTTTGCCGGCACACCTTACGAAACGCTCTGAGGGCGCATGGTCATACGCTTCACTTCTCGTGGAACTGACGCAGGCGCTCAAAGCCCAATTTCTTTTCATAGATTTACGTGCTGGATTAAGCGAGATTTCTAGCCCGATAATTTTCGACCCACGCATAGACCGCTTTTTGGTATCGACCGTGTCGCAACAGTCTGTCTCAGGCACCTCATTCATACTCCGCAATCTAGCAGCAATGCTGAATGGCACTGGATGGCGCAAAACATTCACTCGTGCAGATCCTCAAATTCTTGTCAGCATGTTGATACCAGAACTGAAAGATTCAGAAGCGTATACGAAACTACTGACCAGTTTTGAGTCTGCTTATGCTGCCGCCGAATCACCGTCAGATAGTCCCCTTGATAGCGCACTGTCTTTTATTGACATCTATTGGGACGCCAATCTACTGAACGTCAAGTCGATTGACGAAGCGCTTGGCGAGAGGCTTCGTCACTCTTCTTTATACCCATTTGCTTCGGCATGGGCGGCCGACCAAGAATTAGAAATCGTAAATCCCGATCTATATATCGACCCGGATTCCAATGCCGCAGTTACGCGGCTAAAGGAAACTTGCGCTCGTTTCGAATTTGGCGAGCAAGGCCTAGGCAATGATCTGCTTATTACGGACTCGATACGCAATTTTGCTACGCAGTTTTACGACACTTTGCCGAATGTAATTTCTATTGGCGCAAAGGGTTCTGGAAAGACGTTTACATATATCCAACTTTGCCGATTGCAGACTTGGAAAAAATTTCTTAATAAAGCAACTGCAGGCGCGAGCAATATCAATTCGAAAGCGACTATTTTTCCGGTTACTCAATCACTGAACCTCGGCCATGAAGCCAGGCTTGTTATTGAAAATGCACGCGCCACATCATTCAAAAGCACGATGCCGTTCCTTGGCTCGCGCTTTTCAGCGACTGACTTTAAGGATCGGATCGATAACGCGTTAGCGAAAAACACCAATTGGTCAAAAGCGGAATGGGCCTCCTTTTGGATTAGAAGCCTTGCCCGGAGTGTCGGGGTTGCCGAGACAGAATTACTTTCGGAACTTTGTGACGAATTTCAAAGCGTAGACCAATCCATCGTTTTCTTGTTCGATGGATTAGAGGAACTGTTTCCTAGAATTGCGGAAGATCAGGTGCAACGTGAAGCATTGACGGCATTAATAGAGCTACCAAATCGGCTTGAAGAAATTCAAGGGAATCCTATCGGGATCGTTGTCTTTTTGAGGGAGGACTATGTGAAAGCTGTTGTCCCTCAGAACAGAGGTCAGTTCGAAAAAAGATACGATCGCTTTCGCCTCCTTTGGGATGCAGATTCGTTCCTTAGACTGGCTTATTGGATTTGTGCTGAAGCAAAGATTATTGGAGCGAAACAAGAGGCGCTCGCGTCCTATACGCGCGAGAAATTGCTTACCGTCCTAACCAAATTGTGGGGGCATAAGTTAGGGCCGTCGGGATCCCGAGAGGCTTACAGTGCAAATTGGATTTATGCTGCGCTAACTGATCTAAAGGGTCGACTTCAAGCCCGCGACATAGTTAGGTTTTTAAAATTTGCAGCAGCGAATTCCGAGGGCATGCACGGGGGATCCCCCCTTGAATGGACCGATCGACTATTACTTCCTCGTGCCGTTCGAAATGCTCTAGAGCCTTGTAGTCGCGCAAAAGTCGACGAGGCAGTCCAAGAATACACGCTATTTAGGGCATGGGTAAACGACATGAATGCAAAAGATCCTACGCTAAAACGGATTCCCTTTGATCCTCGACTCCTTGGAATTCATACAGAGACTCTTGAGATGTTAAAAGACATTGGAGTCGTCTTCGAAGACAGGGATACAGACGATCAAGCTCGCTTTTATATTCCGGAAATTTATCGAGCTGGCCTAGGTTTTGCCTTGGATAAGGGCGCAAGGCCACGCGTTATTGTTCTGCAGAAACGAGCTCTCGGCACAAATTTTTAGAACTCGGCAAATAAGATTTATTTGGCACTTACTCCACCGTAATATTGTTCGCCTTAATCACACTCCCCCACTTCTCAATTTCCGCTTTCATATGCGCACCAAACTTTTCCGGTGCGCCGCCAGCAATATTGACGCTGACTTCCTCGAGCCGCTTGCGGGTCTTTGCATTCTGTAGCGCTGTATTGAACGCGGCATTCAGCTTGTCGACCGCCGCACGCGGCGTCTTCGCCGGCGCGAGCACGCCGAACCAGGCTTCGACAACAAAGTCGTCGTAACCCTGCTCGATCATCGTCGGCACTTCGGCAAGCGCAGCCGAGCGCTGCGGGCCGGTGCCGGCGAGCGCACGCAGGCGTTTGCTTTTGACGTGGGCGACAACCGCGGGCTCGTTCTCCACCATCATCTGGATCTGGCCGCCGGCGACGTCGATGATTGCCGGCCCGGAGCCTTTGTACGGCACGTGCAGCATATCGATTTTCGTTCGGTATTTGAGCAGTTCAACCGTCATGTGCGGCGAGTTGCCGACACCGCCCGAGCCGAACACGATCTGCCCGGGACGCGCTTTGGCGAGCGCGACGAGTTCTTTGACTGTCTTCGGCGGAAACGTCGGCGTCACGACGAATACATTCGCGACGCCGCCAATCAGGATTACCGGCACAAAATCTTTTGCCAGATCGTAGCCGGGATTTTTGACGAGCCCCGGAATGATCGCGCAGGTGCCGACGGTGCACTCGGCGAGCGTATAGCCGTCAGGCGTTGAGCGTGCGACTGACGCGGTACCGATACACCGTCGAAGGGCAGAGCAGGGGAACCCCTTTAGGGGATGCGACCCCGGAGACGTGTGCCGCAGACGCGAAGTTAGCTTCGACGGCGTGCCATCCGGCTCGCGGACGCTCACATCCCGCAAGCGGGAGCCCTGCTCGCTGCTCGCGTCTGACCGCCGGCGCCCGCGCGGTTATCGATGATGATCGACTGGCCGAGCGGTTCGGTCGCGCCGTCGGCGAGTATGCGACCTACCAGATCCGTCGAGCCGCCGGTCGCATAAGGCACAATGATGCGCACGGGCTTGTCGGGAAACGTTTGCGCGAGCGCAGCCGGGCATACAACGAGCAACAAAAGCGGAATCCATCGTAGCGGCATCGCGCTGCCCTCCCCTCGATTCGAGGCAGAGCCTCGATTGCCGCGACAGCTTCCGCCTGCGGCATGCCGGCGTCAAGCGCCCGGGAACACCGGCGCAACTTCTTTCGCAATGCTCGCGTAGAGCGGCCGGAACAATGGCTTGAGGTTGTCGATGATTTCGTTCGTCTGCATTACGGACGGTATGCGCGTGCCGTGATGCTCGATGGCGGCACCAATGGGCTTGATCTCGACGCCGATCCGGCCCAGATGATTCGCGAGGCGCGGCTCGGTCAGCACGAACAGTGTTTTGATGCCGTGCAGCCGCGCGAGCTCGACCACGCCGAGATAAAGCCCGACCAGGATGTACGGAAAGCGCGGCCGCGGTGGAGTGCCGAAATCGCTGTCCGCGAGCGGCGCGGCTTGTTGCATCTCGCCTTTGCGCTTGCGAAACGCTGCGACCACCGACAGCCGCGAAATTTCGCCGATGGAAACACGCGGCAGCGCCGCCGGGTCGATGATCGAGCGATCGAGCGATTCGGCGCAGGCGCGCTCGAACGGCATCAATGCCTGCGGATCGTCCGCGCGCGCAAGAATGAGTCGCGTGCAGCCGGCAAATTCACCGGTCTTGACGCTGCGCATCAGCAGATGCAGCGACTGCGCATCGTATTCGTCGGTTTCGCGCCGGTCTTGCCGCACCGGTTCGAAGCCGAGGTCTTCGCAATAGACCTGGTGGCGGATCCTGAAAACTTCGTCGCGCAGCGCAGGCGTCACCGCCGGCACGATTTCGAAATACTGCTCGAAATGACTGCCCGCGTTACTGCTGTCGATTGATCCGGTCGATGGCATTCGGCCCTTTGCCATGCTGCAATTTACCGTTCGCTGCACCTGCATTGTACGATTTTGCAGACGCGGTCTCCGTACGCAAGCGAACAGAGCAGCCGGTCAATGTCGTCGTCGAACGAAGCAATCGTCCGCCGCGGGCAAACGGAAGCACGCCGCTAAACCGGTACAATCGGGCGATGCAATCCTTCCTGTCGGCGCTGCGCGAGTCACGCGCCTTTAAAGCGCTGCACTACCGCGAGTTTCGCCTTGTCACGGGCTGCCAGATGTTCGGCAATCTCGGCACCTGGATGGACGAGCTGTCGCGCGGCTGGCTCATTTACCAGCTCACCGATTCGGTCGTGCAGCTGGGGCTGGTGCGCGGCGTTCAGTTCATCCCGCTGTTGTTTTTCTCGCCGATCGCGGGCAGCGCGGCGGACCGCTATTCGCGCAAGACGCTGCTGCTTTTCTCGCAGGCGCTGAATGGATTGTTCTTCGCGGTGCTGGCGATCCTGATATTCGCCGGCCGCATTGAGCCGTGGCATGTTTACGTGACCGCCGTGCTCGCGGGCATTATGCAGGTGATTCAGCATCCGGCGCGCACTTCGCTGGTCTCCGACACAGTGCCGATGGAGTACCTGACGAATGCGATCGGCCTCACGTCGATTGTCTACAACGCCGCGCGCCTGCTCGGCCCCGCGCTCGCCGGCGTGCTTATCGGCTTCGTCGACACCGGCGGCGCATACACCGTCCAGGCGGTATTCCTTTTCCTGGCCACGGTGTGGGCCTACATGCTGCAGCCGATGCCGGCGCGTGCCAAAGGCGCGCAGCGCGAGCCTTTCATGCAAAGCATCGTCAAAGGCTGGCAGTACGCATGGCATAACGAGCCGGTGCGCGCCGGCATCTTCGTCACGACGGCCACGTCCCTGCTGATTTTTCCATTTGCGACGCTGCTGCCGGTTTTTGCGCGCGATTTGCTTGGCGTTGGCGCGAGCGGTCAGGGATTGCTGCTCGCCGCAATGGGCGTTGGCGCGCTCATCAGCGCGGCCGCGATCACGATAGCGGGCCACAAGATCGAGCGCGGCAAAGTCATGCTCGACGCTTCACTCGTGTATGCGGCGGTGATCGTGATATTCGCATTCACGCCGTGGTACTGGTTGTCGCTCGTCATCATGATCGTCGCCGGCTACTGCCATGTGTATTCGAACGCGCTCGTGAACACGGTCGTGCAGTCGTATTCGTCAGCCGAATACCGCGGCCGCACGATGGCGCTCTTCAATATGAGCCAGATGCTGTCGACGGCGGGCGGAATGCTCGTTGGTTTGCTCGCTTCAGCACTCGGACCGCGGTGGGCAGTCGCATCCATGGCAATCGCCGGCGGACTCGCGATTGGATGCTTGATTCTGGCACTGCCGCAAGCGCGAAAAATTAAATAGTAGTGCAGCTTTCGATTGGGTGTAGCGTAAAAAACATTTACGTATCAAAGCGATGCGGTATACGAAAAAAGTGTGTTAAGACCCGCTTCGTGCCGCGCCTTGATCTTTATCAAGCGTATTTGGTGCGTTGCAGCGTTACAATATTGCTTTTGAAAACCAAAGGGCGCTCATGGAAATCTCAGGGAAGGTTGCGGTCATCACCGGCGCAGCCAGCGGCATTGGACGCGCAGTCGCGCTGCAGCTCGCAGACCGGAAAGTGCGCGCCGTCGCGCTCGTCGATATGGGCGAGAACGTTGGCGCAGTAGCCAAAGAAATCAACACGCAAGCCGGCCGCGAAGTTGCTTATGCGTTTCGCGGCAATACGACCGACGACGCGTTTCGCACTTCGGTGTTCGATACGATGGCCAAACAATTCGAGACTATCAGCATGTGCGTGCCGGCGGCCGGCATCACGCGCGACGATCTCGCCGTTCGCGTCGACCGCGAAACGGGCAAGGCAAAAATTTATCCAGTCGAACTTTTCAAGCAGGTGGTTGACGTAAATTTGATTGCGCCGGTGTATTGGGCGCTCGAGATGATCGGCCGCATCGCGGAGAACCGCGCGGCGAAAGGTCTCAAGCGCTGGCAGCCGACCGAAGGCATGCAGGGCGCGATCGTGTTTATCGGCTCCGTATCATCGACCGGCAATCGCGGGCAGATTTCGTATGCGAGTACGAAGGCAGGCCTCGAAGGCGCCGCGGCGACGATCATGAAAGAAGCCGTGTTCCATGGCGTGCGCTGCGGCCTGATCCATCCCGGCTACACCGACACGCCGATGGTGCGCGCGCTGGGCGAGGACTACATCAACAAGAACATTCTGCCGTACACGCAATTGAGCCGGCTGATTCGTCCCGACGAAATTGCCGATGCCATCTGCTTCATGCTGACCAACTCGGCAGTGAGCGGCCAGCTGTGGGCGGACGCGGGGTGGCACGCCCCAGCGTAGTAGTACGTAGTAGCGAGCCATGGATGACGGCGGGCTCGCTGTTATCCATGTGCAAGCTTCGCAGTAAGCGGTTCGCAAGTCTCCTGACCGGCAGGTAAAATGGCCGGGCCGCGCACTCGCGCGGTTTTGGAGGAGAACAAAAAATGTCGAAACACGCATGGGGATGCGGCGCCGTTATTGCTGCACTGAGCGCCGCGCTGCTCGTCACAGGCATCGCGCCGGTTGCCGCGAAGGTTACGCGGCTTGAGATCACATCGAAGCAGCCGTACGGATCATTCCGCACCGGCGACTATGTCGTCTGGCACGGTAAAGTGCACGGCGAACTCGCGCCGACCGAAGCCATTCCCGACATCGACAAGCCGCAGCGCAACGCGCGCGGCCAGGTCGAGTATTCATCGCGCATCATTCTGTTCATGCCGGCAGACATGAGCAAAGCCAACGGTACGCTGCTCGTGGACATTCCCAACCGCGGCAACGCTTATTCGCGCGCGCTTTACAATTCGCCGCGTGACGAGCCCTATCTCGCGGGCAATATTCAGCAAGGCACGGGTTTCCTCGAGGACCGCGGTTTCCTGACCGCCGAAGTCAATTGGGAATTAGGCA
Source organism: Betaproteobacteria bacterium (assembly GCA_028292435.1). Taxonomy (GTDB): domain Bacteria; phylum Pseudomonadota; class Gammaproteobacteria; order Burkholderiales; family SG8-41; genus PALSA-1004. Next base: position 19,785 of record JAQGMI010000149.1, read on the forward strand.
AGGGCGCGGACCTGCCGTCGTTCGTCGATGCAGAAGGCAAAAAACGTTTCGTCGAAGGCGTCGGCTTTGCCATCGTGCGCGACCCCGCGGATTTTCTGGCGCATGGCGCGGCTGACTCGGTAAACACGCCGAATCCGATGCGTGGATCCGTCAAGCGCGTGCTCGCGAGCGGCAAGTCGCAAACCGGACGCTTTCTGAAAACCTTTTTGTATTACGGTTTCAACCAGGTCGATGGCAAGCGGCTCTTCGACGGCATGCACATCTTTGTTTCCGCTGCGGGCATGCTGCCGATCATGCAGTCGGGCACCGGTCCCAATTCGAGCGCCGACGCTGGCGCCAGCTTTGACGTACCCGAATTTCGCGGCGTCAACGAAGGACCGTTTACGCCTGCGGAAATCCTGGCGAAGGTCGAGGCGCGCGGCGAAACGCCGCCGAAGCTCGTCATGATCAATTCGCAATCCGACTATCTGTCGCTGCGCGCGTCGCTGTCGCGCACCGGCGCCGAAGGCACTGCCGACCGGCCGATCCCGGCGAACGTGCGCGTATACGACATTCCGGGCGGATCGCATGTACGCGTGATGGATTCGCGGGGGTGCAAGCTTGCCCCGTCCAATCTCGATTGGACGCCGGTGTCGCGTGCCACGTTTCTCAAACTGAACGAGTGGGTAGCAAGTAATGCACAACCGCCTGCGAACCGACTGATGGCGCTGGAGCCCGCCACCGGCGATCCAAACGTGCTGCGCGCGCCTCAGCATCTGCCGAAATCGGTCATTCAGCAGCCGCAACGCGACACCGGCGGTAATTCGCTCAGCGGCGGCGTGCGCCTGCCGGATCTCGTCGCGCCGCTCGGCACGCATACGGCTCAAAACCTGCCGCTGTCGCGCGGCTGCATGCTGCTCGGTGCTTACGTGCCGTTCGCGAAAACCAAAGCGGAACGCGAAGCGGCCAACGATACGCGGCCCTCGCTCGCAGAGCTTTATCGCAACCGCGACGAGTACGTGAACAAGATCCGCATGGCCGCGCGTGAATTGGAGCAGGCCGGTTTTCTTTTGCCTGAGGATAGCGCGATCATCATTCAGGCAGCTGCATCAAATCCGATACTGAGACCTGCCGGCCCCGGCGGCAACGCTCAATAAACGAATCAGGGCCCGCGCTCGCCGGTGCGCTGCATTACAGATGCGGCCACTGCACCGGCAGCGCATCCCAGAAATCGCACTTCGCGGCGTCCGGCCCGCGACCGGCCTTCGGCTTGGCGCTGATCTCCAGGTAATTGTCGCCCGCCGCAACCGGCCATAGCGGGTCACGCGCGTTGCCAGGGTCACTTGCCCGCGCAAAGCGCGACCAGTAGCCGACCATGAGTTTTTGCATGGCGAGATCTGATTCGAGCGGCTTATATTTGCCCGCGATCGGAAACAGGAATGCGTGTTCCATGGTGTGATTGGATGAAACGGCCTTGAGCTGCGGGTCATTTTCCATCGTGTGCGAAAACAGGTAGCGGTAAACCGGCTCTTTCTGCGCAGCCGAAAAAACGCGCGCCACGCGGCGGCTCGTGCAGGTGAATTGCGCATCCGTCGTCAGTTGAATGAAAGCCTTCTGCGGCGTCGGATAATCGGCGAGCGGATACGCGGCCAGTATGCGATCGCGCGCAGCAGCGCCGAACGTTTTTTCGATCTGGGCCGCGTACGATGCCTGATCGGTGATCGGGCCACCGCTTCTAACCCAGCCTGTCGTCTCATCCGCGGTGGTGCCGATGATGACCGGCATTGCCGCATGCTCGCGTCGCGCGATGATTTTGATCGGCTGGTCGGGAAACACGACGCCGTCCATGTTCGGTCCGTAGGTGCGCGGCAGAACGTCGGTCGCCGCCGACACGGCGGACACAATCTCGGTCACATTTTTGCCGCGCAGGCACGCGGCGACGTCGCCTGCCGAATCGCAGCCCGCCGCCTTGACGACACGCTGTCCGGTGCGGCTCTGCACTTCGGCCAGCGTCGGTATCTCGCAGCCGGTTGGCACACTGCTCTGCATCACGGCGGCCTGAAAAAGGCCGCGCGCGAGCGGCGAACTGATCAGCGCGCAAATGTTTCCGCCGCCGGCCGATGTACCGAACAGCGTGATTCGTTGCGGATCGCCGCCGAATGCCGCAATGTTTTGCCTCAACCATTGGAGCATCGCGATCTGATCGAGATTGCCGTAATTGCCGGAAACCCGTTCGGGCCGTTCCGCATCGAGGGCGGGGTGCGCGAGAAAACCCAGCACGCCGAGCCTGATGTTGAAGCTGACGAAGACAACGCCCTCGGGAACCAGCGCGCCGCCTTCATATTTGACGTCGCCGAAGTTCGAAGTGCCGACACCTGAGAGGCCGTGATTGCCGCCACCGGTGAGGAACACCATGACCGGCAACCGCTGTGCGGGCAACTCGCGCGGCCGCCACACATTCAGAGTGAGGCAATCCTCGGCGCCGACCACTTCTTTCCCGATGATTTGCGGACAGATCGCGCCGAAGCCGCCGCCATCGCGCACGCCTTCCCACGCCGCCGGCATGACCGGCGGCCGCCAGCGCAAGTTGCCGACAGGCGGTTGCGCATAAGGCAAACCTTTGAACACCAGCAGGCCGTTTTCAATCACGCCGCGGGCGGCGCCCTGCGTGGTGCAGGCAATGTCAGCGCCCGTTGCAGCGCACGACTTCGTCGGCGAGTCCGCGGCGTAAGTGATGGCGGATGCAAGCATCAGCGCGTAGCACGCTCTTCGCATGTGAACTCCCCGTTTTAACACTGACAATTTGATGCGCACCAAACTACGTTACACGCCCGCCTGCGTCACAAACTTCGACACAAGATAAGCCTCGATCGCTTCGGATCCGCCTTCTGAGCCGTAGCCGGAATCCTTGACGCCGCCGAATGGCACCTCGGGCAATGCGAAGCCGAGATGGTTGATGGTCATCATGCCGGTCTCGACTTGCGAAGCAATCGCTGTCGCGGTCTTGGTCGATTTGGTCCACGCATACGCGGCCAATCCATACGGCAGCCGGTTTGCTTCGGTCACTGCGTCGTCAAAGCTCTTGAACGGATTGATAATCGCGAGCGGACCGAACGGCTCTGTGTTCATCGCCATTGCGTCGGTTGCAAGCTCCGTGATGACTGTCGGCTCGAAGAAATTGCCTTTTTCGCCGATGGGAAAGCCGCCGGTCTGCAATTTGCCACCGTGCTTCTTCGCATCTTCAACATGCTCGACCATCGCACTTTGCCGGCGCGGATTCGCCAGCGTCGCCATCTTGGTCGCGGGATCGAAACCATCGCCGACCTTTACCGCCTTCGTGCCGTCGACAAATTTTTCGACAAACTGCTTGTAGACACCTTCCTGCACGAGAAAGCGCGTCGGCGACACGCAGACCTGTCCGGCGTTGCGGTACTTCATGAAGCTCATTGTCTTCGCTGCGAGGTCAATGTCGGCGTCGTCGAAAATAATTACCGGCGCGTGACCGCCGAGTTCCATCGTCGCGCGTTTCATGTGCTGACCGGCGAGTGCCGCGAGCTGCTTGCCGACCGGCGTCGAGCCGGTGAATGTCATCTTGCGAATGACCGGATGCGGAATCAAGTAACCCGAAATTTCCGCAGGGCTGCCGTAAACGAGATTGATGACACCGGCGGGAACGCCGGCATCGGCAAACGCGCGTATGAGTTCGGCCGGCGACGCAGGCGTCTCCTCCGGCGCTTTGAGAATCACCGAGCAGCCGGTCGCGAGCGCAGCCGACAATTTGCGCACCGCCTGGTTGATCGGAAAATTCCAAGGCGTAAATGCGGCAACCGGACCGACCGGCTCTTTCACCACAAGCTGGTAAATACCTTCGGCGCGCGCCGGAATCACGCGACCATAAGCGCGCTTGCCTTCTTCCGCGAACCAGTCGATCAGATCGGCGCCCGCCAGCGCTTCGAGTTTCGCTTCGCCGACCGGCTTGCCCTGCTCGAAAGTCATGTACTTGGCAGTCGTTTCCGCGCGCTCGCGGAAAATGTCCGCCGCCTTGCGCATGATCTTGCTGCGCTCGAACGCGGATACTTTGCGCCATACCTTGAACCCTTTGTCCGCGGCTTCGAGCGCGCGGTCGAGGTCGGCTTTCTCTGCATAAGCAACGGTGCCGATCTCCTGGTGATTGGCGGGATTGACGACGGGCATTGTCCGGCCGGAAGCGGCGGCGCACCATTTGCCATCGATGAAGAGCTGGGTGTTTGGGTACATGAAATGACCGATCAGAGTTGAAGGAGGAAATGCTGCGAAACGTGGTGAGCGCGAAGCTTCCGTCAAACCTCATGCTCGCGTCAAGCACTGAGCCGAACGCGGTAAAATCAGCCGCTATCCAACCACTCATCACGGGAAGTTCTGCCATGCTCGATTTGAAAGGCAAGATTGCATTCGTCGCCGGCGCCGGCAGTGTCGGCCCGGGCTGGGGCAACGGCAAAGCGACCGCGGTATTGCTCGCGCGTCAGGGCGCGCAGATTTTCACCACCGATATCAAGGAAGCCGCTGCCAGGGAAACCGCGGGCGTCATCAAAGAAGAAGGCGGCGTGTGCGCCGTGCATGCGTGCAACATGACAAACGCCGACGAAGTGCGCGCCGCGGTCGACGCATGCGTAAAGCGCTTCGGCCGTATTGACATCCTGATCAATAACTGCGGCGGCTCGGCGGCCGGCGATCCGGTGTCGATGACCGAAGAGGTGTGGGACGCGCAGCTCGATTTGAATCTCAAAACGGCTTTCATGGGCTGCAAGTTCGTGCTGCCGGTGATGGAAAAGCAGAAGGCCGGCGTCATCATCAACATCTCGTCGATCGCGGGGTTCCGTCACCAGGTCGCCGGTCGCGTCAACGTCGCTTACAGCACGGCAAAAGCAGGGCTTGCCGCGTTCAGCCGTTCGACCGCGATGGCGTACGTGAAAAAAGGCATTCGCTGCAATACGGTTATCGTCGGCACGATGCACACGCCGCTCGTCGAAGAGCGACTCGTCAAGCAGCTCGGCATCGGCGATGCGGCGACACTGATCGCACAGCGCCACGCCGCGGTGCCGATCGGCTTCATGGGAACCGGCTGGGATACCGCGAATGCGGTCGTGTTTCTGGCATCCGAAGAAGCGCGGTACATCACCGGCATCGAGCTGCCGGTCGACGGCGGCATCAGCGCGGGGCGCGTCTAAGAGTAAATCCGCATCAGCGCTTCTGCGCGTCGCTGAATTGCTGCTCGGCAGGGGGCACGAGTTGCAGGTCGCTGTGCCCGAGCTTCACGCCCGACCATCTCAGTTGCGGCATGCCGGTCACGTAGATATGCGAGTCATAGCCATGGAATATCCGGCCATCGGACTCCGGCCGGTACAGGTTATTGATGAAATTGTTCGGGATATTGAACGCTGGGTACAGCGCTTTCTCGACGAAAAACGCGTTCCACCTCGTACAGCAAACGAGCTCGTAGCCTTTCTCCTGGCCCAGCACGATCAGGGCGAGCAGTGAACAGCCCTGGTTCACTTCAAAAGATTTTTCCTGGACGAAGATAACGTCGTTCGGAACCGTCGGGTTGAATTCTATGACCAGCACGCGCGGCCGGTGCTTTACCAGGCTCTCCCAGATGAAATAATCGGTGCCGTCGACGTCGATCGATACGAAATCCGGGTTTTCCGGCGCGTGAATCTCGCTCAGAATGTTGTCGAGCGAGCTTTCACCGTCTAAGCCGACGAACCGGTTGAGGCAGCAGACATTCGCGTTTTGCGAGTAGGTCTTGAGCAGGCTCTCAAACTTATTCGCATTGCCCTCGATGAAGCAGCCTTCCCAGTCGCGGTTGGTAACGAGGTTCCAGCAGTTCGACAAATACTTGCCGTCCCACGCGCCGAATTCAACGCAATACTGGTTGGCCGGTTTTACGATCTCGAATATTCTTTCGATGATGCCGTCTTCGCCGCATTGCGACACGACGTTTTTTCCGAACGCCAGCAGCGGCGATTCGACCTTGTAGAAGGATACTTGCTCGAGTCGGTGCGGGGTTTCATTCACTGGTTGGATGCCTCGTATCCTCATTCGACGCGATTCTGGCCGCCGCAATTTACTTTGGGCCGGCGCGGAGACCTGGCGGTCAGCCGCTCCCCCGATGCGAAGAATAGCTATCCGCCGCCGCTGCCGCAACTGAATCGCATTGCAATTCTGCGAGTAGCAGCGGCACGGCGATACGGACGAATGCCCCCGGATGCCCGGCGGATTGCGGCGTCGAATCGCAACTGCGATTGAGATGAGCGCCGCGCACCAGTAGAATTCGTCTTCCGCCGACGCCCTGATTCGCACGCGCGTCCTGTTTTAATTCCCTGGAGAAGTCATGCCTGAAGCAAAAGACGATTTGCCGCTGTCGCCGTATTTTGTGCTCGATCTAACGCGCGCACGCGCGGGCCCCACGGCGGCGCGCCAGCTCGCCGACTGGGGCGCGGATGTCATCAAAGTCGAAGAGCTCATCAAGCCGGGCGACGAGGACAATTCGTGGGACCTGCGTCACGGTTCGGATTTCCAGAACCTGCATCGCAACAAGCGCAGCATCACGATCAATTTGAAAGATCCGGACGGGCTCAAGATTTTCAAGAAGCTCGCGGACAAGGCCGACGTCATCATCGAGAATTACCGGCCGGACGTGAAACATCGCCTCGGCATCGATTACGAGACGCTGAAGAAAACCAATCCGCGCCTCGTTTACGCCAGCATTTCAGGCTTTGGCCAGGACGGCCCTTACTCAAAACGCCCGGGTCTCGACCAGATCGTGCAGGGCGTCAGTGGCTTGATGTCGATCACCGGCAAGCCGGGCGATGGCCCGATGCGCACCGGCATCGCGATTTCCGACAGCACGTCGGGCGTTTATCTTTCGTTCGGCATTCTGCTTGCGCTGCTGCAGCGCGAGCGCACGGGAGTCGGCCAGTGGGTCAACACGTCGCTGGTGCAGGCGCTCGTCGCGCTCATGGATTTCCAGGCGGCGCGCTGGCTCATCGATCATGAAGTACCGCCGCAATCGGGCAACGATCATCCGACCGGCATTCCGCAAGGCGTGTTCAAGACCAAGGACGGCCACATCAACATTTCAGGATCGGGCACGCTGTATCCACGCCTGTGCAATGCGATCGAAATGCCCGAACTCATCAAGCATGCGGATTACGTCGACTTCCGGCTGCGCTCGAAAAACCGCGCTGCGCTCAACAAGGCAATCGAAACCAAGACCACGCAGCGCACCAGCGCCGAATGGGTCGAGCTGCTAAACAAGGCCGGGGTGCCCTGCGGGCCGATTTATTCGATTGACCAGATGTTCGCCGATCCGCAGGTGAAGCACATCGGGATTGCGCAGTCAGTAGAGCATCCGACGCTCGGACACATGGAGCTCGTCGGCCAGGGCGTGAACCTCGGGAACAAGCCGGTCAAGCTGCGCACACCGACGCCCGAGCGCGGCCAGCATAACGATGAAATTCTGAAAGGGTTGGGTTACAGCGAGAAAGATATCGCGTCGCTGCGCGAACGCAAAGTGATTTAAACCGCCTCTTTGCCCCGAGCAAAGCGGAAGCGAGAGTCGCCGCCACGGGATGGTTTGGACTTCCGCCTCGGGTAATCGCGCAGGATGGTGCAATCGCGAGCCCGGGAAGCCCCATAATTGCGCGATGAAAATTCCCAAGCGGCTCGAGCCTCTGGTCGAAGACGGTCTTATCGATGCAGTGGTGCGCCAGTTGATGAGCGGCAAGGAAGCGATGATTTTCGTCGTCCGCTGCCGCGACGCGATACGTTGCGCGAAAGTTTACAAGGAAGCGAACAAGCGCAGCTTCCGCCAGGCCACCGATTACACCGAAGGCCGCAAAACCAAGAACAGCCGCCGCGCGCGCGCCATGGAGAAAGGCACGCGCTATGGCCGCAAGGTCCAGGAAGAAGCGTGGCAAAGCGCCGAAGTCGACGCGTTATACCGCCTCGCCGCGGCCGGCGTGCGCGTGCCGACGCCCTACAATTTCCACGAAGGCGTGCTGTTGATGGAACTGGTGGCGGACGCGCACGGCGAGGCCGCTCCGCGGCTCAACGATCTCGAGTTTTCAGCCGACGAGGCGCGCGAGTATCACGGCCTGCTGATGAGGGAAGTCGTGCGCATGCTGGCCGCCGGTATCGTGCATGGCGATCTGTCGGAATACAACATTCTGCTTGGCGCGGCGGGCCCCGTCATCATTGACCTGCCGCAGGCCGTTGATGCAGCCGGCAACAATCACGCGCGCGACATGCTGGAACGCGACGTTGGCAACCTCACCAATTATTTCGGCCGTAGCGCGCCTGAACTGCTGACGACACAATATGGCAAGGAAATTTGGTCGCTCTACGAGCAGGGAGCGCTGACGCCCGACGTCGCGCTGACCGGACGTTACGAGCGCAGCCTGCCACCCGTCGATCTCAAGAGCGTCATGAGAGAAATCGACGATGCACGGTTCGAAGAGGCCGCGCGACTGCTAAGGATGGCGAAGCCGACGGACTGAGGCTATGCCGGCGGCGAGCTTTGCCGGCTTCGCCGGACCGGAGAGCGGGCTGTCATGCTTGTCATTGTGATCGTGATGGTCGCTCATGATTTGGACGCAGGAAGTGCGTTCACCGCGGCGGAGCTACGTTCATACGTCATCTGTAAAGGCCCGCGATCGCGCTGCGGGCCTGCTTGCTGCCTATTACGAAGAGGCGCTACTCTGCTTACGCGTGTCTACTTGAACGCCTGTTGCACGTAATCCAGCAGATCCGCGCGGTCCTTTGCTTCGGGCATTCCCCCGTACGGCATGCGGTTCGCGGGCACTGCTTTCTGCGGATCGAGGATGTATGCGTCAAGGGTCTGCCGCGACCACGTAATGCCGCTTTTCTTCAGCGCCGGCGAATAGCGGAAATTATCAAGCACGCCCGCCTTGCGGCCGATGACGCCATGCAAATCCGGGCCGACGTTGCCGGCACCGGGCTCGGTCGAATGACAGGCTGCGCATTCGTCGAATAATTTCTGCCCGCGCTTGGCGTCTGCATGAACGGCATTGGCTGCAAGCGCGCCGACGACTGTCGTAACTATCAAAGTCGTTCTGATCATGCCGACACCATCGGTCCGGGATTTTTCATGTAGCGGTTCTTGATCGCATCCGCCGTCCAGTATGCAAGCGCGCCCACCGGCCCTGTCGGGTTGTACGACGCGTTGTGCGGAAACACGTTCGCCCCAACGACGAAGAGATTGTGGCAATCCCAGCTCTGCAGATATTTATTGAGCACACTATTCTTCGGATTGGTGCCCATGATCGTGCCGCCGGTGTTGTGCGTGCTTTGATATGGCACGACGGTCCACGGCTCGGTGCGCGCAATGGCCGAATTGAACGACGTCGGATTCATCGACTTCGCCAGATCGTTGATCGTTTTCGCCGCATGCTCGCCCATCCTGTGCTCGTTCGCCTTGTAATCGAACGTCATGCGCATCAGCGGAAGTCCAAACGCATTGCGATAGGTCGGGTCGAGATCGAAGTAGTTGTAGCGATTCGCCATCACGGCACCGCTCGCGTTGATGTTCATCGCGGTTTGGTACCACTTGGCGGTCGCCGCTTTCCACTCCTTGCCCCACGCCGGCGTGCCGCGCGGCACCGGACGATATCCAATCGGCAGCGCGGTGTTAAAACCGCCGCCCACGTTGTAGCCGCCGATGAAGCCGGCTTTGGCGCGATCGAATTCCCAGTTGTTCGAATTGAAATCGTCGAACGTGTAGTTGGAGCCGCCCGCATTCATGAACGGATTGAAATGCCGGCCTTCGAAGAACAGCGTCGCGCCGGTGCCGGTCTGGTAACAGTAGTTCTTGCCGACGACGCCCTGCTGTGTGGCCGGATCATAGGGCTGGCCGATGCCGGACAACAGCATCAGATGCACGTTGTTGATGGCGTAAGCCGTCAACGCAACCATGCCGGCGGGCTGTTCGAACTCTTCGCCGTTCAGCGTATTTGTGTAAGTGACGCCGGTGACGCGCTTGCCCGTTGAATCCTTCAACACTTTCGTCACCCACGCATTCGTGCGCAGCTCGAAATTCGGATTTTTCATTGCAATCGGGATCACTGTCATGTGCGGGCTGCCTTTGGCGTTGGCTTCGCAGCCGAAACGCTGGCAATAGCCGCAATACTGGCAGGCGCCGAAACGCGAGCCATCCGGATTCGTGTACGCGCGCGAGGCGTTCGCGCTCGGCCGCGGGAATGGATGGTAGCCCTGCTTCGATGCACCTTCCGCGAACACCTGGCTCGCGAGAATCTGCGTGAGCGGCGGCAATGCATAGTCGCGCGCGCGCGGGGCTTCGAACGGATTGCCGCCCGACTGGAGCTTGCCCTGAAGATTGCCGGCTTTGCCTGAAACCGCGGCCGTGTACTCGAACTTTTCGTAGTACGGCTCGAGTTCGGCGTAGGTGATGCCCCAATCCTGGATCGTCATGTCGTCGGGGATAAATTTCTTGCCATAGCGCTCTTCGTACATCGTGCGGATCTTGAATTCGTGATCCGTCCAGCGCCAGGTGTGGCCACTCCAGTGCACGCCCGAACCGCCGACGACTTCGCCGGGCAGAAAAGAACCCAGGCGCCGCATCGGCAGCGCTTCCTGCGAAACGTTGTTGCGAACCGTCAGCGTGTCGCGCTGCGTGTTTTGCATGAGATCGTGACGATGCACGAAGCGCAGCTCGTCGCGCACGTGCGGCACGGAGTAATCGTTTTCGGTGGTGCGCATGCCCCCGCGCTCGAGTGCCACGACTTTCAAGCCGGCCGCGGACAGTTCTTTTGCGAGTATGCCGCCCGTCCAGCCGAGACCGACCAAAACTACATCGACTTCTTTAAGTTTTTTCGCCATGGTCGCCTCAGCTCATGTCCGCAATGCCGACGGGGTTGGTCGGGAACGGCTTGTCGCGGAATTTCTCGACATTCTGATAGTTCACCGCAATGACGCCCGGAAACCCGATCAGCTTCCAGCCGGCCTTGTTCCTGTTGCCGCCATACATCGGGTCGGAGAACATGCCTTCCATGACGGTCTGGTACATGGTGCTGAAAAAGAGCCGCGCGGGCGGGCCGTTCTCAAAAGTGATTTTGCCGCCTTGCAGCGCGAGCAGAAATTCCTGGCGCTCGGCTTCGGTAATTTTGTCGAAAGTCTTTTTGTAAGTCTTCACGCAATGCGCGTTGGCCGCAGCCATGCCGTTGCGATACAACTCGGCCGGTGTTAGCGGGACTTGATAACCCTGGCTCGGGACGCCCTGTTTCCATGGTCCCTGCATATAAAGACGATCGCCCTTGCCCCAACCGCCGGCCAAAGATCGATCGATAAAAATGTTGAGCCCGAGATCGGTGCCCTTCGGCGTGAGATTGTCGGCTGGCACCATGTGATCGACGAGCGCTTCGACGAACGCGCCCTCTTCCGGATTCAGAAATTCGTAGCCCGGCGATGCAGTTGCTTGCGCACCTGACTGAGCTTGTGCCGGTTGAGGAACATTGACCGCGGCAGCAGCAGCGCCGCCCACGACCGCACTCTTCAGAAAAGCGCGGCGATCGAACCCATCGTTGCTCATGATCTCCTCCTGATTTTTTAGACGCGGGGCTTTGCGTTCGGCGCCGCGGGACTGCGAGCAAGCATCCTATTCCTAATAATGGAACACGTAAACATGCGTCGTGACCGCGTGCCCCTGCGGGCCGCATAATCGCCGCATGTCGCTACAGAAAATCATGCGCAAGTCTCTGACCGCATGGCTGCTCCTCACGGTCGCGCTCGCGGCATCCGCGCAGGAAGCAAATGCGCCGCGCTATGCGACCGTCGCGCCGAGCGCGGATGGCATCGGCAAGACCTACCAGGGTCGCGAAATCGCGCACGTGATGACGTATCACGGCGCGCAATGGCTCGAGCGCACCGAGCGCGTCGATGAAGAAAAGCCCGAAATCGTTTTGGCCGCGCTCGATCTCAAGCCCGGAATGACGGTCGCCGACATTGGCGCCGGAACGGGCTACTACTCATGGCGCATGGCACAGCGTGTCGGCAAAGGCGGCGCTGTTTACGCAGTCGACATTCAGCCCGAAATGATTGGACTGCTCGAAAAGCAGATCGCGCGGCGCGGCGCGGGGAATGTAAAACCGGTGCTGGGCACGGTGACCGATCCGCGTTTGCCTGCGGGCGCGCTCGACGTGGCGCTCATGGTTGACGTCTATCACGAGCTGGAATATCCCTATGAAATGCTCGCGGCGATCGCGCGTGCCTTGAAACCCGGCGGCCGCCTGGTATTTGTCGAATTCAGAGGCAACGACTCCGAGGTGCCAATCAAGCCGCTGCATACGATGACTGAGCAGCAAGTGCGGAACGAAGTCGCGCCGCACCCGCTCAAATGGGTACGCACCATCGGCGGCCTGCCGTGGCAGCACATCATCATTTTCCAGAAACAGGGTTGAGGCCGAAGCGCATTTATTTTCCTGCTAGACTCGGCTCAGCGTTCATCGAAAGGACCTTTATGGCTTCGCAACCTCCAATCACAATCGACATCGTCTCCGACGTTGTTTGACCCTGGTGCTTCATCGGCAAGCGCCGCCTGGAATCTGCGCTGCAGATGTACCGGGAGCAACACCCCGATGAAGAACCGCCGGCCGTGCGCTGGCTGCCGTTTCAGTTAAATCCCGATCTGCCCGAGGAAGGCATTTCGCGCCAGGCTTATATCGAACGCAAATGGGGCAAGGCCGGCAACAAGTATGAGCGCGTCGCTGCCGTCGGCCGTGAGGTCGGCATCGACTTCAAGTTTGACGACATCAAGGTGCAGCCGAACACCGTCAACGCGCATCGCCTCATGCTTTACGGCACGAAGCACGGGCGCGAAGATGAAGTCGCGGAAAGCCTGTTCGCCGCTTACTTCAAGGAAGGTGCGAACCTGACCGACAAGAAGACGCTGGCCGACATCGGCGCACGCGCCGGTCTAGAGCGCGACCTGCTCGAAGATTATTTCGACGGCGACGAAGGCAAGGACGAAATTTTGCGCGGCGATCTGAAAGCGCGCCAGGGCGGCGTGAACGGCGTGCCCTACTTTATCTTCAATCGCAAAGTCGCGGTTTCAGGTGCGCACGAACCTGAAACGCTATTGAAGGCGATGGAGCAGTCAAAACAGGAATAAAGCGCAAGCCTGAACCGCAAAGGACGCGAAGAACGCAAGGGAAGTGCTGGAGGTTGAAGGTCAAAAAAAACCGCCAAGGATAAAAATCCATGGCGGCAATATTTGAACTTGCACGAACGACGAACGGTTTTTGGTTTCCTTCGCGGCCTTCCCGTCCTTCGCGGTTAAGCTTTAATAAGCTTTAATAAGCTTTAAATCTTCTGTAACTGCTCAAGCAGTTCTGTGCTTTCGGGAATCGTCCCCGGCGCGTAAGCCTTCGAATAGCGGATCACGCCCTGCGCGTCGAGAACGAACGCTGATCGTGCATCCATCCCGCGCTCTTCGTTGAACACGCCGTACGCTTTGCCGACTGCGCCGTGCGGCCAGTAGTCGGACAAGAGCGGAAACGGCAGGCCGCCGAGCTGTTCCATCCATACCTTGAGGCTCGGCACGGTGTCTGCGCTGATCTGCAGAATCTCGACGTCGAGCGCTTTGAATTGGGCGTAGTTCTCACGGAACCCGCTGACTTGATTCTTTCAGCCGCCGGTGAAAGCAAACGGTAGAAACGAGACGACGGTGCGTCTCCCCTTGAAGCTTGCGAGCGAAATTTTTTCGCCCGCTTGATTCGCCAGCGTAAAGTCCGGCGCCGGGGTTCCTGCCTGAAGTGCAGCCATATGGGAAATCTCCTTTAAAACGTTGACGTTCTGTTACGCCGCAAGGATAACCGAAGATCAGGCCCGCATAACTTCTTTGCGCGTCCATGCGCCGAGCCAAACCGCGCAGGCGACGATCGAGCCAAAAACGGTCAACGCCAGGCCGAGAGCCAGAAAAACCGCGCCGAGATCATGCGTCCATTCGTATGCGAGCCAGCCGCCGAAACCGGCAACCGCGAGCCGCGACAATCCCGCGATGAGGGGCCACTTAAGTTGTCCCGCGCCTTGCGACGCAAAGTACAACACCATGCCGATACCGAAGAAGCCGTAGAAAGGACCGACAATGTGCAAGTACTGCGAGCCGAACGCAATGACGTCCGCATCCGCGCTGAACATTGCGATCCAGCCTGCCGGAAACAATGCCGCGGCGAGACCAACCGCCTCCGCCACAACGCCGGCGATCAAAGCGCCTGACCAGGCCGCCCGCAACGCACGTTCCCGCTTGCCTGCGCCGATGCAGGTGCCGACCATGGCGACAAGCGGCGCGCCGAGACTGAAGGCCAGCGGTATCAAAAGATATTCAAGTCGCGAGCCGATGCCGTAACCGGCGATCGCAGCGGCGCCGGAGTTACCGACGATGCTGGTCGTCAGCGCGACCGTTAGATTCGTGGTGACGGTAATGACCGCCGCGATCAGGCCGACGCGCAAAATGTCATATAACAATTGGCGGCGGATTTTTGTCTCGCGCAACGTCGGGCGCACGACGTTGCGGCCGGACCAGACCGCATGGGCGAGAAAAGGAATTGCCCCGCCGTAATACAACACGACCGCCGCAGCGCCGCCGGCGATGCCCCATTGTGGAAACGGTCCCCATCCGAAAATCAGCAAAGGCGACAGCGGAATGACCAGCACCGCGCCTACGCCCGTCACGAGCGCCGGCAGCGCCATGTTGCCGGTACCGCGCAGCACGCTGGCGAGCGCATTGAAAATCCACAGCAGCACGATGCCGGCAAAAATGATGTTCGAGTACGTAAGCGCGGCCTCGAGCGCTGCGCCTTGTCCGCCCATCGCGGAGTACAGCGCGCGACCGCCGATGAGCATTGCAATGGTGAATGCGATGCCGAGCGCGGTCGAAATCAGCAATGCATGCATCACCAGCGCGTTGGCGTCGGCCTGACGCTTGGCGCCGATAGCGCGCGCGATCGCCGATGCGATACCGCCGCCCATCGCGCCGGCCGACATCATTTGCATCAGCATCAATGCCGGAAACACCAGCGCGACGCCGGCGAGCGCATCGGTGCCGAGTTTGCCGACCCAATACGCTTCGATGAGCCCGATCGATGATTGCACCAGCAGAACGACGAGATTCGGCGCGGCAAGTTTGAGCAGCGTCGGCACGATCGGGCCTTCGAGCAGGCGCGTCGTGCGCGGATTGAGGGGTTCGTTTGCCGCCGTGAGCGGGGCGTTGTTGGCCGTTGCGATTGCAAGCGGAGTCATTGCAATCACGCCGCTCTGGTCAGTGATGGCCGGTAACGCGGCGCCGGCATCGAATTCGCGAACAGCGGCGCAAGCGCGCGACGCGCGGCTTCGAAGCGCGTCCACTCCGCTCCGTCCTGCAGGCCGGGTATCGTCACGAGTTCTCCCTGATCGAGTCCGGCAAGCGCCGCATCGACCATGTCTTCCGGCATCATAACCATTGAAGCGGGCAAGTCACGCCAGTGCTTGCCTGCGCTTTCCCAAATGTCTGTCGCGGTTGCACCCGGCAATACTGCCTGAATGCGAATGCCTTTATCGGCGAGTTCGTGCTGCAGCGAATGGCTGAACGCAATGACGAATGCCTTGGTTGCGCCGTACACGCCGTTGAGCCGTTCGGGCGCGATGCCGACGACCGACGCGATGTTGATGATCGTTCCAGTGCCGCGCTTGACGAATGCCGGGGCAGCCGCGTAGGTCAAGCGCATCAACGCAACCGTGTTGAGTTGAATCATTGCATCCATTTTTTCGACGTCGGCGTCGAGCAGCGGCACGATGTCGGCAATACCGGCATTGTTCACGAGCAGCGTAATCGCCGGGTCGTCGCGCAGTTCGGCTTCCACCTTTGCAAGGTCGGCTGGCAGACTCAGGTCCGCGACCAGCGGTGAAACGGCGCGACCGGTTTCGCGGTTCAATCTTTCAGCGACTGCGCCCAAGCGTTGCTCATCGCGGGCTACAAGCACAAGGTCGTAACCGCGCCTGGCGAGACGGTCGGCATAGACGGCGCCGATTCCTTTCGAAGCGCCCGTGATAAGCGCGGTGCCTTTGGCGGATTTAGTTGGCATGGTGCATTCCTTTCGTTAAATCGATGTGATGACGTCGGTTAAATTACGTTCGTCATGATTGAATTATATGATGGACGTCATGTATACTGTCAAGCACTATCCGGTCGATAAGGGTAAGTCCATGAAAGTCAGCAGAGAACAGGCGGCGCAAAACCGCGAACGCATCATCGACACCGCGGCGCGCCTCTTTCGCGAACGCGGTTTCGACGGCATTGGCGTCGCCGATCTGATGCAAAACGCCGGCCTTACGCACGGCGGCTTCTACGGCCAGTTCGCCTCGAAGGAAGATCTCGCCGCGCTCGCATGTGAGCGCGCGCTTGGACAGTCGGCGACGCGCATCGACCGTGTGATCGCCGAGCATCCTGAAAATACGCTGCAAGCAGTCGCTGCTTCGTATCTATCGAAGCGGCATCGCGACAATCCTGGCGACGGCTGCGCATTCGTCGCGCTCGGCGCCGAAGCGCCGCGCCATGAGGCCGGGGTGCGCAAGGTATTTGCTCAGGCCTTGCTCGTGCGCATGGAAAAACTCATGCGGCTTATTCCCGGCACGCCAGCCGCGCGCCGCCGCAAGGCGCTCTCGACGATGGCCAGCATGGTTGGCGCGCAAGTGCTCGCGCGCGCGGTCGATGACGCAACGCTTTCGACTGAGATTCTCGAGGCCGTCAAAGCCTCGATATAATTGCTTTTATTCGGTTTGAATTTTGGCGTCGCGTATTGTCTGCGCCCAGCGCTTGCTCTCGGTTTCGATGAGCCGCTGAAAATGCCCGGGCACCTGCGCGACCGGTTCGAGGCCGGTATTCACAATACGGTCGCGCATATCCGGCTGCACGATGCCGCGGCCGATTTCATCGAAGAGCTTAGTTACGACCGGCGCGGGCGTGCCTGCCGGCGCGACAATCCCATACCAGTTGGTGACGACGACGTCGTAACCGAGCTCCGTCATGGTCGGAACATTCGGCAGCGCCGCGCTGCGTTTTGCCGACGTCACGACCAATGCGCGCAGGCGTCCGCTCTGCACGAACGGCAGCGAACCGCCCATGCCGATGAACGTTCCCTGGATTTGCCCCGCTATCGTGTCCGCCACCGCCGGGCCGCCGCCTTTGTACGGGATGTGATTCAGATCGAGCCCCGCCTTCAATTTGAACAGCTCGAGCGTCAGATGCAATCCGCCGCCGCTGCCTGAAGAGCCGACGTTGACTTTGCCGGGGTTGGCTTTCGCGTAGGCGACAAAGTCTTTGATATTCTGCGGCGCGAATCCCGGATGCACCATCAGGATGTAAGGCGTTTCGGCGACGAGCGCGACGGGCACAAAGGTTTTGAGCGGATCGGGCGGCGCCTGCTTCCTGTAGTACACGCCGTTGCTCGTCAGCGCGAGATCGGCGAGCAGCAATGTGTAACCGTCGGGCTGCGACTTCGCGACCAGATCGGTGCCGAGCATGCTCGCGGCACCGGGGCGATTGTCGACGACGACGGTCTGGCCCAGACTGTCCGTCAGCTTCTGACCCGTGATGCGGCCGACGACATCGGAGCCGCCGCCCGGCGCGAACGGCACTACCAGGCGAATCGGGCGGTTGGGGTATGTATCGGCGGCGCCGCACAGCGTGCTGCAGAAAATTGCCGCCAAGGCGAATAAACGAATCGATGCGTGCATGAAACGCTCCCTGAAAAAATCGGTCGCCGCAACTCTACCTTGCAACAGCGCGCTTGGCTAATCTCATGTAAGGAACACTGACAATCGATTTGCTCGACTGCATCGACATTGCCCGCCTCCCGCTTTGCGCTAACATGGCGGCTCTTTCTTAAACAGCCGCAAGAGGCGCCGCAATGGATCTCGAATTAAAAGGCAAAGTAGCAATCGTCGGCGGTGCGAGCAAAGGCCTGGGCCGCGCTTGCGCGGAAGTGCTCGCGGGCGAAGGCGCGAAGGTCATCATGTGCAGCCGCACCAAGGCCGATATCGAGACGGCGGCGCAGCAGATACGCGACAAGACCGGCACCGACGTGCACGCATTTGCCGGCGACCTCGAACAGAATTCCACGATCCAGGCGCTGATCGCCGAAACCGTCAAACGCTATGGCGGCATCGACGTGCTCGTGAATAATTCCGGCGGCCCGCCGCTCGCCAAATCGGTGAGCGCAACCGAAGAGCAATGGGCAACCGCCATCCAGCGCTCGCTGCTCTACTTCGCGCGCATGTCGCGCGAAGCGCTGCCGCATCTGAAAAAACGCGGCGGCGGACGCATCATCAACATCCTCGCGAGCACCGTCTATCAGCCCATTCCGAATCTCGCCCTGTCGGGCGCGACGCGCATGGGCGTGATCGCGTTTGCCAAAAGTCTCGCCGATGAAGTCGGCCGCGACGGCATTCTCGTCAATAACGTGTGCCCGGGATCGCTGTTGAGCGAACGCATGCTCGGCAACGTAACGTCGCGCGCCAAAGAACTCGGCATCACGCTCGAAGCGGCGTTGGCGCAACGCGCGGAAGAGACGTCGCTCGGACGCATCGGCGATCCGAAAGAACTTGCGAACTTAGTCGCGTTTCTCGCCTCGGGCAAAGCGAGCTATATTACCGGCACGACTATCCGCGTCGATGGCGGGCTCGTCCGGTCGGTGATGTAGAGGTCGTGATGCGCGCCGGGCTGGCTGCAGTCATCACGGTCGTCGCTTGTACGGCGCACTGCGCATTCGCGCAATCGGCATACCCGTCCAAGCCCGTCCGCATTATTTCGATATTCGCGCCGGGCGGCGGCAACGACGTGATCTGCC
Source organism: Betaproteobacteria bacterium (assembly GCA_028292435.1). Classification (GTDB taxonomy): domain Bacteria; phylum Pseudomonadota; class Gammaproteobacteria; order Burkholderiales; family SG8-41; genus PALSA-1004. The sequence goes on from JAQGMI010000149.1 coordinate 38,660, forward strand.
GGCTCGTGGCGCAGCAATTGACTGAACGCCTGAAGCAGCAGGTCATCGTCGATAACCGGGTGGGCGCCAATGGCATCGTCGGCACTGAAGCGGTTGCGCGCGCCGCGCCCGATGGTTACACGTTCACGCTGATCCCGAGCGGCCACACGGTCAACGCGAGCATGTATCGCAAACTGCCGTTCGATTCGATCAAGGATTTCACGCCGATCTCGCTGGCTGGAGCCGGCCCGCTCGTGCTCGCGGTGCATCCGTCGCTGCCGGCGAAGAACGTCAAAGAACTGATCGCGCTTGCGAAGGGGCGCCCCGGCCAGCTTACCTATGGCTCATCGGGCATCGGCGCATCCGGGCATCTCGCCGGCGTGTTGTTCGATACGCTGACCGGAACGTCGATGGTGCACATTCCGTATAAAGGCATGTCGCTGGCGGTATCGGATTTGATGGGCGGACAGGTGTCGATGACGTTTGGCACCAGCCTGTCGGTGATTCCGCAGGTGCGAACCGGCCGCCTGCGCGCGCTTGCGACCACCGGCGCCCAGCGCTCGCCTGCGCTGCCCGACCTGCCAACCATCGAGGAGGCCGGCGTTCCCGGCTACGAAGCGAGCCTGTGGTACGGCTTCGTCGGCCCGGCGCGCATGCCGCCTGAAATCGTGCAGCGGCTCAATGCCGAGATCGTCGGGACGCTCGCGATGCCCGACGTGCGCGAGAAGCTTGCCAGCCAGGGCGTCGATGCGCGTTCGACGACTTCCGACGAATTCGCACGCATCATGACTTCCGACGTCGCGCGCTGGGCGGCCGTCGTCAAAAAACTCGGCTTGCAGGCGGAATAAGCGCTACGCCGCTGCGTCGGCGCCCACCACGCTTTCCGACACAAACTTCTTCAGCCAGCGATTGCGCGTAATCAGGCCTTCTTGCCACACGTCTTCGATGTTCGGCACAGTGGAGGCCTTCACCGCGGCTGCCGCGAGCAATGCATCGCGCCACGCCAGGAGATGTGGAAATTTTTCGATGAGGCCGAGCGGCTTTATCCGGTCCATGAACGTATAGCGCTGGAGGAACGGCGCATACGCGGCATCGACGAGCGAAAATTTCGGCCCGTTGAAATACGGGCCGGCGTTGCCGCGCTTCGCCAGCGCGTCATTCAGCTTCGAAAACGGGTCGCTGATTTTTGCAGCGCGCATTGCGAACTCTTCTTCCGAATCCGAGTATGCAGTATTCGAAATCGCGCTGGCAAACGTGCTCACATAATCGGTCCACGCGCGATTGCGCGCACGGGCGAGCGCATCTTCGGGATGCAGGCGCGGCGCGGCGGTTTCATCGAGAAATTCCGCAATCGCATTGGATTCGAACAGCGCTTCCTTGTCGTCGACCAGCAGCACCGGCACTTTCGAGTGCGGCGACACGGCGAGAAACCAGTCGGGCCGCTTGTTGCGATCGATGTAAGTGATCTCATACGGCACATTCTTCGCGCGCAGCACGATCGCGGCGCGCTGCACCCACGGGCAGGTTTTGAAACTGCAGAGTTTGAATTGCGACACGATGTTTCCTCCGGTAAATGTCAGGCGACGAAAAATTTCGTGAAATGCTCGTAGATATTGTCGGGCATTTCTTCCTGCATGTAATGGCCCGCGGGCAGCGGCTCCCACTGCACGACGTTGGTCGCGTAATTCTTCCAGATATTCAGAAACTCCTGCGCGCGCTCGGGCGGATGGCCGCGCGCGCCCCACAAGAGCATCAGCGGCATCTCGAGCTTTTTGTCCTTGTCCGCGGTGTCCATCACGTAGTCGCTCGTCGCCGTCGCACGGTAATCGCGACACGAGCCGGTGATCGTTTTCAGCGTATAGCAGCGCACGTACTCGGCAAGCGCGCCATCGGTAAGAAAGCCGAGTCCCGTGCCGCCGCGGATGACCATGCGGCTTTTCAGAAAATATTCGGCCGGCACCGCGCTGATCAGGCGCTCGGGAAACGGCTCGGCCTGCGCCATGAAGCCCCAGTGCCAGGTGCCGATTGCCCAGTTTTTAGTCGTGTGCGTCCACACATAATGATTGGGCAGGATATCCATGAGGCCCACTTTGAGAATGCGCTCGGGATGGTCCATGCACATGCGATGCACCGTACGGCCGCCGCGATCGTGGCCGGCGACGAAGAATTTTTCGTAACCGAGCTGGTCCATGATTTCAAGGATGTCCCGCGCCATCGAGCGGAAACTGAAGTTGACGTTGTCGACGCCCGCTTCGGGCAGCGAGCTGTCGCCGTAACCGCGCAAGTCGGGAAGAATCACGTGATAGTGTTTGGCCAGACGCGCCGCGATCTTGTACCAGCACGTGTGGTTTTGCGGATTGCCGTGCACGAGCAGCAGCGGCGGGCCCGAACCGCCATGCCGCATGCGAATGGTTGCGCCGCTCGTGCGCACATCGAGATGTTCGAAGCCGGGAAAATGAGCGGCGACTTCAGCGCTGCCCCAGCGCGTCGGGTCGCGCATGTAATCGTCCGGCGTTGCGCGCGCCATCACTTCGAGTCCTGCCGTCTTCGCCTTGCCCATCGCGTCTCCGAATCAATTTAGTTGTGGTATTTTGATGCCCCAGTTTAACAAATGCAGCGCAACGCCGGATAACAAGGGCTTTGGAGAAAAAATGATTCAACGTTTTAATGCGTGGAAAATCGGCGCGGCAATCTGCGCGTGCGTGACAGCCTCACCCGGTCATGCGCAAAATTTTCCGACTAAGCCGGTACGCATCGTAGTACCTTTTGCGCCCGGCGGCGCCAATGACGTGATCGCACGCGTGGTGAGCCAGCGCCTGATGGAACAATTAGGACAGCAGGCCATCGTCGAAAACCGCGGCGGCGCCGGCGGTGCGCTGGGTGCTGACCTTGTCGCACATGCAGCGGCGGACGGTTACACCTTGTTGCTCGCGAATCCGGGACCGAATGCAATCAATCCGGCGCTGCAGCCCAAAACGCCGTACGACCCGATCCGCGATTTTTCGATGATTACGTTAATGGCGGTGTCGCCGCAGATTCTCGTCATCCATCCGTCGATGCCGGTCCGCTCGGTGAAAGACCTTGTCGCGCTGGCGAAATCGCGGCCGGGACAGATCAACTACGGCTCTTCCGGCATCGGTGCGATCACGCATCTCGCGATGGAATTCTTCAAGTCGCGCACCCAAACCGATATGGTCCACGTGCCTTATCAGGGTGCGAATCTTGCGCTTACCGGACTGATCGGCGGCCAGGTCTCCACCATGTTTGCGGCATTGGGTTCGATCTCGAACATGCTGCCGAGCGGCAAAGTCAAAGCAATCGGCGTCGCTGCCATCAAGCGCACGCCGCTGCTGCCGGACGTGCCCGCGATTGCCGAGAGCGGCATCAAGGATTTCGAAGTCGTGAACTGGTTTGGCATTGTCGGCCCCGCGAACCTGCCGCGGCCCGTCGTCGATCGGCTGAATCAAGCGATCAACCGCGTCGTGCAGGCACCCGACACACGCGAAAAGTTTGCCGCCCTTGGTTTCGAGCCGCGCGGCACGACGCCGGCTGAACTCGAGCGCCACATCAAGAGCGAGATCGCGCGCTGGAGCGCGGTGATCAAGACGCAAGGCATCAAGCCCGAATAAGTCCTATACGACGCCGTTTTTGAGTTCGGCGTCGCCGCGCCACAGTCGCTCAAGATTTTCGATCAGCAGATCGAGCACGTTATCTTCGTAGCGTCGCGTCTCGCCCGCGGTATGCGGCGTGATGAAAATGTTCCTGGCGTGCCAGAGCGCAGACGACGCCGGCAGCGGCTCTTCCCACACGCAGTCGACCGCCGCACCGGCAATCCCGCCTTTTTCCAGCGCCGCAACGAGCGCCGCTTCGTCGACGACGCGGCCGCGCGCAACGTTGATGAGATAAGCCGACGGGCGCATCGCTGCAAGCGTATCTGTGTCGATCAGTTTTTCGGTCTCCGGCGTCAACGGACAAGTCAGCGCGACAAAATCGGCTTCCGGCAAGATTGTGCGTAATTCGGATTGCGCGACGACGGCATCGGCCGCGCCTTTGCCGGTCGCCGCGTTGCGCTTGATGCCGATCACGCGCATGTCAAACGCCTTGGCGAGCGTCGCGAGACGCGAGCCGATGCGTCCCATGCCGATGATCGCGAGCGTTTTGCCGCCGAGTTCGTCTTCACGTTGGGTGATGTCGCCTATCATGCCGCGCCACTTGTGCGCAGTCTGGTTGTCGCGCGCTTGCGGTAACTGGCGCGCGAGCGCGAGCATCAGTGCGATCGCATGTTCGGCGACGGCGCGCTCGTTGGCGCCCTGCGCGCTCGCAAGCCGGATGCCGGCCGCGCGCAAGCCGTCGCGCGAATACTGATCGAGTCCCGCGCTGATTGACTGAATGAAAGCGAGCCGCGGCGCCTTCGCGATGAATTCGTTGCGCCACATGCCGGAAACCAGCAGCACGTCGGCCTCGCCAATGCGGCGCTCGAGTTCATCGAGACTGCGGACTTCGAACGCTTCGATGCCGGTGTTGCGCAACTTAAACCGTGCCGCCATCTGATAGGCGACGTGCGCGAAGCAGATGGTGAGCTTGTCCTTCGCGGGTATGGATCGGGTGGGCATGCGGCGAAATCCATGCAAATTTGGACGGTGCAGATTAACACGCGGCCGGCATTTCTCACCGCAGCAGGGCGCTCGGCCGCGCGTGCTAGCATAAAGCCATCACCTATTTGATCAGCCAACGGAGAGTAAACCACCATGATTCATGTCGTCGCTGTGATCACCGCCAAACCGGGCATGCGCGCATCCTTACTTGAAGCTTTTCGCGCCAATGTGCCGGCCGTGAAAGCCGAAACCGGCTGCATCGAATACGGCGCCGCCGTCGATCTCGACGACGGCCCGGGGTTCCAGAAAAAATACGGCGCCGACACGTTTATCGTGATTGAAAAGTGGGTATCGCCAGCCGCGCTCAAAGCCCATGCTGCAGCGCCTCATATGGCGGCCTATGCGGCAAAGACCAAGGAAATGATCGCCAGCCGCCTGATTCACATCCTCACGCCGGCCTGATTGCAATCGATAGTGAACGCCGGCGGATAGGAGTAATCTAATCGGCGTAGGGTTAACGGATGGAGGCCCGCCATGGTTCTGAATTCGTTTAACGGGGTGTGCTGCACGCTCGTTCACGTGGTCGCGTTCGCGGCCGCGGCCGCGGGTACTTATTTTTTTCTCGGCACTTCGTTTGAAAACGTCCTGACCGCGTTCGTATTGCTGGGCGCCGCGCTCGCGCTCGAGGCAGTCGCCGCCGTCATTGGCCGCGATCGTACGGCGCATACCTGACGCGCCGCAACCCCAAAGCGCGCTCAGTGCATGAGCAGCGTCTCGATTTCGGAAAACGTATGCGCGATTTGGCTCGTGTGCAACACGATGCCGAGTTGACGCGCAATCTGCGTGAGCGAAAAAAGTCCGCGCACCCGCTGCCGCCCGTTGGCATCAACATCGACAACGACCGCATGCTGGCGGACCGATTCCTTTAACGTCGCCACAATGTGTCCAACGCGCGCGTATCGCACGTCCTGCAGATCGAGCACGTCGAGCCGGTCTTGCGGCGTCATAATGTCGCGCACGACGATGTCTTCACGCCGGCCGCCGCGTTCGGTAATGGCCTGCAGCGGTTTTTCGCCCGAAATGTCGTTCGCGGTAATCAAGCCTGCGACCATCTGGTTTTCGTCCACCACGAGCAACAGCCGCACCCCGCGCTGGATCATGCGCAGGTTCGCTTCGCGGATCGTGTCATCCGGCCGGATCAGGACCGCACTCACGCGCTCCAGGTCGGTCATGACGACCAGGGCAGGATTGTCCAAATCGACGCATTCCGGCGTCGCCTGCACGGGCTGCGCAAAGCTGGTGCGCGGCGACAGAGTAGAAGAGTTCAATGCAGCGTACGTTTTGGGCATGGCGATCTCCGGTTCGATGCGAGGAAGGACTTCCAATATCTCGCAATCTAGACGACAAAGCTTAGGCGAGCCTTAAGCCGGGTACCGTAAGACCGCTATCGGCAAGCGTCGTTCGCTGACACCTTCAGGACCGCCTTTGTCCGCGACCGGCCGCTAGCCGGCGGCCCTCAAGTTCAGGGCTAGGAGAAAGGCGTGCGGCTTAGTCATTCTAAGCAAGCGACTTTCGACGCCGCCATGGGCAAAAACTCGTGCCAGCCCGAAGGGTTGCACTCGCGCTTCATCGTGTTAGGCACTCTTAGACTCCAGAAGCCTTCGCTCATTCCTCCCCTTTTCGCTCCGACCCGGTAACCGCAGCTTCAGCGGCCGTAGCGACGCAACAGTGCAGCAAGCTCGCCGGCGCTCTCCCATTGCTCGCAACGATCGATGGCGTGCTCGATTTTTGCGATGCCTTCGGCCGTGACCGACGGCGCCGCGAGTTCGCGAAACTTGGTGCGGATTTCCGCTTCCGTATAAGGATTGAGGCAATCGCTGCGCGGCGTGTCGCAGGCATGCGTCGCGCGGCGGCCATCTTTCAATGTGAGCGTGACGCGCGCGGGCTTCAGTTGCGGCGCTTGCGCGCTGAGCTTCGGATCTTCTTCGACATGGACACGCTGACGCAGCGCCGCGATTGCGGGATTGACGAGCGCTTCGTCGTTGACTGAATCGAAACCGGTATGGCCGTTGACGATCAACGCGGCGGCGACGTGGGGCAACGAATATTTCGACGCGAAATAATTGAGCGGCTGCGGATTGCGCATCGCGGCGGCGAACGCGAACGTCGCAACGTCGATGCGCTCGATATCGGCGGGCTGCGGCTTTAACTCGGCAAGCGCCGCTTCGAGCGCGTCGAGTGCGGCATAAATCGGATTGCAGCATGCGCGCAGCCGAAACCAGTTGCGCGTAATTTCCCACCGCGTGCCTAGCTCGTCGAGAAGCCGCTCGGGGCGGAAACCGGCGCCGACGAGATGGCCGAGCGCTTCCTCGATCGCATCGTCTTGCGCGGTAAAGCCGGCAAGCACGAGCTCAGGCACCAGCCCCGCCGTGAAGCCGCTCATCCCACCCGCAACGTTCAAGGTCGTCGCGCCATTGATGGCGTTGTTGTAACTCGGCGTCAGCACGAGCGTCGTCGCAACCCGCATTGCCAGGCTCGTCTGCGCAGCATCAAACCCGCGCATGCGCGCGCCCGCTGCCGCAGCGCCAAGCAATGCGGCCTGACCGTTTTGATGAGCGAGCGGACGCGGCGTCATCGCCGCGCCAAGCCGCGCGCCGGCATCGTAGCCGAGGATCAAAGCAGCGAGCAGGTCGCGCCCGCTGCCCTTCGTCGCTTCGCCTACCGCTAGCACGCCGGGCAGAATCTGCATCGCGCCCTGATACGAAACGAAGCGATGACCTTCGCCAAGCTCGATCGCACGGCCCGCCGTCGAATTGAGAAATGCCGCCGTGCGTGGATCGTGCTGCTGCCAGCCGCGCGCGAATAACGTTGCGCCACGGCCGGCAGTCGGGGCGAGCCGCTCGCGCAGCTGCGCGACTTCCGGCCGCGACGAGCCCGCGAGAATCACGCCAAGCGTATCGAGCATGATGCGCTTCGCATGCAGCTGCACCGCCTGCGGAATATCTTCAAGCCGGGTCGTGGCGACAAATTTCGCCATCGTTTCGATCTGCTGCCCCATGCGGTCCTCGCCTTAATGATGTGACGCCGATTTTAACTCGACGGGCAACAGCGTATCTGCAGACGTCAGACGCCTGAATGAAAAAACGCCCGTTCGCCGGGCGTTCCAATCGTGGCTTCCCGCTGATCGTTTTACTTGTGAACGTCGCCGGCAATCATGGTTGCATCCGAACTGCCGGGCTCGCCGCCGCCCGGCGAGGTCGCGAATGCAATGGTGAGCGCATTGGCAACGCGGATTTTCGAGCCCGGACGAATCGCAACTTCGCGGTCTTTCTGGATCAGCTCACCGTCGACTTCAGTCGCGGCATTCGACACCGGACGCACGCGGTAGCCGTCCCCGAACCGGCGCAACTCGAAATGCCAGCGGCTGATGTGGCGCGTTTGCATTGGATCGGCCAACGCAAGCACGATGTCATTGGCGATGGTTCCTTCGTGCTCCGCAAGGCGGCCGAAACTGATGATGTCCTGTTGCGGCAACGCGATTTCCTCCTGCGTTTCCTCGACGCGAAAACTGCGCGGGAACAGCGCACGATCACGCCAGTCAAGCGTGTAGACCTCGATTTTGCGCGACATACCCTTGAACTCGGCCGGGGCGAGCAGCCGGCAGTTGAGGCGGTGCGTGCCCGCGAGTTCGCCGAACGCGTCGCGCGTAAGCCTGACTTCGCCGCTGTCCGCCGAAGCGGCGATGCGCGCGCACAGGTTGACTGAGTCGCCGCTGACCACCGTGCCGTCGGTCAGGACCGGCCCCCAATGCACGCCGATGCGTACCTGCAATTGATGGTCGCGCGAGCGCGTCGCGTTTTCTCGCGATATGAGTTGCTGGAACTGGATGACTGCGTCAGTGGCCGCGTTCGCGGTCGGGAACGTCAGGAACGCGCCATCGCCGGCGGTATCGACGATGCGGCCGCCGTGCGCCGGCAGGCAGCGGCCAAGCAGGTCGAGATGAAGCTGCTGCAACTGGCGGCCGGCGGCGTCGCCAAAACGCGAGAAATATGCGGTGGACGCTACGATGTCGGAGAAAACGGTCGCCACCTGGTGCTCGAACCGGCGCGTCAGCTCCTGCTGCAGCAGGCTCTGCATCCGGACTATCTCCGCCATACTTAGGGTGCCGAAATCGATCATGGTGAGGCACGATACCCGAGGTAAAGCGGCTGGACAAGCCGAAGACCGCGGTCTTTAGACCGCAGCCGCTCAAGCGTCGCGCCCGGGCAGTCAATGTCGCGCCGCCTGCGGTGATATGCCAAAAAAATACGCAGGCATTAAACGTTTCCTCTCTTCTCTGGCGGCCGAGCGAAGCCTATACTTTCCACTGCTGAAACCGTTTCACTGATGTGCGCAACGCGGCTGTAGTCCGGAATGCACTGCCTGGTTTATTTTTCTGGAGACCTTGCGATGGGCCTGCGATTAAAGTTCAACCTGGTCTTGCTGGTCGTTTTCGTGCTCGGGCTCGGCGTATCCGGCTACATTTCCTACGAGTTGCTGCACAAGAATGCGCGTGAAGAGGTGCTGCGCACGGCGGGTGTGATGATGGAAGCGGCGCTGTCGATGCGCGCATACACTGTTGGCCAGGTTCGCCCGCATTTGCGCGTCGCGGAGGACGAGTTTCTGCCGCAAAGCGTGCCGGCGTTCTCGGCCACCCAGATCATGAGCCAGCTTCGAAAAAAATATCCCGACTACGCCTACAAGGAAGCCGCGCTGAATCCGACCAACCCCACCAATCGCGCGGTTGAGTGGGAAACGGACATCGTGAACGAATTTCGCCACAATGAGGCCATAAAAGAGTTTTCCGGCACGCGGATGACGCCGACCGGCCTGTCGATGTATCTGGCGCGGCCATTTAAGATCACGGATCCGGCGTGCCTCGTCTGCCACACCACGTCCGACATGGCGCCGGCCGCCATGGTCAAACTTTACGGACCGAGCAACGGCTACGGCTGGAAGATGAACGAGGTCATCGGCGCCCAGATCGTGTCCGTGCCCATGTCATTGCCGATCCAGAATGCCAACCGCGCGTTTTATACCTTCATGGCTTCACTCACGGCGGTCTTCGTCGTGCTTTTCGTGATCCTCAACCTCATGCTCTCGATGCTGATCGTGCGCCCCATCAGGACGATGTCATCGGCCGCCGACAAGATAAGCGTTGGCGAGCTCGATATTCCAGAGCTTCAGGAATCAGGCAAGGATGAAGTCGCGCTGCTCGCCAAATCGTTTAACCGCATGCGCCGCAGCCTCGAAAAAGCGATCAGCCTGATCGACGAAAAATAACCACGGCCGCATAACGTTGAGCACCGAAATCGCGCTGCCGCAGGGTTACACCCTGCAGGAATATCGCATTGAGTCGACGCTCGGCATCGGGGGCTTCGGACTGACCTACCTTGCGATCGACGTCAATCTCAATCTCAAAGTGGCGATCAAGGAATACCTGCCGGGGGAGCTCGCGTTGCGCTGCGAGGACCAGTCGGTCCGCTCGAAATCGGATTCCACGCTCGAAACTTTCAACTGGGGCCGCAGCCGGTTTCTCGATGAGTCACGCACGCTCGCCTCGTTCCAGCATCCGAACATCGTGCGGGTCATGCGATTCTTCGAGGCAAACCAGACCGCTTACATGGTCATGGAATTTGTCCGCGGCCGGGCGCTCAATGACTGGATAACGACGCGGCGACCGCTCAGCGAACCGACGCTCAGAGCGCTGGTGCTGCCGTTGCTCGACGGGCTCGAAGTCGTCCACGCGGCGGGCTATCTGCATCGGGATATCAAGCCCCGTAATATTTTCGTCCACGACAACGGCAGCCCGGTGCTGCTCGATTTCGGCTCGGCGCGCATCAGTAACGTCGATTCCGAATTGACAGCGATCGTGTCGCCCGGCTATGCGCCGCTCGAGCAGTATCACGCGCAGGGCCATCAGGGCGCATGGAGCGATCTTTATGCATTAGGCGCGGTGATGTATTGGCTGGTCACGGGCACGAAACCGGTGGAAGCGACTGCCCGGGTGCGCAACGACCCGCTTAAACCGGCATTGCAGGCCGCGGACCGCGCGCGTTACAGCGCAGATCTGCTCAATGCAATTGACTGGGCGCTCGCACCGGCCGAAGAAGCGCGGCCGCAAACCGTCGCCGCGATGCGCGGCGCCCTGCAGGGCATTTTGCGCGCGCCACCGTCCGGCGAAGCGACGATCGTGACTACCGGTCCCCGCCCATCGCACGCGCCGGCGGCGGCGCAACCGTATCAAACTGCGTCGGTCTCGGCGCAGACGTTCGATCCCGCATTGCTGAAATCACTGGCGAGCGGACTTGCCGCGCATGTTGGCCCGATCGCAAGCATGACGGTTAAATCGGCGGCCCGGAAATCCCCGACCCTGACACAACTCGTCCAAACGGTAGCGGGCGAAATCAGCGACGAGCAAGCCCGCGCGGCATTCATCAAGACGTTTACGGCGGCGGACAAATCCATTCCCGCGAGCCATTCAGTGCAGGCGGCACAGCCGCACTCGCATCCGACCCAGCACAGTTCGGCAGGTTCGCGGTTCGAACCGGCAGCTTTGGCTAAAGCGGAAGCCGAACTGGCGAAATATATCGGCGCTGTTGCGCGCGTGGTGGTGAGGCGCGCTGCCGCCAAAGCCGGCACCGAGTCCGAACTTTATCTGTTGCTCGCTGATGAGATTGAAGACAAGGAACAAAAGAAAGCGTTCATTCGCAAGGCGATGTCCGTTTCGCATCGCAACTAGCGCAATTTTTTCGAGCGCACCGCGTCGCGCGCTCCCGTTGCGGTTTAGCTCACGCCGCTTTTGACTTTTGCATCGCGTGCCACAGCTTGGAAGGCGTGAGCGGCATGTCGAGATGTTCAATGCCAAGCGGACGCAGCGCATCGATAACGGCGCCGACCAGCACCGGCAATGATGCGGTACAACCGGATTCACCGACACCCTTCACGCCGAGCGGGCTCACCTTGCTCGGCGTCGGATGCTCTTCGCCCTTCAGTTCGCGCAATGCGCCGGCGCGCGGCATGCAGTAATCCATGAAGCTCGCCGCGAGCGGCTGTCCCGACTCGGGGTCATAAACGATGTGTTCGCCGAAGACCTGACCGACGCCCTGCACGACACCGCCGTGCAACTGGCCTTCGACGATTGCATGATTGATGACTTCGCCGCAATCATCGACGGCGCTGTAGCGCACAATTTCAGCAGCGCCCGTGTCGCGATCGATTTCGACTTCGGCGATATGACAGCCGTTCGGAAATGTCGAACCGAATTTACCTTCGGCGACGACTTTGAGCGGCTTCGTTTTGGCGAGGTCGGCAAGCGTGACCACGCGTTTCGATTCAACCGAGCGGAACTCTCCGTTTGCGTAATTAATCTGCGACGGCTCGAGTTTCATCTCGAGCGCCGCCAGCGCCTTGCCTTCTTCGATCAGCTTTTGGGCGGCGAGATAGCACACGCTGCCTGCCCCGACTGCGCTGCGCGATCCACCGGTGTGATTGCCCTGCAGCATACTGCCGGGCGCGCATTGCACGATCTTTACGCGTTCGTGAGCCACGCCCAGCGCGTCGCCGACGACTTTCGCAAACGTGGTCTCGTGGCCGTGGCCCTGCGCTTTCGACACGGTGTGCACTTCGATGGTGCCGTTCGCATCGAGCCGCAATTCGACTTCATCTTTGTCTGCATTGCCGGCGCCGGTGTTTTCGATCACGGTCGAAATCCCGATGCCGCGCAATTTGCCCTTGGCGGCGGATTCGGCACGGCGCTTGGCGAATCCCTGCCAGTCGCCAAGCTTCAGCGCCTTGGTGAGCAGGCCCGGCAGGTCGGCAATCTCGTACGTCGAACCCGTCGGCGTCTTGTACGGGAATGCATCGGGCGGAATAAAATTCAGGCGCCGCAATTCCGCCGCGTCGATCTTGAGCTCGGCCGCGGCCTGGTTAACGATACGCTCGACCGCATACGCGATATCCGGTCGCCCGGCGCCGCGATACGAACCGACGGGCGTGCAATTGGTGACCGGCGCTTTGAACGTCGCATACAAAGCCGGAATGCGATAGACACCGGTCATGCACACGCTTGTGTTGCGGATGTGGCCGACCGAACCGGGCGACAGGTATGCGCCCATGTCGTTGATCCAGTCGAGCCGCATCGCCAGAAATTTCCCGTCCTTGTCGAGCGCAAGCGCGCCGTCGATGATGTTGGCGCGGCCATGCGTGTCGGTGAGGAACGCCTCGATGCGCGTCGATACCCACTTGACCGGCTTGCCGAGTTTTTTCGCCGCGATCATGAGCGCGCAGTATTCGGGATATGCAACGGTGCGCTGGCCGAAACCGCCGCCGATGTCGCGCGCTTCGAAGATCAGTTTTTCTTCGGCCGTCTTCGTGTACGCCGAAATCTGCTTGCGCAGCGTCGTCACGCCCTGCATCACGACGTTGAACCGATACGCATCGTTCGCCGCATCGTAGGCAACCAGGCAGGCGCGCGGCTCCATCGGACTCGGCGACACGCGCGTCGATTCGACTTTCAGGCGGGTGATGTGCGCCGCCTTCGCGAACGCCGCCTCGACTTCCTGCTCATTGCCGACATCGGCTTCGAACAGCAGGTTGCCCGGCACGTCGTCGTGAATTTGCGGCGCGCCCGCAGCGAGCGCGGCTTCCGGCCGCACGACACTCGGCAAATCGCGATACTCGATCTGCACGAGTTCGGCCGCGTCCTGCGCGGCGGCGGCGCTGTCCGCAACGACGAGAGCAATCGCTTCGCCGACGAAACGCACTTTGCCGTGCGCCAGCACCGGACGCTTTGTCGGTTTCGCTTTGCTGCCGTTGCGTCCGGGGATCGTCAGCGAATGCGGCGGCACGACATAACCCGCGGCGATCGCATCGTCACCGGTGAAAATCTGTTTGACGCCGGGATACGCGAGCGCGGCGGCGGTATCCAGGCCGGCGATTTCCGCATGCGCGCGGTCCGAGCGCACAAAGTAACCGTAAAGCTGCCCCGCTACGTTCCAATCGGAAGCATATTTGCCGGCGCCGGTGATGAGACGCTTGTCTTCAACGCGATTGCTGTGATGGTGATGCCCGTCTTGCTCGTGGTGCGTATCCATGGATCCCTTGCAGCGTTGCTTAAGCGAATAAATGTCCGCGCGAATGCGCGGGAATATCGAGCGCGTTCGGCGCTTCGAACGGTTTGTGGCCTTCGACCTGCGCGGCATACAGCACCCGGCGCTCGGTCGAATCGAATGATTCGCGCTTGTGCAGCGTGCAGCGGTTGTCCCAGATCACGACATCGCCGACGCTCCACACGTGCGTGTACAAAAACCGCGGCTGCTCGACATGCGCCCACAGTTCTTCAAGCAGCGCCTCGGATTCTTCGAGCGACAGTCCGTTCACGTACGAGCTGTGGCGGCGACCGAGGAACAGGGAATTACGGCCGGTTTCAGGATGCGTCGAGATAATCGGATGGCTCGGGCCGGGCGTGAAGCGGATGTCTTCAGTCAGTGAAGCACCAGGCCGCAGTTGCATCGCGGTATCGACGATGTTCGCCTGCTTGATCGTCATGCCCTTGATGCGTTGTTTCTGCGCGGCGCTCAATGCATCGTACGCGGCGTAACAATTCATGAATATCGTGCGTCCGCCTTTTTCGGTCGGCGGAATTTCCTTGGCGACCAGCATGCGCGCGGCGGTCGGCGCATCCTTGAACGAAAAATCGGAGTGCCAGACGATTTCACCGTCACCGAGAATGCCGATCGTTTTGCCTTGCTCTTTTACGTTGGACACGACCGTCACTTCGGGCGGAAGGTTATACAACTCATTCGCCGCGCGCTCGGACAGATCGCGCTTGTGCAGATTCGACGACGAAACGGGGATGCCGAAGCGCTTGACCAGCCGCACGAGATCCTCCGCGCTGACCGATTGGCCGCGAAACGCAATCAGCACGTGGTCGAGCCACGCGGCGTGAACCTGTTTGAACGCCGCATCGTCGAGCGTGGTGATGTCGATGCCGCGAATTTCGGCGCCCAGCGCCGCCTTGAATGGCACGACTTCGAAGGGCGCGGGCTGCGCACTGCGTCGTGCGAGCGAAGTATCAGTCATTGTTGTTCCTTCCAAAACGGGAGCTCCGTGGCGGGACAGCAGGGATTATGCGTAGTATATAGCGAGCGCGAGATGCCGTTGGGCGCCGGTGTTTGAGTGCCCCTATTTGGCGACTCGCGTTCGCTCTGATAGTCTCTGCCGTTCTAATTTTCCGGACGCGTTCGCGGTCCGTCAGCTCAAGGCGAAATACCGATGCTCCTGCGTATGCTATCCTTTATCGCAGCAATGCTTGGTGCTGGCGCGCCTCAGGCGCAGGATTTCCCGACGCGGCCCGTTCGCATCGTCGTCGGCTTCCAGGCGGGCGGCGGCACCGACATCGCGGCGCGGGTCATCGCGCAAAAGCTGACCGACGCACTCGGCGTCACCTTTATCGTGGACAACCGGCCCGGGGCGGCCGGCAATATCGGCGCGGACATCGTCGCCAAGTCCAATGCCGACGGCTACACCATCCTGATGGCGAATTCGACGATCGCCATCCCCAGCCTGTCGGCGAAACTGCCGTTCGACGTCAAAAAAGATTTCGCGCCGCTCAGCAACATCGCGCTCGGTCCCTCGGTGCTGCTGGTGAATCCCAGCCTGCCGGTGACCGACGTCAAGGGACTGGTGGCGCTCGCCAAGGCCAAACCCAGGACGCTGATCTACGGCTCCGGCGGCGTCGGCAACGTCACGCACCTGGCAATGGAGCTGCTCATGTCGATGACCGGCATCGAGATGACCCACGTACCGTACAAGGGCGCCGCGCCATCGGTCGTCGGCCTGCTCAGCGGCGAAGTGCAATTGCTGTTTGCCGGCATTCCCGGCGTGCTGGCGCAGATCAGCGCCGGTAAAGTACGCGCCCTCGGCGTGTCAATTTCTCAGCGCAGCGCCGCGCTGCCTAATGTGCCGACGATAGCCGAGACCGGGCTGCCCGGTTACTACGCGGCATCGTGGTACGGCCTTTTGGTGCCGGCCGGCACGCCGAAGCGCAGTATCGACATACTGGCCAAACACATCGGCACGGTCATGCGCGTACCCGAGGTCAAGGAAAAAATGCTGGCGCAGGGCTTCGAACCCGTGGGCGACACGCCGGCGCAGTTTGGAAAATTCATCGGCGAGGAAATACCGCGCTGGGAGAAGGTCGTTAAAAGAGCGGATATCAAGCCCGAGTAAGCAGCTACGAGGATGACATCATGATCGACCGCATAGAAATCTTCATCACCGCCCTGTCGGAGCGCCTGCAGCGCATCTTCTCGAGCGGCGCCTACGATACCGGTCCCGCCGACAGCCTGCTCGGCAAGCACGTGCTGGTGAAAATACACGCTGACGGCGTCACCGGCATTGCGCAGGTGCGGCCGATCAGCCCCGGCCACTTCGTCGCCGACACCGCCCCCAGCGTGTTCTCCGCGATCAAGGAAGTCTACGGGCCCGCGCTGCTGGGCAAATCGATTTTCGATTTCGAATCCATCAATGCGATATTCGACAACCGGCTCGCCGGCAATCCGGCTGCACGTTCGGTGCTCGACATCGCGCTGCACGACGCTGCCGGCAAGGCGCTGAAGACGCCGCTCTACAATCTGCTGGGCGGTTGCTGCCAGCCGCGCATACCGCTCGAATGGTCGGTCAGCATGGCTGACGATGTCGGCGTCATCATCGCGGAAGCCCGGCGCGCGGTGGACGAGTTTGGCATCAAGGTGTTGTGCCTGAAGATGGCGGACCGCCGCGGCTGGCGCAAGGATGTCGAAAACTTCGCCGCGATGCGCAAAGCGGTCGGCGACGACATCATGATCGGCGTAGATCCGAACACCGGCTGGACGCTCGCCGACGCGCTCTCCGCGATAGAGGCGATCAAGCCGATGGGGCTCGGCTACATCGAACAACCGATCGAGCGGCGCGATCTCGCCGGCATGGCGGAAATCCGCCGCGCGGCGAACGGCGTGCCTGTCATGGCGGACGAAGGCGTGTTCACGCTGCAGGACGCGCACGCGCTGGCGCAGGCGCGCGCCTGCGATGCGTACTGCATCAAGCTCTACAAGATGGGCGGCCTGACCAACGCGAAAAAAATCGCGGCAATCGGCGAAGCCGCGAACATTCGCGTCAACTGCGGCGGGCTCGCGGTGCAATCGCAGCTGGACGCCGCCGCGAGCGCGCACTTCTATGCGAGCACGCCGGCCGCGCGCACGATGGGGGCGGCCGAGTTTACGTTCGGATTGAACGCCACCGCCAAAGACCCGCTATGCCCCGACAGCGACTTCAAAATCAAGGACGGGCACGTCGACGTGCCGCGCGGTCCCGGCCTGGGCGTCACCATTGACGAGGCGCTGCTGAAGAAAAATACCTTGCTGCACGAAGTCGTCAGCAAGTAATCGCCCTCGGGAATTCACGCCGTCAATTCAGTAAGCACGTACGGCAATATCCCGCCGCAGCGGACGTAATCGACTTCGGCCGGCGTGTCGAGACGCAGCGTCAGCGGCACCCGCTCCTCACTTGCGTTTGCACGCCTCACAACCAGCGTCAATGCCTGGCGCGGTTTCGCCTGGTCGTCGAGGCCGGTCAATTCGTACGTTTCATCGCCTTTCAGGCCCAGCGAGTCGGCCGTTAACCCTGCGGGCAATTGGCAAGGCAGCACGCCCATGCCGACAAGATTGCTGCGATGAATGCGCTCGAAACTATTGGCAATCACCGCGCGCACGCCAAGCAGACGCGTACCCTTCGCCGCCCAGTCGCGCGCGCTGCCGGTGCCGTATTCCTCGCCCGCGATCACGATGAGCGGCACTGCTTCGCTGTCGTATCGCATGGCGGCGTCGTACATCGTCATCTGTTCGCCGTCCGGCTGGTGTTTCGTATATCCGCCTTCGACGCCCGGCACGATCTGATTGCGCAGTCGCACGTTGGCAAACGCGCCGCGCATCATGACATCATGGTTCATGCGGCGGGCGCCGTAGTTGTTGAAGTCTTTCGGTGCGACACCCAGGGTTTGCAGATAACTGCCGGCGGTCGAGTTCGCACGGATGCTGCTGATCGGACTGATGTGATCGGTCGTAATCGAATCGCCCAGGATCGCGAGCGCCCGCGCGCCCCGGATGTCGCGCAGGCTGGAGCCGGTATAGCGCGCATCGAGGAACGGCGGCTCCTTGATGTAAGTTGAACCTGCGGTCCACGCGTACGTTTCGCCGGTGCCGCGCGCGATGGCCTTCCATTGCGGATGCGCGGCCTCGAAATCCATGCCGTAAATTTTTTGGTAATGCGCGGGACTGACCGCGGCGTCGAGTGCCGCCGACAGTTCTTCCTGCGTCGGCCATAAATCTTTCAGGTAAATGGGCGTGCCCGCCGGGTCGTGGCCGAGCGGTTCGGTGGCGAGATCGATATTCACGCGGCCGGCGAGCGCGAACGCGACGACTAGCGGCGGACTGGCGAGAAACGCCGCGCGCACTGCCGCGTGAATGCGTGCTTCGAAATTGCGATTGCCCGACAGCACCGCGCACGCGACGACGTCGTTGTCATTGATTGATTTCTCGAGCGCGGCATCGATCGGGCCGGATGCGCCGAAGCAGGTCGTGCAGCTATAGCCGGCGAGCATGAAGCCCAGGTCATCGAGATACCGCTGCAGGCCCGTCGCATTCAGGTATTCGCTCACGACGCGCGAACCGGGCGCGAGCGATGTCTTGACCCACGGCTTGACCTTGAGCCCGCGCTCGACGGCTTTCTTCGCGACCATGCCGGCCGCGAGCATCACGCCGGGATTGGATGTATTGGTGCATGAAGTAATAGCCGCGATCACGACGTCGCCATCGCGCGGGCCTTCTTTCGCGGGCGTCGCCGGCGCCTTGTTATAGCCGCCGTCGGCGATTGGCTTTGCGAGTACCGCTACGAACTGCGATTTGAGTTCGGCGAGCCCGATGCGGTCCTGCGGCCGATTGGGCCCGGCGACATTGGGCGTGAGTGCCGCGAGATCGAGCGGCAGAGTCGATGTGTAGTCGACGTCGCCGGCGCGCACCGGGCCGAACAGGCCTTGATGGCGATAATAGGCTTCGGTCGCGGCGATCTGATCGGCCGGGCGCCCCGTCTGCTGCAGGTACTTCAGGGTTTGCGGGTCAACCGGAAAAAATCCGACCGTCGCGCCGTATTCGGGCGCCATGTTGGCGATGGTCGCGCGGTCGGGCACCGTCAGGTTGGCGATGCCATCGCCGAAAAATTCGACGAACTTGCCGACGACCTTGGCTTTGCGCAGCATCTCCGTTACGTGCAACACCATGTCGGTCGACGTCACGCCGGCACGCAACTGGCCGGTCACATGCACGCCGATCACGTCAGGCGTCAGAATGTAAACCGGTTGGCCGAGCACGGCGGTCAACGCCTCGATGCCGCCCACACCCCAGCCGACGGTGCCGAGCCCCGCGATCATGCAGGTATGCGAATCGGTGCCGACCAGCGTGTCGGGAAAATGAACGCCGTCTTTCGCGAGCAGGCCGGGCGCGAAAAATTCGAGATTGATCTGGTGCAGGATGCCGAAGCCCGGCGGAATCAGGCGGATGCCCTCATACGCCTGGGTGGCCCACTTCACGAAACTGAAACGCTCAAAGTTGCGTTCGATTTCGAGCTGCATGTTTTTCTGCAACGCGTCCGCCGTGCCGTGGTAGTCGACGGTGAGCGTGTGGTCGAGCGTCATGTCGAGCGGGACCTTGGGCTGCACCAGACCAGGCGAGCGGCCGGCGCGTTTCATCGCGTCGCGCAAAGCCGTGAGGTCGCCAAGCAGCGGAATGCCCGCGGCGCAGTTCAACACGACGCGGCCGACGACGAAGGGCAGTTCATTTTCGCGCGGCGCGTCAGGCTGCCAGCGCGCAAGGTCGCGCACCTGCTCTTCCTGCACAAGACGGCCGTCGCAATTCCTCAAGAGAGATTCGAGCACGACGCGGATTGAAACCGGCAGGCGCGAGAGTTTGGTAGCGGTCGCCGTTTCGAGTGCGGGCAGCGAGTACACGCTGCCGCGGCGGCCGTTGCCCAAATCGATGTCGCGTTTGCACGCGGTGGAAAGCGATGAAGTCATGTCTTGATGTCTCAATCTATAGTGGAGTAATCGACAAAAAATTACGCTCGCAGGTTCCGCCCGTCATTCGACGGTGTTGTCACTCAGCGCGCAAGCCCGCCTGCTTGATGACCTTCGACCATTTTGCAAAGTCATTACGCAGCATCGCGGCAAATTCGTCCGGCGTGGTGGTGCCGATTTCGGCCGCCTGCGCGCGCATGCGATCTTTCATGTCCGCCGAATTGGCGACGGCCACGATGTCGGCATTGAGCCGGCTGACGATCGCATCCGGCAAGCCGGCCGGCGCCAGCACGCCATTCCACGTGATGACGGTTAACGCAGCAATGCCCGCTTCTCTGGCGCTCGGCACGTCGGGCAACGCCGACCAGCGCTTATCGTCGGTAATCACCAGTGCTTTCAATTTGGCGCTTTTCACGAACGGCACGACCGAGGGCATGGTCGCAAACATCGTGTCGACATGCCCGCCCATCAGATCGGTGACTGCCGGTCCGCCGCCCTTATAAGGCACGAAGTTGATCTTCACTTTCTCGATGGTCTGGAACACGACCCCGGTCAGGTGATTGGTGCTGCCGATACCGGACGTTGCGAAGCTCAACTGGCCCGGCTTCGCGCGCGCGAGCGCGACCAGGTCCGCGAGTTTTTGCGCCGGCAGATGCGGATTGACGACGAGAATGTTCGGAAAGTTGATCACGTTCGACAGCGGCGTGAAGTCGCGCGTCGGATCGTACGGGAGTTTCTCGTAAAGGCCGGGACTCATCGCCAGTTCGTTGCTCGTGCCGAGCAGCAAGGTATAACCGTCGGGCGGTGACTTGGCGACGATGCCCGCACCTATGGTGCCCGTCGCGCCGGCGCGATTGTCCACCACCACTTGCTGCGCCAGCGCATCGCTTAATTTCTGCGCGAGGATGCGCGC
This sequence comes from Betaproteobacteria bacterium, assembly GCA_028292435.1. Lineage (GTDB taxonomy): Bacteria > Pseudomonadota > Gammaproteobacteria > Burkholderiales > SG8-41 > PALSA-1004. The sequence continues at coordinate 59,292 of JAQGMI010000149.1, forward strand.
AACGCTGTCGGCCGGGCCGCCCGGCGGAAACGGCACGACGAGACGAACCGGCTTCGACGGGTAGGTTTGCGCAAAGGCTGCGCCGGCAAAAAGTGCAAGCGCTGCCGCCGCGCAAAACTGTTTCATGATTTTGCGCCCCGCTAATCGAACGCCGAATTCCCGAGCAGCGCCTCGCGAAAGCGGTTCTTGATATGCGCGCCGTCGCGCAGCTTGATCGCCATCGGATAACGCGCGCTGTTGACCTTGACGGCAACGAACGCGGCGCCTTGCGGCGCATAAAGCTTCGGCACCCATGACTTCAGCTGCGCCTCGTTAGTGATCGTCGCAGTGCGCGTGAATTGTGCAGCCTTTGCGATGCCGGCGAGATCGACGCCGCTCGCGGTATGCGTAGGCTGCATGCCGGTTTCGCTGTAAAGCTCGTTGTCGATCACGACGATCGAAAGATTGCGCGGTCCCTTGACGCCGATCGTTGCTAGCGCGCCCAGGCCCATCAGCATTTCGCCGTCGCCGGTAATCACGATGACCTGACGCTTGGGCTGCGCGAGCGCCAGGCCCAGGCCGATCATCGCGGCCGCGCCCATGCCGCCCCACAGGTAAAAATTGTTCGGATGGTCGCCGGCGGCGCCGACGTCGTAGCACGATGAGCCGAGCCCGGTGACGATTAGCGCATTGCCGCGGTTCTCGAGGAGCTTGTTGACGACTGCGCGGCGGTCGAGCGTCGATTTAATCTTGTTGGCCATTATTTGCTCCAGTCCTTGAAACCGACGATGCGCTGCGAAATCAACAGCGCGACCGGACGGCTGGTGTTGAAAGTGAGCTGCGCGGCGGCGAATACAAATTCGCGCACGTCTTTCGCGCGGTCAACACGCTGCACGATCACGCCGGCATTCTCGAGCGCCGGCGGCGTGCCCTGCCCCATCGCGATCTGCCATGGGTTGAATTCGCCCCATTCGCCGCGCATCGTCACCAGCATGAGAAGCGGGAAGCGGCATTCATTCATGATGCTGAGCAGGTTAATGCAATTGCCTACACCCGACGATTGCAGCAGCAGCGCGCCGCGCTCACCGCCAAGCCAGGTGCCGGCAAGCATCGCGACGCCCTCCTCTTCGGTCGTCAGCGACACGACTTTCATCTCGCGGTCGGCGTTGCAGCTCTTGATCAACTGCGTATGTCCAGCGTCGGGCACGTACGCTACCTGCCTGATGCCGACCTGTTTGAAGATTTCATAGATGTCATCCGGCCAGGTCGGCGGCTTTTTTTTGTCTTTCACTACTCTCTCCTTTGAACTGCAACCATTCAATCGATCTTGGCGCCGGACACGCGAATCACCTCCGCCCACTTCGCGAGATCCTTCTTGATCGTCTGCGCGAATACGGCGGGCGAACTGCCGACCATCTGCGTACCCGTCGGCTCAAACCGGTTTTTGAATTCGGGCGTCTCGAGTATCCGTTTGGTTTCGCGATAAAGCTTGTCGACGATGCGCGGATTGGTCTTGGCCGGCGCGAGCATGCCGTACCACAGATCGGTCTCAAACCCGGCGAGGCCCGGCGTCTCGGCGACCGCCGGCACGTTCGGATAGGCGGGCGATCGTTTCAATCCGCTCACCGCGATGATGCGCAGGCGGCCGGTCTCAAACAACGGCGCCGCGGTCAAAATGCTGACGAACATGAGCTGCACTTCATTGCCGAGCAGCGCCACGAGCGCAGGCGCCGCGCCTTTATACGGCACGTGCGTCATGTCAATTTTCGCCGTCGTCTTCATCATTTCGCCGCCGAGGTGCGCGCCGCCGCCGCCGCCGGACGAGCCGAAGTTGAGCGCGCCCGGTTTTGCTTTCGCATAGGCGATCAGTTCGGCGACATTTTTTACCGGCAGCGACGGATGTACGAGCAGCGCGAACGGTAATGTTGCGACCTGGCTGATCGGCGCGAAGTCGCGCACCGGATCGTAGGCAACCTTGTAGAGATGCGGATTGATGACGATCGTCGCATTGGTCGTCAGCAGAATCGTCTGGCCATCGGGCGGCGACTTGGCGACGATGTCGGTGCCGATGTTGCCGTTGCCGCCGGCGCGGTTGTCGGTGATGACAGGCTGGCCCCAAGCCTCGGTAAACTTTTTCGCAATAGCGCGCGCGAAAATATCGGTGCCGCCGCCCGGCGCGAAAGTCACGATGAATCGGACGGGCTTGTCCGGATAAGCAATATTGTCTGCCGCGATACCTGCGCCGGATACAACCAACAGCGCCGCTGCCAGTTGAGGACCAAGATTTCGCTTCGACATTCGGTGCCGCCTTCTCGCTGTGCGTCGGCGCGCGCGATGGTCTAATATGACGTTCGCGCGCAGGTTGCCTGATGGATTTACTTACCGGGCGCGCGCCTGGCGCTGAACCCGGACACCGATAATATCAAATGCGCAGTGCAGTTGCCGCGCGCGCCGGATTGCACACAGAGGAGCTTGCATATGTATGTATCCAACGTTCCGCCCGATGCGGAATTTGATTTCGTTGTCGTCGGCTCGGGGTCGGCCGGCTGCGCAGTCGCGAACCGGCTGACCGCGAACGGCCGCCACAGCGTGCTGCTGCTCGAAGCCGGCGGCCGCGACGGCAACTACAACATCCACATTCCGCTGATGGTCGCGAACGTGTTGAACGACACGCGCTGGACCTGGCCCTATATGACGGAACCGCAAACGCATCTGAACGGCAAGACGCAAAAATGGGCGCGTGGCCGGGTCATCGGCGGCTCGAGTTCGGTCAACGGCAATCTGTTCGTGCGCGGTGACCCGAAGGAATACGACAACTGGCGGGATCAGGGCTGCACGGGTTGGGGTTACGCCGACCTGCTGCCGATTTTCAAACGGCTCGAGGATTTTCCCGAAGGTGATGCAGCGGTGCGCGGTCGCGGCGGCCCCATCCATTGCACGAGCCTCGAGAATTTCGATCCGCTGTCGAATGCGTTCGTGGGCGCGTGCGAAGAAGCGGGATTCAAGCGCCTCAAGGATTACAACGACGGCAGCTACGAAGGCGCATTTCACTTGCAGTATTCGACCCGCAACGGCCTGCGCAACAGCGCGGCCGCGGGTTATCTGCGCCCCGCCAACAATCGCACCAATTTGTCGGTGCTGCCGAATGCGACGGTCACGCGCGTGCTGCTCGACGGCAAGCGCGCAACCGGCGTCGAATACCAGCTCGCCGACAAGACGTTGCGTCAGGTGCGCGCACGCCGTGAAGTCGTGCTGTCGGCCGGCCCGCTGGCATCGCCGCAGTTGCTCGAGCTTTCAGGCATCGGCAACAGCGAAATTCTGCAGAAGCACGGCGTCGGCGTCGTTCATCACCTGCCGGGGGTCGGCGAAAACCTGCGCGATCATCCGAACACGCGCCTCACGTTCGAGTGCTCGCAGCCGATCACGATCAACGACGTGCTGCAAAGCCCGTGGCTCAAATTCAAGGAAGGCCTGCGCTTCATGTTCAAGCGCGAAGGCCTACTCACGATCTGTTCGGCCACCGCGCAGATGAATTTCCGCAGCGGCCCCGAAGCGAACCAGCCCGACCTCGTGCTGCGGCTGCTGCCTTTATCCGGCAAAGACCGCTATGCGCGCACGCCGGGTTACGGCATGGACAAGTTTCCCGGCTTCACGTTCGGCGTCACCGTGCTGCAACCGCATTCACGCGGCGCCGTGCATCTGCAATCGCGCGACCCACTGCAGCAGGCAAGCATGGATCCGCGCTATCTCTCGCACGAGGCCGACACGCAGCTCTTTCTCGAGGGCGTGAGGCTGGCGCGCAAGATCGCGCAAATGCCGGCGCTGCAGCCGCTGATCGTGCGCGAGACGCGCCCCGGCCCTGAAGTGAACGACGATGCGGGACTCATCGATTACATGCGCGGCACCATTCAGACGAGCTGGCACATGGTCGGCACGACGAAGATGGGAACCGACGCCGCCGCTGTCGTCGATCCCGAACTCAAAGTGCACGGCATCGCCAATCTGCGCGTCATCGACTCGGGCATCTGCCCGACGATTCCCTCGTCGAACACGAATATTCCATCGATCGCGATTGGCGAAAAAGGCGCGGACATGCTGCTTGCTGCAAACGCCTGAAACAGGTTGGCAAGCTCGACGCGTTTAATTGCGGCTTAAAAGTTTTAAGCAATACCGAGAGGAGAAGCACATGCGTCTGACTGTATTCATCGCGCTGCTCGCCGGCATTTCCGCGGCCCACGCCCAACCCTATCCGTCGAAGCCATCACGTATCGTCGTCGGCTTTACCGCGGGCGGCCCGTCGGACATCGTGGCGCGCATCGTGGCGCAGCAGTTGACCGAGCGCATGGGGCAATCGTTCATCGTCGAAAACCGGGTCGGCGCGACCGGCACGATCGGCGCCGAACTCGTGGCGAAAGCGCCGCCCGATGGTTATGCGCTGTATCTCGCGAGCCAGACGACGCATGCGGTCGCGCCCTACATGTACGCAAAGGTCGGCTACGATCCAATTAAGGATTTCGCAACCGTCGTGCGCGTCGTGCACAACCCGCTCCTGATGGTGGTCAATCCATCGTTCCCGGTGACCTCGATCAAGGAGTTAATCGCACTGGCGAAGTCGCGGCCGGGACAAATCAATTTCGCGACCGGCGGCATCGGCTCGTCGCCGCATATGTCGATCGAGCTCTTCAAGAGCACGACGAAAATCGAGATGGTGCCGATCCATTACAAGGGCGACGGCGCGGCGATTATCGACGTCGTCGGCGGCCAGGTGCCGATGCTGACGTCGAGCATGTCGGCGCTGATGCCGTACGTGAAAAGCGGCAAGATGCGCGGGATTGCGGTCACCGGCCTCAAACGCTCGACGGTCGCGACGGAATTTCCGACCATCGCGGAGTCCGGTCTGCCGGGCTTCGAAGTCATTACCTGGTTTGGCATACTCGCGCCGGCGGCGACTTCGAAGGACATCATCAATCGCCTCAACAGCGAGATCGTCGCCGCCGTCCAGCAACCGAACGTGCGCGAGCAATTGACCAAAATGGGATTCGAAATCGTCGCCAACACTCCCGAGCAGTACGCAACCTTCCTGCGCGAAGAAAACGTGAAGTGGAGCAAAGTCGTGAAGGACCTGGGTTTGAAAGCGGAGTAACGAGCGGTCGGCTGCTTGCGGCTTTGTAGGACAAATCGGTCGGATACAAACTCCAAATCGCGTTCGTGCGCGGAGTAAACTGCAAGGATCGAAGCACGTGATGGAAAAACATCATGGCAATGATTCGCAACGCTGCACGCGGAGAAGAGTTCCGCGACGATCTGCGGCCGCTGGCTGCGGTCTCCACTGAAGCGATTCGTCCCGGTGCGGGCAATGCCGCCGCGCGGCGCGCGCTGACACCCGCCGAACTGACCGCGCTGACTGAGTTAAACGACTGGCGCTCGCTCGCATCACTACTGTTGACGCTCGCCATCATCACGCTCGCGATCGCATTTGGCGTTGCGCTGTGGCCAAGTCCGTGGGTTACGTTGTCAGTGCTCGTGATCGGCGTTCAGCAGCACGCGCTTTTCATCCTCGCGCATGAGTCGGCGCATTACCGGCTGTTTGGATCGCGAACCCTGAACGATATCGCCGGCCGCGCGATCGGCATGGCGGGCGGCGTTTCGATGTGCACGTATCGCGTGATTCATCGTCTGCATCACAACAACCTCTACACCGAAGAAGACCCCGACACCGCGATTCATGGCGGCTATCCGCGCGGCGTCGGCTATCTCTGCAAAAAACTCGCGCAGGACCTTGCTGGCATCAACTCATGGAAAACGTTCGCTTACTTTTTCGGCGCGCCCGCGATCAATGCCAATACCAACCGCGCCGCGCGGCCGCTCGACGACACGTCGCCAGCATTGCGGGCGAGTGCGCGCCGCGACCGGTGGGCCGTGCTCGCATTCCAGGCGAGCGCGCCGCTCGTTTCATACGCGATTGGCGGTTCGCATGCACTCGCGTTGTACCTGACGTTATGGGTGTTGCCGATGTTGACCGTGTTGCAGCCGATACTTCGATTGCGCGCGATTGCCGAGCACGGCGGCGTGACCGACCTGTCGTCGCCGTTGACCGCGGCACGGTGCAACCGGACCGCTGGTTCACTTCTTAATTTTCTCGGACGCGCGGTGCTGTTCCCGCACCATGTCAATTATCACCTCGAGCACCACCTGTATCCCGCGGTGCCGCACTATCGGTTGCCGGCGCTGCACTTGATGCTTATCGGAAGGGGTGCTTTGGCGGGTGCTGAAGTGCGCGACTTTGGCGCCACGATGCGAATCGTCTTCGCGGCCCGCAAACCTCGCACCGGCGCAAATTCAGGCGGCCGCCATGCCGATGGCTGAAATGCCCGGGTTATTATTTGAACGGTGATTCGACGTGATTTTGTCGGGGCGGTACGGTTATCTGACCGAGCGACGTTTGAGACTCTGCCTCGGACGGTGCCTGCCGCGGCGCGACGCTCCGTGGTGACGCCGGTTTGCGCGCCGCCGGCGATTGCGCCGGCTTAGTACTCATCAGCATGGAAAACAACCCGGCCTGCGCTGCGTTCAATTTTTTCCCCTCCGGCCCTTCGACGCATTGAACGCAAAACTCGGGACTGCGATAAACGTGGCGCACGGCGGTCAGCATTTCGGCTTCCGTGGCGACGGTATCGACCCGCACAGTTTTTTCGCCTGCAGCACTGTAATGAATTCGCCACATGTTCGGCTCTCACGACACACGATGACCGTAAATTTTAGGCGTGCGTTTCACGTGTGGTCTGTAGGACAAACCCTCTCGTTTTATTTCTTTTTTGGCGATGGTGTCCGGCGTTTTACTGGCCCAAAGCCGGTCAAAGCCGGCGCCACAGCGAGCAAAAAGTATTGAGGCCGTCTTCACAATCAAGGCCCGTATCCGCGAGGCGTCGATGCAGCGCCACGATATCGACTTCGTGGTGCATCGGATCTTCTGCGGTCGGTCCGCCGAGATCGACCAGAAAGACGAGCAGACCCTTGTCATCTACTGCGGCGCCTAGCGCACCCGTCGCTTCCATCTGCAGCGCCGGCGGCAGATGCTCGAGTACGGCGTCCGTATAAACGATGTCGTAGCGGCCCGGGACGCGAATGCTGCCGGCCTTGGCTTCCAGCGTCGTGACGTGCAAGCCCAGTTTGCGAAAACGCCAGCTCGCAAATTGAAACGCAAGTCCCGGCAACTCCATGTAGTAAACGTCCTTGCCCATGCGCGCCGCGATTTCGCAAAAGACGCCGGCGCCGCCGCCAAACTCGAAAAAGCGTCTGCCGCGATGCGCTTTCACCGCCTGGACGATTTTTGGGTTAAATCGGTTGAGCTTGTCGATGACGGACTGGGGCTGGGGATTGGCGGACAGGATGCCGTAAATGAAATTGTCCGATGCTTCGTAAAATTCAGCCGCGCGCTCGGCAAAGCTCCGGCCTTCGAGCTTATGCCAGTCTGCGGCGTTGATCCGGTGGAAATCCGCGATGTGGGCGCACACCTGCTCCAACGGTGTTTGTGAAAATGCCGCATAGTCTTCAACCACGCTGTCGCCGGGCGCGTAAACATACGCGGCATCAAGCGTGCGGTCGTTGCGCCTGAGGTATTGCTTCAGGCGATCGAGCAGACGGAGCGGCGGCATGGGTCGCATCTCAGTTTTTGCACACGGCAATCAGGGTCGTCGGCGCCCATGGCCAGGCCGCAGCCGCCAGCGGTGCGATGGCGTAGTCGCCCGCGTACGAATCCGCCTCGCCCCTGAATTCCGGCGGTCCTTCGCTTTTTCGGCCGGCCATGCGCTTGATTGCGCGCCCGACGCGCGCGAGCGGGTTGTAGTACGCCTCCGCGAGTTGGGCAAACATTTCGCGCGCGCGCAATTTTCGGAGCCGGCCTTGATGGGTAAGCCAGTGCCCGTGCATCACAACCTCGGAGAAGTGGGCGGCCAGGTATTTCTCGAGTTCTACCGCCGAGTAAGTCTTGTGTTGATATCGATACAGCGGCTTGCCGCTGGCGTCGGTGACAACGCCCTCACCGTTCGGCACGCTCGTGATGAAGGCGCCGCCAGCCGTAAGAACCGACTTCACACCCTTGATGAATTCGTCGGGCTCGCGCAAATGCGGCAGCGTTTCGAAATTGACGACCGCTTCAAACTGCCGGCGCACCGCGGCGCCATCGAGAAGCTGCAAATCGAGCAATTCGAAATTCAGATTGTCGCGCTGGTATCTGGCATTCGCTTCGCTGATCGCGTCGCCCGCGATGTCGACCCCGAGCACCGAGCTTGCGCCATGCGCAGCCAGATGCCAGGCGCCATAGCCGCTGCCGCTGCCTGCGTCGAGCACGCGCTTGCCGCGGCACCATTCGAGCGCGAACTCAAAGCGCTGAATGTTTTCGGCATATCCGGCCAGCAGGGAATCGTCGGTTAACGAAAGCCGTTCGCTCATGCACCCGCCTCACTTTCGATGAAGCGCTATTATCCTGCGCCAACGGCGAATGTCGACCGCTTCGACTCGCAATGAGCTCACTGAGCGAGTAAAAATTTCAAAGCGTGCCCGATTGTCATATTCGTACCTACACCATGATTCGCATTTTACGGCTCCCGTTGCGCCGAAAGCGCTGATACCATTTTCTTCACCAGAGGAGAATTTGGGGCGCTGTCGCACGACACGTCCCGGGTTTAATGGTGCTGTGGCACTAACGCACACGGCGTGAGAGCGGCGAGTGGTGAAACGTAAATCAGATGTCTAGACGTCTCAAGCGATTCGTCCGGGCGCTCAAGATTCTCTTCTTCGGCGAGAGGCGAATCGACGTTGCGGCTGAGTATGAGTTCCTGCGGCGCGAGCCGATCGGGTCGGTGCAGGCCGCGCCGGTAGGGTCGCGCAGATCGATCAACTGGATCATCCCCCCGTTTCCATTCGGCGCGGGCGGCCACCTGAACATATTCCGCTTCGTGCAGTTGCTCGAGCAACGCGGTTTCGAATGCCGCGTCGTGGTCAATACCGGCGCGTGGTTTGGCACGCCGGAAGAAGTGCGGCGCAAGATCTGCGAATGCTTCATGCCGATCAAGGCGATGGTCTATCTCGGCATGAATGACGTGCCGCCTGCGTATTACACCATCGCAACCGGCTGGCAGACGGCGTATCTGGCCGCGCGGGTCCAGGCGACGCGCTGCCGGTGTTACTTCGTGCAGGATTACGAGCCCTGGTTTTACCCGATGGGCTCCGACTATGTGCTCGCGGAAGAGACGTACCGCATGGGCCTGGTCGGCATCACCGACGGCGATTGGCTGCGCGCCAAACTTGCGTCGGAATACGGCATGGAAACGCACAGCGTCGGCTGCTCATTCGACCGCCGCATTTATTTTCCGGACGACCGCAATATCACACGGCCGCGCAAGAAAATATTTTTCTACGCGCGCCCGGCGACCGAGCGGCGGGCGTTTGAAATGGGCGTACTGGTGCTCGCCGAAGTCAAAAAGCGGATCGAAGACGTCGAGATCGTGCTCGCGGGCGCCACGCTCGACCAGTATTCATTGCCATTTCCGTACACCGCCAAGGGCGTTGTCCATCCGGACCTGCTCGGCGCGTTATATCGCGATTGCGATCTGGCGCTGGTCCTCTCGTTCACGAATCTCTCGCTCGCGCCGCTTGAGCTCATGGCGTGCGGTGTACCTGTCATCAGCAATCGCGGACCGAACACGGAATGGCTGCTGTCCGACGCATGCTGCTGCATGGTGCGTCCGCGCATTCCGGAAGTGACCGAGGCGCTTTGCCGGCTGCTGGAAAACGACCCGGAACGAATCGCCCTGCGCGCGGCGGGCCTGCGCAAGGCGCAGTCAACTTCGTGGGACGAGGAAGCCGATAAGATGGCGTCGATTCTCGAGATGCTCGCCCAGCGGCAGCTCGAGCCGGGCGAGTATGGCGCGGAGCACGAGAGTTTCTCCGCGCCCGGCCGGCTTGCCTGATTACGGCAATACGGCTACTTGCCCTGCCACACCGGCTTGCGCTTCTCCATGAAAGCCTTGCGGCCTTCCTTGTAATCGGCGCTCGTAAAACAGGCGGCGACTGCGTCGTCGGCGAGTTTCTGATTGCGCTTCTCCGGATCTTTTACATATTCGTCGATCACACGCTTGGAAGCGACGATCGAAAGCGGCGCATTGCCGGCGATGTTGTCGGCGTACGAATTCACGAACGATTCGAGCATATGCGCCTGGCAAACGTGGTTCACCAGCCCGAGCCGATGCGCTTCATAGGCCGGATAGCGGCGCGCGGTGTAGAGGAATTCCTTCGCGACCGACGGGCCCACCAGTTCGATCAACTGCGCGAGTGATTCGGCGTTATAGCCAATGCCGAGCTTGGAGGCCGGAATGCCGAACTGCGCCTCTTCAGAGCAGATGCGGATGTCGCAGTTGAGCGAAATCGCGAGCCCGCCGCCGAGACACCAGCCGCGAATCATCGCGATCGTCGGCTTGCCGATACCGCGCAGCGACGTGCGGAAACCCGAAGACATTTTGTTGTACTGCGCGATCTGCTCGGGTGTGGAGCGATTGCCTTCATATTTGGAGATGTCGCCGCCGGACACGAAAGCCTTGGTGCCGGCGCCGCGCAGGATGACGACGCGAATCGCCGGGTCGCTCGCAAAATCGTCGATCACGTAGCCGGCTGCCTGCGACATCTCGGGCGACATCGCGTTGAGCTTCTCCGGATAATTAAATGTCAGGGTGCCGATCGGGCCTTTTTTGGTGCCGAGAATTTTGTCTGCTTCGTTGGTGCTTACCGTATCCATTTGCGATCTCCGTTAGATCACGCCGTTGGCGCGCATTTGCTGCAGTTGTTCTTTTGTGTAGCCGACTGAGCTCAAAATCTCATCCGTATGAGCGCCGGCTTCGGCGGTGGCCGTGCGGATTTTCTTGCTGACGCCCGTCATGTTGATCGGCGAGGCGACGAGCTTGATGTCGCCGAGGGATTCGCTGGTTACCGGCGTCGCGATGCCGAGATGCTGCACCTGCGGATCGGCGAACACTTTGTCGATGGTATTGATCGGGCCGCACGGCACGCCGGCCGCTTCGAACAACTCGACCCAGTGTTGCGTCGGCTTGTGCTTGGTGATTTCAGCGATCGCGGCATTGATTTCTTTGCGCGCCGCGCTGCGCTTGGCCTGCGTGTTCCAGTCTTCGCGGTCTTTCCATTCGGGTTTGCCCAGCGCGTCGCAGCAGCGCAGGAACACGCGCGCCGACGCGGCGGCGATGTTGAACAGGCCGTCGCTGGCGGGGAACACGCCCGTCGGCACGCCCGTCGGATGATCATTGCCGGCCTGGCCCGCGACTTCGCCTTTCATCAAGTAGCGTGACGCCTGGAAGTCGAGCATGAAAACCTGCGCTTCGAGCAGGCTCGTGTGCACCCAGCGGCCGACGCCGGTGGTCTCGCGTTCGAAGAGGGCCGTCATCACCGCAAAGGCGAGCAGATTACCGGCGGTCAGATCCGCGATCGCAATACCGACGCGCACCGGGCCTTGTCCGGGCAAGCCGGTGATCGACATGAGCCCGCCCATGCCCTGCACAATCTGGTCGACACCCGCGCGCTTGCCGTAGGGGCCGCTTTGGCCAAAGCCGCTGATGCTGCCGTAGACGAGGCGCGGGTTGACCTTCTTCACGTCGTCGTACGAGACCTTGAGCCGGTGCTTCACTTCGGCGCGCATATTCTCGATGACGACGTCGGCTTTCGCCGCGAGTTTCATGAAGGCGGCGTGCCCTTCGGGCGATTTCAGGTTCAACCGCACCATCTTCTTGTTGCGATGCAGGTTTTGAAAATCGAAGCCGCTGCGCTTGCCGGCGAGATCTTCACCAATGGTCTCGACCGGCTCGATGCGGATAATCGTCGCACCCCAATCGGCGAGATGGCGCACGCAGGTCGGGCCCGCGCGCGCGAGCGTCAGGTCGAGCACGGTAATTTTGGCAAGCGGAAGTGCTTGGGTAGCGGGTGCTGCGGAGGGCTGATCCATGCCGGTTCTCTCGACGTCAAAGGAAACGAATCTTACCGCTGTTTGCGTACCGCGGCTTGAAGGACGGGCGGCGGCGCCGGACGCTCAACGGGAAAGTCGATTTCGAACGAAGTTAAGACGCCTTGGCGCCCAGCGCACCGGCCGCTTGAAGCGCCGCGATTTCTGCGGGTTTCATGCCGAGCACGTCACGCAGCACTTCCTCGGTATGCTGGCCGAGCATCGGCGCCGGCGAGCGCACCGCGAACGGCGCTTTCGACAGGCGCACCGGCGAACGGATGACGCGCACCTTGCCCGCAGCCGGATGCTCGACTTCGACCAGCGCATTGCGCGCCTTGACCTGCGGATGGTCGACAACCTGCGCGAGATCATTGATCGCGCCGACCGGAATATCGTTCGCGAGCAGCAGCGGCTCCCATTCTTCATACGGACGCGTCAGGAAAACCTCTTGCAGCATCGGCAGCAGCGTCGTGCGGTTTTTGTTGCGCTCGAGCGCGCGCGAAAAGCGCGGATCGTCGGTCAGTTCGGGGCAACCGATTGCCGGACACAGTTTGCGCCACAGCTTGTCGCCGGCGATCGCAATCGCGAGATCGCGCGTTTTGGTATGGAACGTCTGGTATGGCACGAGTGCGGCGTAGGTGTTGCCGGTCGGCTTCGGGACTTTACCGTCAGCGCAATAGGCGCTGATCATCGTGCTCAGCAATGCGAGCTGGCCTTCGAGCATCGAGACATCGATCTCCTGCCCTTCGCCGGTTTTTTCTTTCATGCGCAGTGCGAGCATGACGGCGTACGCGGAATACATGCCGGCCGTCATGTCGGCTATCGAGACGCCGGCGCGCGTGCCGCTGCTGCCTTCGGCGCCGGTTACGCTGACCATGCCGCTTTCCGATTGCAGAATCAGGTCGAGCGCCGCGCGGTCGCGATACGGACCGTCCTGGCCGAAACCGGAAATCGACGCGTAGATAATGCCGGGATTACGTTTTTTTGCCTGCGCGTAATCGAGCCCCAGCTTCTTCAAGGCGCCGACGCGATAGTTTTCGAGCACGACGTCGCATTTCTCGACGAGCCGGAAAAACAATTCTTTGCCCTGCGGATTTTTAAGGTCGACGACAATGCCGCGCTTGTTGCGGTGCAGGCTCACGAAGTACGACGATTCACCGCCGCCCGTACGCACGCCCCAGGCACGCGCGATATCGCCCTCACCCGGCGGCTCCAGCTTGATTACCTCGGCGCCGAAATCGGCGAGCATCGTCGAGCAGAAAGGGCCTGCGAGCGCGTGCGTGAGATCGAGAACTTTAATGTCTTCGAGCGGGAGCTGCATAGGGAGTGCGATTCCAAAGTGGGGTCATCCGCGCGGGCGGGAATGACGTTCAAGGTTGATGCGGGAGCCGCGATTTTCTCATACTTGCCGCGGCGTTTCAGGCAGTCGGTTCACCGCCCGTCGCCGCGAGCCGCCGCCGCACGAAATTAATGTGCTCGCGCAATACGTAAAACTGGTCCGCGTATGGCAGCGGCATCTTGCTCGTATTCACGCGCGCCTCGATTTCATCGAGCCGCTTACCCAGTTCGGCGCGCTCCGGCGGCGTGAGGTCGGCGCGCAGGTCGCGTTCGAGGCCCATCAATTCGCCGTAGCGCTTGTAGATGCGCATGTTGACGCGCCAGCGGTAAATCGCCGGCACCAGCTTGATGCCCGGGATCAGCAGGACGATGATGGGCACCAGCACGACGACGGTGCGGTCGAGCAGGCTCGCGATCCAGAACGGCATGTGCCGGTAGAGAAAACCTTTTCCCGATTTGTAATAGCGCGCCGCGTCGTCGCTGATCGGATATTCATGCTCGAGCGGCGCCGGGAATTCACCGGCCCGCTGCAGCAGCGTCGGCTTCCCGTGCGCTTCGCGCGCGGCCTCGATCAATAGATCCGAAAGCGCCGGATGCAAGTCAGGTCGCGCCACCAACTCGACGGTCGGCGCAATCAGCGACAACGTCTGGGCGGGCTTGTTCCGCGCAAAGTCGATCGAGCCCATCGGCAGCTCGAGCCTCGACAGGTAGCGGTAACGACGTGAATACGCTTCGGCTTGCGTGAAATCCATCAGGCGGATGCCGGGCGAGTGCACGAGCTTGCGCAGGATCTCCGGCGACGCCGCGTCGCCCATCAACATTGCGGCGTCGATCTTGCGGCTGAGCAAAGCCTGGGCGGCGTCCGCCCCAGTGAGAGTCAGCAACCGGCCCGAGCCGCGTGCATCGATACCGTTAGCCTTTAGCAATTGAAGGTTGAGGTAATGCGCACCGCTGCCCTCGCGCCCGATCGCGATCCGCTTGCCTTTAAAATCCGACAGCCGCCCCAGCGGCGCCGGCGCGCGATAAAAAACCACGAGCGGTGCATAGAAGACGCTGCCGAGCGACATGAGATCGCCGGCATCGCCGTCCACCAGCAGGCCGCCCTGCACAAAGCCGATGTCGACTTTGACGTTTGGATCGCGCAGACGGTTTAAATTTTCGAGCGCGCCGGCCGAAGGCAGAATCTGGAGATTCACTCCGTTCGCGGCGAGCGTCTTGCGATATTTTTCCGCTGCCGCGTTGTAACTGCTACCCTCGGGACCGCTCGTGATGATGATGGTCGTTGGCGGCGCCGGACGCACGAAATGAAGCGCGAGCCAGATTGCAAACGCGGTGATGAACACCACAGGTAATACGGCGACCACGAGATCGCGCCAGGACACCTGCGGAATCTCGAGCGAACGTCCGAACGCGCTGATCTTGCGCCTGGCGCGCGGCGCGTCTGCCTGACTCATTGCTTGATCACGGTTTCGAGCATGGGGTCTTAATAGCATATTTTTTGTGCGGCGACGCTGATGGCCGCAATTGAGGGCTCGCGCTGGTCCAAATCCGACGGGAACCGTTCGCGAGGACTGGCGTCGTACACAGCTGCGCGACCACTTTCCGCCAGTCTGATTCACAGACCTGCGGCATTTCATAATATATCGGGAGGCAAGTGGCTTCATTCTGGTTTCTCGTCGCGGGCGCATTACTGCTGGTAATGGCACTCGTGGGCTCGGCAACCGATCGCCTGCCGCTCAGTCCCGGCCTCATCTATTTACTCGCAGGCGTTGCATTGGGTCCGGCCGGCGCCAATATCGTTTCGCTGAGTCCGGTCGAAAATTCGTGGGAACTCATGCTCGGTTGCGAGATTGCGGTCATCGTCTCGTTGTTTACGGTCGGGCTCAAGTTACGCACGTCGCTGTCGGATCCGTTGTGGCGCCTGCCTTTCAGGCTTGCAACGATTTCGATGGCGGTGGTGATCTGCGTGATTGCGTTGATCGGCGTTTTCGCGTTGGATCTTTCGCCGGGCGCTGCGGTATTGCTCGGCGCGATCCTCGCACCCACTGATCCTGTACTCGCATCCGACATCCAGGTCAGGCACGCCGACGATCGCGACCGGTCGCGATTCGCGTTGACTGCGGAAGGCGGCCTGAACGACGGCATTGCGTTTCCATTCGTGCTGCTAGGTTTGAGCTTGATGAGCGTCGGCGGCCTCGGGCCCTATGGTATGCGCTGGCTTGCGGTCGACGTGTTGTGGGCCGCCGCCGCGGGTCTTGCGATCGGCTGGTTCTGCGGCAAAGCCGTGGGGCATCTCGTGCTCTACGTCCGTAAAGAATTCAAGCAAGCCGTCGGCTGGGACGATTTTCAGGCGCTCGGCTTGATGGCAGCCAGCTATGGGCTCTGCCTGTGGGTGCATGCCAACGGCTTTCTCGGCGTACTCGCGGCGGGGCTGGCGCTGCGCCACATTGAAACGCTGTCCGCAGACGATCACAAAAAAACGATGCCAAAAGTGTCGGAATCCGAAATCGTTACGCATCCCGCAACCGCACCGGCGCACATGGTGGCGAGGGTGCTGAGTTTCAACGAGCAGTTCGAACGCATCGGCGAATTCGTCGTCGTGCTTGCGCTCGGCGCTACACTTTCCACCGTCAGCGTCGATCACGGCGGACTGTGGCTCGCGCTCGCGCTGTTCGTCCTGATCAGGCCGCTTTCGGTTTTGCTTGGTTTGATCGGCAGCAAATATTCGCGGCGTGAACTGAAGGTCATGTCATGGTTCGGCATCCGCGGCATCGGCTCGCTCTTTTACCTCATGTACGCGATTGAAGCGGGTATTCCATCGGCACTGGCCGAAAAGCTGGTGCCGCTGGTGCTGACCGTGGTCGCGGCCTCGATCGCAGTGCATGGAATTTCGGCGACGCCGATCATGAACCGCAGAAGAAAACCAGCGCGCGGCAAAGAGCATTAAGCGCTTTGTTCGCTAACGCACAGACGTTTCGGCCGCGTTCATAGAAACTGCGGATGCTTGCGCATGGCAGCTGACCGCGGTGTGCGCATCAATTTTGAAATTAACTCGAGGGGGAATCGTCATGAAAACCAAATTTGCCATCGCCACGCTGGTGCTCGGTAGTTGTTTGCTGCCGGCCGGTGTAATCGCAGCCGACACGACCAAATCCGCGGCGCCGCCCAGCACCAACGAAACGCCGGGCGCCACGATCAAGGACAACGGGCGCGCCGATCCGGCCCGCCGCTCGGCGCATCCGATCGACGATTCGGTCATTACGACCAAAGTCAAAGCGAAGCTCGTCGGCGACAAGCAGACGCGCACCGACAACGTCGAAATCGAAACCGTCGATGGCGTGGTCAACCTGACTGGAACCGCTGCGAGCAAAGCCAAAGCATCGCGCGCCGTAACGCTCGCGCGCCAGGTCAAAGGCGTGAAATCGGTCAAGAACAACATTCAGGTCGCGGCGAAAGATACGGCCGCAGCTTCAGCTGACAAGCCCGCGAAGAGCGACAAGTCCGCGAAAAGCGGCGGCTCTGATCAGCCGATCAAGGACACCACCATCACGACCAAGGTGAAAGCGAAGTTTGCCGAAGACAAAACGGTGAGCGCCACGAAGATTCGCGTCAAGACGACCAACGGCGTCGTTGAGCTCACCGGCGATGCGAAGAGCGCGGAAGAGTCGAGCAAAGCCGCGGAAATTGCGCGCGGCGTTGACGGCGTGAAATCGGTCAGCAATCACATCAAAGTCATGTAATTTCCCGTCCGCGCAAACCAGGCGCGGATTCAAATCAAAAAGGACGGCTGCGGCCGTCCTTTTTTTTCGCCGATGATTCAGAGCGGCCGGGGTGCGGACACGCGCGAAAAATCTGCGTGTTATATTTGTAAAAATCGCTGCCCGCCCGTCTTCCAACAATTTGCGGCGGCTCTAACCCCGAAAGGCTTGCTATGGAAATGTGGACCGACGACCAATTAAGGTCTATCCACAAGATGCTCAATCCGCGCTCGATCGCCGTGGTCGGCGCTTCGCCCAAAGGCGGCTATGGCGGACGGCTCCTCAATGCGGTGCTGAAATGCAAAGACCGTGTCAACGTTTATCCCGTCAATCCGAATTACGACGAAATTGCCGAAACAAAATGCTATCGCAGCATCGCCGAGCTGCCTGAAGCGCCCGATCTCGTCGGCATCGTGGTGCCCTATGACAAGGTGCTGCCGGTACTCAAAGAATGCAGCACCAAGAAGGCGGGTTCCGCGATCGTGATTTCGGCGGGCTTTGCCGAACGCGGCATCGAGGCGCGGCTCGATCTGCAAAAAGAAATCGGCGCTTATGCCAAACAATCGGGTGTGCGCATCACGGGCCCGAATTGCCTCGGCCTCGCGAACGTGCGCGACAACATCTGGGCGACGGCGTCCTCGCGCACGCTCGGCGGACTGACCGGCCATATTGCGCTTGTCTGCCAGAGCGGCGCGACGGCGTTCGGCCCGTTTTTGCTGCGCGCGGTCGATGCGGGCATCGGGCTTTCGCACATTATCTCCACCGGCAACGAAACCGATCTCGATTTCGCCGATTTCGCGCGCTACCTGCTCGACGACGAGAACACGCGCGTGATAGCGGGCTTCGTCGAGGGTTTCAAGGACGTCCAGAAATTCATCGCGGTCGCCAAGCTTGCCGCCGAGCGCGGCAAGCCGATCGTGCTGATCAAGATCGGCCGCTCGGCTTCGGGTGCCGAAGCGGCGCGCTCGCATACCGCTGCATTGACCGGCGCCGATGCTTTATACGAAGCGGTGTTCAAGCAGTATGGCGTGATTCGCGTGCAGGATTACGATGAGCTGCTCGAAGTCTCGCATCTGCTGGCAAACTGCAAGAAGCCGCCGCATAAAGGCGTGGCGGTGGTCTCGCACTCGGGCGGCATCAGCTCGCTGACTGCCGACATGCTCGGACTTGCCGGCCTCGAATTGCCGCCGCTCACGCAACCTGCTCGCGACGGCATCAACGGCATTCTCAAGGATTTCGGCTGGGCGGCGAATCCCGCAGACGTGACGGGTTTTGCGCGCGGCGAGCATTTTCCGAAAATCATGGATTTCATGATCGACGAACCCACCGTGGGCACGCTGGTGATCGCGAGCGCCGGTGCCGGCAACCAGGTCGAGCAGGTGATCGCGCAGCGCGACAAAAGCGAAAAAGGTGTCGTGTTCTTCTGGACCGCAAGTCGGAGCGATAAGACGACGCTGCCAAACCTGAAGGCATCGAACATTCCGATTTTCTATTCGCCGGAAAAACTCGCGCGCGGACTTAAATTCCTGATCGACTATCACGCATGGCAAGCAGCACGCTCGAGTGCAGCCGTCGCTGAAGTGCCGGCGCCTGATGCCGCGCAAAAGAAAGTGGTCGAAGGCCTGACCACGCCCGGCCGCACGACGTTGTCTGAGAGCGAAAGCAAGCGCGTCATCGCCGCGTGGGGCGTCGCCTCGCCGCGCGAAACTCTCGTGCCCGGCGCGGGCGCTTCAGCCGATGCCGCTAAAGCCATCGGCTATCCGGTCGTCATGAAAGTCGATTCGGCCGACATCCCGCACAAAACCGAAGCCGGCGTCGTGCGTCTGAACTTGCGGAATGCGGATGATGTGCTGAGCGCTCACGCCGAAATCATGAGCAACGCCGCGAAACATGCGCCGCAGGCAAAAATCAATGGTGCCCTCGTGCAGGAAATGGTCACCGGCGGCTTCGAAGTCATCGTCGGCGTTTCATACGACCCGCAGCTCGGACCGATGCTGCTGTTCGGCAGCGGCGGTGTCATGGTCGAGGTCTACAACGACGTCGCGCTGCGCCACTGTCCGATCACCCGCGACGAAGCGCTCGCCATGATCGACGAAGTGAAAGGCGCCAAGTTACTTCGTGGTTTTCGCGGCAAGCCCGCCGCCGACATCGATGCGCTCGCCGACACGCTCGTCAACGTTTCGCGTTTGGCCGTGCACCTCGAAGGCAATCTTGCCGAACTCGACATCAATCCGCTGATGGTCATGCCGAAGGGTAAAGGCGTTAAAGCGGTGGATGCGCTGGTGGTGTTGCGCGGCTGATTGCTAGACGCGATCCAGCGGACTGCGCACGCCTCGTCCGCCCTTGTTCATGACGTGCGTGTAAATCATCGTCGTCTCGACGCTGGCGTGGCCTAACAACTCCTGAACAGTACGAATGTCGTAACCATTCTCTAATAGATGCGTGGCAAACGAGTGCCTTAAGGTGTGGCAGCTCACATGCTTCACAATCCCGGCCGCGCGCGCCGCCTCCTTGACACCACGAATCAGGTAATTTTCGTAAACGTGGTGACGGCGGATCACGCCGGTCTTTGGATCGACGGAACGTTTGTGAGACGGGAATACGAACTTCCACGCCCATTCAGACTGAGCACGCGGGTACTTGCGCATCAGCGCATCCGGCAATTCGACGTCGCCGTAGCCTTCCGCAACATCGCGTTCATGCAATACCTTGATCCGTGCGAGATGTGCGTGCAACGGCTCGACTACCGGGGAAGGCAACATCGTTACGCGATCTTTGCCGCCCTTGCCGTCCCTGATGAAAATCTGGCCGTAACCAAAATCGAGGTCTTTGACACGCAGGCTTAAGCATTCGCGCAACCGCAGTCCCGCTCCGTACAACAGGCTTGCCATCAACCACTTCGGGCCGCGCATGGCAGCGAGCAAACTGCGCATCTCATCAGCGGTCAGCACGCTAGGTTTGCGAACCGGGCGCTTCGCGCGTACCACGTCATCCAGCCATGGCAACGGCTCGCCCAGCACCTCCTTGTACATAAACAGGATCGCGGCCAGCGCCTGATTTTGCGTGGCGGCGGCGACATTGTCCTTCTCCGCCATATTGCTTAGAAATGCCGTCACCTCCGATGCGCCCATTTCACGCGGGTGACGCTTGCCCGAAAAGAGAACGAACCGTCTGATCCAGTATAAATAGGCCTGTTCCGTGCGGCGGCTGTAATGGCGCGCCGCAATAGCGCTGCGTATAGCATCGAAGAGTTTCGGGCGCGGCGCTTCAAGTGAGCTTGCTGAAGTATCGTGATTTTCCATTGTTGAAAGCCTCCACGAGGTTTATTAACAAAAAACCCACAGGAGGCGTAACGTATGGAAATCGGAAATGCTGACGGAATAAGACCTAAGTGCTAGTCCGCGTTAATAGACTATTTGTCATCTAACAAGTGGCATATAATTTTTGTCATCTAATATTTGTCAACTAATACTAGTTAGGTTGCCGAAATGAAGCCAAAGTCCGTCGCGCTTGCCGGTATCCTCCTAAGCGCACTGATCGGGGGCGTGTTAGATGTACTGTGCGCGCGTGCATCCGGCGGTGTAAAACTATGGATCGACCTTGGTCCGATATTCATCGGGCTTGCGTTCACCTTCATGTGGCTGCATCACGATGGACTGCAGGTGGGTTACCGCCGTTCCGCATTGCTTAATGTCGGCATTATCGTGATGGGCATCATTTTCATTCCAGTCTACTTTTACAAATCTCGTCCGACCGGCGCGCGTGGACCGATGTGCCTCCGGTTTTTCGGTTTTTGTCTCTTATGGATAGCGTTTTCTGCAATAGGTTTTTATGGCGCGCGGGCTGCAACCTAACCGCGTGTTCGAATTTGGACGCGCGATGATTCCGCGCGCCATTCAACGCGGACGTTAGGCGCTGTGATCAAATGGAACTCGAAGAAATTCACAACTTTGCATCGCCAGGGGAGTTGTTCCGGTTTCAACAGTTCCTGGCAAATGGCATTGCAGCCGGCGAGCTTCGAGAGATCGCGCCTGACTCGAAGTATCACTCCGGTGAAATATCTGGAGGCCGATGGTTTGCTTTGATAAAAGACAATAGTGTCTGGAGGCTTATTGAGCCTGATCCGCCATTCACTGGTATGTTCGAGCGCGTTAGACGGGTTAAGAGTGCTTAGGCAAGAATCGCCTAACTCTAGGTCGAAAGGACGGGCGGAAGGGTGCTTAAGCAGATTCGCGACCTCCCAGTGCGCCCGCCTTTCACCGCGACGTTAGGTGGCAGCAAATGACGGCGCACCCAAAGCAGCTCCGATTCCCAAGCGGATCCCGAGTTCGCGTCCTCACTTCCGGGGGCTGGAAACAGTCGTCCACCGGAACGGTCGTTGATGATCCCGAGGCGACTGTCACCCTCAAGGGCGAGACCTTCATTCATTGGGTTCAGTTCGATGAGCCGCAAGAAGACATCAACGGGCCTGATCGGTATCGGAACGCCCAGATACTAGGCGAGTACCTTGAAGCTGCCACCTAACAACCGGTTGTTAACCGACGCGTTCCGCTGGCGGCTACGCCGCGCGCACCGCGCGGAAAAACCGGGACGTTAGAGATCATAGATGATTTGGTTCGCGTCTATTGTTTGTGACCTCGCACTACTGGTGTGGGCCTTCCGAGTTCTAACGAGTCCGACAGGTCCACATGGCGAGGAGGTATTTATCATCTATTTCTGGGTTGCCCCGATCATCATGGCGTGTCCTTTATTTCTGGCATTTCATTCGTGGGAAAAACGCTTTGAACTTTCGCACACCAAAATTGCTCTGTTCAATACGCCATTTGCGCTGGCACTTTTAGCGTGGGGCTGGGTTGCGTCACTACCGACATGATCTCTAACCGCACGATCGACCGCGACGCAAGAAAGCGCTGCGCGCTTTCGAGCGCGCGTCATCGCGGACGTTAGGCAGCAATGAACGCGATCACCTCACCAGACGAACTCGCCAAAGCCTGGATCGCGTACTGGCAGCACCAGCTCGAAACAGATGCGTACGGAAAAGCGGATGCCGGTTTCGAAGTCGATCGCCTGGCGAGAGAAGAACCGGAGACGGCATGGCCCGTGATTCTGGCGATTCTGCGGTCCATTGATGCGATACCGTCAAGCCGGCTTTTTCAAGTTCTCGCCGCAGGCCCGCTGGAGGACCTACTCAGCGAACACGGCAAGCGTTTCATTGCGAGGATAGAGGCAGAGGCAGAACACAATCCAAAGCTTAAGCTTCTGCTCGGGGGCGTATGGAAAAATGAAATGAGCGAGCACGGTTGGACGCGCGTGCAGGCATGACGCACGGAGGCATGGTGAGTTGCTGCCTAACACCACAATTGAGAGGGACGCGCGCAAGAGCGGCGCGCGCCCCTCATTGTGAACGTTAGACGTCACGAGGAGATTTCCCGTGCAAGATCCTTCATATTGGGTTGGATACGGAATCGGAATGGTCGTCGGGGCTCTAGTCGTTGGCACAGTGTTGGGGCTCATCCCTTTCTTTGTGGGCCGTCATTGTGGACAGACACGTTTTGCTATCGTCGCTCTTGTTACCAGTATCGTCGCCGGAGTCATCGCCGGCATTATTGGCGCGCTACCGGTCGCGCTTATATTTACCGTAGTAATCTTCATCAAGCGCCGAGATAAGAAAAGCGATGTTGAAGTCGGAGCAGCCAGTGACGTCTAACAACCCAATCCAAGACGGACGCGACAACCGCGCCGTTGATTGTGGACGTTAGAAAACGGATGCAGCCGCCACAGCCTGATACTGGCAGCACAACTAGACCGCGGTGGACACGAAAGGTTGCTATTGGCTTAGCGTTAGTGGTTCTAGCATATGCCACAGCAGTCGTCTGGCTTTTGCGCAGTGAGGCGGTACTGGTTCTGAGTCGAACTATTCAAGACGAAGCTCCTGTCGCCGAGCGTATGACTGATCCCACGGTACGATGGTGGCTGCCCTGGAAGATATGGGAACGTGGTGATAACGGAATGGCGTCCTTTGTTGTATGCGGCAAGAGAGAGAACGCGTACCTTTGCTATCGTGCAAAAATGGAAAAGGTTAATGGCCGCTGGATTGTTCAAAGTCTGCTGCCCAACTTGTAATGGCATCCGTGCTACATATCAGTCAGTTTTCTAACCTGTCGCTGGTTCGGACCGTCCGCCTGCGGCGTCCGGCCGTACAGCTAGTGCGTTAGGTACTTAGAAATGGACGGCTTCGCAGCATTTTGCTTCGGTATTTGGTTTGGGCTGACCGGACCGCTTGCTCTACACGTCTCAATTGTGTTGTTGTCCCAGCACGCGCGGCACGCTAACGCGTCGCGACAAGAGATCGTATTTATTCGCGTTGTCCGATTCATTGGTACGCCTCTGTTGATGCTCGGGATCTTAGGTGTTGCCAGTGTCTTTGGTTTCACGCGCGAACACGCCAACCTCGGTGCTATAGGCATGTTCGTTGGGCTGGCTGCATATGGCTTGTTGTTTTACCTCTACCGCAAAATGTCGCGGGGCGAGACTCCGAAGCTGCTGTCGGATCGTGAGATTTGGTTGAACCACTGGGAGATGGCCCGGGCTGCAGGTCGGAAAACCTTCTTGCTGCAGCACACACTCATGGGTTGCTTGATCGGTTTCTTCGCATCGCTCATTCTGTACTTAGTTCGGCCTCATGTGGGCGGCGCTAACATAGGAGAATTTCCATGGATTCTTGGGGTGTTTGCATTCTTTCCACTCGTGATTGCTTTGTACGCTCGTTGGACGTGGAATGTTTCGGAAAAGCAATTTTATGCTCTGCGTGGTGACAGCAGCACCTAACCGCCGCATCGATACCGACCGCTTCGCGGCGGGTCATGCGGGGCGTTAGAACTCACAACTGCTGCTATGGGAATCGCCAGCCGTTTGAAAGAAAGGTACCTCGCTCAGATCGATGACCTCATCCGATCCGGAGAGGCGATCCCCATGCGGCAGCACTCGAAACTCGCGTCGTCAAACTACATCACAGGCGAAAAGCAATACCGCCACTACAACCTTGCGAGCTACCCGGAGTTCGTCGAGTGGCGAACTTCCTGCATTGCCATCTTGGATCAAGTCGTCCCAGTTGGTAGTCTGCTCCGCAAGACCGTCGATGCTCTCGACACACTGAACAACGAACCGTCAAAAGTCGAGTTTGCGGTCGCATTTCTCCGCTCGGTTCGAAAGGAACTAGAACGGGGCTCTCTCGACGCGCTGTCCCTACAGATTGAGGCCAACGTCCTTACCGACTACATGGCGCAAGCATCCGAGTTACTGGCTGAGAAAGGCGAAGAACTGACATACATACCTGCTGCAGTCTTGGCGGGCGCGTCTCTAGAGAGAGCGCTTCGCACGCTGTGCGAGGCGCTTGCCCCCCCAGAACCCGTGAAGAACGAACGCGGCGAGTTCCTGGGAATGAATGCACTGATTGACACGCTTAAGCGGCGGCAAGCGTTCAACGAGTTGCAAAGCAAGCAGTTGCGTGCCTGGGCTGCCATTCGGAACAGCGCGGCTCATGGCAAGTTCGAAGAATTCACTCGAAATCAAGTTGAGCAAATGCTCGCTGGGATCGGTGACTTTCTCGCTAGGCATGTGCAGTGAGTTCTAACCTTTCGCTCCATGGGACACCACCCGTCAAGCCGGCTGGCGCCCATGAGCTAGCACGTTAGGCTGCATGTCACGCCACCCTCGTCTAGAGTTGAATGCCGTGGGTCCGTTCTACACCACGGGCGAGTGTTTGGCCTGCACAATGCCCGAGGCCGAAGCGCCAGAATGCCTGGCGCCACTGAGTGATGACAACAACTACCACACCTATTTTCTTCGTCAGCCCGAAACTAGTGAGGAAATTGAGCGTGTATGTGTGGCGGCGGAGGTCTGCTGTGTTTCTGCGATTCGATACAGTGGGAATGAACAGACAATAATCCGACGGCTTGGAAACCGCGAGGAATACTGTGACAACTTGCTCCCGGGTGGACCGGTGCGATTTCCATGGGAGACGGACGAACAATGGGCCGTCGCCAATGGGCAAGCGCGCCGCCCGTGGTGGCGGTTCTGGAGAAAGTAAACTTGTTGCCAATGCAGCCTAACAGCACGTCGTTGACCGACGCCTTCAGCTCGCTATGCTGCGCTTGCGGCGCGGCAAAACGTGAACGTTAGGTGTCAGAAGAAAATCGAAAGGGTGATGCCCTGTGGAAAAGAATGCAGATAGCGCCAAAGCGACCCGGGATGCGCGATTAATCTCAGACTCACTTGGCGACGAGGTCACATGGGCTGATCTCTCTCTAAAAAGAAAAGCTGGAATGCTAACGGCTATGTTGGGTGTAATCGCTTT
>JAQGMI010000157.1 GCA_028292435.1 Betaproteobacteria bacterium
GCCGGGCTTGCGCGACCTGCAGGGGCGCGCGCAGATCGAGGAAGTCATTGGCCGCGTACTCGACGCGCGCCGCGCTGCATGCGTGGACGGCGGCCGCATGCCGCCATTGCTCGTCAAGGTCGGGCCGGACCTCGAAGAAAGCGAGATCCGCGATATTGCCGAAGTTGCGCTTGCGCAAAAAATCGATGGCCTGATCGTAGGCAACACAACCCTCGACCGGCCTGCGACCCTGCGCAGCCATCACGCGCATGAAGGCGGAGGGCTGTCGGGATTGCCGTTGCTCGCCAAGGCCAATGCCTGCCTCACCGAAATGTACCGCTTCGTCGGCGGCCGGCTGCCGTTGATCGGCTGCGGCGGCGTCGCCAGCGGCGCGCATGCCTACGCGAAAATCCGCGCCGGCGCTTCGCTCGTGCAATTGTATTCAGCGCTCGTCTATCACGGCCCGGAGTTGATTATCCGCATCAAGCGCGAGCTTGCTGAGCGCCTGCGCGCCGACGGCTTCAAGTCCGTCGGCGACGCGGTTGGGGCCGATACGCGTTAAGCAACGATAATCAATCCACCGGC
This sequence comes from Betaproteobacteria bacterium, assembly GCA_028292435.1. Taxonomy (GTDB): domain Bacteria; phylum Pseudomonadota; class Gammaproteobacteria; order Burkholderiales; family SG8-41; genus PALSA-1004. The sequence continues at coordinate 565 of JAQGMI010000157.1, forward strand.
TTGCTTCATCTGTGCGGCAGTTATAAAGTTGCCTGCCGTTATTTCCGCAGCTTGTCTTCGTGAAGCGAAACTTCCCATGCGCATGATCGCCCGAGTGCTGAAACTGGTTGCCATGTGGTTAATTGCGGCGAGCGCGGCCGTCTATGCGCAGGACTGGCCATCGAAGCCGATCACGCTCGTAATGGGGTTTCCCGCCGGCTCGGGCGTCGACGTCGTCGGCCGAACGCTGCAGGAGTCGATCGAGAAGACACTCAACACGCGCATTGTCACCGAATACCGCGCGGGCGCCGGCGGCAATATCGCCTCCGACTATGTGGCGAAAGCGCGAGCCGACGGATATACGCTCTTGCTCGGCACCGCTGCGACGCACGGCGTGAATGCGGCGCTGTACAGAAATCTGCCGTTTGATGTCGAAGCGGATTTCACGCCGATCGCGCCGCTCGTCGATGTGTCGAACGTGTTAACGATCAATCCTGACGTCATCGACGTAAAAACCGTCAAGGAGTTCATCGACAACGTCAAAGCAAACCCCGGCAAATACAATTACGCGTCGACCGGCAATGGGACCGGCACCCATCTCGCGTTTGCCGAATTCAATGCAAAGGCCGGGCTCACCATGGTTCACGTGCCGTACAAGGGCGGGCCCGAAGCAATCCAGGGCGTGATCAAGGGCGACGTGTGCTGCATCTTCAATCAGGTGCAGACCATTATTCCGCACTGGCGATCGGGCCGCGTGCGCCTGTTGGGTGTGTCCACCAAGAGCCGCGTCAATGCAGTGTCCGAGATACCGACGATTGCCGAAGCGGGGCTGCCCGGTTTCGAAAGCTATACCTGGTTCGGGTTATTCGGCCCTAAAGGGCTCGATCCGCAAACAGCGAATGCGGTCAATGCCGCGGTTCGCAAAGCACTTGAAACGCCGGCAATCCGGCAAAAGCTGATCGAGTTGGGCAACGCGCCGCGCATTGAAACCGTCGAGCAGTTCAGGGCCACCGTCAGAAATGATCGCGCGAGATGGGCCGCGGTCGTCAAGACGACCGGTGCAACCATCGACTGACGGCGCTTTGATCGTTCACTGATTCGCGACCCGTAGGGCGCAATAACCAACGGGCATTGCGCCGCTGCGAATATCAACTGGACGACGGCGCAATGCCTTTCAGTTATTGCGCCCTACGTTAAAAACCCGGTTACCAAAAAACATGTTGCTCGAACAACCAGGTACGATCGGCGCACTGCGGCTTAAAAACCGCGTCGTCATGGCGCCGATGGGAACCAACTACAGCACGACCGACGGCTTATCGACCGAGCGCGACAAGATGTATTACGCCGAGCGCGCTCGCGGCGGCGTCGCGATGATCATGACCGAGGCGATGGTCGTCACTGCGCAGGCTCGGCCGCATCACAACTCGCTGTGTTGTTATCACGATCGCTTCATTCCGGGCCTTGCGAGCATCGTGGATGCGATTCACGCGCACAATTGCCATGTGTTCGCGCAATTGAATCATCGCGGCGCGTTGCTGCGCCGCTCCGTGCTCAACATGGAACCGGTGGGCCCGTCGCCGTGGAAGAATCCGAACACCGGCGACGACGTGCGGCCTCTGAGCGTGCCGGAGATCGTCGAGATCCAGAAATTGTTTGTTGCATCGGCGCGGCGCTTGCGGCAGGCCGGCTACGACGGCGTCGAGATACACGCGGGCAATGGTTACCTGTTTCAGCAGTTCTTTACCGCGCGCATTAACCGCCGCACGGATCAATACGGCGGGTCGTTCGACAATCGCGCCCGCCTGCTGCTCGAGACGGTCGATCGCGTCAAAGAGGCGCTGGCCGATTTCCCGCTGGTCATTCGCTTGAGCGCTTCCGAATTCGTCGATGGCGGTTATACCGGAGCCGATATCGTCGAACTTGCGCGGCGCCTCGAGCAAGCCGGCGTTGCCGCGCTCGATTTGTCGGGCGGCAGCAATGAAAGCCCGCAGTTGTCCAAGTACTGCATACAGCCGCCTTCGTTTGC
>JAQGMI010000068.1 GCA_028292435.1 Betaproteobacteria bacterium
CGAGCGGCAACGCCGCGAATTTTGGGTGCACGCTGCGCAGCCAGCCGAAGAATAATCCCGACAAGAGGCAGCCGCCGCCGCTGCCAATGGAAATGGGGATACCCCACAATTTAAACTGCAGCATGCCGAGCAACATGCCGAGCAACATGCCGATGCCGAAAAATACAAAGTCCGTAAACTGGGCGGCACTGATTTTGTAGCCAATCTTCGATTGCACGCGGTCGAGATCCGTCGGACTGCCGATAAAATGCAGCTCGTCACCGGTTTTTAACTGGAGCTTCCCCAGCAGCGGAAGCGCGAGTCCCATTCGTTTGACCGCGGTCAGAAATATTCCGTGCCGGGTCTCAATCGCCGCGTGATCGTGAAGCTCACCGACCTCGCGGCCCGAGAGCGCGGGGTTGGTCATGACGAGTTCACGGCTTTCCTGCACGAGCACCAATCCCGCCGGCGCCGGCACTTCAGGGCCGAAAAATTCACTGGCGCCCGCCATGACGACGACGGTACCGGTGACTGCCACCCTGTCGCCCGCTTGAACTACTACCGCATCGGTGAGCGCGAGCCGCTGTCCATTGCGGAATATCGCTTCGACCGCGGCATCGGAAAGTTCCTGATCGACTGCGAGCGCACTCTTGCCCGCAGCCTTGGAATCGAGCGAAATTTTATACACCCGGGTGCAAACGTCGCGCACTGCGTTGAACTGGCCGGGGTCGAGTTCGGCGCGTCCCCCGGACAAGTGTTCGGCGAGCTTCACCGCTTCCGCGCGGACATCCCATTTCATCACCATCGGCACAAACCAGCTCACCATGATGATCGGCCCGAGCGAGCCGAAGATATAGCAGACCGCATAGCCGACCGCGACATTGGTCTGCATCGTCTTGATAAGTTCGGGCGACAGCGCAAGTTTGCCGATCGCATCACCCGCGGTGCCGATAATCGCGGATTGCGTGAGTCCACCGGCCGCCAGCCCCGCCGCCAGGCCGCGGTCGAGATCGAACGCCCACGCCGCGAGCAAAACGCATAGCAGGCCGGTCAAACACATCACAAAAGCCGATGCGAGCTGATTTAATGACCGGCGGTTCAATGCGTGAATAAACTGCGGTCCGCCCTGAAATCCGACCGCATAGATGAAGAGTGAGAAAAAAATCGCTTTAACGCCGGCGTTTATGGTGATGCCGAGCTGACCGATGATGACACCCATCAGCAGAGTGCCGGCGATACCGCCAAGGACAAAGCCGCCGATTTTGATTTTTCCCGCCAGATAACCAAGCGCGATAGTGGCGAAGAGCGCGAGCAGTGGTTCGGCGGTGAGCAGGCGATGCAGAATCTCCATGGCGGCATGTCCGTTTAATTATTGTTCGTGTTTTCTATGCGGAGGGTCCGCCGGCGCAGCGACTGTCGGGGCAATCAATGCGATTGCAGCTTCTTCCCAAACGATCGCGAGCGTCTGTCTGTTAGCGAACTTATGGGCTGCCGCAACGCTCTATTTAACAACCGGCGCTGCCGTGCGCGTTTACGGTCGCGTTGTCGCCGCGCCAGGTCCAGTCCCGGATTTCCGGCAGATCGCGGCCGTGTGTGCGGATGTACCGGCTGTGCTCAATGAGCTTGTCACTGAGCACCTGCTTCAGCGCGAGGCCGCGCGCGCCGGTTTCCGGCAGCCGGTCAATGACATCCATGACGAGGTGGAAGCGGTCGAGATCGTTTAATACCGTCATGTCGAACGGCGTAGTGATCGTGCCCTCCTCTTTGTATCCGCGCACGTGAATATTCGAGTGATTGGTGCGGCGGTACGTGAGGCGGTGAATCAGCCACGGATAGCCATGAAACGCGAAAATGACCGGTCGGTCTTGGGTAAAGAACTGGTCGAAATCGCGATCGCTCAAGCCATGCGGATGATCGCGCGCCGGCTGCAGGCGCATCAAATCAACGACGTTGATCATGCGGATTTTTACTTCCGGCAGTTGTTCGCGCAAGATAGAAACGGCCGCGAGCGCCTCCAGCGTCGGCACGTCGCCGCAACACGCGATCACGACGTCCGGGTCGTCGCCATTGTCGTTGCTAGCCCATTGCCACACGCTGATGCCCGCAGCGCAATGCTTTACGGCGGCGTGCATCGTCAACCATTGCGGCGCGGGATGCTTACCGGCGATGACGACATTGACGTAATGCCGGCTCTTCAGGCAGTGATCCATCACGGATAGCAGGCAGTTGGCGTCGGGCGGCAGATAGACGCGAACGATTTCCGCCTTCTTGTTCACGACATGATCAATGAAGCCGGGATCCTGATGGGTAAAGCCATTATGGTCCTGGCGCCAGACGTGCGAAGCCAGCAGATAGTTCAGCGAGGCGATCTTGCGCCGCCATGGCAATTGAGCGGCGACCTTCAGCCATTTGGCATGCTGATTGAACATCGAATCAACAATGTGAATGAACGCCTCGTAACAATTAAAAAGTCCGTGCCGGCCAGTCAGCAGATAGCCCTCGAGCCATCCTTCGCACTGGTGCTCGCTCAGCATTTCCATCACGCGTCCGGTGGCCGCAAGAAACTCATCGTTTGGCGCCGTAGCGGCCTGCCATTGTCGCGCGGTCTTTTGAAAAACTGCCTCCAGACCGTTGGACAGCGTCTCATCGGGCCCGAACACGCGAAAGTTCCGCTGCCCGGCATTGAGGCTTATCACGTCGTGCAAGAAAGCGCCGAGGACATGCGTGTCGCCAATGCCGCGTATGCCGGGCGATATTACGTCGACCGCATAGTCTCGAAAATCAGGCATTTGCAAATCGCACAGCAACGCGCCGCCATTGGCGTGCGGATTCGAACCCATTCGGCGCGCGCCGTCTGGCGCGAGCGCAGCGATTTCGGGCACCAAACGGCCGGCCGCATCGAAGAGTTCCTGCGGCCGATAGCTTTGCAGCCAGGCTTCCAGCAGTTTGAGGTGGCCAGGATGGGCAACCGGATCGGAGAGTGGGACCTGGTGCGAGCGGAAGGTTCCTTCAACCTGCACTCCGTCGACTACGGTCGGCCCGGTCCAGCCCTTTGGCGACTTGAGCACGATCATTGGCCAGCGCGGCCGCCCGGCATGACCGTGAACGCGTGCGTCGTGCTGGATTTTTTTTAAGTCCTCTATCGCTGCGTCAAGCGTTGATGCCATGGCCTCGTGCATCAGCGCCGGCTCGTGGCCCTCGACAAAGTACGGCATCCATCCATAACCGCGCAGCAGTTGTTCCAGCTCGTCGTGCGTAATACGCGCAAGCAGCGCCGGGTTGGCGATCTTGTAACCGTTGAGGTGGAGGACTGGCAGCACCGCGCCGTCGGTCACCGGATTAAGGAATTTGTTGGAATGCCACGCGGTGGCGATCGGCCCTGTTTCGGCTTCGCCGTCGCCAATCACGCAACTGACGATGAGGTCGGGATTGTCGAAAACAGCACCGAACGCATGGCTCAAGGAATATCCAAGCTCCCCGCCTTCATGGATCGAACCGGGCGTCTCGGGTGACGCGTGACTCGGAATGCCGCCGGGAAAAGAAAACTGCTTGAAAAGTGTTTTGAGGCCGGCCTCGTCGCGGCTGATGTCGGGATAGATTTCGCTGTAGCTGCCTTCAAGATAAGTGTTGGCGACGACCGCAGGCCCGCCATGCCCGGGCCCGGACACATAAATCATATCGAGATCGTATTTCCTGATGACGCGGTTCAGGTGCACGTAGATAAAATTTTGCCCCGGCGTCGTGCCCCAGTGGCCGAGTAGCATGCCCTTGATGTCCGACAACTCGAGCGGCCGCTTCAACAACGGATTGTCTTGCAGATAAATCTGGCCGACGGACAGATAGTTCGCGGCGCGCCAATACGCGTGCATACATCGTAGCGATTCGGGTTCGAGCGTCTTCGTCCTCATGGGGTTTGAATAAATCGCGGCGCCGACGGTTTCAAGATTCCGCGGCTGAAGCAAGGTTGCTGTGCGACGAAATCGCCTCCTGGCAGAACCGCGGCAGGGTGATGCCGTTCGCCGGATCTTCGATCGCTTCAATTGCAATTAGCGGCTGAAATGAATTAATGGTGCCGAACATGGTGGCAAACGAAACGTCCGCGGCGTCGCGGCCGGTGCCAAGCCTGACCAGGCCCATCGGTGGCGAGACACCGCTCGGTTCGAACAGATACCAGCGATGCCCGAGATACACTTCGACGTAAGCGTGAAAATCGGTGGGCCCGAGAGCGGGGTCCGCGCCGTAGTCGATGCCCGTGACGAAGCGCGCCGGAATATTGACGGCGCGGCATAACGCGATCATCAAATGCGCGAAATCGCGGCAGACCCCGACCTGCTCGATCAGCGTGTCGACCGCGGAAGTGCTGCTGTTTGAGCTGCCAGACAAAAATTTGGTCCGGTGCCGCACCCAGTCGAGAATGGCCTGCACGCGCCAGTAACCCTGCGCCAGATGGCCGAACTCGCGGGTCGCGAACCTGTGCAGCCGGTCGGACTGGCAATAGCGGCTCGGATAAATGTACGGCAGCACCTCGGGCGGCAACTGGGCGATCGGCACTTCCACGATGCGCGCCGGCGACTCGATGTGATGCGCGATGTCGACCGTCGCATCGTAGCGGATCGCGAGCACGCCCGGCTCCGCCCTGAGCCGCATGTAGCGCGAACCGTACGTCGGATCGATGTAAACGACCGGCGTCACCGGCTGGCTTATCTGCAGCGCTTCCGATACGACGGTCTGGCAGCGCGTGTGCGCGGCATGAATGTTAAAGATGAAATCACTCGCGAAGTCCGCGATTTCGTATCTGAGGTCGATTGAAAACTTGAGCCTGATCATCGCCGGCGATTCGCAGGCGCCGCGGCGCCCGCCCTATTCAACGCGGCCGTCGCTTGCACTGTCATTTAAGTATCGGGCCAGTAAAACGCCTAACGCCGTACCCGCGGCGACGAGCACAGCGGCAGCATGCCATGGCTTCGCCCTCGCGTACGCCTCCACAGCGGCGCCTGCCTCATGCGCTTTGCCACCGACGACTGCTCGTGCCCGCGCGAATTTCATCCGGGCCTCGGCGAGCTTTGCTTCAAGCCGCGCCTGCAATGCCGTCAGACCCTCACTTGAGGCGCCGGCGGCTTCGCGGATCAATTTGTCCGCATCGGCGACTACGAGCCTCAAATCGGCGAGCAGCTGATCGCGGTTGCCGGCGAAGTTAGCCGACTCGTACAGGGTCTTGCCTTTGGTGGCGGCCAGTGCATCGTAGACCGCCTGCGTTTCGCTGTTCATATGAACTCCCGATATTGTAAACGTTGAAATCCGGCGCTAGCGCCGGGCATACCCTTTAAGTGCAAGCGCGATGGAGGCAAGCAAGAGGACAACGAAGCCGAGGCTTTCTGCGGTCATCGCACCTGCCGGCTTTCCCCCGAGCCCCACAATTTCCGCGCTTAGCATGATTGCGCACAGCGCGAGCGTATATGTCCCCATGAGCGCCTTGACGGTTGCCGATGATGCCGAATCAGACCGCCGACCGGCCGCCGATGACGCGCAACAGGACGACGACGATCGCAATCACGAGCAGGACATGAATGAGACTGCCCAGCGTGTAAGAAGTTACAAGGCCCAACAACCACAGGATGCAGAGAACGACAGCGACGGTATACAACATGATGATTTCCTCTTTAAGTTAACTTGCAGATTACGATCGAATATGGGAACAGCAGCCGTTTAAGACTTGGCGCGAAACGCGCCGTCGGCTATTTTTAAATTGTGCAGGGATACATCAACACGTGCGCTTTTGTCCGCCGGCAATCTGGCCGGCGCGCTAGTTGCGCCGTTATCGCTGGTGCGTCCCAGCGACGTCGGTATCCAACCCATGATCGCCGCAATGCCCGCAATGCTGAATATGATCACGGCGATGCCGGCTATCCACATCAGCACGTGGGGAGATTTATGTTCGGGCAGGATCGTATTCATTTTCTTCCTTGTTTAGTCCGCCGGCGATTTCACTGCGGCGGAAAACTCGTTGTCCAGCGGCTTGATTTACCGCTTAGCGCGCGTCGCGCCGGGTCATGCGATTCATTGCGTCTTCATCTGCTTGCGCCAGTCGCGCAGCTGCTGTTCGGAACGATCCGTGGCGAGGCCATATAATCGCTGCATGCGGCCGGCGATTTGATCACGCTTGCCCGCAGCGAACGCAAGCTCGTTATCACTGATCGCGGCCCACTGCTCTTTGACCGCGCCTTTAAGCTCTTTCCATGCGCCTTCGATGCGATGCCGGTTCATTTCTATCCTCCGGTAAGTGAGTCGGGCGTCAACGCGATTCCCGCGATTAATGGAAAACGGCCGCCGGGCGGTTGGATGCGTTCCCACCTGCGGCCGGCATGGATTGCGCTCCATGCAAATGCGGCCACGAGGATAGGCGCCAGCCACCACGCCAGCCGCTCGAACAGATACGGCCAGCGCTGCCGGGCGGCGCGGTTGTCGAGGATCTCTCGATACTCGTTTTCGACCACTGCTGCGCGCTCAGCTGTGGTGACGGACGGAAATTCAAGCTGGCGCCCGTTCGACATCCTGAACAGCCGCGGCGTATCGGCCCATACCGGTTCGCCGGGCGCGGGCTTGTCCGCGCTCGCCGCTCCGCGCACGATCGCGGATGCTTCCACTGAGAACTCGTCGATAAAGTTGGGATCGTGCGGCATGCTGGATGCGCGCGGCAATTCGATCCATGCCGAGGCGGCCGCCACGAGAGTCCACACGAACGCCAGCGTCATCCAGAGCTGCGTCCACTTGCCGAATTGATTTTCCATGGGCAGCAGTTTGGCTTTCCGTCCAGCCGCGGTCTGTACGCTGGCGAGCTTAGTGCGCAAAACAATTTACGTTCTTTGACCTGTCTACCGTCCTTCGACAGCGGGGATGTGCTTCAGCGAACAGACCGTCTACGAGTTTGTGCGGACAATCGTTGATGCCTGGCCAATTCGATGATGGCGAAAATCAGGTCTCTCATGCACCGTCATTCCAACTTAAAAAAAAGGTCGTTCACAATGAAGCATTCCAAATTAACAATGGCCGCAGTGGCGCTATTGCTTACGAACGCGATGGTGGTGCCGCTCGGGTATGCGGCCGACGAAGAAGTCGTCTACAACAACGGCAGCGTCAAATATGTGTCTGGCGGCGTGGGCAGCGCCTCGACCGACCGCCTGAGCTCGCTCGCAAAAGATTTCAACCTGAAGCTCGTGTTCGCGTTGAAGTCCGGCAACTACGTAAGCGGCGTCGACGTCAAGATCGCCGATGCGGCTGGCAACACACTGGTAAGCACGAAGTCCGAAGGCCCCTGGTTTCTCGTCCGGCTGCCGGCTGGCACTTTCAAAATCGGCGCGACCTACGAGGGGAAAACGGAAATCCGCACCATCGCAGTCGGTGCGGAAAAACTAAAGACGGTTGATTTCCGGTGGTCCGGTGAATAAAGCGCGCTCGATATACGCACAAAAAATATTGTGCGCCTAAGTTCGTCAGCGAACCGACCGCGATGACGTACCCGGCTATCTTGTGCATTGACCGGAATCAAGCCGGCCCCGCACGATTTTACGTGCGGGATGACAGGCAAGACCACCTATTGGAGTCAGCATGAAACAAAAAGTAATTGTTGCCGCTCTCACGGCGATGTATCTAACCGCGAGTGGATTGACACTCGGCCAGGGCAATTCCGACCACAATCGCGGCAAGGGCGAGCGCGAACAACACAACGGTCGGCAGGACAGTGATGAACGCGATGGTCGCGGCTCTTACGACAAGCGGGAAAACAACGGCCGCGATCCGCACGACAAGCACCACGGCGAACGCGGCGCAGGTCCTTCGCATAGTTACTACAAGGGCGAGCATTTGCCTGCCGAATACCGTCATCGTCAGTATGTAGTCGACGACTGGCGCGGCCACCGCTTGAGCGCACCGCCGCGCGGCTACCACTGGGTGCAAACCGGCAGCGATTACGTGCTGGTTGCCATTGCCACCGGCATCATCCTGCAGTTGTTTCTTAATTAATTCGTGCCGGGGCGACCGCCCCGGTATGCGAATCGATGCCGTTGATCGCAGGCATCGCGGCGACCGCATTATCTTCGCTGACACGGCGACTACAACGGCATTCAAGAAATGAGGCAATAAAAATGAACTGGGATAACAGCGAAGACAACTGGCTGCAGTTAAAGGGCAACGTCAACGAGCGGTGGGGCGATTTGTCCGACTGCCAGCTTGCCGACCGCGTCCAGGAAACCTATGGCCTGAGCGATGCCGACGACGAGGCGCCGCGAGAGTTTTCCGATTGGCGCCTGCGCTTGAACGCAATCGCACTTGCGGCACGCTAAGACACCGATCTAATCCCTGCTTCCAGTCATCAGCACCGAAACGTTGCGCCCAAAACGCGCAGCGTCGATTACGGCCCGCATTCCGCGCGCATTTTGCAGCATCCAAAAAAAAGGAATTACCATGAACCACTCAATTGTATTTGCCGCTGTTGTCGCAACACTCGCCCTGAGCGCCTGTGAGCGTCCTGTCGTCGTAACGGCGCCGGTCGGCGTCGCGGTGCCCGGCCCTGCGGGCCCCGCAGGGCCCGCAGGCGCCACCGGCGCCGTCGGTGCGCAAGCTGAGAAAGGCGAGACGGGAGCAACCGGCGCGACTGGATATACCGGCGCGACTGGATATACCGGCGCGACCGGTGACACAGGCGCAACCGGCAACACCGGACGTCCTGGCTCAACCGGTTATACGGGCGCCACGGGTGACACGGGCGCAACCGGCGCCGATGGCAAGCGCGGCGCGACCGGCAACACGGTCGTGATCGTTCCCGCCTCCAAGTAATCAAGTGCATTAAGAGAAAAGCCCGCGCGAGCGGGCTTTTTCTTTTTGCGAAAGCGCGCTGCCGAACAGATAAAACCCTGCAGTGTGCGCATGATGAAGAACGGTCGCAATCAACCGGACGTTTACTCAGGAGAATTATAAAAATGTTTACCAAAAAAGCGTTGGCCTCGGCATTGCTGGCCGCTGGCATGCTGGGCGGCGCAGTAATGCCGCAGACGGCTTCTGCCGCGATCGAAGTTTATGTGAACGCGCCGCCTCCCGAAGTGCGCTACGAGCGCGTGCCCGAAGCGCGGCGCGGCTATGTGTGGTCGCCGGGTTACTGGGACTGGCGCGGCAACAAGCATGTGTGGGTCAAAGGATCTTCCGTGCGCGAGCGTCAGGGCTACCAGTATGAGCCGCATCGCTGGGTTGAACGCGACGGCCGCTGGAACCTCGAGCATTCGCGCTGGAACCAGACTCGCAACGATCGGGACGGTGACGGCGTGCCGAACAACCGCGACCGTAAGCCCGACAATCCGAACAAGCATTAATTAGTTCGACCCTGCTGCCGCGCGCTGCAGCGGGGGTTTTTGGTTCAGCTCGAGCATTGCCAGCGTATCCGCCGCGTCTCGATTATCGTCCACGACCAGGATTTTTTTTGACAGCTTATTCAAACGCAAATGGACGCGCGGGCATAACTTCCGTGGCAAAAAACAATCTCATCCGCCGTAAACATTACGCGACGGGTCGTATGTATCAGTGAACAATCGCTTCGACGTGCCGTGGCAAATCGATGGTAAATACGCATCCTAGACCTGGGACATTGCGCACTCTGACAACGCCATGGTTTGCCTCAACACCGCGCCTACAGATGGAGAGCCCCAGACCGACGCCCGACTTGTCCGAGCTGCGTTGAGAAAAAGGCGTGAACATGCTTTCAGCAATTCCGTCTTGAAGCCCGCCGCAGGTATCCTCCACATCGATGAAAATGCGCTCACCCGACACATATGCTTTCAGGGTTACTTTCATATGATGCGCGCTAAACTTGAATCCATTCTGCAGAAGATTTGAGACCGCCGAGAACAGCAGATGCCGGTCAACATTGATCATAAGTGTTGGGTCGACAAATTCAACGGTCAAGCTGCATCCCCGCGCAACTGCTTCGAGCGACGCCGTGATCTTAACTTCATCGATAAATTCGGCGACTGAAACGATTTCAAAATTAACCGGCATTCCTGCCGTCATACGAACATCGGCGAGCGACCGATCTACGAGGGTGCGCAGCGAAACCATACTCCGATCCAACAAAGCGCCAGTCGACCCTGTCATCCCGACAGTCCCGGACTTTATTGCGAAAATGGCGAGTGAGGCGGAGTTAATATAATTGCGCAGTTCGTGCGCCAAAGAGCCCAAACGCTCGTTTAACGTAATCACGTTCCAGTCACTGAGCATACTCTCACGAAGGCGCACATATTCCTTCACTGCATCGGCGATTCCATTGTCGAGGCATCGGTTGAGAGTCTGAAACTCGTCTGCCTGGATTGACTCATTTAGTTCGATGGCCAAGGCAGTTATGGACTGGCACAAGTCGCCATAATCGTGAACGACTTGATCCACCGCAAATCCTTGTAGCAGTAACTCACGTCCGTGATGCCCCGCAGTTTGGGCGATCTCAGAAGAAGAAGGCTTGCCGTCCCCCGGGCCGGAGATCGCCCGGCTAAGCAGCGGTTCGGATGTCTGCTCTACCTCGAGCGTCTTGATTACTTGATCGAGGAATTCAGGGATACCGAATTTCAAGGGCAAATTGTTCGTTTTCGACGCGCGTCTTTCACTGACCTTGAGTCTGCAATGCTCAATCAGTTGGTCGCGGTTTTGCGTAAGGAATTTATGTAGCACGAGGTAAGAATACTCCTACGGGAGGACGAACTTTCGTGCGCCACCGCGCTTATCGAAAGATATAACTGTCGCCAAATCACGACAAAACAGTGCTGGCGCGGAATCGTGGGGCCCCATTTCATGGACCGCCCTTCGCTTTTGTAGGAGTTTTATTGCAGTTGCATATGAAGGTCACGCGCCACTGGAAATTACTTTTCGCATCCGTAAAGCCGGCAGGCGTCAGCCACCTCCTGCTCAATGCGGTCGAATATCACCAACAGCGCATCGGGAACAGCGGTCAATCCAGCACCGCTCGCGCCGACGTGATCATTGCCGGCGACGGCAATTGCATGGTCATTGATGACTTTGGTTTCCATCGCCGGAATAACTCAGTATGAATGCGTCAAAGACTATTGGTCGGCTTTGACCTTGATGTCGTTCTGGACTGAAACAACGCCCTTCACATTGCGCGCGATAACAACTGCGCGATCGATCGCAGCCTGGTTCGCGGCAGTTCCGCTCAGGCTGACCTGACCTTTGGCGTCCGTGTCGACTTTGATGTGCACGAGGCTCGACATTTTCTCTTCGGCCAGTTCGGTCTTGACCTTGGTCGTGATAATCGAGTCCTTCACGAAATTTTTGGGCGACGAACGATCGCTGTCGCCGTCGGCGGCGTAGCCGGCAATCGGCAGATAGAGAGCGGCGGCAAGCAAGCAAGTGGTTGCGATTTTTGACTTCATGGGGACATCCTTTGGAGTTGAGAACATGCAGGTCTGGGGAAATTTATCCAGAACCGCGAGTGTGCGCCGCCACGCGCTTAAAGCCACGTGCGTCGGCGCACATAGCGAACAATATTCCAGCCGCATGCAAGCTTGTTGGAGCTGTGCCGCCTTTGCGGTTCGCGCAAAGGGCTCGTTCAGGCCGGATAAGCCGTCGCACTGCGCTTTTGCGCCCTGGGTGCGCTGCCGAACAGACCCACGCCTGCGTGCGTCATAAAATAAAGCCGTAAAAAATCAGGGCCGATTAAACGCTTGCGCGCGGGCACTCAGCGAACTCATCGGGTTCGCCGGCCCACGCGAACTGGCCAGCCGGCGATAATTTTAAGGAAAACAAAATGACGCCATCATCGAACGCGGCGGACTGCTGGACGGCCCGGTTCCCGGCGATGCGCCAGAGTGTTCTGCGCTGGGTGGCGCTGATAGTCGCGGCAGCATTCATGGGCGGCTGTGCGTCGTTGCCGCCCGGCTCGGACTTTCCGAAGACTGTTTCATCGGCGCTCTCGAATCCCGAAGAAACGCGCCTTGGCCGCCAGCTATCGGACGCGGCGCTCAATCATCCGGAGACGTCGGGGTTTCGCATGCTCGCGGCGGGCGTCGACGGTTTTCTCACGCGGGTGCAGATGATCAACGCCGCCGAGCGCACCCTCGATCTGCAGTACTTCATATTCCGCGCTGACGAGACCGGCAAGCTGTTGGCCGAAGCCGTGCTGCGCGCCGCCGACCGCGGCGTGAGGGTCCGCCTGCTGCTCGACGATGGAGAAGCCAAGCCGGGCGATGAACAAACAGCCGCGCTGGAGGCGCATCCGCGAATCGAGGTGCGCGCATACAACCCGTTCTCCTATCGCGGACCATCGGTCTTCAGGCGCGCGCTTGAATTTACGTTCAACAGCTCGCGCCTCGATTACCGGATGCACAACAAGCTGATGGTCGTCGACAACGCCCTCGCGCTCGTTGGCGGCCGCAATGTCGGCGACCAGTATTTCCAGATCGACGCCGAATCCCAATACGCCGATGACGATGTGTTTGCAGCCGGCCCGGTCGTCAGAGAACTCTCGCGCAGCTTTGACGAGTTCTGGAACTGCGAGCTGAGCATTCCGATGCGCGCGCTCACTCGCGAGCTGACCTCGGATGCGGCGCTAGCCAGTTACCGGCGAACCCTTACCGAACATCGCCAGCAGCTAAAGGAAGATGGCACCGATTATGCAAGCCGCGTGGCCAGCGGCCACCCGCTGGTCGACATGCTGTCCGGAAAGCTGCCGCTGGTATGGGCGAAATCCCAACTTGTTTACGACAGCCCGGACAAGAAACGCGTCGAAAAAGGTGAAATGGTGGGCAGGCTCATGCACAAGCCGGTCGCAGCCGCCGTCGCTGCGGTGAAGTCGGAACTGCTGATGATCACGCCCTACCTGATACCCGGCGATGAGGGCATGAAGATTTTTTCCGACCTTCGCAAGCGCGATGCGAAGGTGAGCGTGTTAACGACCTCGCTCGAGGCCACCACGGTCATAGTGGCGCAGGTCGGCTACATTCGTTATCGCGAGCCCCTGCTCGAAATGGGCGTCGGGATTTACGAGATTCGCTCGCTGCTCGGCAATTCGCGCGGCAGCGGTCAAACGGCGACTATTTCGAGCTTCGGCAATTATTCCCTGCACGCGAAGCTTTTCGTGCTCGATCGCGAGCGGCTGTTCGTCGGCTCAATGAATTTCGATCAACGCTCGATGCACCTCAACACCGAGATCGGCCTCATTATCGACAGCCCGCAGCTCGCGCAGCAGGCGGCGGCCCGCTTCGAAGCGATGAGCAGTCTGCCCAACGCTTATCAGG
>JAQGMI010000052.1 GCA_028292435.1 Betaproteobacteria bacterium
CCGACAGGTAGTTTGCGGCGCGCCACCATGCATGCATTTTCTCGAGGAGATCCTGGTTCATATCGCGTGTCCATGCGTTTTGCCGGCTGCGGCCAGGCCGCGCTCCAGCGCGAGGCCCGTTTCCACCGTCGCGCGCGACGCTTCCCATAGGCGAAAGCCGCCGAGGAAAGCGGCGCGATTGTCGACAAGGCTAACGGCGGCGAGCGGTTTATCTATGCGATCGGCATTGCCGCCGCCGAGCACGATGTAATCGGGCAACAGCGCGCGGCGAAAAAGTTCGATCACCTTTTCTACCTCGTCGAGCCAGTCAGCTTCGCCGAGACGCTCGAGGCCGCGCTTGCCGACATAATCTTCGTACGAGCCGTGCTTTTTATACGGAAGATGCGCGAGCTCAAGCGGCAGGATCACGTGGTCGGCGATCAACGCGCTGCCGAGCCCCGTACCCAGGCCGAGATAAAGCATTTTCCCGCCGCGGTAAGCGCCGTACGCCTGCATCGCCGAATCGTTGAGCACTTTGACCGGCCGCGCGAACGCACGTTCGAAATCGAATCCGACCCAGCCGCGGCCGAGGTTGTGCGGCTCGCGCGCCGGCTGGTTGCCGACGACGGCGCCCGGATAACCGAGCGAAACCGCGTCGAACGGCCAGTCGGCGACGAGCTTCAACGCGCGCTCGACCATTTGCGCGGCCGACATCTCCGGCCACGAATCGAATTTACGGCGTTTTACCTGCCCCGACACCAGGCACTTGACGTGCGAGCCGCCGACATCGACGACGAGAACCCGCGTGGGCGCTGTTAACTGTTTCATCCGATGGAATTCGCTTGAAGATTTTTCAGGCTATTTTCAAGAACTGGAATTATGCGCAACGACTCCCGCCCGCAACGTCCGCCAAGTGCTTAATTCCCCGTAGGAAATGACTCACGTTAAAAGCGCATAGGTGTCCGTCCGACAGACGATGGCCGATTGTTGCAGCGCGGCTGATTTGCTTAAATGATTTTGCGCCTTTGTAAATCTCTCCAGTAGTCGGGTGTTATGACAACTGGCTGTTGACGAGCAACGTCGCCGGACGGGGGTGCGAATCCATGCTCCCCCGTCCTGTTTATCGTGCATTGGGGCAGCAAAAAAAGCCGCATGCATCGCAGGATTTTTGTCACGGCTTTTTTACTCGCCGTTTGAGTCGACCGGCGTTCATAGGGAGTTTCGACATGACGCAACATCACGTCACTGGATTCGAACCACCCGCCGCTTCGTTGCTGGCCGCGCGACACGGCCAGCCGCGCTTCGACCTGCAGCAGCGCGCGTTGCCCGCACCCACCACTGGTCCCCTGCTCCAATCATTCTGGATGGCCGGCTTCGAAGGCGCCGACCAGATCAATGGCGCTGGCATGCCGCTTTCGATGTGCGACATCACGCAGCACCGCGACCAGGCCGCCGCCGACTACGCGCGGCTCGCGGCGCTCGACGTGCGCGCCGTGCGTGAAACTGCCGGCTGGCGGCTCTTAGACCGGCGCGGCAAGCTCGACTTTACGCCGCTCAAAAGTCGGGCGCGCGCCGCGCGCGCGCATCGCATGCAGGTGATCTGGACTTTATTTCATTACGGCTGGCCGGCCGATCTGAATGTCTTTTCCGCAGCGTTCGTCGATCGCTTCGCGCGATATGCGCGCGCCGCGGCGGCTTATCTCGGCGAATTCAGCGACCACATTCCCATTTACGCGCCGATCAACGAGATATCGTTTCTCGCGTGGAGCGCCGGTTTCGGCGGCAATACACATGGCGCGAACCCGGCGATCGCCGCGCGCGGGGACGAATTCAAATGCCAGCTCGTGCGCGCGGCGATTGCGGCGTGCGATGCGATTCTCGATGTCGACCCGCGCGCCCGCTTTATTCATACAGATCCGCTGATGCACGTCGTCGCGCCCATCGGCCGCGATGACCTCGCTGCCGCGGTCGCGCGCCGGCGCGAACTTCAGTTCGAAGCATGGGACATGCTGAGCGGGCGCCGGTGCCCGCAGCTCGGCGGGGCGCCGCGTTATCTCGACATCGTCGGCCTGAATTACTACTGGACCAATCAGTGGGAATTCACGACCGGACGTCCTTTGCGCTGGCAGTTCGACGACCCGCGCCGCATGCCGCTCTCGCAATTGCTGACCGAGGTGCGCACGCGTTTCGGGCGGCCGATGATGATTGCCGAAACCAGCCACTCAGGCGTGCGGCGCGCGAACTGGCTGCGCGAAGTCGCCGCCGAAGTGGCGCTCGCGCGCAATCACGGCGCGCCCCTTGAGGGCGTATGCCTGTATCCGGTGCTCGACCGGCCCGACTGGAACAACACGTCGCTATGGCACGACTGCGGACTGTGGCATCTCGAGCGCACCTGCGACGGTGTATTGCATCGCCGCCTCAACGATCTGTATGCGGCCGAACTGCGCAGGGCTCAGCACGACGGGCGCACGGTACTTGATGCAGCTGAACGCTGGCTGCCGCGGCTGCGGCCCGCCCTGACTGCGCCAGACGCGGCTTCACCCGCGACTTGACGCCGCGCCGATTTCGCCGCGCCCATATTCGAATACCGCGCCTGGGAATTGCGCGTGCGCGACGGCCACGCGTATTGCGCCGTCGCTGACCGCCGCGGTCTCGCCCGTCAACACATTGCGCAGCACCGTGCCATCGCCGAGAAATGGCAGCGCGACTCGCGTGTCGCGCCACACCGCTTCGCCGCACGGCAACTCGCCCGTCTTGATGCCCAGCCCGCCGAACATGCGCCCCGCGATCGTGACCACGCCGTTACCCGCGTATCTGCGCGCGTATGCAATCGCATGCGCGGCGCGTTCGCCCGTTACATTCAGCGGCGTATAACCGCCGCGCATGAAAGTCGAGGCGTGGGCACGCCGCAGCATCAGCAATCGCCACATCGCATACAGCTTGGCGCGCCCGTCGTGCGGCGCATGTTCGAACAGCGAACGCACGAACTCGCCGCCGTCGCTGCGCTGGGGCAGCGCCGCGAGTTCGACCAGCGCCGAGCCGCGCGCCGCAAAATCGACCGGCCGGCGGTTGTCCGGATCAACGAGCGAAAAATCGAAGAATTCGTTGCCCTGGTAGCAATCGGGTACGCCGGGCGAGGTGTATTTGATCAGCGTCATCGCCACGCTGTTCAGCGTACCGAGCCATGCGAGCAGCGGCACCGCGGTGCGGAAGTGCTCGAGAAAAAGATTGCGCTTGCCCGCGGTCAGCAGCGACGTCACGAAACTCGCCACCGCCGCTTCGTATTCTTCGTTGTGGCGAACCCAGCTCGTGTGGACTTTCGCTTCGCGCACGACCTTCAACATGTAAGCGACGATGCGCTCGCGATAAGCCGCCAGCGCCGTTTCATCCGGCATGACGGACGGGAATGTACCGACCAGCGTCTGATACAGCAGGTATTCGTCGTTGCGCGAAGGCGCCTGGTCGCCATCCACTTCACGCTTCTTGCTGCGGTTCATGCGCGACCAGCGGCGCAGCTGCAATTGCCACGCCGCCGTGAATTCGGACAATACGTTGATGCGCGCACGCACGTCTTCGCTGCGCTTGTTGTCGTGCGTCGAGGTCGCCAGCATGGTGTGCGGCCAGTTGCTCGCACGGTCCGCGCTCGCGCCGTGAAATCCGCTGACCGTCACGCCGAAGCTCGCCGGCTCGCCGCCCACGTCGTTGAGCGACACCAGCCGGTTGTAGATATACAGCGCCGTGTCTTCGACGCCTTTCGCCATCACCGGCGAAGTCACCTGCTGGAACTTGCGCGCGAACATGCGCATTTCAGCGGCGGCCGGCGGCGCCGTGGCGGCGTCGGGATCGCACAGCAGGACCGACTTGATGAAATCAAAGATGCTGACGTCGGCGGCGCGGCTGTGCCGCTTCGCCAGCGCAAACGCCCAGTCGATGTAGCGGCGGTCGGATTCGGAAATGCTGTCGCCGATGTAAGTGCGATAAACGGGAAAACGCGCGATGACTTCGGCCAGCGCCTGGCGCAGCGTGTTGACGGTGTAGTCGCGGGTGTCGCGATTGGCATGCGCGATGCGCGCGAGCCGGTTGGCAAGCACCATGAGTTCACTCGCGAGTGCGCCGCGCAGGATGAGGTGCTTCGACCTGACGCAGATTTCGTCAAACGGGTCGTCCTCGCCGGTAAATCGCTGGTAGATGCGAGTGATGCGCTGTTCGGCGCTGGTATCGACGAACAATCCATTCACGACGTTGGCGAACCGATAACCGGTGGCGCCGTAGATACCCCACGATTGCGGCATGTCTTCGAATCCGGCGACGATTTTCTCGACGACCACGTAGAGCGGCCTGCGCTGCGGGTCAACCACCATCGCGGCGGCAGCCGGCCCGCCCAACTGCCGAAAACGGTCTTGCAGGCGGCGGCAATACGCCGTCGGGTCAAGCAGGCCGTCGACATGATCGATGCGCAGCGCGTCGACCGCGCCGGCGCGCAGCCAGTCGAAAATCTTGCGGTGCGTGGCTTCGAACGCAGCTTCGTTCTCCATGCGCAGCGCGGCAAGATCGTTGATATCGAAAAAGCGGCGGTAGTTGATTTCGTCGGACGCGATGCGCCAGAACGCGAGCCGGTATGCCTGCGCTTCGAGCAGATCGTGCAGGCCGTCGAAGCTCGCCGCGTCGCCGGGCTGGCCGTTCAGGCCGCGCACCGCGGCATCGAGCGCCGCCGCGATCGCGGGTTCGTCCTCGACCAATCGCGCGAGATCGCGCTGCAGCGCCTGCTTGGCGGCCGCGCGTCCGGCAATCGATTCGACGCTGTGCTCGGCGCGCGGCGGCAGTGCGCCGAACGAGCGTGCAAGATTGGCGAATTCGACGTGCGCTTCGTCGTCAACCCGCTCTTCGAGTGCGAGCGCGCGGTCGAGGATGCGCGGGTATTCGCGCGGATCGATCGGCAGCCGGTGCTGGTAATGGTGCACGCTGAACGAGCCTTCGTCTGCGTTAAATTTCAACACGAGCTCGCCCGCCGCGAGCACTGCGCCGTAATGATCGCCGAGCACCGGCACGAGCACGCGTCCGGCCATCGGATTGGCGCGCGCGGTCTCCCAGTCGATATCGAAGAAGTCTGCATACAACGATGCCTGGCCATTCTCGAGCACGTCGAGCCACCATGCATTGTCGGCGCCCATCACGCCCATGTGGTTGGGCACGACGTCGATCAACTGGCCCATGTCATGCGCCGCGAGTGCCGCGACGAACTCGTCAAACTCCGCCGGCGTGCCGATTTCGGGATTGATGGTGCTGTGGTCGACGATGTCATAACCGTGCGCGCTGCCGCTGCGCGCGCGCAGGTACGGCGAACAATACACATGACTGATGCCGAGCGCCGAAAGATAGGGCACGATGCGCGTCGCGTCGCGAAACGTAAAACCGCGATGCAACTGCAGCCGGTAAGTGGCGCGCGGGATGCGCACGCCCGGCG
>JAQGMI010000062.1 GCA_028292435.1 Betaproteobacteria bacterium
TAGAAGATCAGCGAGTCGACGCCTTCGCCGAAGATCGTCGAGCCGATGGTGCGCGTCCACAGCCAGCGGCCGGCGGTCGCGATTTTCATTTTAGCGAGCACGAATGAGTTCACGAACTCGCCGCTCGCGAACGCGACGAGCGACGCGGCCGCGATGCGCCAGGTCGATCCGAACGCGGTTTCATACGCAGCCTGGTTGTTCCAGAACGGCGCCGGCGGCAGTTGGACGATGATCCACGCCATCATCGACGCGAAGGTAAGCGCGGCAAATCCGGTCCAGATTACGCGACGAGAGCGCGCGTAGCCGTACACTTCAGTCAGGATGTCGCCGAAGACATATGAAATCGGGAAAAACAGCACGCCGGCGCCGAAGGTAATAATGCCGAGCAAAGGCACATCGAGCTGCGCAATTTTGGCGGGACCGATCAGGTTCGAGCACACCAGCACGGTAACGAACGCCGCCATCACGAGGTCGTAATAGCGAAAGCTGCGGTTTTGTTCGGGCATGAAGGTTGCGCTTGGCCGGGATGTGATGGCGTATTAAGCCATATTGGCCGGCGCCCGCAAAATTACTGTATGCCGGGACGCGACTTATGCGTTTAACCTGTGTCCAACCAATTTTCAGACTGGCCATTCGGGGAAAGTCGATGATTGATGCGATGAGCAAGGTTTTTTTGCGAGCGCCGCTGGCAGTCTCGTTTTTCGCCGCTGCGATATTGGCCGGCTGTGCGGGTTTGCCGCCTGGCATGCAACCGCCATCCGTCACCATCGCCGATTTTGGCGTCGGCAACGCCGGGTTGTTCGAGCAGCAATTCAATCTGCGCTTGCGGATTCAAAATCCGAACCCCGACGAATTTAAGATCGACGGCATGGCGTTCGACCTCGACATCAATGAGCAGCCGTTCGCTAAAGCCGTTGGCAATCAAATCGTGACGGTGCCGCGCTACGGCTCGGGCTTCATGCAGGCCGAAGCAGTGAGCACGCTGGGCGGCCTGCTCAGGCAGTTTGGCCGCTTCATCGAAGGCAATCGCGCGACTTTCAAATACCGTATCAAAGGCGTGCTCAGCATCGCCGGCGGCGGCCGCGTGCCGTTCGAGGAGACAGGCGAATTCGATGTCAGGGCGCTTGCACCGAAAATACCCGAATAAGGTCGACAACTGCCTTGCCTGGACGCAAGGCGTCCGTCACGGCGTGTTAAACTTTGGCGACTCTTCAATCCGAGCCGCCATGCCTACCGACGACATCGTTGAAATCAGTGATTTGCGCTTCGCCTATCCCGGTCGTCCGCTGTTGAAAGGCATCAACCTCACGATCCCGCGCGGCAAAGTCGTCGGCATCATGGGGGCGAGCGGCTCCGGTAAATCGACGCTGATGCGCCTGATCGGCGGACAACTCGCGCCCGCCAGCGGGTACGTCAAGGTCGACGGTCAGGTGGTCCACGAGTTGAGCCGCGAAGAACTTTACAAGCTGCGCCGCAAAATGGGCATGCAGTTCCAGGCCGGCGGATTGTTCACCGATCTGTCGGTTTACGAGAACATCGCATTTCAGATGCGCGAGCACACCGATCTGCCGGAAAGCATGATTCGCGATATGGTGCTGTTGAAGCTGGCGGCGGTCGGTCTGCGCGGCGCCTCCCAATTGATGCCGGCTGAACTATCCGGCGGCATGGCGCGCAGGGTCGGTCTCGCGCGCGCGATTGCGCTCGACCCGATGCTCGTCATGTACGACGAGCCGTTCGCCGGACTTGACCCGATTTCATGCAGCGTCGTCGGTAATCTGATTCGTCATCTCAACGATGCGCTCGGCGCGACCTCCATCGTCGTCTCGTACGACTCGGCCGAATCGATGCGCGTGATCGATTATCTTTACCTGATTTCAGACGGCGTGATCGCGGCGGCCGGCCCGGCTGCGGAAATGAAGGTCTCGCGCGATCCGTTCGTGCGCCAGTTTCTCGACGGCGCGCCCGACGGGCCGGTGCCGTTCCATTACGCGCATGATGATTATCAGGCTGATCTCGGTCTGACTACGACAGCGTAATAGCCGCTGCAGTCAGGTGCTGCGGCGCCTAATGCTTCTGGTCGGACGGAATATGCGGCAGCGGGCCGGTGCGCAGGTTCTCGTTATGGCGTTCGCGCACCAGCGTCATCGAGACGGCCACGAACAATCCGAATAGCACGATGACCGTGTAAATCGAGAAATTGAATTTGATCAGCAGCGAGTAGACGCCGAGCATCGTCAGGATGCTTAGATTCTCGTTGAAGTTTTGCACGGCGATCGAATGTCCGGCGCCCATCAGGATGTGACCGCGATGCTGCAGCAGCGCGTTCATCGGCACCACGAAAAACCCGGCCAGCGCGCCGATCACGGTCATAATCAACATCGCTGAATAAACATCGCGCACGAAAATCATGCTGATCGTGATGAGGCCCATGGCGATGCCGACCGGCAGCACGTTGACCGCGCGATGAAGCGGCACGATACGCGCCGCGAGTATTGCGCCGGCCGCGATGCCCACCGCAGTAATCCCCTGCATGACGGTCGATTGCGACAATGTATAGCCGAGCGCAACCTCGGCCCATTTCAACACGATGAACTGCAGCGTCGCGCCGGCGCCCCAGAACAGCGTTGTCGTGGCGAGCGAAATCTGGCCCAGTTTGTCCGACCACAAGAGGCGCAGGCAATGTACGAAGTCGGTGACGAGATAAACCGGATTCTTGTGAGCGGGCTTGTGGTCGACGCCGGTGTTTGGCACGTATAAATTGAACACGGCCGCGATGATGTAGAACGCGATGATCAGCGTGATCGCGATTTCCGGTGCGGTGTCGATGCCGGTCTCGAAGTGCGGGATGTCTATCGTCAGCAGTGTCGAGGAAACTTTTTCGCTGATCAGCGCGCCGCCCAGCAGTGTGCCGAGAATGATCGAGCCGACGGTTAAGCCTTCGATCCAGCCGTTTGCGACGACGAGCTTATGATGCGGCAAATATTCGGTCAGGATGCCGTACTTCGCGGGTGAATAGGCCGCCGCGCCGAGGCCGACGACGCCGTACGCAATCAGCGGATGCACGCCGAACAGCATCATCGAGCAGCCGACGACCTTGATCGTGTTGGAGATGAACATCACCTTGCCCTTGGGCAGCGCATCGGCGAACGCGCCGACGAAAGGCGCGAGCACTACATACGAAATGGTGAAGAACAGCTTCAGCATCGGTGTCAGCCATGCCGGTGAATCGAGCATGACGAGCGTCGCGATGGCGGCTACGAGGAGTGCATTGTCGGCGAGTGACGAGAAAAACTGCGCCGCCATAATAATGAAAAAACCGAACGGCATGAAGGGGATGCGTACCCTCTTATAAGAGAGCAACTTTATACCATAGATTCAACGGCCGGCGGGCGGCACCTACAGTGCTGAATCATGACTTGCGCGAGGAAGTATGGTTGAATGTCGGGCATTCCAGAGACTCAAAGCGGCATGCGCTAATGTGGGGCGTCACGCGCAATGTCAAAAGCCGGCGCGCCGTCCACTCGCTAATCATTCATTAATCGTTTATTGTTTTTTCGCCGCATGGCTGATCGCAGACTTCAGGTATTTCACACCGTCGCCCGCCAGTTAAGTTTCACCAAGGCGGCGGAACAGCTTTTCATGACGCAACCTGCGGTGACCTTTCAGGTCAGGCAGCTCGAAGAACATTTCAGCACGCGGCTGTTCGAGCGCAGTCACGGCAAAATTGCTTTGACGCCGGCGGGTGAACTCGTGTTCGACTACGCCGAACGCATTCTCGGTTTGTCGGCGGAGCTTGATAAGCGGGTCAGCGAACTGACGGGTGCGGTCAGCGGGCCGCTGTTGCTTGGCTGCAGCATGACCATTGCCGAATTTATTCTGCCGCGGGTGCTGGGCGAATTCAAGGCGCGCCATCCGCAGGTGCAAACCCACATGACGGTCGCCAACTCCGAGACCATCGAGCAGCGCGTCGCCGACCACACGTTGGATCTCGGACTGATCGAATCGCCGGCGCATTTGCCCGGCCTGCACTCCGAGATTTGTTGCGACGACGAACTGGTGATGATTTGTGCGCCGGCTTATAAACTCGCGCGCTCGGTGACCGTGACGGCAGCGCAGCTTGCCGGCGAACCCTACATCAGCCGCGAGAGCGGTTCGGGCACGCGGCAGTTCACCGACAATTATTTTCGGGACGCGGGTGTGGCCACCGAAGATTTAAATATTGTCATGGAGCTGGGGAGCCCGGAGGCGATCAAAGGCGTGGTGGAGACCGGTATCGGCGTCGCGATCATGTCGAGCGCGACGGTTGCGAAAGAGCTGAAGCTTGGTTCGCTGGTGGCAGTGCGTCTCGAACCGAAGTTGATCCGCAAGCTGTCGCTGGTTTATCCGCGCGCGAAATTCCGCTCGCGATTGCTGTCGACGTTCATCGAATTCGCGACGGACAAGATGCGCGCGATGGCGGAAAAGCAGGTGTGAAAGACGAATTGTCGAGTGAGAAGCGCCTCAATCCAGAAAAATCATGCGTCCGATAAAGGCCCTCATCAGCGGCGACGCGCTGCGGCATAACCTCGGCGTAGTAAGGATGTGCGCGCCGCGCTCGCGCGTATTTGCAGTCGTCAAAGCCAACGCCTACGGCCATGGCTTGATGCGCGCGACGACCGCGCTCGAATCGGCCGACGGACTGGCGCTGGTTGAAATCGAAGCCGCGGTCGGGTTGCGCAAGACCGGCTACGCGCGCCGGATTGCTTTGCTCGAAGGCCTGTTCGATGTGAGCGAAGTCGCGCTCGCAGCGCGTCACGATCTGACGATTGCCGTGCATAGCCGCGAGCAACTCGCCATGCTCGACGCAGCGCCGGCTGATGCCCGCTTCGACGTGATGCTCAAAATAAATACCGGCATGAACCGGCTCGGCTTCGCGCCGGATGAAGCGACCGCCGTGCGCGACAGCCTGCTCAAGCATCGCGCCGTAAAGCAGCTGACGCTCATGACGCATTTCGCGACCGCCGACGATGCGCGCGGTGTCGAATGGCAAGTCAAAGCGTTCGATCACGTGGGGGCGGACCAGGCGCTCGAGCGCTCGGCGGCAAATTCGGCGGCGATTTTGCGCTTTCCCGCGACCCATGCAGATTGGGTGCGGCCCGGCATCATGCTCTACGGTTGCACGCCGTTTACCGATCAATCGGCTGCCGCGCTCGGCCTCAAGCCGGCGATGACTCTGGCAAGCGAAATCATTTCTGTGCAGACCCTGAATGCAGGAGACCGCATCGGTTATGCCGGCACTTTCGAAGCGACCGGCCCGCTACTGGCGGGTGTCGTCGCCTGCGGTTATGCCGATGGTTATCCGCGCCACGCGCCGACGGGCACGCCGGTGCTCGTCAATCGTGTTCGCACGCGGACGCTCGGCCGCGTTTCGATGGACATGTTAATGGTCGATCTGACGGGCATTGCTGACGCGCGCGTTGGCAGTTCAGTGGTGTTGTGGGGCGAAGGTTTGTCGGCCGACGAAGTCGCGTTGGCGGCGGGCACCGTCAGTTATGAACTGATGTGCGCAGTGGCGCCGCGGGTGCCGATGGTCGACGTTTGAATGCCGGCGAATCGCACGCCATGAAAAGCGCCATGCGGCGGTGTATCATCAAGGCATGAGCAGCCACCCCGTTTCAGGCGAACACCCGCCCGGCGCCGCGGCGCATTCGCGCCAGGTCTGGCCGTATCGGCGCTCGCCCGCAATGCGCTACGGCGTAGCCGTGCTCGCTGTGCTCGCCGCGTTCACGATCCGGTATGCGATTTACGGCGACTTCCAGAACCGCCTCGTGTTCACTTTCTTCGTGCCGGCTGCCGTCGTCGCCGTGTGGTACGGCGGCGTCGGTCCCGGTATCGTCGCAACTGCGCTCGGCCTGCTGCTGGGCGATTATTTTTTCATGATGTCGCGCAAGGCGCTGTGGCCGCTCGGCAACCGGGAGGCGCTCGCGGTCGGCGTTTACATCGTGACCACGCTGTTGTGCGTCTTACTGTGCGAGCGGCTGCACCGCCGGATTCGGCAGTTCGAGCGCGCGCTCGACAATCTGCGCCAGCATGGCAATTCCAAGCTGTGCCCGGAGGCGGAGGAGTTCGCCGCATACCTGGTTCGTTATTACGCGCTGCCGAGCCATCACCATTATGAATACCCGAGCTGGCCGTACCGCCGTTCGTTCGTCACGCGCTACGGGGTTGCGATAGGCGTGGTCGCCGTTGGATTCGTGCTGCGCTACTGGTTGTTCGGCCCGGACTCGCGTTTCCCGTTCTTGTTTTTTGTGCCGGCGGCTATCGTTGCCGTGTGGTTTGGCGGCATCGTCCCTGGGTTGGTGGCGGCGGCCGCGGGCTTGATGCTCGGCGATTACTTTTTCCTCTCCGATCATGAGGCTCTCGGCGCCGTGCTTGAATCGGAGCGCATGCAAATCGGCATGTTCGCGGTCACCACGACCTTGTGCGTGATGCTGCTCGAAAATCTGCATGAGCGGGTGCGCCGCCTCGAGCACGCGTTTGATCGCGCGACCCACCATCAGGCGCACGCCGCGGCTGCGGCGCACGGCGTACATCCGGCTTCGGCCCATTGAGATTAGTGAACTTGCGCGCGTAAGTCCGCGCTCCGCGGCACTTGCTGCGGGTATTCAGTCAATTCATCCGCATGGCTAAAACAAAGTCGATCTACACCTGCACTGAATGCGGCGGCCAGGCGGTTAAATGGCAGGGCCAGTGTCCGCATTGCACCGCGTGGAATACGCTGGTCGAAACCGTTGCCGAAACGGCGGTGGCCGGCACCAACCGCTTCACCGCTCTGGCCGGCAAGGGCAAGCTCCAGCGCCTGAGCGAAGTGGAAGCGCGCGAAGAGAGCCGCGTGCCGACCGGCGTCACCGAATTCGACCGCGTGCTTGGCGGCGGCCTGGTGCCGGGGGCAGTGGTGCTGATCGGCGGGGATCCGGGCATTGGCAAGTCGACGCTGATGCTGCAGGCGCTGTGCGCGGTCGGCGCCGATCACAAAGTGTTGTATGTGAGCGGCGAAGAATCGTCCCAGCAAATCGCGCTGCGCGCGAAGCGTCTTGCCCTCGACGCATCGGTGCTGCATCAAATCGCCGAGATCGGCCTTGAGAAAATCCAGCACGTGCTGCAGACGGAAAAGCCGGTGGTGGCGGTGATCGATTCAATCCAGACGCTGTATTCGGACGCGCTGACATCGGCGCCCGGCTCGGTTGCGCAGGTGCGCGAATGCGCGGCGCAGCTCACGCGCCTCGCCAAGTCGAGCGGCATAACGATCATTCTTGTCGGCCATGTGACTAAAGAGGGTGCGCTGGCAGGTCCGCGCGTGCTCGAGCATATCGTCGATACGGTGCTGTACTTCGAAGGCGACACGCATTCGAGCTTCCGTCTCATTCGCGCCGTCAAGAACCGCTTCGGCGCGGTCAATGAACTCGGCGTGTTTGCGATGACCGAAAAAGGTCTGAAAGGCGTATCGAATCCGTCTGCATTGTTCCTGTCGCAGCACGCCGAACCGGTCGCCGGCTCGTGCGTGCTCGTCACGCAGGAAGGCACGCGCCCGTTGCTGGTTGAAATTCAGGCGCTCGTCGATGAAGCGCACGCGCCGAATCCGCGCCGGCTCGGTGTCGGCCTTGAGCAAAACCGGCTGGCGTTATTGCTTGCGGTGCTGCATCGACACGCCGGCATCGCCTGCTTCGATCAGGACGTGTTCGTCAACGCGGTCGGCGGCATGAAGATCACCGAGCCCGCGGCTGATCTCGCGGTGATGATGGCCATTGTTTCTTCATTGACCGATCGCGCGCTGCCCGCGCGGCTCGTCGTGTTCGGCGAAGTGGGCCTTGCCGGCGAAGTGCGCCCGGTTCAGCGCGGCCAGGAACGGCTGAAAGAAGCCGCCAAGCTCGGTTTTACACATGCGTTGATACCGGAAGCGAACCAGCCGCGGCAGGCGATTGCCGGCCTGAGCGTGATTTCGGTGCGGCGCGTCGCCGACGCGGTAGCCCGCATGCGCGAGGGCTTTGGCGCATAAGGAAATGCGCGTTTCAATGGCGCGCTGAACACTGCGGCCGCGAGCGGAAATCGGGTTGCCAAGCGGTGCCTCACCTTGTACAGTCGCAGCCAATAGCAGGGTAAGCAATTCGCTGCCTTAGCATAATCAAACGAATGCAGGTATCGAGCAGTAACGCGCGCCCTTGTGCCGAGGGTGTGGCACGGAGGAGCAGCATGGCTGGCGGCAATCCATTTAACCGGGCGCTCGACAAGAACGCGGCGAATTACACGCCGCTGTCGCCATTGTCGCTGCTGGCGCGCGCGGCTCACGTCTATCCCGATCGCACTGCGGTAATACACGGCGACAACCGGCTTAAGTGGGCGGAAGTGTATGCGCGCTGCCGCCGCCTCGCGTCCGCCTTGAAGCAGCACGGCGTCGGCCCCGGCACGACCGTTGCGGCGATGTTGCCGAACGTTCCGGCGATGTATGAGGCGCACTTTGGCGTGGCGATGGCGGGCGGCGTATTGAATACGCTGAATACGCGCCTCGATGCAGAGGCGATTGCGTTCATGCTCGATCACGGCGAAGCGAAGGTGTTGCTGACCGATCGTGAATTTTCAGCGACCGTGAAGCAGGCGCTCGCGAAGGTCAAGCACAAACCGCTCGTCGTCGACGTCGACGATCCGGCTTTCGGCGGCGGTGAACTGCTCGGCACAGTTACGTATGAAAAATTTATCGCGGGCGGCGATCCGGCATTCGCATGGGCGCTGCCCGGCGACGAGTGGGACGCGATTTCACTTAATTACACCTCGGGCACGACCGGCAATCCGAAAGGCGTCGTTTATCATCATCGCGGCGCTTATCTGAATGCGATTTCCAACATCGTGAGCTGGGGCATGCCGCCGCACGCAGTGTACCTGTGGACGCTGCCGATGTTTCACTGCAACGGCTGGTGTTTTCCGTGGACGATGGCGGCGAATGGCGGCACCAACGTATGCCTGCGTAAAGTCGATCCAGAAACGATTTTCAATTTGATCCGCGAGCACGCGGTCACGCATTATTGCGGCGCGCCGATTGTGCACAACGCGCTGATCAACTCGCCGGCGGAATGGAAGGCTGGCATCAAGCGGGTGGTTAACTGCCTCGTGGCCGGCGCGGCGCCTCCGAGCGCGGTGATCGAAGGCATGCAGAAAATGGGTTTTAATATCACGCACGTTTACGGCCTCACCGAAACTTACGGGCCGGCGGCAGTCTGCGCGAAACAGCCCGAATGGGATACGCTGCCGCTCGAGGAGCAGGTGCGGCTTAACGGGCGCCAGGGCGTCGCTTACCATTTGCAGGAAGGCATGACCGTGATGGATCCGGCGACGATGCGTGAAGTGCCTGCGGACGGCGAGACGATCGGCGAAATCATGTTCCGCGGCAATATCACGATGAAGGGCTATCTGAAAAATACGGCCGCGACGGCTGATGCATTTGCCGGCGGCTGGTTTCACAGCGGTGACCTCGCGGTCATGCACGCCGATGGCTACGTCAAGATCAAGGACCGTTCGAAGGACGTGATCATTTCCGGCGGCGAAAACATTTCGTCGCTCGAAGTCGAGGATGTATTGTGCCGGCACGTGGCCGTGATGATGGCGGCGGTGGTTGCGCGGCCCGACGCCAAGTGGGGCGAGACGCCGTGCGCGTTTATCGAACTCAAGCCGGGCGCGACTGCGACCGAACAGGAGCTGATAGAGTTTTGCCGCTCGAACATGGCCCGGTTCAAGGTTCCCAAGCACGTGGTCTTCGGACCCTTGCCCAAGACCTCGACCGGAAAGATCCAGAAATTTGTATTGCGCGAGCAGGCGAAGTCAGCCGCAGCGATCGATTCATAAAGCGAATAAACATGAGCGGCAACGGCGACTACATTCTTGAAACCAGAAATCTGGTCAAGGAATTTAAAGGCTTCGTCGCAGTCAACGACGTGAGCCTGAAAGTCGCGCGCGGCAGCATCCACGCCCTGATCGGCCCTAACGGCGCGGGCAAAACCACCTGCTTCAATCTGCTGACCAAGTTTCTCGAACCGACGCGCGGCAGCATTCATTTCAACGGCATCGACATCACGCGCGATAAGCCGGCGCAGATTGCGCGCCGCGGCATCATCCGCTCGTTTCAGATTTCGGCGGTATTTCCGCATTTGACCGTGCTCGAAAACGTGCGCATCGGCTTGCAGCGCAAACTCGGCACGTCGTTTCATTTCTGGAAATCCGAGCGCTCGCTTGAGACATTGAACGCGCGCGCGCTTGAATTGCTCGAGGCAGTCGACCTCGCCGCGTTCTCGGATACGGTCACGGTCGAATTGCCGTACGGACGCAAGCGCGCGCTCGAAATCGCGACGACGCTGGCACTCGATCCCGAGCTCATGCTGCTCGACGAGCCGACGCAGGGCATGGGCCATGAGGACGTAGGCCGCGTGGTTGACCTGATCCGCAAGGTCGCGGTGGGGCGCACGATCATGATGGTCGAGCACAATTTGAACGTGGTGGCGAATCTGTCGGACACGATTACAGTGCTGGCGCGCGGCGCCATCCTCGCCGAAGGGCCGTACGCCGAGGTCTCGAAAAATCCGCGCGTGCTCGAAGCGTACGTCGGGACCGAAGCGGCAGCCGCATGACGAGCGCCATGCCGGCTACTGAACTGCTGCGGGTGACCGACCTGCACGCGTTCTACGGCGAGTCGCATATCCTGCACGGCATGGATTTCGTCGTGAATCGCGGCGAAGTCGTCACGCTGCTTGGGCGCAATGGTGCGGGGCGCACGACCACCTTGCGCGCCATACTTGGACTGACCGGGCGGCGCTCGGGATCGATCATGGTCAATGGACGCGAAACCGTGCGCATGGCGACGCACCAGATCGCGCACCTCGGCGTCGGCTATTGTCCCGAAGAGCGCGGCATATTCGCGAGCCTGTCAGCGGAGGAGAACCTGCTGTTGCCGCCGCTGGTGGCGAGCGGCGGCATGACCGTCGATGAGATTTACGCGATGTTCCCGAATCTTAAAGAGCGGCGGGCCAGCCCGGGCATGCGGCTGTCAGGCGGCGAGCAGCAGATGCTGGCCATCGCGCGTATTTTGCGCACGGGCGCGAAGCTGTTGCTGCTCGACGAAATCAGCGAAGGGCTCGCGCCGGTCATCGTGCAGGCGCTCGGCCGCATGATCCGCACCTTAAAAGAGCGCGGCTATACAGTCATCATGGTGGAACAGAACTTCCGTTTCGCCGCGCCGCTGGCCGACCGCCACTACGTAATCGAACATGGACGCATAGTCGAAACAGTTACAATGGCCGAGCTCGATTCAAAGCTTGAAAAGCTGCACCTTCTGCTCGGTGTTTAGTTGATTGTCATACCAAGGGGGAATTCCATGAAGCGCAAATTATTGTCAGTACTCGTCGGCGCGATGCTCGCGGCAACGCCGTTTGTTGTCTCAGGACAGGCGGCGAAAAAAGATGCGGCCGCGGGCGGGATGAAACTTTCGGACGGCGTCGTCAAGATCGGCGTGCTGACCGATTTATCGGGGCTTTATTCGGATCTCTCGGGCGCGGGCGCGGTGCTTGCCGTCAAGATGGCGATCGAGGATTTTCAGGCGCAGGAAAAGGGCAAGGCCTTTCCGATTGAACTGGTGTCCGCCGACCATCAGAACAAGGGCGACGTCGCATCCAACAAGGCGCGCGAGTGGTTCGAGCGCGACCAGGTCGACATGATTACCGACCTCGTCACCACGTCGACCGCGCTCGCCGTGATGCCGGTGGCGAAGGAAAAGAACCGCATCACCATCGTCAACGGCGCTGCATCGACGCCGATCACCAGCAGCAAGCAGTGCACTGACCGCAACGTGCATTACACCTACGATACTTACGCGCTCGCGAACGGCACCGGCAAAGCGGTGGTGAAGCAGGGTGGTGACAGCTGGTTTTTCCTGACCGCCGATTATGCATTCGGCCAGGCGCTCGAAAAAGATACGACAGCGGTCGTGCAGGCGAACGGCGGCAAGGTGCTCGGCTCGGTGCGTCATCCTTTCCCGGGCACGGACTTTTCTTCGTTCCTGCTCAAGGCGCAGGCTTCGGGCGCAAAAGTGATCGGGCTTGCAAACGCGGGCACCGACACGACCAATGCGATCAAGCAGGCCGCCGAGTTCGGCATTACGCCCAAGCAATCGCTTGCCGGGCTCTTGATGTTCATTACCGACGTGCACAGCCTGGGCCTGAAGGCGACGCAGGGCATGTATCTGACCGAAGGCTTTTATTGGGACTTCAACGAAGAGACCCGCGCGTGGTCGAAGCGTTTTTTCGAGAAGCACAAGCGCATGCCGACCATGGCGCAAGCCGGCGATTATTCGTCCACCATGCATTACCTGAAAGCCGTGAAAGCGGCCGGCACGGATGAAGCAGGTGCGGTCATGCGCAAAATGAAAGACACGCCGGTCAACGATTTCTTCGCGAAGAACGCGAAAATCCGTGAAGACGGCCGCCTCGTGCACGACTTCTACCTGTTGCAGGTCAAGAAACCGGAAGAGTCGAAGTATCCGTGGGACTATTACCACGTGCGCCAGGTGATCCCGGCCAACGATGCCGTCATGCCGGTCGCGCAAAGCGAATGTCCGCTGGTCAAGAAATAAACTCCAAGCAAGAAAGCGGGCACATCTAATGAACGGGCGCATGCAGACTCGAAGCGCGAGTCGATGCGCCCGTTTGCTTGCGTCTCCCTGCTCGTCGCCAATCGTTTAATCTCATGTTCGAGTTGCTCGGCATAACCCCGCAGGCGTTATACAGCCAGCTCCTGGTCGGGCTCATCAACGGTTCGTTCTACGCCGTATTGAGCCTGGGCCTCGCCGTGATATTCGGCATGCTCAACATCATCAATTTTTCGCACGGCGCCCAGTACATGATGGGCGCATTCATTGCATGGATCGGGCTCACCCAGTTCGGCAACTGGATTGGCAGTCCCGGCTTGCAGATCAATTACTGGCTCGCGCTGCTGCTCGCGCCGCTGGTGGTCGGCGCGCTCGGTGTCGTCATCGAGCGCACGATGCTTGCGCGGCTCTACAAGCTCGATCATTTATACGGGCTGTTGCTGACGTTCGGCATCGCGCTGATCATCGAAGGCCTGTTTCGCTATGCGTACGGCGTTTCGGGCCAGCAGTACGAGATCCCGGAAGTCTTTCAGGGTGCGATTAATCTGGGCTTCATGTATCTGCCCAAGTATCGCGCGTGGGTGATTGTTGCTTCGCTGACGGTCTGTTTAGGCACGTGGTTCGTCATCGAGCGTACCAAGCTCGGATCGTACCTGCGAGCCGGCACCGAAAATCCACGGCTCGTGCAGGCGTTCGGCGTCAACGTGCCGTTGATGATTACGCTGACGTACGGATACGGCGTGGGACTCGCCGCGTTTGCCGGTGTGCTCGCGGCACCGATCTTCACGGTAAGCCCGCTGATGGGGGCCGATCTCATCATCGTTGTGTTCGCGGTGGTGGTGATTGGCGGGATGGGTTCGATTCTCGGCTCGATCGTCACCGGTCTCGGCCTCGGTTTGATTCAAGGATTGACCAAGGTCTTTTATGCGGAAGCCTCCGCGGTCGTCATTTTCGTGATCATGGTCATCGTGCTGCTGGTGCGGCCCGCCGGCTTGTTCGGGCGCGAACGATGAACCGCACCGCGCTCGGCTTCGGCTTGTTGATAGTGGGCGGCGCAATCGCACCATGGCTCGGTATTTATCCGACCTTCCTGATGAAATGCTGGTGCTTCGCGTTGTTCGCTTGCGCTTTCAATCTACTACTCGGTTACGCGGGCCTGCTCTCGTTCGGCCATGCGGCGTTCTTCGGCGCCGCCGGCTATATCGCCGGGCATTCAATCAAAGTCTGGGGCTGGGCGCCGGAAGCCGGCATTCTTGCGGCCGCGCTGTTCGCGGGCGCGCTCGGCTGGCTGTTCGGCAGCCTCGCAATTCGCCGCGCCGGAATTTACTTTGCGATGATCACACTGGCGCTCGCCCAGATGACGTACTTCGTGTGGCTGCAGATGAGATTCACCGGGGGCGAAGACGGCTTGCAGGGCGTGCCGCGCGGCACCTTCCTCGGCGTCATCGATCTCACCGACAGCATGAATCTGTACTACGTCGTGTTCGCCATTTTCCTCGGCGGGTTTTTCCTGATTTATCGCACGATCCATTCGCCATTCGGCCAGGTCTTGAAATCGATCCGCGAGAACGAGCCGCGCGCGATTTCGCTTGGCTATGACGTCGCCCGCTACAAGCTGGTCGCATTCGTGCTGTCGGCAACGCTCGCGGGGCTTGCCGGTGCGACCAAGGCCGTGGTGTTTCAGCTGGCGTCGCTGACGGACGCCCACTGGCATACCTCGGGCGAAGTCGTGCTGATGACGCTGCTGGGCGGACTTGGCACGGTGTTCGGTCCGGTGGTTGGCGCTTTCGTCGTCATCGGTCTGCAAAACCAGCTCGCCGACAAGGTCGGTTCGTGGGTACAGGTCATCATGGGCGTCATCTTCGTGGTTTGCGTGCTGGCATTCCGGCGCGGCATCGTCGGCGAGGCAATGGCGTTATTTCGCAAGCAGCGCGCGTAGCCGCTGTATCCGGGTCGCCGCCGCATATCTGAAATCCGCATGTCGTCGTCTGCTACCGATAACCCGTACACGCGTGAGATCGCCGGCTTTGTCAGCGGACTGACCTACGACTCCATTCCCGACGAGGTCAGGCAACGCATCAAGCTCTTGATGCTCGACGCACTCGGCTGTGGAATCTATGCGGCCAACCTCGAGTGGAGCACCATCCTGCAACGTACGCTGTCGACGATCGACACGACGCGCGAGTGCACCGTGTGGGGAACTTCACACAGACTCTCCGCGCCGCATGCTGCACTGGTCAACGGCACCCAGGTGCAGGGCTTCGAACTGGATGACGTCCATAAGGTCGGCGTGCTACATACCGGCTGCCTTGTGTTGCCGCCGCTGTTCGCGATCACCGAAATTCGTGCAGGTACCAGCGGCAGGGAGTTTATTGCAGCCGCCGTCGCCGGATACGAAATCGGACCGCGCGTCAGCATCTGCATGGGGCCGGAGCACATTGCACAAGGCTGGCACTCCGGTGCGACCGTCGGCGTCTACGCATCGGCGGCGGCAGCTGCGCGCGTGTTGCAGCTCGATGCGGACAAGACGGTGCATGCGCTCGGCATTGCCGGTACGCAGTCATGCGGTCTGATGGCGGCCCAGTTTGGTTCGATGGTGAAGCGCATGCACGCGGGCCGTGCCGCGCAGAGCGGTTTATATGCGGCCCAGCTCGCCGGCGGCGGCTTCACCGGCATCGTGAATGTCTTCGAAAGCGAATATGGCGGATTCTGCACGACGTTTTCGCGGTCGCGGGATCGATTCAATCTTGCCGAACTCACAGCGGGATTCGGCAGCGTCTGGCAGTCGATGAATGTCGCGTTGAAATTTTACTCCTGTGTCGGCAGCACGCATTCGACGCTCGATGCCATCAGCGAGTTGCGCGCTCAGCACGCATTCGCCGCGGACGATATCGCGAGCGTCGTCGTGCACGGCTCAGAAGCGACCGTCAATCATGTCGGCTGGAAATACGTGCCGCAGGGCTTCACCGCGGCGCAGCTCAATTTATCGTATTGCGTCGCGACGCTGCTGATCGACGGCGAAGTTTTCGTCGATCAATTCACCGAAGCGAAACTGACCGATCCCGCGCGCATGGCGCTCGCGGCGAAAGTCAGCGTCGTGCACGACCCGGCGATCACTGCGCGCGGCCCTAAATTTCGTCAGATGGTTCACGTCGAAATCATGGTGAAAGATGGCACGCTTTTGAAGCGCACGCGGGAGGTTTCGCGTGCCAAGGAGACTTTCGCCGCCGAATCGGAGGTGGTGAAAAAATTCGAGACGCTCGCGTCACACGTGTTGCCGGCGGCGCATGTCAGGGAATTACGCGATACGGTGCTGGGCCTGGAAAAAATCGACGACGCCGCACGACTGGCACGTCTGCTGATCGCATGACGCCCTATCGTTTCGCCCTCCGGATTGTCTGCGCAGCCATGTTGCTGGTTTTGTCAGGGCCGATCGCGCTTGCGCAGAACTACCCGGTGCGACCGCTGCGCCTGATCGTGCCGCAGCCGCCCGGCGGCGGCAACGATACGATCGCGCGAATGATCAGCCAGCGTGTGGCGGTAACGCTGCAGCAACAGGTCGTCATCGACAATCGAGCAGGTGCTGGCGGCCTCATCGCGGCCGAACTGGCGGCGAGGGCGGCGCCCGACGGCTACACGCTGTTTCTAGGCAACGCCGCGACGCTCTCGGTGATTCCGCATTTGCAGGCAAAGCCGCCGTACGACGCATTGCGCGATTTCGCGCCGATCAGCCTGATTGCATCCGCGCCTTTGCTCGTCGTGCTGCACCCATCGGTGCCGGCGACATCGGTGCGCGAGCTGATCGCACTCGCCAAGGCGCGGCCCGGTCAGCTCAACTACGCATCGAACGGCGTCGGCAGCACCACCCACCTGGCGACGGAGCTGTTCAACTCGATGGCAGGCACAAAGCTAACGCATGTCCCTTACAAGGGGCTGGCAGCGGCGTCGACTGATTTGCTCGCAGGGCAGGTGCAGCTCATGTTTTCAAGCGCGGTCGCCATGCTGCCCCACGTCAAGACCGGGCGCTTGCGGGCGATTGCCATGACAGGCGTCAAACGCGCCGCCGTGCTGCCTGATCTGCCGACAGTCGCCGAAGCGGGAGTCCCCGACTATCAGGCCGGGTCGTGGTACGGCATCCTGGCGCCGGCCAAGACGTCGCCCGCCATCATCGATGTGCTTGGAAAAGCCATCGTTGCGGCGACTCGCTCGCCCGACATCATCGAACGCATGTCGTTCGAAGCCGTTATTCCGATCGGCAGCACGCCAGCGGAGTTCGCAGCGCATATCCGCAATGAGTACACGCGCATCGGCAACCTCATCCGCACTTCGGGCGCGCGTTTCGAGCCGTAGATTACGCGGCACCCCTTAACGTCCGTCGGCTGAATCCGGTAAAATTGCGGCATTCCCGCGGCGCTCCGCCGCAAATTCCAAGCGAGAGGTAGTAATGAAGGTCCTGGTTGCAATCAAGCGCGTCGTCGATCCCAATATCAAGGTGCGCGTCAAAGCTGACGGCACGGGGGTGGAGACGGCCAATGTAAAAATGGCGATGAATCCGTTTTGCGAAATTGCGGTCGAGCAGGCCGTGCGCATGAAAGAGGCGGGCACGGTGACCGAAATCGTCGTCGCCTCGATCGGCTTGCCGCAATGCCAGGAAACGCTGCGCACCGCACTCGCGATGGGCGCCGACCGCGCGATCCTCGTCGAAGTGGCGACCGAAGTGCAGCCGCTCGCGGTCGCCAAAGTTTTGAAGGCGCTCGTCGAGAAAGAGCAGCCGGGGCTCGTGATCATGGGCAAGCAGGCCATCGACGATGATTGCAATCAGTCCGGACAGATGCTCGCCGCGGTGCTCGGCTGGCCGCAGGCAACGTTTATTTCGAAAATCGAAGTCGCTGGCGATCATGCCGACATC
The DNA here is from genome assembly GCA_028292435.1 of Betaproteobacteria bacterium. Classification (GTDB taxonomy): domain Bacteria; phylum Pseudomonadota; class Gammaproteobacteria; order Burkholderiales; family SG8-41; genus PALSA-1004. The sequence continues at coordinate 17,574 of JAQGMI010000062.1, forward strand.
ACGCGCGAAGTCGACGGCGGGCTCGAGAAGATCAGCGTCAGGATGCCGGCCGTGGTAACCGCCGATCTGCGGTTGAATGAACCGCGTTACGTAACGCTGCCGAATATCATGAAGGCGAAAAAGAAGCCGCTCGAAAATATCAAGCCCGATGCGCTCGGCGTCGACGTCACGCCGCGGCTGACCACGCTCAAGGTTGAAGAGCCGCCCAAGCGCGGTGCCGGCGTGAAACTCGCCGACGTTGCCGAACTCGTAAGTAAACTCAAGAACGAAGCAAAGGTGATTTAACCCCTTGCAAATTGCGCCTGCATTGCCCCGGCATCGTTATAAATCACTTGCGAATGCTCATTGACTCCGAGTCAATTCCGCTTCGCGAGCGATTTACGCCTCACCGGGACAACGCATCCATCAATTTTCAAGGGATTAAACTTGGAGTAATGCGAAATGACTATTCTAATAATTGCAGAACACGATAATAAGCAGTTGAAGACGGGTGTTGCCAACACCGTTGCCGCCGCGGCGAAAATCGGCGGCGATATCAGCGTGCTGGTGGCGGGCAGCGGATGTGCAGATGCGGCGGCAGCTGCGGCAAAAATCGCCGGCGTGACCAAAGTGCTGGTCGCCGATGCGCCGCAGTACGCGATGGCGCTCGCCGAGAACCTCGCCGCGCTGGTGGTGTCGATCGCAAAAAATTACACGCACGTGCTTGCGCCCGCGACCGGCTTCGGCAAGAACTTCATGCCGCGAGCTGCCGCATTGCTCGATGTCGCGCAAATCTCCGATATCAGCGCGGTCGTTTCGGCTGACACCTTCGTGCGGCCGATTTACGCCGGCAACGTACTGGCGACCGTGCAATCCAAAGACCCGATCAAGGTCATTACCGTTCGCATCACCGGTTTCGATGCGGCGGGCGCCGCAGCGAGCGCGGCGCCGATCGAAAATGTGGCAGCCATCGCCGACAGCGGCCTGTCGGAATTCAAAGGTCATGAGTTGACCAAGTCGAGCCGTCCGGAACTGACTGCGGCACGCATCATCGTGTCCGGTGGCCGCGGCATGGGCAACGGCGAAAATTTTAAGCTACTCGAGGCATTGGCCGACAAACTCGGCGCCGCGGTGGGTGCGTCGCGCGCGGCTGTCGATTCGGGTTTCGTGCCGAACGATTATCAGGTCGGCCAGACCGGCAAGATCGTCGCGCCTGAGCTCTATGTAGCCGTCGGCATCTCCGGCGCCATTCAGCATCTCGCCGGTATGAAAGACAGCAAAGTCATCGTCGCGATCAACAAGGACGCGGAAGCGCCGATTTTTCAGGTTGCGAATTACTGGCTGGTCGAAGATTTATTCAAGGCGGTGCCTGAGCTGACTGCTGCGCTGTAAGTCCGGAAGAAAGGCGCGCCTCGCGCCTGTGGAGGGGATCGCAATGTCTACGTACGCCGCGCCGTTGCAGGACATGCAGTTCGTCATCAAGGATCTGGTCGGGCTTGCCGATATCACCGCGATGCCCGATTGCGCGGAAGTCACCGCAGATCTCGTTGATGCGGTGCTCGATGAAGCCGGCAAATTTGCCGCCGGCGTGCTCGATCCGCTCAATCGCGCTGGCGACCAGCAGGGCGCCAAACTCGCAGATTCAAAAGTTACCTCATCTCCCGGCTTCAAAGAGGCCTACCGTCAATTCATCGCCGGCGGCTGGAATGGATTGTCGGGTGAACCCGATTTCGGCGGACAAGGGTTGCCGCACGTCGTTTCCATGCCGGTGCAGGAAATGTGGAACAGCGCCAACATGGCGTTTTGCCTGTGCCCGATGCTCACGTCCGGCGTGCTCGAAGCGCTGAAGCTCAAGGGTTCGCCCGCGCAAAAAGAAAAGTATCTGCACAAGCTCACCTTGGGCGAGTGGACCGGCACCATGAACCTGACCGAGCCGCAGGCTGGGTCAGACTTGTCCGCGGTGCGCACGCGCGCGGCACCCGAAGGCGATCACTATCGGGTCCAGGGCACCAAGATTTTTATCACCTGGGGCGAGCACGACATGGCGGAGAACATCGTCCACCTCGTGCTGGCGCGCACGCCCGACGCACCCGAAGGCGTGAAAGGCATTTCGCTATTCATCGTGCCGAAGTTCATGGTTAACGACGACGGCAGTTTAGGCGAGCGCAACGATGTGAAATGCGTGTCGATCGAGCACAAAATGGGCATCCATGCGAGTCCCACCTGTGTGCTCGCGTACGGCGACGATAAAGGCGCGATCGGTTATCTCGTCGGCGAAGAAAACCGCGGGCTCGAGTACATGTTCATCATGATGAATCACGCGCGACTCGGCGTCGGTCTTGAAGGCGTCGCGTTGGCCGAGCGCGCCTATCAGCACGCGCGCGAGTACGCGAAGACACGCGTGCAGGGGCGCGCAATCGGCCAGAAAAGCGGTGATCGCGTGACCATCATTCATCACCCGGACGTGAAACGCATGCTGCTCACCATGAAAGCGCAGGTCGAAGCGATGCGCGCGTTGGCATACAGCGCATCAGCCGCGCTCGACAAGGCAAATCATCATCCGGACGACAAGGAGCGTCGCAAAAACCAGGCGCTGGTCGATTTCATGATTCCGATCGTGAAGGGTTGGTGCACCGAGCAAGCCGTCGAGATCGCTTCGATCGGCGTGCAGATTCACGGCGGCATGGGCTTCGTCGAGGAAACCGGTGCCGCGCAATACTTGCGCGATACGCGCATCACGACAATCTACGAGGGCACGACCGGCATTCAGGCCGCCGATCTTGTCGGCCGTAAGGTCGGGTTTGAAAAAGGCGCGACGGCGTTTGCGATTATTGACGTCATGCGCAAGCTTGAAGAGAAGCTGGCGGTCGTCAAGAACAACGACGTCGCCGCGGCACGCGACAACTTGCGCCGCGCCGTGGACAGACTCGCGACTGCCACGCAATGGGTGGTCGACAATTTTCCTCAAAACCCGAACGCAGTCGCCGCCGTTTCAGTGCCGTTTCTGAAACTGTGGGGCGTCGTCGCGGGCGGCTGGCTGATGGCGCGCGCCGCACTCGTTGCGAACTCAAAACTCGCCGGTGGCGGCGATGACGACTTTTATCAGGCCAAGATTATGACTGCGCGTTTTTATGCGGAGCACATCCTGCCGCAGTCGGCTGGCCTCGCCAGCGAAGTCACCGGCGGCTCGGGAAGCGTGCTCGCGTTTTCTGAAGCGCAGTTTTAAATAGCGGATTTAATCGAACGGCCGGATGCCGCTCGCTCAACGCGGCGGCGGTGCCGGCGGCGTACCGCTTGGCGGTGGCGGACGATTGGAGTCCGGCGGTGGTGGCGGATTGCCCGCGGCAGGCGCGCGATCGCCGGACGACATGAACCGACCGCTCACCGGCACCTTGTGTCCTTTCGAATACATGCACTGCGTATACGCAATGTCATAACGGCCTTGAAGCGTGCGCCCTGACTGGTCGGCAGCGCCGGTGCCGGCGATCGCGCCGCCAGCAAGGCCAACACCTGCACCGACCGCCGCGCCCTGACCGCCGTTGATTGCCGCACCGGCGGCGGCACCGATCAGCGTGCCGATTGCCGCGGTTTTGGCGCCGCTGTCCGCGGCCGCGCGCTCCGGCGTATTGCCGCCAACTTGCGCGTACGAGTACTGCCGGCAATCGCCGTCATCCAGCCGGAACTGGTCGAAGTTTTTACCGGTCCCGGGTAGCGCCATCGTGCTCGGGCCTGTCGGCATCGATACGCAAGCGCCAAGCGCAAGCGCACCGGCTACGCATGAGCGTTTAAGTACATGAACCATAATTTATTCCGTTATTGCGCCGGTGAGGGCGCGACTGACTGCCATCCGCCCGGACATTCCCTCACGTAAGGGTAATAGCCGTTCGAACCGCTGCAGTAGTACCAATAGCCGGGCGCCAGACTTTGCTGGGAACCCTGTTCAATATAGGTCGGCGGCGCAGCGACGACCGGCGGGTAGTAGTACGGTTGATAAGGATACGGCGGGTAATAGTAGTACGGATACCAAGCCGGCCCGCCAATAAACACGCCGACACGCCCATGCACATGTCCGTGAGCCTGGTGAAATCCGCCGCCGCGATGCCCGCCGCGCGCGAATCCGGGCGAACTCAACGCCATGGTCGATGCCACGGCGATCAACAGGATAATCCGCATTAATGGTTTCATCGTGAGCCTGATGTCCTACAAGCAAGGCATCGTCATTGGGTTTGTCCGTTTCTCACCTTCATTAGAGACGCGTAATTGCATGAAGTTTCGACTGTTACATATTCGATTCGCGACATCAATCGATCTGCGCGCCCGCAATCGCGACGACCTCCGCGAATTTTCTGATTTCAAGACGCAGGAAATTGCGCAGTTCTTCCGGACTCGACGGTTCAGGCGGCGCCCCCATCTTGAGCAATGTGTCCGCAACCGGCGGACTGTTGAGTGCGGCGACGGTTGCGGCATGAAGCCGCGTCACGATTGCCTGCGGCGTGCGTGCCGGCACCACCAGGCAATACCAGGACGTGACGTCGATGGGCAGCCCGGACTCGATGAAGGTCGGTACGTCCGGCAACACCGGCGTGCGCGTTACGCCGGACGTCGCCAGCACGTGCAGCCGTCCCGCCTGGGCCAGCGCAAGAACCGCGGGCGGGCCCGAGTACATGATCGCCACGTCGCCGGACAAGAACGCGCTCAGCGCCGGGCCCGAACCTTTGAACGGTACGTGCGTAAGCTGAATGCCGGCGCGCTTTTTAAAAAGTTCACCGACGAGGTGGCCGGTCGTGCCGCTGCCCGCCGAGCCGTAATTAAGTTTTGCATTCGGGTCTTTGGCGAGAGCGATGAGTTGTTTAATCGTCGTTGCCGGAACGGCGGGGCGAACCGACAACACCTGCGGCACTCGCGTGATCAACGTGATGGGAGCGAAATCGCGCAGCGGATCGTAGGGCAACTTGGCGCCATAAAGCGATACGTTGATGGCCATCGGCGATACCACGCCAAGCAACAGCGTGTAGCCGTCTGGCAATGCGTTGGCCGCCATCGCGGTTGCGACCGTGCCGCCGGCGCCGCCGCGGCTGTCCACTACGACGCTTTGGCCGAGACTCTCGGACAGCTTCAGGGCAATCACGCGGGCAATGGGCTCGGCAGTGCCGCCGGGCGCGGTTGGATTGATAAACCGGATCGGCCGCACAGGATAAGTCTCGGCACTCGCGGCTGGCGTCAGGATTGTCAGCAGCGCTGTGCACAGCACGCCGCTATGCCGGGGTGAAGTATTCACCGCGACTTGATCGACACGCGCCAATGAATGCGGTCTTGCTCGGGCGGATAATCACCCGCTGCCTTGTGATAGGAGCAGCGATTGTCCCAGATGACGACGTCGCCTTTTTTCCACTGGTGACGATACTGGTCCGGCGGCTCGATCATGAACGCAGTCATCTCGTCGATGATCGCGTCGCTTTCAGTCGCCTCGAGGCCTTCGATGCTCAGAATTTTGTTCTGGTCGAAGTAAAGCAGCTTGCGCCCGGTCTCCGGATGCACGCGTACAAGCGGATGACGGACCGGCGGGACGGTGCGGTCTTCTGCGTTGAGCAGCGCATTCGCCTGCTTGCGGCCGCCATATTTGAACAATCCGTATCGGCCCTCGAGCCGCTCCTGCAACCGCTGCGGTAATGCTTCGTACGCTGCGTAGCCGCTCGAAAAAAAAGTATCGCCGCCCTGGTTTGGAATTGCGATCGCATAGAGCTGCGTCGCCTTGTACGGCACTTCCTCGTACGAGCCGTCGGTATGAAAGCCTTCGGCGCCGCGGCGGTAGATGTCCTGATCGAGCGTGCCGTCGGCACGAAATTTATTGGTGCCAAGCAGCGTGATTTCCGGGCGCTCCGGATGGCGCGTGCTTTTCGCCGGATGCGGGCTCACGTCGCCAAAGCGGCGGCTGTACGCGAGGAAATCATCGATCTGGAGTTGCTGATCGCGCACGCAGATCACGTTGCAATCGAGCCATGTCCGATAAATTTTTGCAAATGCAGCGTCATCCATGGTTTTGACGTCGACACCCGTAATCAGCGCGCCGATTGGTCCCATGTGGCGAATTTCCATGCGGTCAACCTCCTGTCGCCATGGTGCCATGGAAGCAAAAACCGGGCAATGAAATGCAACTCTCTGAGTATGCAGAAATCATGCGGCTATTGTTAAGAATCGTTAAGTTCACACGGCTGTCACGCCACGCAACTACCATTGAATTGAGTGAACTTTAAATCGTTACGATGGTTCAAACGGGATTCCGCGAGCGAAGGTTGTTCTTGTACCCGGTTCGATGCTCGCTGGCGGACTCTGCATAAATCGCACCCGCGCGCTAGCTTAAGCAAAATAAAAGTTCGCATTTCGCATCGCAAAATCGTTGTGTTATTTGCCGCCTCTTTTTTTTGGCGGCGCACCTGTCCAAGCGATTCCATTGCATGACCAGGCGGAATCTTTGATTGAATTTTTTCGTCAAGAGGGAGGAAGTTGCCATGTTCACCGATGTCATCCGCACGGCTGAAAACGAACACGAAATCTGTTTTTTGCTGACATCCTATGCCGAGGCGGTGCGCTACGACCGCTCGATCGATCCGCTGCCCGAGCCCATTACGCGTTTGCCGGTGCGCGGACTGCCGGACGTGAGAGAGCGTTTCGATCAGCTGATGCCCGAACTCGATGCGGCGTCCAAGCGCCTCGACAATAAGGCCGTCGCGCTGATCAAGCAGGCGTTGCACACGTACGGCACGGCGCTCGGCCGCCTGCAGGCGCTCGAAAAAGAGCGGGCAGAGCCGGCACAAGCGACTGCAGCGCCGCAGGCCGGGCGCGGGCCGCTCGACATCCTGCTGGTCGAAGACAATCCGGCCGATGTGCGCATGACGCGCGAAGCGCTGGCGGTGGCGGGCGTGCCGCATGAATTGCACGTGGTCGAAGACGGGGTCGATGCGCTTTCCTATCTTTGCCAGACAATACAATTCAACCAGGCAACCAAGCCGGATGTGGTGCTGCTTGACTTGAATATTCCGCGCCTCGGCGGGCATGAGGTGCTTATCGAGATCAAACGCCGCGACGAGTTGAAGCACATCCCGGTGGTTGTCCTCACTTCATCGAGGGCGGATCAGGACATGCTCAAGAGCTTCGGCATGCAAGCCGACCGCTATGTCACCAAGCCCGCCGGATTGCAGGCATTCGTGTGGGAAATGAAGAAACTCGAGCAGCTCGCGGCGGCGCATCCATAAACGACAGGCGGCGAATCGGCGCTTTCGGCTAGTCGCCTGCCCGCCAAGTGCTCAGCCAAAGCATGAATTGTGCGTGCATGCGATCGACATGGCGCGCGGGCAGCAGCAGCGCGGCAATGCCAAACAACGCGAATGCCGCGCTGAAAAGCATGAAGAGCCATTTCGGACCCGCCGCGGTCGTGTGAACGCCGTTAAAGAGAATTTGCGAATTCGGGTCAGTGAGTTGCCACAAACCGACGGCCGTGAGCAGGCTGCCTAGCGCAAAGAACATCCAGCCGACCGCGCGCCAGAGACGGTAAAAGCGCTGCGAGCCCGCGTTCCCTGAATCGATCGTCATGACGTTGACGCGATGCCGTCATCATTTTCGAAGCGGCGGGTAATGAGTTTGTTCATTTAACGTCTCAGAACATAGCGCCGGTCATTCTAAAACGGCAGCCGTCCTAACGCGCGGTCGTCGCATTGCTGCGCCCGCATCGCGCGTGTATGCTGGCGCGCAGCGGGGGAATTTATATCAAGCACGCTGCTCAACGGCGCTTACGGGGATAAAAATATGGACGCGTGGCTGATCGGGCTGGCGATGTTTGCCGCCATTTGGGTGTGTGCCTACCGCCGTTACAGCGCGCTGGGCTGGACCGCGGTAATTGCAATTGGTATCGCGGCGTTAAATCTCAAAGGCGATCTTTCACTCGGCGCGTTGTTGGCGGTGTGGGTCGTGTTCGCCGTCGGCGCGCTCGTCCTTAATCCGTCGCTCCTTCGCCGCGCGCTTGTGACCACGCCGCTGCTCACGCTGTTTCGCCGCATCCTGCCGCACGTATCGCAAACCGAGCAGGAGGCGCTCGATGCGGGCACCGTATGGTGGGATGGCGATCTCTTTAGCGGCGCGCCCGACTGGAACAAGCTGCTCGCGTTTCCGAAGCCGACGCTGAGTCCGGATGAAAAAGCGTTTGTCGAAGGCCCGGTCGAAGAATTGTGCGCGATGCTGAACGACTGGGAAATTACCCACGAGCTGAACGACCTGCCGCCGTCCGCCTGGCAGTTCATCAAGGACAAGGGCTTTCTCGGCATGATCATCCCGAAGCAATTCGGCGGATTGGGCTTTTCAGCGCTCGCGCATTCCGAAGTCGTGACCAAGTTGACGACACGCAGCGGCACCGCGGCCGTTTCGGTCATGGTACCGAATTCACTCGGGCCAGCCGAACTGCTGCTGCACTACGGCACCGATGCGCAAAAAGACTATTACCTGCCGCGGCTTGCCAAGGGACTGGAGATGCCGTGCTTCGCGTTGACGAGTCCTGAAGCGGGCTCGGATGCGGGCGGCATTCCGGATTTTGGCGTCGTGTGCCGCGCCGAGTGGGAAGGCAAGGCGGCCGTGCTCGGCATCCGCCTTACGTGGGAAAAGCGCTACATCACGCTCGGGCCGATCGCGACCTTGCTCGGCCTCGCATTCCGCCTATACGATCCTGATCATATCCTCGGCCAGCGCGACGACATCGGTATCACGCTCGCCCTGATTCCGACGAAGACGCCGGGCGTGCAGATCGGACGGCGTCATTTGCCGCTCAACGCCGTTTTCATGAACGGGCCGAACTGGGGCCGCGGCGTTTTCATTCCGATGGAGTATGTGATCGGCGGCGCCGACTACGTCGGTCAGGGCTGGAAAATGCTGATGAACTGCCTCGCCGCCGGGCGCTCGATCTCGCTGCCCGGCAATGGCACCGGCTTGGCGAAAATGTGCGCGCTGACAACAGGCGCTTACGGCCGCGTGCGCACGCAGTTCAAAATGTCGGTCGGCAATTTCGAAGGCGTGGAGGAGGCCATCGCGCGCATCGGCGGTCATGCGTACCTGATGGAAGCGGCGCGCGTGATGACCGCGGGCTCCATCGATCTCGGTGAAAAACCCGCAGTGGTCTCGGCCATCGTCAAATACCATTTGACCGAACTCGCGCGCACGGTGACCAATGACGCGATGGATGTGCACGGCGGCAAAGGGATCTGCATGGGGCCGAGCAATTACTTGGCGCGCGGTTACCAGAGCGTGCCGATCGCGATCACGGTCGAAGGCGCGAACATCCTGACGCGCTCGATGATCATCTTCGGCCAGGGCGCGATTCGCGGCCATCCGTACGTGCTCAGGGAAATCGCGGCCACGCAGGAACCCGACCGGCGCAAAGCGCTCGTTGATTTCGACGCGGCGTTTTTCGGCCACGTGTCTTTCGTGGTGGCGAATTTCGCGCGCACCGTGTGGCTGGGGCTTACGCGTGCGATATTCGTGAGCGTACCGGGCGATACTCACACGCGTCGCTACTACCAGCAGCTTACGCGGCTCTCGAGCGCATTCGCGTTGATGGCGGACGCCGCGATGTTCGTGCTCGGCGGTTCGTTGAAGCGCCGGGAGCGCTTGTCGGCCCGGCTCGGCGATATTTTGAGCTGGCTTTATCTCGCCTCCGCGGTGCTCAAACGCTATGAAGACAACGGGCGTCCCGGCGGCGATCTGCCTTTCGTGCATTGGGCGATGCAGGACGCGCTCAACAAAATTGAGCAGGCGTTTTACGGCTTGTTCGACAACCTGCCGAACCGTTTTGTCGCGGTTGCTTTGCGCTATTTGATTTTTTCATACGGGCGCCAGTTCAATCCGCCGCGCGACAAGCTCGGCCGCGCGGTCGTCCAGACGATGCTCGAGCCGGGACCAGCGCGCGAACGCCTGACCGCAGGTGTCTATATTCCCAAAAACGAAGATGAAGCGGTCGGCGTGCTCGAAGCGGCGCTGCGCGCGGTCATCGCTGCGGAACCGGTCGAAGCGAAAATACGCGCGGCCGTCAAAGCCGGCAGCATCGGCGGTCATTTCGCCGCTGAAACCGCAGAGCAGGCCGTGACGAAAGGCGTCATTACAGCGGCCGAATCGGGCCTGCTCGATCGCGCGCACGCACTGCGGCGCAAGGTCATCATGGTCGATGATTTTCCGCGCGATCTCGGCAAATCGGAAATATTCCAGACCACGCAACCCGTCACGTTTGAATCGCTGCGCGGCAAGTTCGCGCATCCCTGACCCGAGATGCGATGAGCGAAAAGATCGGCTACGACGTTGCCGATGGTATCGCAACCATCGTGCTCGACCGGCCGCAGGTCATGAATGCGCTCGACGCCGATATGATCAGGCGACTGCGCGCAGTATGCGAAGCGGCGCGCGACGATAGTACGGCGCGCGTCATCGTGCTGCGCGGCAACGGCCCGGCGTTCCTCGCCGGCGGTGATGTCGCACTATTTCACGCCAACCTGCCGCAGTTGCCGGCGCTGGTCGGGAAGCTTGCCGCCGAGTTCCATCATGCAATTGTCGCGTTGCGCGAAGCGGCCAAGCCGGTACTCGCGAGCGTCCACGGCGCGGTTGCGGGCGCCGGGGTAAGCCTTTTGGCGGCGGCTGACCTCGCGATCGCGGCGGCGGACACCAAATTCACGCTTGCTTACAGCAAAATCGCGACGAGCCCCGATGGCGGCAGTACGTACTTCCTGCCGCGCATTGTCGGCACTCGAAAAGCGCTCGAATTGATGATGTTGTCCGACAATTTCGACGCCGCCACCGCGCTCGATCTCGGACTTGTTAACTGGCTCGTTCCCGCATCAGAACTGGCGGCGGCGACTGCCAAAATCGCACGCCGGCTGGCGAGCGGGCCGACGGTCGCGTACGGCGAGACCAAAGCGCTCGTCAATCGCACGTTCGAGCGCCCGCTAACCTCGCAGCTTGATGCTGAAACGCAGGCATTTGCGCGATGCGCCGCGACGCGCGATCTTGCCGAGGGCGTGACGGCGTTTGTGGAAAAGCGTAAACCTGAATTCAACGGCAAATAACTCTGCGTCCCTTGCATGCTTGCCTGTGACCGTTTCTGATCGAGAGGTTTAAATGTCCCTGCAAGGCAAGACCATCTTCATCACCGGCGCGAGCCGCGGCATCGGCCGCGAGATTGCGCTGAGATGCGCGTGCGACGGCGCCAATATTGTGGTGACCGCCAAAACCGTCGAACCGCATGCGAAACTCGTCGGCACGATTCATACGGTCGCGGCAGAAGTCGAAGCGGCAGGCGGTCACGCGCTCGCCGTGCAGATCGACGTGCGTGAAGAAAGCTCAGTGCACGCGGCCATCGAAATCGCGGTTGCGCGATTCGGCGGCATCGACATACTCGTCAACAACGCAAGCGCTATCCAGATGACGGATACGTTGCAGACGCCGATGAAGCGTTTCGATCTGATGTTCGGCGTCAACGTGCGCGGCACGTTTGCTTCGTCGCAGGCGTGTATTCCGCACCTCGTCAAAGCGCCGAATCCGCATATCCTGAACCTCTCGCCGCCGCTCAACATCGACGCCAGGTGGTTTAAAAATCACACTGCTTACACCATGTCGAAGTACGGCATGAGCATGTGCACGCTCGGCATGGCGGCCGAACTGGCCGACCGCGGCATCGCGGTCAATTCATTGTGGCCGCGCACCACGATTGCGACGGCGGCGATTGAAATGAATTTTCCGGCGGAAATCCTGCAGGCAAGCCGCAAGCCCGCGATCATGGCGGATGCCGCTTATGCGATATTCAATCGCGACAGCCGCCGGCACACTGGAAATTTCTACATCGATGAGGCAGTATTGCGCGAAGAAGGCGTTGCCGATTTCAGCCAGTATGCGGTAACGCCCGGAGCGCGTCTTTATCCCGATTTGTTCCTGGATTAAAACGACCACACCGAGGGGAGCGGGCCCATGCCAGCAGCGACCGGCCGTGCCATAACGTCAGCCGAAGCGGTCACGATTGATGGTCTTTTCCGCGAGCGCGTAGTTCGCACGCCTGACTCAATTGCTTACCGCGATTACAACCAGCAGCACGCCAACTGGCGCGACTACACGTGGGCGCAGATCGATCGCCAGGTGGCGCGCTGGCAGGCGGCGCTCGAACGCGATGGCTTGAAGGCCGGCGACCGCGTTGCGGTCATGCTGCGCAATTCGCCCGAGTGGGTGATATTCGACCAGGCGGCGCTCGGCCTGGGCCTCATCGTGGTGCCGCTTTACACGCAGGACCGCTGCGACAACGTCGCGTACATTCTCAACGATTCGAACTGCAAGGTGCTGCTGCTCGGCACCAACGAGCAGTGGAAAGCGTTCGCAAGCGTGCGCGAGCATCTGGGCGGGCTCGTGCGCATCCTGACCGTCGAGACGCAACCGGCGGCCACCGACGAGCCGCGTCTGCAGTCGGTCGAACAATGGCTGCCAGAAGACGGTGCCGCGACGCGCCATATTCCAGCCGATCCCGACGCGCTCGCCACCATCGTTTATACCTCGGGCACGACCGGCCGGCCGAAGGGGGTCATGCTGAGTCACCGCAATATCGTGACCAATGCGGAAGCCTGCCTGATCGTGGTGGCGGTCACATCGAGCGACGTGCTGCTTTCGTTTCTGCCGCTATCGCATACGTTCGAGCGCACCTGCGGCTATTACCTGACGGTGATGTGCGGGGCCACGACTGTGTATGCGCGCTCGGTGCAGCAATTGGGCGAGGACTTGCAGGCCATTCGGCCGACCATGCTGATTTCGGTGCCGCGCATTTACGAGCGCATCTATGCCGCCATCAAGGCGAAGCTGGCCGACGGCCCGCCGCTGCGCAAAAAACTGTTCGAGCTTGCCGTCGATATCGGCTGGGCGCGCTTCGAGCATTCGCAAGGCCGCGGCGGCTGGCAGGCCGGTTTCCTGCTGTGGCCGCTGCTCAACGCGCTGGTTGCGAGCAAGATCATGGCGCGCCTCGGTGGCCGGCTCAAAACGGCGTTCGCCGGCGGCGCCGCGTTGGCGCCCGACGTTTCGCGCGTTTTCATCGGGCTGGGCCTGCCGGTCATTCAGGGCTACGGGCTTACCGAGACGAGTCCGGTGGCGTGCGCCAACCGTCTGGACGACAATGTGCCGGCAAGTGTTGGCAAGGCGGCGCCGGGCGTCGAAGTCAAAATCGGCGACAAGAACGCGCTGATGATCAAAGGACCGAACGTGATGCTCGGTTACTGGAACAACGAAGAGGCGACACGCGCGATGATCGGCGCCGACGGCTGGCTGAATTCAGGCGACACCGCGCGCATCGACGAAGCAGGGCACGTGTTCATCACCGGGCGGTTGAAGGAAATCATTGTGATGTCCAACGGCGAAAAAATTCCGCCGGTCGATATCGAGGCCGCCATCAGCCGCGATACGCTGTTCGAGCAGGTGCTGCTGATCGGCGAAGGCAAGCCCTATCTGAGCGTGCTGGCCAACCTCAATCGCGAGCAGTGGACGAAACTGGCGGCTGCAAGCGGTTATACGTCCGGCGATGTCGCGCTGCAAGAGCCGGCGGTCGAAAAAATGCTGCTCGCGCGCATTGCGGTTCAGATGAAAGAATTCCCGGGTTATGCGCAGGTGCGCCGCATCCGCGCCGCGCTCGAGCCGTGGACGGTTGAAAACGGTTTATTGACGCCCACGCTCAAACTACGCCGCGGCCGCGTGATCGATAAATTTCAAACCGAACTCGACAGCATGTATTCGGGTCATTAAGACGAAGGTCAAGAGTTAAAGGAGCTATCGTGGATCACGCTATTCAGGCGCTGCCCGCGGGCAAGGATCCGACCTTGCGCGTGGTGCCGATGCCGGCCGATTCCAATTCCACCGGCGACATCTTCGGCGGCTGGGTCATGTCGCAGGTCGACATCGCGGGCAGTATTCCGGCGATTCGGCTCGCGCGCGGCCGCGTAGCGACGGTGGCTGTCAATTCATTCGTGTTCAGGAAGCCGGTGCTGGTCGGCGATGTCGTGAGTCTCTACGCCGCTGTCATACGAACAGGGCGGACTTCGATCACCGTCAGCGTCGAGGTGTATGCACAACGCAATCCGGAAAAGGAAGAAACGGTAAAAGTTACAGAAGCGACGTTGACTTACGTTGCAGTCGATAAAAATGGCCGCCCGCGTGTGGTATCAGCGCAACAATAATTCGCAAGCCGATTGTAAAAAAAAGCGGAATGCGTAAGATGCATTTCGTAAGCAACAGGCTGAAAGCATGACATTCAGACCTACGTATGGGAGGGGCAACATGAACATAGATAAACGCATTTCACGCGCCGCCGTCGCCGCCCTGGGCGCCATGGCTTCGACCGCGATTGCCGGCGGCTTCGGGATCGCAACTCAAAGCGGCAGCGGGACGGGTAACGCGTTTGCGGGCGGCGCGGCTTCTGCCGAAGATGCAAGCACCGTCTGGTACAACCCGGCTGGCATGGCGCTGTTGCCGGGCACGACGAACGTCGCGGGTTCCTTGCAGGTGCTTAGGCCCTCGTTTAAGTTTCAAAATACCGCCTCGACGCTGCCGATCGGCAGCGGCGATGGCGGGGACGGCGGCGACTGGACCTATATTCCGCAGGGTTTCATCGCGCACAAGCTCAGCGATAAATGGAGCGTAGGCGCTGCGTTCAACACGCCTTTCGGGCTCAAGACTTCCTATGACGCCGGCTGGCGCGGACAGGGCATCGCGCTGAACTCGGAACTGAAGACTTTCAATTTCAACGTCAGCACCGCCTACAAGTTAAGCGACATGTGGTCGGTCGCCGCGGGGATCAACTACCAGCACGTGGAATTGAAATTCAACAGCCAGACCGCGATTGGGTTTGTCGAACCCAATCTCAACGACAGCGCGGTTGGCTATAACTTTGGCGCGATGTTTCATCCGACCGAGCGCACCCGCGTCGGCGCGCATTACCGCACCGCTATCAATTATCAGGCGACCGGTTCCCTGACTGCGCCGGCGCTGCTTGGCGGCAGCGGCGGCGCAACCGCGGGATTTACAACGCCGGACTCGGCGTCGGTGAGCGTGTTTCATGCGCTGACGCCCAGGTGGGACATCATGGGCGACGTGACGTGGACGGGCTGGAGTCATTCGCAGCGGCTTTCGGTCATGCGCCCCAACGGCGCGTTTTCAGGGGTTGGGTTGACCTTCAACTGGCGCGACACCTGGCGCACTTCGCTCGGCGCTAACTTCAAGCCCAACGACACGTGGAAATTCCGGGCCGGCGTCGCGTATGACCAAACGCCGACTAACGACACCGATCGCACTGCGCGCCTTCCCGATCAGGCGCGCACCTGGCTGGCACTCGGCGCGCAGATGCGGGTCAGCAAGGCCGGGACGGTCGATTTCGGCTATGCGCATGAATTCATCAAGGACGCGTCGGTCAACAATGTCGCAGTACCCACCGCACTTCGGCTGATCGGCAATTTCAGTAATCAGGTCGATATTTTTTCGGTCCAGTATTCGCACTCGTTTTAGAACGCGGCCGGTGCGAACCGGCGTCGCGGCGCGTTTTCGGCCGGCTGCATGTTAGAATCCAACCCCGCTGGAGGGGCCCTGGATGCAAGCCAATAACCCGTTTATCGTGCGCAAGGCTGCCGTGCTTGGCGCCGGCGTCATGGGCGCGCAAATCGCCGCTCATCTGGTCAATGCCAACGTCGAAGCGCTGCTGTTCGAATTGCCCGCCAAAGAAGGCGATCCCAACGGCAATGTCATAAAGGCGATCGACAACCTTAAAAAGCTCGAGCCCAGTCCGCTCGCAGTCGCGCGCAAGGCGGCCATGATCAGGCCGGCCAATTACGAACAGCACCTCGAACTCCTGCGCGAATGCGACGTCGTGATCGAAGCGATTTCCGAACGTATGGACTGGAAGACCGACCTCTACCGCAAGGTCGCGCCGTACCTCGGCGAGCACGCGATCTTCGCCAGCAACACCTCCGGCCTTTCGATCAACACGCTCGCGCAGGCGTTTCCCGAGAACCTGCGCCATCGTTTCTGCGGCGTGCATTTTTTCAATCCGCCGCGTTACATGCATCTTGTCGAGCTGATCGCGTGCGACCGCACCGAGCCGTCGCTGCTCGACGATCTCGAAAAATTTCTCGTCACCACGCTCGGCAAAGGCGTGATCCGCGCCAAGGACACGCCGAATTTCATCGCCAACCGCGTCGGCGTCTTTTCGATGCTGGCGACGATCCATCACGCGCAGCAATTCGGCCTCGGCTTTGACGTTGTCGATGCACTGACCGGGCCGCTGATCGGCCGGCCGAAGAGCGCGACCTTTCGTACCGCCGACGTCGTCGGGCTCGATACGTTCGCACATGTCGTCAAAACGATGGCCGACACGCTGCCTGACGATCCGTGGCACAAACATTATGCGACGCCGGACTGGCTCAAAAAACTGATCGACAGCGGCGCGCTCGGGCAGAAAACGAAGCGCGGCGTCTATCAGAAAGTCGGTAAGGACATCCAGGTGCTCGACGTGGCCTCGGGCAGTTACCGCGTGGGCGGCGGCAAGGCCGACGAGCAGGTCGTCGAAATTCTCAAAAACAAAAACCCGGCGGAAAAGTTCGCGCAGCTCCATGCCTCAACCCATCCGCAGGCGCAATTTTTGTGGGCTATCTTCAGGGACACATTTCAATATTGCGCGGTGCACCTCGCCGACATCGCCGAAAATGCGCGCGATCTGGACCTTGCGATTCGCTGGGGCTTCGGCTGGAATCAGGGGCCGTTTGAGATCTGGCAGGCCGCGGGGTGGCGCGAGGTGGCGCAGTGGCTCGCCGAAGACATCAAGGGCGGCAAGACGATGACCGCGGCGCCGTTGCCGGCGTGGGTCACCGAACCACAACGCACCGGCGTGCATACGCCGGAAGGTTCGTATTCGCCGGCGACACAATCGAATATTCCGCGCTCGACGCTGCCGGTTTATCAGCGTCAACTGTTTCCCGACCGCGTGCTCGGCGAGCGGGCGCAATATGGACAGACGATATTCGAGACCGACGCCGTGCGCTGCTGGCACACGGGGGACGATATTGCGATTGTCAGTTTCAAGAGCCGCATGCACGCAATCGGCGACGACGTGCTCGATGGCGTACTGCAGGCCATCGAGGAGGCCGAGCGTAATTACGCGGCGCTCGTCATCTGGCAAACCGAGCCGCCGTTTTCGGTCGGCGCCAACCTCAAGAAAACCCCGGCAGGCGGCGGTCAGCCGACGAAGCCGTCGGCGGCCGGCGCGTTCTTCAAGAAATTCAAGCGCGCCGCGGAGTCGGCCGTGTTGAAAGCGGCGCGTACCCTGAACGTTGCCGACCAGCTGATGGCGGGCAAACTCGCCGAAGTCGAACGCCTGGTCGAGCAGTTTCAGTTCACCTCGCAGGAACTGCGCTACTCGATGGTGCCGACGGTTGCGGCGGTCGATGGCTTTGCGTTCGGCGGCGGCTGCGAATTCGTGATGCATTGCGATCGCGCGGTGGCCACGATGGAAAGCTACATCGGGCTCGTCGAAGTCGGCGTGGGGCTCCTGCCGGCAGGCGGCGGTTGCAAAGAATTCGTGATGCGCGCAGCGCAGGAAGCCAAAGGCGGCGATTCGTTCCCGTTCGTGCGGCGCTACTTCGAAGCGGTGGCAATGGCGCAGGTCGGCCGCAGCGCCGAGCATGCGCGCGAGATCGGTTATCTGCGCCCGAGCGACCGCATCGTGATGAATCGGTTCGAGCTGCTGGCGGTTGCCAAAGCGGAAGCGCGCATGCTGGCCGAAGCCGGTTACCGGCCGCCGCTCAAGTTGCGCGACATCCCGGTGCTCGGCCGCTCGGCGGCCGCGACGATCAAGGCGTACATCGCGAATATGTACGCGGGCAAATTCATCTCGGAACACGATTACCTGATCGGCTGCAAGATCGCCGAAGTGATGACCGGCGGCGACGTCGACGCCGGCAGCCTGGTCGACGAACAATGGCTGCTCGATCTCGAGCGCAAGCATTTCATGGAACTGCTCGCGACCGAAAAGACGCAGGCGCGCATCGAGCAGATGCTGAAAACCGGCAAGCCCTTGAGGAACTAGGATGCTGTACGGAGAGCCATCATGAGCCAGCAAAAACAGGATGCCTACATCGTCGCCGCGACGCGCACGCCGGTTGGCAAGGCACCGCGCGGCATGTTTCGCAACACGCGGCCCGACGATATGCTCGCGTTCGTGCTGAAATCAGTCATCGCACAATGTCCGGGCATCGATACCGGCGCGGTTGACGATGTCATCGTCGGTTGCGCGATGCCGGAAGCTGAGCAGGGAATGAACGTCGCGCGCATCGGTCTTCTGCTCGCCGGGCTGCCGAACTCGGTGCCTGGCATGACGTTGAACCGGTTTTGCTCGTCGGGCGTGCAGGCGATTGCGCAGGCCGCCGACCGCATCCGGCTGGGCGAAGCGGATGTCATGATTGCCGCCGGCACCGAAAGCATGAGCATGGTGCCGATGGGCGGCAACAAGCCGTCCTTCAGTCCGGCGATTTTCGAGAAAGACGAAAATATCGCGATTGGCTATGGCATGGGTATTACCGCCGAGAACGTCGCCCGGCAATGGAACATCACGCGCGAGCAGCAGGACCTGTTTGCGGCCGAAAGCCATCGGCGGGCGCTGCGCGCGACCGATGCGGGTGAATTCAAGGATGAGATCTCTCCGTACGACATTGTCGACCGGCAGCCCGACCTGATCACGCGCGAAGTCGCAGTCAAGCATCGGCTCGCAACCGCCGACGAAGGCCCGCGCCGCGATACATCGCCGGAAGGGCTCGCGAGGTTAAAGCCGGTGTTTCTGAACAAGGGCAGCGTGACTGCCGGCAACAGCTCGCAGATGTCGGATGGCGCCGCCGCGGTCGTATTGATGAGCGAATCAGCCATGAAGCGGTTCAATTTGTCGCCGCTGGGCCGTTTCCTCGGCTATGCGGTGGCGGGTGTGCCGCCCGAAATCATGGGCATCGGGCCGGTCAAGGCGATTCCCAAAGTATTGCAGCAAGTCGGTTTGCGGCTGGACGACATGGACTGGATCGAGCTCAATGAGGCGTTCGCCGCGCAGTCGCTCGCCGTCATCAAGGAACTTGCGCTCGATCCGAGCAAGATAAACCCGCTCGGCGGCGCGATCGCGCTCGGGCACCCGTTGGGCGCCACTGGGGCAGTGCGCGCCGCCACGCTCCTGCACGGCATCCGCCGCCAGAAAAAGAAGTACGGCATGATAACGATGTGCATCGGTACCGGCATGGGCGCCGCAGGCGTATTCGAGGCACTCTGATACACTTCGCGTCTTCAGGGAAAAGCGAATATCAATGAAAAATATCTGGGCCGCTGTTCTGCTGGTTGCGGCAGTCGGGTTTTCCACCGCTCGCGCTGCCGACATCGACGGCATTAAAATCGAAGATAAAGTGGTGCTCGCCAAAGGCGTGCCCGAACTCGTGCTCAACGGCGCCGGGTTGCGGCACAAGTTTGCCTTCATCAAGGTTTACATCGGCAGCCTGTATCTCGCGCAGAAAAAAAGCGACAACGAGGCGATTTTCGCCGACCCGGGTCCCAAGCGGGTGTCGATGCATATATTGTCGAGTGAAGTCACCGCCAACGACCTCATCTCGTCGATGAACAACGCGCTCGCCGTTAACCTGTCGCCGCACGAACTCGCGTTGATCGAGAAACGCATTCGCGATCTGAATACGATGATGAGTTCGTTAAAGTCGATCAGCAAGGGCAGCGTCGTGAACCTGGATTACCTGCCGGACGTCGGCACGCGGATCATCGTCGATGGCCAGGAGCGCATCACGATTCCCGGCGAAGATTTTTTCCGCGCGATGCTGCACATCTGGATCGGCAACAAGCCCGTTGACGGTCGCCTGCGCGACGCGATGCTGGGCAAGGGTTCGGCCAAATAGCGCCGCATCATCGCGGACGCAAGTCGTCCGCATGGTTTAACCGCCGATCGCCGCCTTGGGGCGATCACAGCGCGATGCAAGCCTGTTAGAATCGCGGCTCTCAAAAATAAACAAAAAGCCGCCGCAATGGTTCTTTACGCCACCGCCATCTTTCTTGGCGCGTTCCTGCTGTTTCTGGTCCAACCGATTATTGCGAAGCAGATCCTTCCGTGGTTCGGCGGTTCCGCCGCGGTATGGGCGACCTGCATGGTGTTCTTTCAGATGGTGTTGCTCGTCGGCTATGCCTACGCGGACTTCGTCACCCGGCGCCTGACACCCAAGCGGCAGGCGATTTTGCACGTTGCGCTGCTCGTATTAAGTCTTGTCGTTCTGCCGATCACGCCGGACGTTGCGTGGAAGCCGCAGGGCGCTGAAAATCCGAGCTGGCGCATCCTGGGGCTGCTCGCGCTGACGATCGGCTTGCCGTATTTCATTCTGTCGACGACAAGTCCGCTGCTGCAAGCGTGGTTCGCGCGGCGCTTCCAGCATGCGATTCCGTATCGGCTGTTTGCATTGTCTAATCTCGCTTCGTTGCTCGCGCTGCTCGCTTATCCGGTGATGATAGAGCCGTGGGTGACGACGCTCACGCAGTCGTACGCATGGTCGGTGTGTTATGCGTTGTTCGTGGTGTTGTGTGCTTATGCGGCGATCTCGAGCGCGCGCGTGGACGTCGCCGTGGCAACGCCGGCGGCCGCTGCGGAAACGACCATCGATCCGCCGCCGACGGGCTTGCGTCAAGTCACGTGGCTCACGCTCGCCGCAATGGCGTCGTTCCTGCTGCTCGCGTTCACCAATCACATTTGCCAGAACGTCGCTTCACTGCCGTTTCTGTGGATATTGCCGCTGTCGCTTTATCTCGCGACTTTCATCCTGTGTTTCGATCACCCGCGCTGGTATCACCGCAATGCCTTCCTGCTGCTCGCGACGATACTGCTGCCGGCAATGGCGTGGTATTCGGATTCGCTCAATCTGAAACTTGTGGTGCCGATGTACCTCGCCGGGCTTTTTGTGTGCTGCATGTTCTGCCACGGCGAGCTTGCGCTGCTCAAACCCGCGCCCCGGTATCTCACCCGTTACTACCTGATGATTTCGCTCGGCGGCGCGCTCGGCGGCCTCCTGGTCGGCATCGTGGCGCCCTACGTGCTGACCGGCTACTTCGAACTTGCGATCGGGCTCATTGCGTGCGCGTTGCTGCTCCTGTTCCGGACTTTCCGCATGGCGTGGTGGGTGATGCTGGTCTCGGCGGGAGTGGTCGGCGCGACCGCCTGGGGCGCCGGCAAAGCAATCGATCACCAGATATCCAATTCGCGCGTCATGATGCGCAATTTTTACAGCGTTCTCAAAACGCGCGAAAGTGAAGAGCCGACACCGTTCCGTTCGCTGGTGCACGGCGGCATCATGCACGGCGGCCAGCTGATGGATCCCCAATACCGCATGCGGCCGAGCACTTATTTTGGCGAGTCGAGCGGCTACGGCCGGATGTTCGCCAGTTTGCCGGACTCGCCGCGCAAGGTTGGCATCATCGGTCTGGGCGCGGGTTCGATCATCGCGTATGCGCGCAAGGGCGATACTTTCCGCTTTTACGAAATCAATCCGCAGGTCGTCGATGTCGCCAAGCGTGAATTCACGTTCATGCAGGAGACGCCGTCGAAAATTGAAGTCGTGCTCGGCGACGGCCGCCTGAGTCTCGAGCGCGAACCCGACCAGCAATTCGATGTGCTCGCGATGGATGCGTTTTCCGGCGATTCGATTCCCATGCACTTATTGACGCGGCAGGCGATGGAAATTTACCTGCGGCACCTGAAGCCGGGCGGGGTGCTTGCGTTCCAGGCGACCAACCGCTTCATCAATATCGCGCCGATCGTGGCAAGTCTCGCCGCCGAGTTCGGTTTGTCGGCGGTGCTCATTTCGGACCTGCCCGACAGCGAGGAGGGACCGAACTACTGGACCGCGAGCACCGACCAGGTAATCGTCACCTCCAATCTCAAACTGCTGGAAGCGGAGCCGATTCGAAGCGCGGCGAAACCGATTCCATTGCCGGCCGGCTTTCGCGTATGGACGGACGACTTCAACAACCTATTGCGCGTACTCAAATAAGCTTTTTTGTCGCGTCTGAAAATCGAGCTGCTCAAAAAATACGCAATCTGTTTAACGCGCAGGCGCGGTCAGCGTGTGCGGCTTTCAAACAGCAGTTTTACACAAGCTTATCCACAGATTCTGTGGATGCTTTAGACGCGCGGCGCCGGGCGCTTTTTACGGTGCCGCGATGAGCGTTAGTATTTTGATTGACAAGAGCTTTATTGTTTTTTAGCATCGCCCCTCCATGCCGGTGATCAGCGCTGCCAGAACGAGGTTTTGCACGCCGCCGGCGCCTACTCTTAGAAAAGCTGCAGCGATGCGCGTTTGGCGGCGCCTGAAGACTGCTGGATTGTCGTTTGGCTGCTGCCTGCTTGCCCTCATGGCGGCGCCTGCGCCCGCTGCCGAAAGCACCGACCGCTTCGACAATTTTCGCATGCGCGAAGGCGTTCCGCTCCAGTTGAAAACGGTCGCGCCCGACCTTTATTTTTTATACGACGACCTGTCGTCGAACTCGGCGTTTCTCGTCACCGACGAAGGCGTGCTGGTCATCGATTCTCGCCAGCATCCGGCACACGGCCGCGATCTGCTCGAACGCATCCGCAAAATTACCGATAAGCCGGTCAGGTGGGTGATCAACACGCACGCGCATGGCGATCACTATTACGGCAATCCCGCGTTCAAGGCGGCGGGCGCGACCATCATCGCGCATCGCGACGTGGCCGCCGGCATGATCAAGAACGAGCAGCTTGAATTCAAGCGGCGGCTCGCGTTCTTCAAGTCGCTCAACCTCGATCCCGCCGAAGTGAAAACCGTGCTGCCGGATCTGACCTTCGATTCGCGCGTCACGCTCAAGCTCGGCGGACGCATCGTTGAAATCATGTACCTGGGCCCCGGCCAGAATCCCGGCGACACGCTCGTTTATTTTCCGCACGGGCGCGCGCTTTATGTGGGCGGGCCGTTTGCCAACAACAACTGGTCGAACATGTCGTTTACGCCATCGATGGACGGCTGGATTGCATTGTTGAAAAAAATCGCCGCGATGGACAACGTGGACCTGTTCCTTCCCGGCCACGGCGACGTGGGCAAACGGCAGGACGTTCTCGATGAGGCAGACATGCTCGCCGAAGTGCAGAAGAGCGTGAAAGCGGCCATCGCGGCCGGCATGAGCCGCGAGGACCTCGTCAAAAACCTGCGCTTTCCGCAATTCGCGAGCCGGCGCAACTACGATCGCATCGACGTGTTTCTCGAAGCGCTTTATCACCTGTATACCACCGGCAAACCGCTGTTTGCCTATCCGTAATTACACTGCTTCAACAGGATAATTTGATGCCGAAATCAGCCGCAATGCCCACGCTGCGATTCGCAGTGATCTCGGAGGGCGTGTATTCGTGGCCGCTGTACGTCGCGCAGGCGCATCGTTTATTCGAGCGTGAAGGCGTACAGGTCGACGTGACGGTCACCGGCTCCTCGACGCTGCAACTGCAAAAAATGATCGCCGGCGAATACGACGTCGGTCTGCAGCAATCGGACCACATCGTGCGCGGCGTCGAGCAGGGCTCTGATCTGTTCATTTTCATGGCCCACGGCCTGGCGCCTGAACTCACGCTGGTCGCGGCGCCTGAAATCGAAAGCTTTGCCGATTTGAAAGGCCGCGACATCGCGGTCGACGGCGCGCGCACCGGGTATGCGCTGCTGCTGCGTAAATGGCTCGCTGACCAGGGTCTTGGCGACGGTGCTTACCGATTTGTCGAAATCGGCGGTTCGCGCGAGCGTTTCGATTCGCTGAAATCCGGCGCGACCGTCGCCAGCCTGCTCAATCCCCCGTTCGACCGCAATTTGCTGGCTGAAGGCTTCAAAAGCCTCGGCACGACTGGCGAGTATTTCCCGACATATCCGGGTTCGATTGCCGCCGCGCGCCGCAGCTGGGTAGCGCAGAACGAGCCGGCTTTGCTCGCTTACATCCGCGGTTTCGATGCAGGCTATGCATGGTTGAAGGACCGGCGCAATAAAGAGGCCGCTATTGGACTGCTGCCCGCGCGGCTCAATATCGATCGCGTTACTGCCGATGAGGCCTATGAGCAGATCGCGACGCTGCCGCTGCCCGCGATTTCCGCGGATGGATTGCGGCAGGTGATCGACATCGTCTGGACATCCGAGGCTCGCCACGGCGCGCAGGGTGCAACCTCAAAATACATGGACTTGTCATACGTCAATAAAGTACGCGATACACGCTGATATGCTCACCAAACCCTATGCATGACGCTACCGTAGCCAGCCACGACGCACTGGTCGCTTCCGCCATTCACCATTGGGCGCCGCGATTCGTCACCAACGGCGTGCCGCTGACCGATTTTCAGGAAGTCACCGCCGGCATTTCGCGCTGGGATGACTGGTGCAGCGCATGGAGCGCGCGTGCCGCGGTGCACGAAGCGATCGGACGCCAGGCGCTTGCCGATGGTTTCAACCATTCCGCGGGGCAGCACCTGACGACGGCGGGCGTGTGCTATCACTTTGCCAAGTTCGTGTTCGTGCTCGACGTCGATCAGATGCGTGCGGCGCATATGAAAGCGGTCGACTGCCGCAAGCTCGCGCTGCCGCACCTGCGCCCGGCCGGCGAGTACGTGCGCATTCCGTATGAAGGCAAGTCTTTCGCCGGCGTGCTGCGCCGGCCCGCCGGTGTCGCGCGGCCGCCGATCGTGGTCATGTGCATGGGACTCGACTCGGCCAAGGAAGAAATGGACAGCTACGAATCGCTGTTTCTGGCGCGCGGACTTGCAACGCTGAGTTTCGACGGGCCGGGGCAGGGCGAATCCGAATATGAAATTCCGATTCGCGGCGATTACGAAGTCGCGGTAAAGGCAGTCGTCGATTGGGTCGGTGCGCGCACCGACGTTGACGCCGGCAAGATCGGTTTGTGGGGCGTGAGTCTCGGCGGGTATTATGCACCGCGTGCGGCGGCGTTCGAAAAGCGCGTCCAAGCCTGCATCGCATTGTCCGGCCCGTACAACATGGGCGCCGCCTGGGACGGCTTGCCGGAACTCACGCGCGAAACGTTTCGCACGCGCGCGCATTGTTCGACCCAGGACGAGGCGCACCGAATTGCGGCCACGCTGAGTCTCGAAGGCGTCACCGGAAAAATCGAGTGTCCGTTATACATCGTGACCGGCAAGCTCGACCGTGTCGTGCCGTGGCAGGACGCCGAACGCCTGGCCAAAGAAGCGAGCGGGCCGGTTGAGCTTGTCGTAATCGAAGACGGCAATCACGTCGCCAACAACCGCGCATACAAGTACCGCGCCCAGTCGGCCGACTGGATGGCCCGGCAGTTGACCGGTTGATGATTGTATATTCAAAATAAAAAAGTACGAGGAGAAAATCATGACGCTTCGCATAGGGCTCTCGCTGTTACTCGCATGCGGCGCGATGGCCACGGCGGCGATCGGCGCAGAAACGTATCCGTCCAAACCGATACGCATGGTCGTGCCGTTCCCGCCCGGCGCGGCGAGCGATTTTCTGGCGCGCACGCTGGGACAGAAACTGAACGAACTGTACAACCAGCAGGTGGTGATCGATAACCGGCCGGGCGCCGGCGGCATCGTCGGCAGCACGCTGGTCGCTAAAAGCGCGCCCGACGGCTACACGCTCGGCATGGTCGGTCAGCCGCATCTGATGCAGCCGCTGCTGCAAAGAGTGCCGCCGTATCGCGCGCTCGACGATATCGCCTGCGTCATTCAGGTCGCGGCGCTGCCGAACGTGCTCGTCGTTTCGCCGCAGTTGCCGGTCAAGTCGGTGAGCGATGTCATTGCGCTCGCGAAATCGAAGCCCGGCACGTTGAATTTTGGTTCCGCGGGAATCGGCAGTTCATCCCATATCGCTGGTGAAGCGCTCAAAGCCGCAGCTGGCATCGACATCGTACATGTGCCGTTCAAGCTCCTGCCCGATATCTTCGCGGAAATGCTGGCGGGCCGCGTGCAGCTTTATATGTTCCCGCTGCCGGCGGTGATGCCGATGCTAAAAGACAGCAAGCTGCATGTCGTCGCCGTGGGTACGCCGCAGCCATCGCCTTCGCTGCCCGGCGTGCCGACGATGTCGGAATCGGGTTTGCCCGGCTTTCAGAGTCAGAGCTGGTTCGGCATCGTGGGGCCAGTCGCATTACCGCGCGCAACGGTTCTTCAGCTGAATCGAGATGTCGCCAAAATTCTGGCGACCAATGACATCAAGGAGCGCTTCCTGCGGCAGGGTGCGGTGCCGGCGTACGGCGCGCCTGAAGATTTTAAACAATTGATGCAGGCTGATTTCGCCAGATACCAAAAGCTCGTCAAGGACGCCGGCATTTCGGCTCAATAACAGTAATAATCGCAATGCACTGGCAGCGCCACACGGCAAACCAACCCGAGGAGAAAAATATGCACACCATTAAACTGACGGCACTGTGCGGCGCGATGCTCATGATTGGCGGCCCGGCGGGCGCCGAGGAAAAATTTCCGACGAAGCCGATTCGCATGCTGGTGCCATTTTCGGCGGGCAGCACGACCGACTTTGTCGCCCGCATGCTCGGGCAGAAGTTGACCGAGCGCTCGGGTCAACAAGTCGTGGTCGACAACCGGCCGAGCGCGGGCGGCGTCATCGCGTCCGAGACGCTGCTCGCTGCGCCGCCGGACGGCTACACGCTGATGCTGGTGTCGATCGGCCATGCCGTCAACGCGTCGCTCTACAGCAAGTTGCCGTACGACACGGTCCGCGATTTCGCCGGCATCACGCTCGTTACCGATACGCCGACGGTGCTGGTCGTCACGCCGTCGCTCGGGCTCAAAACCGTCAAGGATCTCGTCGATTACGCTAAAGCGCGGCCCGGTAAGGTCAACTACGCGTCAGCGGGCGTCGGCAGCGGCGCGCACATTAACGCCGAGCAATTCAAGCTGGCGACCGGCATCGATGTCGTGCACGTGCCGTACAAAGGCACACCCGAAGCGCTCACCAATGTGATCGGCGGCAGCGTGAATTTTTTCTTCTCGCCGATCACGGGCGCGGTAACGCTGATCAAAGGCGGCAAGATCGGTGCGCTCGCAGTTTCGACCAAGGAGCGTTCGCCGGTACTTCCCGATCTGCCAAGCGCAGCCGAAGTCGGCGTGCCCGGATTCGAGTTCAATTTGTGGACGGGACTCGTCGGCCCCGGCAAGTTGCCGAAGGACATTAAGGACAAAATCAATAAGGAAGTGGTTGCGATCCTGGGTTTGCCTGACGTCAAAGAGCGCATGTTGACGCAAGGCGCAACGCCGCATCCGACGACGCCCGCGCAGTTCGATGCATTCATCAAGAGCGAAGTCGAGCGCCTCGCGAAAGTCGTCAAGGCATCGGGCGCGAAAGCGGACTGATGGCGGAGACTGCAAAAGCACCAAAAGACAAGCGCGTAGAAATCGCATTACGCGCGTGGGCGCCGAGGTTTGTCGCGAGCGGCGTGCCGCTCGCCGATTTCGAAGAAGTCACCGGCGGCATTTCGCGCTGGGATGAATGGTGCGCGGCATGGTCGGCGCGCGGCGCAGTGCACGAGGAAATCGGCCGCAAGGCGCTTGCCGAGGGTTACCACATCAGCGCGGCGGGTCATCTGACGCGCGCGGCGCTGTGCTATCACTTCGGTAAATTCATGTTCGTGCACGATCTCGCACAGATGAAAGCGGCGCACGCGAAAACCATCGAATGCCGCAATCTCGCGCTGCCGCACCTGAATCCGCCGGGCGAGCGCGTGGCGATTCCTTACGGCGACAAAACCTTGTATGGCGTGCTGCGCAAGCCGGCGGGCGTGAAGAAACCACCGGTCGTGATTATTTGCGTCGGTCTCGATTCGACCAAAGAAGAAATGGATTTTTACGAGACGCTGCTGCTCGAGCGCGGCATGGCGACGCTGCCGTTCGACGGACCGGGACAGGGCGAGGCGGAGTACACGATTCCGATTCGCGGTGACTTTGAAGTGCCGGTGAAAGCAGTGTGCGATTTCATCGAGACGCGCAAAGATCTCGATGCCGGACGCATCGGCGTGATGGGCGTATCGCTCGGTGGCTATTATGCGGCGCGCGCTGCTGCATTCGAGAAACGCCTGAAAGCGTGCGTATCATTGTCAGGCCCTTACAGTTGGGTCGAAGTGTTCGATGCTCGCAATGAACTTTCGCGCGAAGCATTCAAGGTACGCAGTCATGCGAAAACGATGGAAGAGGCGCGCGCGGTTGCACAGACGCTGACGCTCGCCGGCGCCGCCGGGAAAATCACCTGTCCGCTGTATGTCGTCGGCGGCGAACTCGATCACCTGACGCCGCCGCATAACGCCGAGTGCATCGCGGCCGAAGCGTCGGGCCCGACGATATTGAACATCGTCAAAGGCGGCAATCACGTCGTAAACAACCGCCGCTATATGTATCAAACCCAAATGGCCGACTGGCTCACGCAACAGTTCGGCTTGCCGAAAGCGTAAACGTCCAATGAGTGAAGCGCTGTATCCGCATTTTTCAGCGGCCGAATTCTCGCGGCGGCACGCTGCCGCGCGGGCCCTGATGAAGGCCGAAGGTATCGATGCGCTGGTTGTTTACGGCGACTCGGGCGTGTCGCGCCACAACCATGCCGATATTCATTACCTGTCGGGCTTTCTGGGCAACCGCAACAACTATGTAGTCGTCACCGAGAAGCACGAACCGGTGCTCTTCGTGCAGTCGTTCAATCATGTGCCGAATGCGCGCGAAGCATCTTCGATCCGCACGGAATGGGGTGGCGCCAGTTCAGCTGCAACCATCGCAAAGCATTTGCTCGATGCAGGGCTCGCCAACGCCACGCTCGGCTACGTCGGTGATGTGCCGGTGCAAAGTTATCTCGCCTGGCAGCGCGCGCTTACCGGCTGGCAGTTCAAGGAGGCGACGCGCACATTTCGACGTCTGCGGCTGGTGAAAAGCGGCGAGGAAATCGACTGGCTGAAGCGAGGCGCGGCGATGACCGATGCGGCGCTGCAAAGCTTGATCGACGCCGTGGAGCCGGGCATGCGCGAATATGAACTCGGGGCGATCGTCGAGACGACCGCGCTGAATGCCGGCGGATTGCCGCATTTGTGCTATCTGTCGTCCGGTCCGCAAGCTGGCGCCGGCGCATGCGTGCCGCGCCAGAATCTGTCGAATCGAATGATCGAGCTCGGCGATGTAGTCAACACCGAAATCAGCATCAGTCACTGGGGCTATTCGGGCCAGATGCATCGGCCGATTTTTATCGGCACGCCGCCGGGCGACCTGTATCGCAAGCTGTGGGATACGACGCTCGAAGCGTATGAACGCTGCGTGAAAATCCTGCGCGCCGGCGCGACGAGTGAAGACGTGCTCGATGCCGGCGACGTCATCGCCGAACGTGGCTTTACGATCAACGACGGTTTCCTGCACGGTTTCGGTATCGGCTTGCTGCCGCCGAGCATCGGCACGCGCGAATCGACCGCGCGCCGCGGCGAGTTGGGACCGAATTTCACGTTTGAAGAAAACATGTGCGTCGTGGTTCAGCCGAACGTCGTGACGCACGACGAAAGCGCCGGCTTGCAGCTCGGCAATTTGTTTCGCATCACGCGCGACGGCGCCGAATGCCTGCATCGCCTGCCTTTGCAGTATTACGTGACTCACTAGAAATCATGAAGACACTCACAAAATTGCTTGTTTCGATGTTTGCATTGGCGCCGGCGCTTGCGGCGGCACAAGGTGCCGATCCGGCCGCCAGTTATCCGAACCGGCCGGTGCGGCTCATTACCGGCTCTCCCGGCAGCACCTCCGATATCAGTGCGCGATTCATCGCGCAGAAGCTGAGCGAGATGTGGCGCCAGCAGGTCGTGGTCGATAACCGGCCCGGCGCGGGCGGCATGATCGGCGCGGAAATCGCCGCCAAATCGGCGCCCGACGGCTACACATTGATGCAAGGTCATATCGGCACGCACGCGAGTCCGCAGTTCCTCTACAAGCACATCGGCTACGATCCGGTGAAGGATTTCGCGCCGATCGCGCTGGTGTCGAATTCCGGCATCGCGCTCGCCATTCATTCGTCGGTGCCCGCCGGCAACCTCAAAGAATTTATTGCGTATGCGAAAGCTAAACCGGGCGGCGTGAATTACGGTTCGGCGGGCGGCGGCACGAGCAGCCAGTTGTCGGGCGAACTATTTAATCAAATGACGGGCGCGAAGCTCGTGCATATCCCGTACAAGGGCGCAGGCTTCGCCTTGACCGCGCTCGTCGGCGGCGAAACGCAGGCAGCATTTTTGTCGACGACAACCATCAGCTCTCAATCGAAGTCCGGCCGCATCAAGCCGCTCGCGGTGCTGAGCAATACGCGGTTCGCCGCAGCGCCCGATATTCCCAGCGTGGTCGAAGCAGGCTATCCGGGCATCGAATCGAGCGTGTGGTTCGGACTGTTTGCGCCCGCGAAAACGCCGTCCGCGATCATCGCGAAAATCAATCGCGATGCGGTGGCGAGCCTGCAAACGCCCGAAGCAAAAGCATTGCTGCTGTCGCAGGGCGCGGAAACCGTCGCCACGACACCGGCCGAATTCGGCGCGTTCCAGAAAGCTGAAATCGCCAAGTGGGGCAAAGTCATCAAGGAAGCGGGCATCAAGGCGGAGTGAAATCCGCACCCGGCACAAGACAGGAGACGAAAGTGGAACAACGCAGACTCGGCAACAGCGGCGTCATGGTTTCGGCCGTCGGCCTCGGCATGGGCAGCACGACCACGGATTTCGGTGCGCAGGATGATGCAGTGCAGATCGCGACGATGCATCGCGCGCTCGATCTGGGCGTGACTTTTTTCGACACTGCCGATCGCTACATGGCCGGCCGTCATGAACGGCTCGTCGGCGAGGCGCTCAAAGGCCGTCGCGAGCAGGTCATCGTCGCATCGAAGTTCGGCAATTTCGATTTGCCGAATGGCAAGAAGGGCTACAACGGCCGCCCCGACTATGTGCCGCAGGCGTGCGACGCGAGTTTAAAGCGGCTGAACATGGACGTAATCGATCTGTATTACCTGCATCGCGTCGATCCCGAGGTTCCGGTCGAGGACACGGTCGGCGCTATGGCCGAACTCGTGAAGCAGGGCAAAGTGCGTTATCTCGGTTTGTGCGAGGCCGGTCGCCAGTCGCTGACCCGCGCATTCAAAGTTCACCCGATTACCGCGATGCAGACCGAATATTCATTGTGGGCGCGCGACGTCGAGCCGGAAATTCTGCCCGTGTGCCGCGAATTCGATGTTGCATTCGTGCCGTATGCACCGCTTGGCCGCGGACTGCTTGCCGGCACCGTGCGCAAGCTCGATGACATTTCGCCCAAAGACATACGGCGGCGGCAGCCACGTTTTCAACCCGGCAATCTCGAGCGCAATCTGGAATTGCTGAAACCGGTCGAGAAAATCGCCGCGGCGCATCAAGCAAGCACCGCGCAAATCGCACTGGCATGGCTTTTTACGCGCGGCGCCGACATCATTCCGATTCCCGGCACCAAGCAACAGAAATATCTCGAGCAAAACGTTGCCGCGCTCGATATAAAGCTCACGCAGGCGGAACTCGACGTGCTGGCCGATACTTTCAAACCCGGAGCGCGCGCCGGCGACCGTTATAATCCCGGGTACTTTACCAACCTGGGCGTGTAGCCGCCGCCCATCCCGCAGCAAGCATCGCATTGAATCCTCGGAGCACTTAAATGGCACGCAAACCGAAACCGCGCGAACGCGCACTCGTTAAATCGTCGGGCATCGATCCGAAAAAAGGCGTGAGCAGCGCCCCGGACGGCTTATTCGATCCCGCCAATCCGCGCCATCGCTGGGACCGTCCGCTGCAGGCGCCGGGCCGCATGCAGGTCGATTTTGAAGAACGCGTCGATTTTCGCCGGCTGCATGACTACCGGCTTGCGCGCAC
This sequence comes from Betaproteobacteria bacterium, assembly GCA_028292435.1. Taxonomy (GTDB): domain Bacteria; phylum Pseudomonadota; class Gammaproteobacteria; order Burkholderiales; family SG8-41; genus PALSA-1004. The sequence goes on from JAQGMI010000062.1 coordinate 49,557, forward strand.
TCGCAATGCGCTGTCGAAATCGAAGCTCGGTGCGCTGCTGGTGTTCGACCAATACAACATGCGCTACATCTCGAGCACCGTGATCGGCGAGTGGGCCCGCGACAAACTGACGCGGTGGACGTTGCTCACCGGCAACGGGGAGCCGTGGGTGTGGGATTTCGGCTCGGCGGCGCGCCACCACAAATTATATGCACCGTGGCTGCCGACCAATCATTGTCTTGCCGGTAACGTCGGTCTGCGCGGTGCGATCAATCCGCGCGTCGGCCTCTTCGAGGAAGCGGCGAAAGAGATTTACGACATCCTCGTGCAAGAGGGCGTTGCTGATATGCCGCTCGGCGTCGACGTCGTCGAACCGCCTTTCCTGTTCGCGCTGCAGAAGCTCGGCATCAAAGTGCAGGACGGGCAGCAGGTCATGCTCGAAGCGCGCGAGATCAAGAGCCACGACGAGATCACGCTGCTCAACATGGCGGCGGCGATGGGCGATGGCGTGTATCAGGATATTTTCGAAGCGCTGAAGCCGGGCATCCGCGAAAACGAAATCGTCGCCATGGCGACCAAGCGCCTATATGAAATGGGTTCCGATTGCGTCGAAGCGATCAACGCGATCGCCGGCGAGCGCTGCAGCCCGCACCCGCACAACTTTACCGACCGCATGATTCGTCCCGGCGATCAGGCGTACTTCGACATCATCCAGTCGTATATGGGCTACAAGACGTGCTACTACCGCACGTTCACCGTCGGCAGTGCGACCAAAGCGCAGCACGACGCGTACAAGAAAGCGCGGCAGTGGATGGATGGCGCGATCAGCATGCTGAAGCCCGGTGTCAGCACCGATAAAGTCGCGAAGATGTTTCCGAAATCGACTGAAATCGGTTTCGAGACTGAAATGTCGGCATTCGGCCTTAACTTCTGTCACGGTCTTGGGCTTGGCCTGCACGAACGGCCGCTGGTGTCGCGATTAAATTCGTTGAAAGACCCTTACGAATTGAAGGCCGGCATGGTGTTCGCCGTCGAAACATTCTGCCCTGCGAGCGACGGCGTATCGGCTGCGCGCATCGAGGAAGAAGTCGTGCTTACGCCGAATGGCGCCAAAATCATCACGCTGTTCCCCGCGCAGGAACTGCCGATCGCGAACAAATACTAGGAGCGTCATGGTGAAGTCAGCAACAGCGAAGAAAACTGCGGCCGCGCCGGTCATGGAAATCGGCCGCGAAACGAAGAGCGAGCTCTATCGTCTGCAACTCGAACTGCGCTACTGCGAAAAGCGCGCGTACGATCTCTTCCTGCAGAACCTGATCAAGGGCACAAGCCATCTGTCGCTCGGACAGGAAGCGATTGCCGCCGCGTTCGGCGTTGCGATGCGGCCCGACGACTGGACGTTCTGCACGTATCGCGGTCATGCCCACACGCTGGCGCGCGGCGCGTCGATGGAAGGCGTGCTCGGCGAACTGATGGGACGCCAATGCGGCCTGCTGGGCGGCAAGGGCGGCTCGATGCATCTGACCGATGTTGCGAAAGGCGCCATGGGTTCGTACGCGATCATCGGCGCGCATCTGCCGGTCGCGGCGGGCGCTGCGTGGTCGGCTCAATATCGCGGCACGGAGCAGGTCGCGGTGTGCTTCTTCGGCGATGGCACGACCAACATCGGCGCGTTTCACGAAGCGCTGAATTTCGCCGCGGTGTGGAAACTGCCGGTCATCTTCGTGTGCGAAAACAACCTGTACATGGAATACACGCCGATTTCGACGGTCACCGCGGTCGAGCATCCAGCCGCCGACCGCGCATCTGCATACGGCCTGCCGCGGATCGTGGTCGACGGCAACGATGCGGACGCTGTGTACCAAGTGGCAAGCGAAGCGCTGGTGAAGGCGCGCGCAGGCGGCGGTCCTTCGCTGATCGAGGCAATGACTTATCGCCACAGCGGTCATTCGCGCGCCGATCCCGGTAAATACCGGCCCGAAGGCGAGCTCGACCGCTGGCTCCTCAAAGATCCGCTCGTGATGTACCGGGCGCGCCTTCTCAAGGAAGGCTTCAACGAGCCGACGCTCAAAGACATGGAAAGCGTCGCGATGGGCAAGGTGGACGCCGCAACCGAGACCGCGAAGGGCTCGCCGTTGCCGTCGATCGACGATATCGAGAAAAACGTGTTTGCCGACGGGGGTGCCGCATGGCGGAACTGACATACCGCGACGCCGTTGCCGCCGGCATTGCGCAGGAAATGGAGCGCGACGAGAGCGTCGTATTTCTCGGCGAAGACGTCGCAGCCGCGGGCGGCGTATTTAAGGCGACGGTCGGCCTGCTCGAAAAATTCGGGCCCAGGCGCGTGCGCGACTGTCCGATCTCCGAACAGGCGATTCTTGGTGCGGCCATGGGCGCGGCGATGACCGGCTTGCGGCCGATTGCGGAAATCATGTTCTCGGACTTTCTCGCGGTGTGCTGGGACATCGTCGCGAACGAAATCGCGAAGTCGCGCTATATGACAAACGGCCAGATTTCGCTGCCGCTGGTAATTCGCACGGCGAACGGCGCGGGGTCGCGTTTCGGTGCGCAGCATTCGCAGGCGGTTGAGAACTGGGCGATGATGATTCCCGGCATCAAGGTGATCGCTCCGGCGTTTCCGGCCGACGTCAAAGGCCTGCTGGCTGCCGCGGTGCGCGACCCCGATCCGGTCCTGTTCTTCGAGCAGAAATCGCTGTATCCGATGAAAGGCGAAGTGCCTGACGGCGAATATGTCGATGTACTCGGTAAAGCGAAAGTGCTGCGCCGAGGCGGCGACTGCACGATCGTCGCGCTCGCGTCGATGGTGCATAAATCGCTCGACGCCGCCGACGTGCTGAAGAAAGAGCATGGCATCGATTGCACAGTGGTCGATGTGCGTTCACTCGTGCCGCTCGATACGCAGACCATTCTGTCGGAAGTCGGCAAAACCGGGCGCCTGTTCACGGTCGAAGAAAATCCGCGGCTTTGCGGCTGGGGCGCCGAAATCGCGTCGATCGCCGCCGAGGAATGTTTCTGGAGCCTCGACGCGCCGATCGTACGCATTACGACGCCGCATGTTCCGCTGCCGTCGGCCGACCTGCTCGAAGACAATACAATTCCTTCAGTCGCGCGCATCGTGCGCGAAATCCGCGCAAAGATGGATTAAGGCAGATCTCGTACCGCGAAGATCTTGAACCGCCAAGGACGCGAAGGACGCAAAGGGAAGACAAATGCAGGGCAAACAAATTAAACAATGGGATTCGTCGGGCGGAGCTTCTATCGCCAGGTCTCCTTTGTTCCTGCTTTGCCTTCGCGTCCTTGGCGTCCTTTGCGGTGAAGCTTTTTTTCTTTTGCCTTTCACGTATGCGGCACAGGTAGCCGACACGATTCTCGTCAACGGCAAGATCGTCACCGTTGACGATCAGTTCCGTATCGCGCAGGCGCTCGCGATCAAAGACGGCCGCATCGTCGCGGTCGGCCAGTCGGCGCAGATCGCGAAGCTCGCGGTCGGCGGCACGCGCAAGATCGATCTCAAGGGCAGGACGGTCATCCCGGGCTTGATCGACAACCACGCGCACTGGATCCGCGCGGCCGAGCACGATGAATTGCGTTTCGACGGTGTGACTTCGCGCAAAAAGGCAATCGAAATGCTGACGGCGCGCGTGCGTGCCGCCAAGCCCGGCGATTGGATAGCCACGCTCGGCGGCTGGTCCGAAGAGCAGTTCACGGACGACGCGCGCGGATTCCCGCTCGCCGAACTTGACCGCATTGCACCGAACAATCCGGTAGTCATTCAGGCGGTCTATCGGCACAGTTATCTGAACACCGCCGCGTTGAACGCGGCCGGCATTGACGCGAATACGCCGGATCCGCGCGGCGGCAAAATCGAGAAGACCGCCGACGGCAAACTGACCGGTGTGATTGCGGGCGCCGGCGGCGTCGCCTTCGTCGCGGCCAAGGTGCCGTTATTCGAGAAAGACGCGTGGCTCGCGAATACGCGCACGCTCGTGACCCAGCTCAATTCGACCGGCATCACGGCATGGCTGGATGCAGGCGGCCGCGGCATGGGCGCGCAGCACTATGAACCGTATCAGTATCTCGTTGAACGAAATGAGCTCAATGCCCGCGTGTTCTGGACCACGATCCGCCAGCCGGCAACGCCGCAGGAAGTCGACAAGGTCCTGCCTGAAATCGCCCAGCAGAAACCGTTTCAGGGCAATGACTGGTTCATGAACATCGGCTGGGGTGAGTCCGTCTATAACCCGGTGACGACCCAGCTCCTGCGCAAAGAGAGCAATAAAAATCCCGAAGACATTGCGCAGATGCGGCGTGTCGCCGAAGCAATCGCCGCGCGCGGGCTTTATTTGAATTCGCACGTCGAGATGAGCGACGTCATCGATATTTTTCTGAACGAATACGAAGCGATCAACCGTGCGCAGCCGATACGCGGGCTGCGCTGGTCGTATTCTCATCTCGATCAGGTTACGCCCGCTCAGCTCGAGCGCATGAAAAACCTCGGCATGACGGCACAGATCCACAGCCGGCCGTTGATTCAGGGCGCCCTGATGCACCAGGCGCACGGCGAGCGCGCGTGGGACATGCCGCCGTTCCGGCGGATTCAGGACAGCGGCATCCCATGGGGCCTAGGCTCTGACGCCACGGCAGTCACGACTTCAAACCCGTTTTATACGCTATGGTTTGCCACGACGGGGCGCATGATCGGTGGCAGGCACGTCAATCGCCAGAGCATCACGCGCGAAGAAGCGCTTATCGCGCATACGCGGAACAACGCTTTCATCATTTTTCAGGAAGCGAACCTTGGCGCGCTCGCGCCGGGCAAATATGCCGACCTGCTGGTGCTCGACCGCGATTACCTCAAGGTGCCGGCGGATCAGATCAAAGATATCAAGCCGCTCATGACGATGGTCGGCGGCAAAGTCGTTTACGAGTCGTTCAAGCAGTAGTCCAGGAGAATTGCAATGGATGTCATCATGCCGCAGCTTGGCGAGACCGTCGCCGAAGGCGTCGTCACCAAGTGGCACAAGAAAGTCGGCGACACGGTAAAGGCTGACGAGATGCTGTTCGACGTCGAGACCGACAAGGTCAGCACCGAAATCCCGGCGCCGGTCAGCGGCGTCATCGCGCAGATTCTGGTGCAGGAAGGCGTGACCGCCAAGGTCGGCGCGTCGCTTGCGGTCATTCAGGAGGCCGGCACGAAACCCCCGGCTGCGTCGAGCACCGATAGCGCAGCCGCAGCCGCTACGAGCCCGGCACGCGAAGCGGCGGTGACGGCGGTCAATGAAATGCCAACCCGACGCCTGACGCCGGCAGCGGCGGGCGAACGCTTGTCGCCGGTGGTGCGCAGGCTTGTCGCCGAGCATCAGTTGAATCCCGCCGATATCAAAGGCACCGGGCGCGACGGCCGCATCACGCGTGAAGACGTGCTGGCTTTCATCGATCAGCGCGGCAAGCGCGAGCCGACAGGCGTGAGTACGCAAACGCCGGCGCCTTATACGTTAAGTTCCGGCACGCGCAAGCCGCTCAACAACATTCGCAAGCGCACCGCCGGGCATCTGACGCAATCGTGGCAAACGGTGCCGCATGTGCTGCAGGCGATTGAGGCCGACTTCATGCGCGTCGAGCAGGTGCGCAGTGCCGCCGGCGTCGCGTGGAAAGCGCGCGAAGGATTTACGCTGAGCTATCTGCCGTTTATCGCGCGCGCGGTATCGGTGGCGCTGGCCAAGTTTCCGCTGCTCAATGCCAGTCTCGACGGCGACGATCTCGTGCTCCACGGCCATATCAACATCGGCATCGCGGTCGATCTGAATTTCGATGGCTTGATCGTGCCCGTCGTCAAAGACGTGCCGAACAAATCGTTGCCGCAGCTCGCGCGGGAAATCAACGATCTGGCGCAACGCGCGCGTGCGAACCGGCTAAAGCCCGACGAACTTTCCGGCGGCACGTATACGCTGTCGAACTCCGGCGTATTCGGCACGTTAATTACCGCGCCGATCATCAATCAACCGCAGGTTGCGATCCTCTCGACCGACGGCGTGAAAAAGAAGCCGGTCGTCATCGAAAGCGAAAGCGGCGACAGCATCGCGATCCGCCCGATCGGCGTGCTCGCGCAGTCGTTCGACCATCGCGCGGTTGACGGCGCTTATTCGGCGGCGTTTTTGCGTGAAGTGAAGACGGTGCTTGAAACCCGCGACTGGACGCAGGCGCTTGCCGCCTGAAACGAACTGCATTTTTTCTGACATCAACTGGACATAGATCATGGCAACCGCAAACATGAAACAACACAAGCTCGGCTGGATCGGGATCGGCCGGATGGGATATGCAATGGCGCAGCGCCTTGCCGATTCAGGCTGCGATATCGCGGTTTGGAACCGCACGAAAGAAAAGGCGGAGCCGTTAAAAAAGTACGGCGCGAAAGTCGTTGAGTCGCTCGCCGATCTCGCGGCGTGCGACATCGTGTTCACGATGGTATCGACGGGCAAGGACGTCAAAGAGGTGCTGTTTGGCGCGAACGGCGTACTCGCCAAAGGCAAGAAGCCGAAAATCGTCGTCGACAGCACTTCGATTTCGCTCGAAGAATCCGCGGAAATTCGCGAGAAGCTCAGCAAGGAAGGCATCCAGTTCCTGTCGGCGCCGGTGTCGGGCAACGCCAAAGTCATCAAGGCGGGCAAACTCACCGTCGTCGCATCGGGCCCGAAGGACGCGTTCGACGCGGTTGAGCCGTACCTGCAGGCGATCGGGCAGGGTGTGAGCTACGTGGGCGACGGCGAGCTTTCGCGCATCGCCAAGATCTGTCACAACGTGATGCTTGGTGTCGTGATTCAAAACCTGTGCGAAATCACGGTGCTCGCCGAGAAGGCCGGCATGCAGCGGCACGCGTTTCTCGATTTTTTGAACAAGAGCGTGATGGGCTCGATGTTTACGCGCTACAAGACGCCGGCGCTCTCGAATCTCGACTTTCACGTGACGTTCACGCCCGAGTTGTTGCGCAAGGACATTGATCTGGGCTTGAGTGCCGGCAAGACGCATGGCGTGCCGATGCCGCTCACGTCGCTGACGCGCGATCTTGTGCAGACGCTGATCGGTCACGGCTACGATCAGGATTTTTCGCAGCTGCTGCTGTTGCAGGCCAAGGCATCGGGCGTTGAACTGAAGCCTGAGAACGTGCAACTGAGTGACGGATTATCCTAGCAAAATCGTTGCAAACACAAAGGAGGCGCCGGTGAAGAAATGGAGCGTAGTTGCGGTGATGGGGATGGCGCTGGGCGCAGTAGCGGCCAATGCGCAAAATTTCCCGACCAAACCTGTCCACATGTTCATCGGTTTTCCGGCCGGCACCTCGACCGATATCCTTGCGCGCATGCTCGCGCAGAAGCTTGGCGACCTGTGGGGCCAGAACGTCGTTGCCGATAATCGCGCCGGCGCTGGCAGCTCGATCGCGGCAGCGGCCGTCGCGAGATCGACACCCGACGGTTACACGCTGCTCTTCAATTCGTCGGCGCAAAGCATCAACCCGTCGCTGTATGCGAAGCTGCCTTACGACACGCTCAAGGATTTTGTCGAAATTGCCGCGGTGGCATCGCAGCCGAACGTGCTCGTCGTCAATCCGGGCTCGAGCATCAAGTCCGTTGCCGAGCTGATCGCGGAAGCGAAGGCCAAGCCGGGGCAGCTCAATTTCGGCTCGGCCGGCGTCGGCACCGGCACGCATCTGAATCTCGAAAAATTCAAGCTCGCGACGGGCGTCGACATCACGCATGTCCCGTATAAAGGCACGCCTGAAGTGGTCACCGACATCATCGGCGGCCGCACCACGGGTTACTTCGCGCCGATCACGGCCGCGCTGCCGTTCGTGCAGGGCGGCAAGCTGCGCGCGCTCGCGGTGAGCAGCGCCAAACGCTCGAGCCAGTTGCCGAACGTGCCAACGGTGGCCGAAGCGGGCGTCAAAGGATTCGATTTCCAGTTGTGGTTCGGGCTGTGGGGACCGTCGGGCATGCCGAAAGCCGTCATCGACAAAATCGCGCGCGACACCAACCGCGTGCTCGCCAGCGCCGAGTTGCGCGAGCAGTTCGCCAAGGCGAGTACCGATCCGCTGATCATGACGCGCGCAGAGTTTGGGCAATTCGTGCGCAAGGAAATCGACGAGAACGGGCGCGTGATCAGATCCGCCGGCATTCAGCCTCAATAAGGCGGGATAAACGATGGATAAAAAAACCGAGGATTCGGGAAGTTCGCGACGGCACATCTGGAAACCGCTGGAGATGAAATACCGGCACCTCGGCAAAGCCGGCCCGATGGTGTCGGCGATAGGGCTCGGACGCGGCAGCCAGGCAGTGAAATTCGGCGAACCGCTCGAATACGAATTCAACGAGACGGTGCGGCGCGCGATCGACGCCGGTATCACGCTCTTCGACAGCTCGGACCTTTACTGGAACGCGCGGCACGAGGTGCTGCTCGGGCGGGCAGTGGAAGGGCGCCGCCACAAGATCCTGATCACCACCAAGTTCGGCAACATCGATTTGCCGGACGGCAAGAAAGGCACCAACGGCCGTCCGGAATACGTGATGTCGTCGTGCGAGGCGAGCTTGCAGCGGCTAGGCCTGGAATGCATTGATATTTACTTCATGCATCGCATCGATCCGAATACGCCGATCGAAGACACGGTCGGCGCCATGTCGCGGCTCGTCGAACAGGGCAAGGTGCGCTACATCGGGCTGTGCGAAGCGGGTCCCGACACTTTGCGCCGTGCGCATAGAGTTCATCCGCTTGCCGCATTGCAGACCGAGTATTCATTGTGGGCGCGGGATTGCGAAACGGAGATCCTGCCGGCGTGCCGTGAATTGGGCATCGCCTACATGGCGTACGCACCGCTTGGGCGCGGGCTGCTGACCGGCAGCATCAAGACCGTTGACGACCTTCCTCAGAACGATCGACGCCGAAGACATTCGCGATTTCAACCTGAGAATCTCAAGCGCAATGCCGAACTCGTTGCTCAACTGGGCGCGATGGCCGATCAGCTCGGCGTAACCGCCGCGCAGCTGGCACTCGCATGGCTGCTCGCGCAGGGCGAGGACATCGTGCCCATACCCGGCACCAATCACGTCAACAATCTCAATCAGAACATGGGCGCGGTCAACGTTCAGCTCAGCCAGGACGACGTGCGCAAGCTCAATGCCATGTTCGCGCCGGGTAAGGGCGCAGGAACGCGCTATTCGGAAACTGCGCTCAAGGGCCTCGGCATCTAATTTTCATAGTCAGACTGAAAGCAAATGGCAAAACTCAAACGGCCGCCGCGAAAATCGGTGCGCAATGCGCATCTGCGCAAGCATGCGGTGCAGCGGCGAAGCAGTAAACCGACGACACCCGAATTTGTCTCGCTGCAGGAAATCGTGCTGAAAGCCAAGCGCACTATGACCGCGGACCTGTGGAACCATCTCGCAGGCGGGTCGGATTCGGAAACCACCTTGAAGCGGAATCGGCAGGCGCTCGACAGCCTCGCATTGCGTCAGCGCGTGCTGGTCGACGTGCGCAATATTGATATCACGACGACGCTGCTTGGCAAGACGCTGTCGAGCCCGGTGTTTCTCGCACCAGTCGGCGGCCTTGTCGGCTTCATTAACGCAGAGCAAGGGGCGATCCCCGTGGCGCGCGCCGCTGTCGCGCATGGCACCGCCGCGTTCATCAGCACTGCGGCGAAGCCCGGTTTTGAAGCTGCCGCCGCGGCGGTGGACGAGCCGCTGATATTCCAGCTCTACGTCAGGGCCGATCGCGCTTGGGTGGAGGACATCCTCGATCGCGTCAAAGCGGCCGGCTATCGGGCGCTGTGCGTGTGCGTGGACCGTAACTACTACGGCCGGCGCGAACGCGACATCATCAGCCGTGCCAACGTGCGCGAAGGTTTCGGCGATCCCTCGTTTCAGATGGGATTGAAATGGGCTGACCTCGTGTGGATGAAGCAACACATAGGACTGCCTTTGATCGTAAAAGGCGTGGCGACTGCCGAAGACGCCAAGCTGTCGGTTGAGCACGGCGCCGATGTCGTCTATGTATCCAACCACGGCGGCCGTCAGCTCGATCACGCGCAGGGCACGATCGAAGTGCTGCCCGAAGTGGTCGATGCGGTCGCCGGCCGTGCCGAAATTTTGTGGGACGGCGGTGTGCTGCGCGGCACCGACGTCGTAAAAGCGATTTCGCTTGGCGCGCGCGCGGTTGGCGTCGGCAAACTGCTTGGCTGGTCGCTCGCCGCCGGCGGCGAAGCGGGTGTGAAGCGCATGCTCGAACTGATGGATGTCGAAGTTCGCACGGCGATGGGATTGATGGGCGTGACTTCGCTTAGTCAGCTCAATCCGTCGTGGGTGCGGCCGACGCAGCCGACGGGGCCGGCGGGCGTGACGAGTGCGTACCCGCTGCTGGAAGAAACCAAAAAAGCCTGAACCTCACTGGGAAAACGATCATGCCTCATGAAAATCAATTGAACATCGAACCACGCCTGGCCGCGATCATGCAGCAGGAGTATCCGCGCTTCTCCGACGCGGAATACGCGCGCCGGCATAAGCTGCTCGACGGCGTGATGCAGAAAGCCGGCGTCGATCATTTGCTGGTCGTTACCGATCATCGCGTCGGCAATGCGCCGCAATGGGTGACATCGTGGCCGGGAACCGTTGAAGCGTACGTCGTGTTCAAGCCCGGCGTGAAAATGACGATGTTCATGGAGTGGTACAACCATTTTCCGCTCGGCAAGAAAATCGCCCGCGGCATCGACGTGCAATGGGGCGAGCATCAGGGCATACAAAAAACGATTGCCGAACTCAAGAAGCGCGGCGCAAAACGCGTTGGCGTCATGGGACCGCTCGTCGTTTCGAAATGGCGCGCGCTCGAACAGCATTTCGAAATGGTCGGCCTCGACGCCGAATATGTTCGCCTGCGCACGATCAAATCCGAAGAAGAAATCGACTGGCTGAGAATCGGCGCTGCGTTGTCCGACGCCGGCCTCATGGCGCTGGTTAACGGCACCCAGGTCGGCATGACCGAGCGCGAGCTTGGCAACATGATCGAGCGCGCGTGGGTCGGCCACGGCGGCACCACGATGATTCACTACATCGGGCGCACGTCGATGGCGAATCCGCACATCTTTGTGCCGCCGCAGCACCACTCGCCGAAGAAAGTCGAGAAGGGCGACGTGATCTTTTGCGAGCTGTCGTCCTTCTGGTGGGATTACGCGGGCCAGGTATTGCGCACCATGACGGTCGATGCCGAGCCGACGCCGCTGTATCGCGACCTTTATCAGACCGCCGAAACGGCGTTCGATGCGGTGACCGAGGTCGTGCGGCATGGGACGACGATGCAGGAGATTGTCGACGCCACGGGATTAATCGAGAAAGCCGGGTTCTCCGCTTGCGACGATCTCATGCATGGATTCGGCGGCGGTTACTTTCAGCCGATCGTCGGCCCGAAGAGCCGGCCGGCGGGACCGTTGCCGAACATGACGCTTGAAGAAAACATGACGGTCGTCGTACAGCCGAATGTAATTACTACCGATGCGGATGAAAGCAAGCGCGCCGGGGTGCAGGTCGGCGAAATGATTCGCGTGACGAAAACCGGCTTCGAACGGCTGCATACAGCCGAGCGCAAACTGTTTCGGGTGGGATGATTCGCGCTTAGAATATTTCGACTGCGGAACGGAGCAGGTAGAGTTCAAGCGGCAGGTTCAAACATCAACGAGGAGAACTGACATGGAACGGAAGAAGGCTACCGATTTTCCCCAGGAAGTATTGAACCTGTTTGACGGCTACGTGCATGGGCGCATGAACCGCCGGGATTTTATTGACCGCGCAGGCAAGTACGCGGTTGGCGGATTCACCGCCGCGGCGATGCTCGAACAATTGCGGCCGAATTTTGCATGGGCGCAACAGGTCAAAAAAGACGATCCTCGGTTGAAGGCCGAATACGTGGAATACCCGTCGCCGCAGGGCTCGGGCACGATGAAGGGTTATCTCGCGAAGCCCGCAAACGCGAGCGGCAAGCTGCCGGCTGTCATCGTCATTCACGAGAACCGGGGCTTGAATCCGTATATCGAAGACGTGACGCGCCGCGTTGCGCTGTTGAACTACGTCGCGTTCGCGCCGGATGCTTTGACGCCGCTCGGCGGTTATCCGGGCGATGAGGAAAAGGCGGTCCAGGCGTTTGGCACGCTTGATCCGAAAAAACGCATGGAAGACCTCCATACCGGCGCGCTGTACGTCCAGCACCGGCCCGAAAGCAATGGCAAGCTGGGCGCAGTCGGTTTTTGCTTCGGCGGCGGCATCGTCAATGCACTAGCCGTAAGGATGCCCGATCTCGCCGCAGGCGTTCCTTTCTATGGCGCGCAGCCTGCGGCTGCCGACGTCGCGAAAATCAAGGCGCCGCTGCTGATCCATTACGCGGGGCTCGACGAACGCATCAACGCCGGCTGGCCCGCGTTCGAAGCGGCGCTAAAGGAAAACAAGGTCAAGTACGAGGCGTTCATCTATCCGAACGTGAACCACGGCTTCCATAACGACACGACGCCGCGTTACGACGAAGCCGCGGCCAAGCTCGCGTGGCAGCGGACGGTGGACTTCTTCAACAAGAATCTGCGCGCCTGATCCGGAGTTAAGTCAAACGAGGGCGCGGCATGCGAATCGCACGACCGCTGCCTGCGGTTTCCTGGGAAAGCCCTAGCGCTTCCGCTTTTGCTTCGCCACCTTTGCGCCTTGTTTTCCAAGCGCAGTGCGCGTCTTTTTAGGTACGTTTGCGAGCGTTCGTTTCTTCTTAGCGGCGGCCGCCGCTTTCTTGATGTTCTTACGGGCTGCCGCCCGCTGCTTCTGGCTTGCCATGAGGTCTCCTGTCAGCGTTATCGCAGTGCGGTCTTCGCTCCGCCGTGCCGATAGGACAATACGGATTCGCTGGCGGTTCGGCGGTTGCATTGTCACCGCAGCAATCGCGCGCGCGTCGGTCCGGGCTTTGCATTTAGACGTCGCATGACGTCTACTTTTACGCTGCGTCCCCTTTGAGCCACGCAACGCATGTTTTCGCCTGGACAAGTGTGGCCTCTTGCGAGTTAAAAACGTGACTGGAATATCGATGTAGAGAATGCCAGTTTCCACCGTCTTCCGGATCTCTTCGGAATTCTTCAAATCCGTATGTCCCGGCTGTGCGGACAAAAATGTCAACGCAATAGTCGCCATAAGAATTTTCGAGAGATGTGAGGACTTTGTTGCCCATCGGCGCAGTTTGGCGGCTACCGTTGACAAATGTTTTCGTGGCAATGAACCATGGCTCCATTTCTTCTGGACTCTAACGTAGAGGTGACCGGCGCGGCGCGGTCTTATCGTGCAGCGTCCAGCGACCGAAGTGAGCGAAGCCGATCGTCCTGGTTAGGATTCCTTTATACGCACGGAGAGTTTGGTGATTTGGGAACCTTCGACGGAGGGCGTCGATTTCACTTCAAGGTATGCCTGTGCCTTCACTAACTCACCAAGCTTCTTGAACCCATAGTTCCGGGCGTCAAATGATGAATCGGCTTTCGAAACCAGACCGCCAACTACCGCCAATAGCGCCCAACCATCGTCTTGAGCTGCGGCGGCGATGGCGGAGGTTATTAGCGGTTTAAGTGCAGTTTGCGACGGCACTTCCGTCGCGGATCCTGGAGCCGGCTGGCGAAGAATCTCGGTAAAGATGAATTTGTCGCAAGCTGCGACGAATGGCTTGGGTGTTTTTTGTTCGCCGAAGCCAAAGACGGACAATCCGGCTTCGCGAATTCTTGTGGCCAGCCGAGTGAAATCACTATCTGACGAAACCAAGCAAAAGCCGTCCACTTTTCCACCGTGCAGAAGGTCCATCGCCTCAATGATTAGGGCAGAGTCTGTTGCGTTCTTGCCGGTTGTGTATCTGAACTGCTGGATAGGTTGGATTGCATCAACATGCAGGACATCCTTCCAGCCAGCCAAATTGGGTGTTGTCCAATCTCCATAGGCACGTTTTACCGTTGCGGTTCCATACCTTGCGACTTCGGCCAGCAGTTCGGTGATGACAGACGCCTGAGCGTTATCCGCATCGATTAGCATTGCCAGATTGTCGGAAGCGATGGATGGCATGAGGCTCTCCAGAAATCTAACTATAATTAGTTGACAAAATTTAGGTGACCGAATTTAGTTGCCATTTTTTATCCGCCAAGCTGTAACAGCGTCCGTTCCTGCTGGACGTCATGACATCGTAATTTAAGGCCATCCAACGACGCTGACAACCACACTATTGCGCCTGAAACTTCAATACGGCGGTTTTATCGCTTTCCAAGCAGCTTTAGCATTTCGCCCGCTCCAGCCGGCGCGCGTTCTTTGGCGCCGTTGATGAAGAACATGAATACATCCCGCGGCTTTGCAGGCGCTTTCTTTTTGTCGATGTGCGGCAGGTCGGCGGGTTCGCCGCCTTGCGCCCACGTTTGCGCGCGCTGAGTCCACTCCTTAAGTGACTTGAGCGAATAACCGGTCGCGATCTTGGCTTGCGCTTTCATAAGGCGCGCATAAACGAAATCGGCAGTCAGATCGGCGCTCGCGGGGTATTCGTCGGTGTCTGGATAAACAATTGCCGCATTGTGAGCATGGGCCAGGGCGACGAATTCAGACGTATGAAAGCTCGAATGCCGTACTTCGAGGGCATGCCGTAATTTGATGCCGCCGGCTTTCTCCGGAATTGATTCCAGGAAACGTGCAAAGTCTTCCGCATCGAATTTCTTCGTCGGCGCGAACTGCCACAGGATGGGGCCGAGCTTGTCGCCGAGTTCGGCAAGGCCGCTATTGATAAAGCTATTTATCGATTCGCCGCCTTCGGCAAGCACGCGGCGCATGGTGATGTAGCGCAGCGCTTTGATCGCGAACACGAATCCGTCAGGCGTCTCGTCGCGCCACTTCGCGAAAGTTGCGGGCGTTTGGGTGCGGTAGAAAGTGCCGTTGATCTCGATGGCAGTGACATGGCGACTTGCATATTCGAGTTCGCGCTTCTGCGGAAGTCCCTGCGGGTAAAAGTTGTTCCGCCACGGTTCGAAGGTCCAGCCGCCGATCCCCACGCGGATTTCGCCACTGCTTGGCATCAGTGTTCTCCTTGCGGAGAATAAAGAGGAACATTACGCCACGTTGCTGGTCTGTCGGTCATGCGGTCATCCCTTATTCGTGTCGGTTGCGCAGGCTGGGCATTGCCGCGGCCGGTACGACATCGTTTCCCGGAGGAGGGCAGCAATCTTGCCCGGTATGCGAAGGTCTTTACATGCGCTGAAATCAATTCGTCTTTTGTGCACGAGCACCGGACGAGTACGTATGAGCGGTGGGCGGCAAGCGTGCCGGGCTCGTTTCGCTTTGCTGTGAAGCTGCCCAAGGCAATCACCCATGAGCGCCGGCTCGAAGGCGTGAAGGAACCGCTGGCGCCATTCATCGACGCCATCAGCGGGCTCGGGAAAAAGCTCGGCGCGATTCTTGTGCAATTGCCGCCGAGTTTCGAATTCGATCTGCGCACTGCGAAATCCTTTTTCAAAGTGCTGCGCCGCCACTATACCGGCGCTGTCGTATTGGAGCCGCGGCATATGACATGGTTCCAGGCAGCTGCGCTTGCGGTGGCGGAGGCGAACGGCATATCGCGCGTCGTCGCGGACCCTGCTCCGAAGGGCTGCGGGGATTTTATGCATGCAAGTAATGACATCGCTTACTTTCGTCTGCATGGCTCGCCGCGCATTTACTTTTCGTCCTACCCGGACGACTACCTTGCGACTCTGGCAGAGCGCATAGGTACAATCGCCGCGCGCAGAACGCCCGTGTGGTGCATCTTCGACAACACCGGCGCCGGCGCGGCGGCGGCCAATGCTTTGACATTGATCGAGCGGTTCGCCGCACACAAGTCCGGCCCAAAAAAGAAAGCGGTGAAAAATAAAAAAGGGGGCTGAGGCCCCCTTTTTTCGATTGCAGCAAGCCCGGGTTTACTGCACCGGCGAAAAGCTCGACGGCATAACAATTTTATTTTCCTGCATCACGTACGGAATGCTTTTGCCGCCGGTTTTGGCAGCAACGACCGAAGGCGGCCAGATGCCGGCGTCTTTGGCTTTGTCGCGCGTGTTGTTGCGCGCGTCCAGCGTCGGGTATGACCAGATGTGCAGCCACTTGTTGAGGCCGCCCAATTCCGAGTAACCGACAAAGCACAACGGGCTGAGTTTGATGCGCTCCGGCAGAGCCTTGCCCCAGTTCTCCATCACGTTGGGCAACGCGCCGGGCGCGTAAGTGTAAGTGCGCATTTCGAAGTAGGGGCCAACCTTGCCGGGTTTGATCTCGGGCGAGAACGGCGCCGGAACGAAAATGTCGCTGCGTTGTGCGGTGAGAAATTCGCCGGTTTTCGGCGGCCAGGTCTTGTCAGCCACTGCAGCGGCACGGATTCGCGTGCGCTCTTCGAGATCCTTGTACGGCCAAATGTGGATGATCTGGTTCAGCGGGCCGATCTCGGTGTGAAAGAACGCCGCGAGCAGCGAATGCTTTTTGCGATGCTCGTAAGCTTCGGCAAAGCGTTTTTCGACTTCGGCCAGAGAGCCGGGTTTGATGTCGTAGGTTCTGATTTCGTAAATCATGAGTGTTCCTTGGTGATCTTGTTTATTGAAGGTAAATGAGTGGCGTTCCGGTGCAGGTCGTGCGCCGCCCGGATCAGCGGCTGATGACAGTGTCCGGGAGGTCGAACTTTACCATCGGCTCGGCTATCACGGACAGGCTGACGATTGTATACCCGACCATGAGCAGCGTCAGCGGGACAGTCGCCAGCGCCGCCTGACGCCGGCTGCCAAACTTCCGCAGCGCGAGACGATGCGCCAGCCAGATGGAAATCACGTGGCCGAGCACGATGGCGGCGATTGCGATGTACCAGGTCAGGCGCGCGTCGATCAAGCCGATGTCCGCGCGAAAATTGGCGGTGCCGAACAGATCCCATTTTTCGCCGAGTGGATCTGAAACCAGCGCAACCAGTTGCTGCGCCTGCACGGCAAAGTTCGCGAAGTTATGGGCAATGTTGTAGCCGATGGCAATCGGCACGAGCGTGAGCGCGAATAGCCGCGCAATGGTCGCGGCGCGCTGCTCCGGCAAAAGCAGTGAGGTCACGGCGCAACTCAGCGCGTATGCGCCCGCGAAAATCAGCCAGATGCCGATTAAACCGGCGGCACCCATGCGATAACCGTCTGGATCGACCAGAAATGGCGCGATGCGTTTCAACCCGATCTGGGTAATCTGCCAGATCTGGCCGCTCATGAGTCCATCGAAAAGCACGGTCGACAGCATCGCGACGACGAAACAAACGACAGCAAGAGAGTGCGCAGGCTCATCGATCAGTCCGCGGCCTGGCGGGCGGACGATCAGGCTATTGGATTGGCGATCCGCTGCGAACGGCGCAAAGCGGCCGAGCGTCGCAAAGTAAACCGCGAAGACGTCCGCATTGCGCTGCCAGATATCGGCGCCGAAGCACACCATGCCGGCGAATGTGAAGGCAGACCACGCGAGCAGTGCGCACGCGAGCTTGTATGGAACCGCGGCCTGCGGGTAAGCCACTTCAAACCAGCCGACGGCGAGCAGCAGCACCATCGCCGGCCATGCGCCGAGCGTTTCCGGGTATCGCATGCCGAGCGTGAGTCCGCGCGCGCCGCCGGCGCGCCGCACGATTACATTAAGCGCGTCGTAAACCGTGCGGATCGGATCGAACGCCGGCCAGACGTTGCCGACCAGCGCGACGATGAGCGAAAGGCCAACCCACCAGACGATCCATACCAGGGTCGGCGTGAGATTCATGAGCGGATCGGCGGTGCCTTTCAGGCCGGCGAAGATTGCGATCATGAATATCAAAAGTGCGAGCACACGGCAGGTCACGCGCATCGCCGGCATGAACCAGCCAAGCGCGATGCGTCGCGGCCGGGATTCGTTGGCGTCGCTCGTATGGTCGACGACGATTTGGGCAATCACGAACGAAAGGATGACGACTGCTGCCGCACCCGTCGTGAAGTACGAGAGCGGCGCGGGCAGATCGTAGCGCTCCTCGAATGCATGTGCCCATGCTTCCAGCGGCGCGCCGGACGATGCGAACACCAGAAAGCAGCGCATGAGAAGCCGCATTGAGGATCTCCCTGAAATGCCGGTCTACTTAGGCCGGACTTCGAGTGCCGCAAGCGGCGGGCCGCGATGTTGCGAACCGCCGGCCGCTGGCGAGTCGCTGCGATGCCATTCGAACGGATAACGGCCGGTCGCATGAGCCGTAAAAGAAAGCTGCGCGATCTGGCCGGGCACGATGCTTATCGCGAGCCGGTAACCATGCAGATGCAGTTCGCCCGCCGCATCGCTCGTCAGCTTGAGCGCAACCGCATCGCCTTTCTCGACTTTGAGCACGCGCTGCGCCGCAGGCACGGCGCCCTGAGCGAGATTGAGCTCGAAAGTTTTCGGCGGCGCGTCGGCTCCGCTTACTGCAGGCGCGCCGAACGCAAGCAGCAAAAGAATGGCGCGGCGGGAATACTGGTTTTGCATCGGCATGGGGTGCGGTCGCCCGCTGGTTGGATCGCGTGGAATATGCCAGAATCGTTTCCTGAAGCATAGAGCATCTGGACGGGCGTTCGCCCGTCATCATAAATCGTTCTGGAGGGGGATTCATGCAAGGTCGTCGAAAGTTATCGGGTAGTGCTGCGCCTGCAATTGCATGCGCGCTCATCATCGCGGCAGGTGCGGCATGCGCGGCTGACCAGCCGTATGTGCATCCGGGCTCGCGCAAGGTCGAAGCGAAAAACATGCGCTTGGTCGGCTACAACGACCTGCAGGCCCGCAGCGCCTATCAGCCGGTCATTCAGCATCAGGGCGATCGCTACATCGCTTATGTCGGGCATCACGGCGGCACCAGCGAAATTCCGCAGCCTTTAAATCCGATCACGAAACAGAAGGAAAACAACGGCACGTCGGTCATCGATGTGACCGATCCGAAACATCCGAAATACCTGACCCACATCCCCGGCGAACCGGGCCTGGGCGAGCAGGGCGGCGCCCAGATGGTCAGGCTGTGCGATGGCAAAAAATTGCCCAAGGGCGATCCGGCCAAGGTTTACATGCTGCGCACCGGCGGCACGAGTGCGCAGGAAGTGTGGGACGTGACTTCGCCCGAACGTCCGGCGCTGATCACGACGGTAGTTGGCGGCCTCAAAGATACGCATAAGAACTGGTGGGAATGCGAGACCGGCATCGCGTATCTGATTTCCGACGGCCGCCCGGAAAAATGGCGCACCAAGCGCATGACCAAGATTTACGATCTTTCAGATCCCGCGCATCCGAAATTCATTCGCAACTTCGCGCTCGTCGGCCAGCAGCCCGGCTCGGCAGGCGAAAATATTCCAGAAGATACGCACGGTCCGATCGTGCTCGGCAACCGCGTGTATTTCGGTTACGGCACCTTGCTCGGCGGCGTGATTCAGATCGTCGACCGCGACAAATTGCTCAAGGGCAATCCGGCGTCGAGCGATCCGTTTGCGCCGACGGCTGAAAATCTGTTGTATCCGCAGGTCAGCCGGCTCGACATGTATCCGACCGTCGGTGCCCATACGACATTGCCGATGCTGGGCATGGACGTTCCCGCGTTCGAAAAATTTCATACCAAGACCGGCGAATTCCGCTCGGGCAAGCCGGCCAAGCGCGATTTCCTGCTCGTGGTCAACGAATCGACGCAGAACGAATGTCATGAGGACTATCACATGATGTTCATGGTCGACATCACCGATGAAACCAAGCCATATAACGTATCGAACTTCTCCGTGCCGGAAAAAAGCGGCGACTTCTGCGCGCGCGGCGGCCGCTTCGGCACACACTCGTCGAACGAAGACATGGGGCCGATCTATTACAAGAAGCTCGTGTTCATTTCGTGGTTCAACGCGGGGCTGCGCGTCGTCGACGTCCGCGATCCGTTTACGCCGAAGGAAGTTGCGTATTACATTCCGGCGATCACCAAAAATACCGCCAAACGCTGCGTCAAGGTCAACGGTGTCGAGAGCTGCAAGATCGCGATCCAGACGAACAACGCGGAAGTCGATGACCGTGGTTACATTTATGCGGTCGATCGTGCGAATACCGGCATGCACATCCTCGAGCTGACGGGACCCGCCCGGAAAATCGCGAATCTGAAGTAATCGCGATCGGCAAAGAAAAAGGGCGCGATAAAGATCGCGCCCTTTTTTTGTCCGGCGAAAACCTACTTCAGCAAGCCCATGCGCTTGGCAACTTCGCCATAAGCTTTCATGCGCTCTTTCATGAACGGCTCCATCCGGTCGACGCCGACGTTGACGAGCTCGAAACCGCTTTTGAATGCGAGTTCTTTCATTTCAGGGTCGTTGTTGAGCGCTGCCCACAGGTCCGACATGCGCTTGCGTACTTCCGACGGAGTCGATTTGGGCATGCCGATGCCGCGATAGGCGCCGTCCACCCAGTCAAATCCGAGTTCCTTGAAGGTCGGCACATCAGGCAGCAGCGGATGGCGTTTGTCCATCGCGACGGCGAGCGCGCGCACGCGATCCTTGGTATTGACCGCAAACGCTGTATAAGACATCGCGCCGGTTACATGCTGACCGATGACCGCCGGCGTCAGATCGCCGGTGCCTTTGAACGGCACATAAGTGGTCTGGATACCCGCCAGCAGGTCCAGTTTTTCATGCGCGGCATGATTGGCGCTATTGGTGCCGGAACCGCCGAGCGTCAACTTGCCGGGCTGGGCTTTCGCCATTTTGACAAGATCGGCGAACGTTTTAATCGGGCTGTCGGTGGAAACGACGATAGCGTCCGGCGTGAAATGAAACCAGTAAACCGGCGTGATATCTTCGGTCTTGTATTGCACCTGGCCTTCGAGCGGCTGCAGATAGATATGCGGCAGGTTGACGCCGACGATATTCAAGCCGTCGTTGGGCAGGCCGTTCATCTGCGACCACATGAGTCCGCCGCCGGCGCCCGGTTTGTACTGCATGACAGTCTCGATGTTCGGACATTTTTTCTTGAGCACGAGCTGCTGGTGACGCGCTGAAATATCTGATTCGCCGCCGGCCGGAAAAGCCTGGTAGTAATTGAGGTTCTTGTCGGGGCACGGTTGCGCGAACGATACGCTGCTCAGTGCCGCGCTCGCGGCGAATGCGAGTGCAATTGCGATTGATTTCATTACTTCCTCCGATTGGAATTATTTTGCGAGCAGTAACAACGCCGGCACAATATCAGCGCCGCCGCGGGAACGCAACGGCATGCGGGTACGGTTACAATTCGCGCATGGCGCAACGCAAAACAAAAAATAATCGCTGCGACGTGGCAATACTTGTCGATGCCGAGAATGGCGAGCGCAACCAGCGCGGCCGTTTCGTGTTGGACCGCGCGAGCATGGAAGAACATGTGTTCAACGCCTTGCGTGCGCATTATCGAAACATTTCGATCGTGCCGTTCGGCCCGGACATTGCCGCGACGCTCGCGGAATTGAAGACGCTTAAGCCACGCATGATTTTCAATTTGACCGAATGGGTCGATGGCGATCGCAAGCTCGATCATGCGATCGCGGGCCTGCTCGACATCATGAAGTTCCGGTATACGGGTACCGGCCCGACCGGCCTGCAGATCTGCCGCGATAAAGCGCTGTCGACTTATCTTGCGGGGTCGGTCGGTGTCGACGTGCCATGCTCGTTCACGCTGGGGCCTGGCGACCGCATCGAGAACCGCGGGCTTGCTTTTCCGCTGATTGTCAAACCGCAGTTCGGCGATGGCTCGGATGAAATCGGCAAGCATTCGCTCGTGAACACATTGCGCGAATTGCGCGAGCGGGTCAAAGCGATCCGGATGCGGTTGCGCGAACCGGTGTTGTGCGAAGAATTTATTCCGGGGCGCGATATCTATGTCGGCGTCATCGGCAATGAACCGCGCGTGCTGGCTCCGACTGAAATGGTGATCGGCAGCAAGAAAGCGGCTGCGCCCCGGTTTGCGACTTACCGGCTGAAGAACGACGGCGCCTATCGCACGAAATGGCGAGTCTGCTATCGGCTCGCCGAACTGCCGCCGCGCGTATTAAGGCAGGTGCGCGACTACGGTGCCAAAGCGTTTCGCGTTCTGAAGCTGCGCGATTACGCGCGGCTCGATTTCCGCCTTACCGACGAGGGACGGCTTGTCTTTATCGAAGCGAATCCGAATTCGGATCTCACGCCAAACACGCTCGGCCGCAACCTGTGCTTTGTGGGCGTCGATTACGACAAACTGATTCCCCGCATCGTCGAAACCGCGCACAAGCGCTATCGTTCGCGGCAGCGTTAGGTCAGCGGACCGATTTCTCCATCCACTGCTTGAGCACCGCGGCGATCTGCAAGTTGTTTTTCTCGAGCATCATCATGTGGCCGTTGCCGTGGATGCCGACCGAGGGCAGGCGTGTGAACGTGTGCTTGACGCCGGCGGCGGCGAGAAACTTCGACGTGCAGTGATCGTAGGGCGCATGGTAAGACGCCTCGCTGACGACGATCAGTATCGGTGTGCGCTTCAAGTTAACCAATTGGCGCGCCGGCGCATCCTGCTGCCAGCAGCGCACGAGCCCGGGACCGTCGGCTTTGTCTTCACGCACCATCAATAAATCCTTTGGCTCGCCCGCGGGCGGATCATAAGCAAGCGGCAGGCGCGTAATTCCCCAGGCGCGGCCGAGTGCGGCATCCTTGAACCAGTCGGGCGCACCGATGACGCTGTTTTCATAGAACGGCGGGCCATTGGGTTCGATGGCGACGACGCCTTTGACGAGGGCGGGGCGGCTATCCGCGATTTCCCAGCCAAACGGGCCTGATTGCGAATGCGTGAGCAGGATCGCGGGTCCGATCTTGTCGAGCAGTGCGACACCCGCGCTGCGATTCAAATCTTCGAGCGCGGTCAGGTTCGACATGTCCTCGACCTGCGACGCAAAAAATTGATCGAACGTCGGATCGCCGGCGACCCCTTTGCCGGGCCATTGCGTGTGCATGGCCGCTTGCGGATAAAGCTTCGCCAGCTCGGGCGCGGTGAATCGTTCGGACATCGCCGTGGCATTCGGCCGTCGCGTCGGGCCATAGGCGTCGGTGAAGTAGCCCGAGCGTGCGCGTGCGGGCTGATCGACCACGTATACAGCATAGCCCGCGCGCAGGAAGTAATCCGCCCAGCCCGGTCGGCCATCCGGTGTTGCCAGGAAATTGGTGCCGGTCTGGCCGCCGCCGTGCCACATCACGACCGGATAGCGGTGCTTACGCTGCTGCGGGATCTGGAACTGCACGAACATCTGGCCGGTCATGACCTGACCGTCCTTCGACTTCGAATACTGGCCCGCGACGAAGAAGTAGCCCTGTTTCGCAATAGTCAGCGGTGCAGTCTTCGCGGCCGGCGCAGCTTTCACGGCCTGCGCTGCATGTGCGGTGAACGAAACGATCAGAAACGCTGGCAGCGCGAGGCCGCATAGTTTCCACAGCCAATCACGCACGGCTTTGTTCATTTGTATCTCCTCCCTTATTCGATTGCTGTGGATGAGCTCGCAACCGTCGATTAATACTCTCTGAACATCCGGCGGATTTCGGTAAGGTCGCGTGTCCGTGTGAGCGCAAGCATGAGCAGGACGCGCGCTTTTTGGGGATTCAGATTGTCCGCGGGCACCATATGCTCGGCGTCGTATTCCTTGCGTGGGATCACGCGGCCGTTGCCGGTACGATTCGAGCGCACGATCACCGGTCGAGTCTCGAGCGGGCCGAGTGCTTTGATAGCTGCGCGCTCGGGATCGGACATGCCGCCCGCGCCGGTGCCCGCGATCACGATGCCGCGCGCGCCACCCGCCGCCATCGCCTTGAATATGTCGACACCCGGTTCTGCATACGCATAAACGATCTCCACTTTCGGCAGAGTCGTCAGCGTATTGACGTCGAACTCCGAGCGCGCGGTGTGCCGCTTGGTCGAAGCACGATAAAAAGTAACTTCGTCCGCGTCGACATAGCCGAGATAACCAAGCTCGCCGGAGCGGAAAGCCTCCACGCGATAGGTGTTGGATTTGGTGACGTCGCGCGCACCGTTAATTTCATCGTTCATCACCACCAGTACGCCTTTGCCGCGTGACACCGCCGCGCCCGCGACACGGATGCCGTTCAGCAGATTGAGTGGTCCATCGGCGCTGATTGCCGTCGCCGGACGCTGCGCACCGACCAGTACGACGGGCTTGTCGCGTTTGACGGTGAGATTGAGGAAATACGCGGTTTCTTCAAGAGTATTGGTGCCGTGCGTGATGACGATGCCCGCCACTTGCGGCTCTTCGCTGTAAATCGCGTTAATGCGCGCGGCGAGTTTCAGCCATACGGCCGGATTCATGTTGGTGCTGCCGATGTTGACTATTTGCTCCACGCGCACGCGCGCATAGTTCTTGATTTCGGGCACCGCGTCGACCAGTTCCGAGCCTGCGATCGAACCGGATTTGTATTCGGTGAGACTGGTCGATGATCCGCCGCGGCCGGCAATCGTGCCGCCGGTTGACAGTACGACGACCAGCGGCAGTTCCGCTGCGGCGGCCGCTTGCGCCAGGGCAGGCGCGGGGCAGGCAATCATCAATGCGATGACGGCGCATCGCCGAAGTCCGTGTAGCCAAGCGGGTTGCTGCAGGGTTCTCGTTACGGCTTCACATTCCATAGGCCTCCCGTGATGGCAGAAAAATATGAAGTCCGTGTCGGTCACGGACTTAACTTATTGCGCAGTAATTTTCGCTTCTTTGACGACGCGCGCGAACTTGGTAATTTCGGATTTCAGGTACTCGCCATACTGTTCCGGCGTGCCGCCGACGATGACGGCGCCGACCGCCGCGCTCTTTTCCTGGATGTCGGGCAGCTTCATGATCGCGTTCAACTCGGTGTTGAGTTTTGCGATGATTTCTTTCGGCGTGCCGGCGGGCGCGGAGACAGCCGACCACGATGAGTTGTCATAGCCTTTGACGCCGGCTTCGTTGATGCTCGGCAGATCAGGCAGCGCCTGCATGCGATTCAGGCTGGTGACCGCGAGTGCGCGCACCTGGCCGGACTTGATGAACGGCACGGTCGAGATTGCATTGTTAAACAGCACCTGGATTTGGCCCGCGATGACATCGGTCAGCGAAGGCGCCGAGCTCTTGTACGGAATATGGACCATCTCGGTTTTAGTCATCAGGCAGAACAGCGCACCGGAAATGTGGCCGAAACCGCCGACGCCGGATGAGCCGTAATCGAGCTTGCCCGGCTTGGACTTCGCCAGCGCGATAAGGTCTTTGATGTTTTTAACCGGCACCGACGGATGCACGACGAGCACGCCGGGCGAAGTCGAAACTTGCATGATCGGCGCGAAATCCTTGACCGGGTCGAACGGCATGTTCTTGTAGAGGCTCGGGTTCACTGCCCACGTGCCGACCGTTGCGATTACGATTGTATAGCCGTCGGGCGGCGCTTTCGCCGTCAGTTCGAGGCCGATGTTGCCATTCGCGCCGCCGCGGTTGTCGATGATGAATTGCTGGCCGAGCCGCTGGCTGAGTTTCTCGCCGAGCATGCGCCCCTGGATGTCGGTAGGGCCGCCGGCGACGAATGGGACCACAAAGCGCACGGGTTTGCTTGGGTATTGTTGCGCGGCTGCGACGGTGGTAACCAGCGCCAGCGCGCACGCAGAGCTTAATTGGGAATTAATTTTCAAGCTTCATCTCCTCGGTTTTTTATTGGTGGTCAGGCGTGTAGTAGTTGTTTAAGCCGCGCCACCGCGGAATAAGGACTCGTGAATACACTGCGACCGCGGCGAGCCGGTATTCGTTCCGCTGCGCTCGCCATCGAAAACTGGCAGAGCAACAATGCGTCGCAATCGCTGAATTCCTCGGCCGCCGCCGCGATCTGGCGGTCGTGGCCGGCATCGTCGCCGCCCTGCAGCGCAGTCAGTGCCGCCGGCACCGCTTTGCTGGAGATCCTGATATTTGCCTTGCGGGCGACTGCTAACTGCTCGAGCTCCGCCGTCATCGACGGCAGGCTAGGCGCGAAGGTCGCGAGCAGCGCAATCCGCGGCCCGGTTGCAATCGCTTCTTCCATCATCGCTTCGTTCGGTTTCAGCACCGGAATTTTGACCGCGCCGCGCGCGGTCTCGATTGCCTCGCCGAACGCCGAGCAGGTAAACAGAATCGCATCGGCGCCGCTTGATTCGACGTAGCGCGCGAGCACGCAAAAGCGGTCGACCATCGTCTGGTCGAGTTTGCCCGCCGCGGCAAGATCGAATGCGAGCGAATCCTCAAGCAGGTTGGTAACCTGCGCCTGCGGCCAGAGACGTTTGAAGGTGCTGCAGATGGGATCGATTGCGACGGGTGTCGCATGGATTAATGCTATGCGTGGATTTTTCATGGTCCGGCATTTTACCTGCTGCGCGCGGAACCGTCCGCAGGCTTCCCGGTACGCCGGAAGTTGCGGCTTGACATGGCCGCGCATGCGACATACGTTAGCCGCAAAATTAATCAACGCAAGCGAGGAGAAACGATGAACGATTCATTGCACCGCGTGGCGGTAATGCTGCTGGCGTGCGCTTGCACCCCGGCGTTCGCGCAAAGCTATCCGGGCAAGCCGGTGCGGATTCTCGTCGGCTACGCGCCGGGCGGCGGCACCGACATCATGGCGCGCGCAGTCGGCGCCAAGCTGTCCGATTCCATGAAACAACAGTTCATCATCGAAAACCGGCCGGGCGCGAACGCAAACATCGCTGCAAAGCTCGCGGCCGAAGCGCCGGCCGACGGTTATACGATTCTTTTTATGTCGGTCGCGCACATCATGAGCAAGCCCGTGTACAAAAATCTCGGCTACGACATAGAGCGAGACTTTGCGCCAATCACCGTCGTTACCAACGTCCCGAACGTGCTGTGCCTGCACCCCTCGCTGCCGGTGAAAAACGTGAAAGAACTGATTGCGCTCGCAAAGTCGAAGCCGGGTGCGTTGACTTACGCGACTTCAGGCATCGGCAGCCCGGAACATTTTGCCGGCGAAATGTTCAAGATGATGACCGGCACGGACATGCTGTCGATTCCCTATAAGGGCGGTGGGCCGCTCGCGATCGATCTCGTCGGCGGCCAGGTCATGCTCGCCTTCAACACCGCGCCGCCGATCATGCCGCACATCCAGTCAGGCCGCGTGCGGGCGCTCGCAGTCACAATGGACAAACGTGTCGGTGCGTTACCCGACGTGCCGACGATTGCGGAATCGGGCGTGCCCGGTTATCAGATGAGCACCTGGTATGGCGCGGTGATACAGGCCAAAACGCCGCGTGAGATTGTCGTGAAGCTCAATCAGGAGATGATCAAGGCGCTGGCGCTGCCCGAGATCAAAGAGCGCATGGCCGGGCTCGGGGCAGACGTCGTCGGCAACTCGATGGAAGAGATGGCTGCTTTAATCAAGCTCGAAGTGGCGAAATACACCAAGGTTGCCAACGTAGCTCACATCAGCGCCGATCAGCCGTAAGCAGCGGCTTTAAATCAGGGTGCGAACTTCTTGTCGTAGCTGTCGATGATCGTCTTGTAGGCGCCGTCTTTGCGCATCGCCGCGAGTGCGTTCGACAGCGACGTGATCGTGGCTTCGGACAAGCTCGGATGGCAAGCGAGCCACATTGGTTCGTCCTTGATTTTGAGCACGAGCTTGACGTCTTTGAGCTTGTTTTTGGTGACGATAAATTTCTCGGCGTTAATGCCGGTGACCCACAGGTCGACTGCGTCGAGCTTTTTGCGATCGAGCGTCAGCATGCCCGGCACGAGTTTGTCTTCTTTCACTTCGACGATGTTCGTCAGCGCCATGTCGCGCAGCCACATGATCTTGGCGTCGTTGGTAACGCCCCCAATGCGGTACGGGCGCGCATCCGCGAGGTTGGTGATTTTGTCCGCAAAACCTTTTTTGGCGAAGAGTCCCCACTCGTTCGACGCCAGCGGACCGACCCATTTAAAAATTCGCTCGCGGTTGACCAGACGCGCTGTCGAAAAAATGCAGGTTTCGACCTTCCTCTGCGTTTGTTCGTAGGCATCGGGCCACGGCATGATCGCAAACGTCATGGGCACGTTTGCGCGCTTGCCCATTTCAACCACGATCTCGGTCGAGAGGCCAATCAGCGCCTTGTTTTCCGTATAGTTGTACGGCGGGTATTCTTCCGTCAGCATCTGCAGGGCAAACGCCGGCGCGGAAACTGTAAGTGCGAGCAAGAAGCAAACGGCGCATCGCATTGTCATTTTTAACATGAAGCCTCCCCTTTAATCGGCGTATGCCGCATCTTAGCGAAGCGCGGCGCCGCACGCCAGCGGCGCGCCAGACGGCTCTACTGGCTGCCGCTTTCGACGTAACGGTACATCTCGGTATGGTCTGAGGTAAAGCCCAGATCCTTTTCCATTTTGTTCCAGATGTCGGTGCACGGCTCGGCGAGCAGGCTTGAGGTTCCGGTTGTCTCGATCACTTCGAGTGCAGTGCGCACGTCTTTAGCCATGAGACCGGTAAAGAATCCTGCGCCGTAGGTGCCCGACAGCATGTGCTGCTTGACCTTATTTTTAGTCGTGTTGTTCATGCCGCTCGACGCATTGATGATGTCCACGATGACAGCGGGATCCAGTCCAAAGCGCTTGCCGGCGACGACCGCTTCACAGGTCGCCAGCAAACCGGCGGCCGACACGTAGTTGTTGAGCGCCTTGATCGCATGGCCTGCGCCGAGCGGGCCTGCATGAAATACCTGGTTGCCGATTTTCTCGAGCATCGGCTTCACTTTCGAAAAAGTTTCCGCGTCGCCGCCGACCATGATTGCAAGTGTTGCGGCAATCGCGCCTTTGACGCCGTTCGAGACCGGCGCGTCGATGAGCTTGATGCCGCGCTTTTCCAGCACGGCGCCGAGTTCGCGCGTGCCGACCGGCGATGACGAGCTCATGTCGATCAACAGCGACCCTGGTTTCAGTCCCGCTGCGATGCAGTTCTTAAAGCTGTCGTTGTCGCCGCATACGGCTTTGCGCACGATCTTGCCGTCCGGCAGCATCGTGATGACCGTGCCGCACATCGAACCGAGCTGCGTCAGATCGTCGGCGACTTCGATCTCGAGCGTCGAGGCGAGCGCCCCGGTGCGCTTCGGATCGGTGTCGTAAGCGACGATTTTGTAGCCCGCTTTGGCGAGGTTGGCGGACATCGGCGTGCCCATTGCGCCGATGCCGGCAAAGCCGATTTTCGCGTTGACTGTCATTTCATTCTCCAGCGTTCGTTGTTCGTTGATTGTGCGATCAGCCGCCGACGGGCAGATCGACGCCGATGTTTTTTTGGCGCGCAACTTCGAGCACGTGATGGCCCGTGTAAATGTCCTGAATGCCCATGCCGTGCGACTCGTAGAGCGTAATCTCGTCGCGCGATTTGCGGCCGGGAATGCGGCCGACGATTACTTCGCCGAGTTCCGGCAGCGCATCCCAATCGAGCTTGCCGCTTTCAACCAAAGGCAGCAGATCGCCGCATTCGTTGCGCGCGGTGCCGCGCGAATCGACAACGACGCGCGTGCAACGCGCGATGGCGGCGACGTCCAGCTCGCGACGCGTCAGCGCGTTGGAGCCCGCGGCGTTGATATGCTGGCCGGCCTCCAGCCACTCGCCGAGCAGAACGGGCACGGATGCCTTGGTGATTACGTTGATCACATCGACGCCGCGCACCGCATCGGCGCAGGTGGCGACTGCTTCCATCGTGATGCCAAGTTTCGCGTTCATCGTTTCGCAGAAACCGCGCACGCGTTCGGCGTTGCGGCTGAATACCTTGACGTGCCGAATCTTGCGCACGGCGCAGACCGCTTCGAGTTGGCCGACGGCCTGCTTGCCGGCGCCGATCATGCCGACGATGGCCGCGTCTTCGCGCGCCATGTATCGCGTCGCTACACCGCTCGCAGCACCGGTTCGCACCATGCCAAGAAAGCTCGCTTCGATCATCGCGACGAGATTGCCGCTGTCGGTATCGATCAGGTGCACGTGGTAGCGCGAGCCTTTGCCTGGATTCGAGTAATACGCCTTGTAGCCGATCAGTTTCAGCTCAGGCGCCGCGGCTTCAAGGATATGGAGCGTGCCGGAAGGCGCACGCGCCCGCACGCGCGGCACGTCGATGGCGCGGCCTTCAGCCCGCGCTTTCAGCGAGGCTTCGACGAGCTCTACTGTTTTCGGCATCGCAAGGATCTGCGCGACTTCTTTTTCGTTGATGTAACGAATCATATTAAAAACTTTCGACGGCTATTTCTGGTTTTTCAGCGCTTCGGCGCGAACCGCCGACAGAGTCGTGCGCGGAGAAATCGCATCGGGGTCGATGCGCAATTCGAGCAGGGCGGCAGTCTTGGCATTCATTGCGCGTTCGAACGCAGCTTCGAAGTCGCTTGTTTTTTCGACAACCTCGCCATGCAGGCCGTACGCACGGGCGAGTGCGGCAAAATCCGGATTCGAAAGACTCGTGCCGCTGACGCGTCCGGGGAAATGCTTCTCCTGGTGCATGCGAATGGTTCCGTACATTCCGTTGTTGACCACGATGAAAATCACTTTTGCATTGTATTGAGCGGCAGTCGCAAGTTCCTGCCCGTTCATCAGGAAGTCGCCATCGCCTGCGAACGCGATGACGGTCCGGTCAGGATGGACGAGCTTTGCTGCTACGCCCGCGGGCACGCCATAGCCCATCGCACCGCTGGTTGGTCCAAGCTGCGTGCGAAAGCCCGTGTATTGATAGAAGCGATGCGGCCACAGCGAGAAATTCCCCGCGCCATTGGTGAGGATCGAATCAGGCGGCAGGCGTTTGCGCAGATGCAAAATGACTTCGCTCATATTGAGCGCGCCCGGCACCTTGACCGGCTTTTGCCATGCCTCGTATTCGCCGCGTGCCGCTTGCGTCGATTCAATCCAGCGGCCTTGCACCGGTGCGAGCGCGCGCGCCGCGGCGCCGAATTCCGGCATGCCCGAATTGATGAGCAGGTCGCCCTGGTAAACGCGGCCGAGTTCCTCGGCGCCGGTATGAATGTGCACGAATTTCTGCTTCGGGCGCGGAATGTCAATCAGCGTGTAATTGAGCGTCGTCCATTCGCCGAGCCGCGGTCCGATCGCAATCAAGAGATCCGCATTGCGAATTCGCTGCTCGATGGCCGGATTCATGCCGACCGCCACGTCGCCTACGTAATTCGGATGGCGGTTATCGAACAAATCCTGGCAGCGGTAACTGCACGCGACGGGCAGACCGTTCGCTTCAATGAATGCCTGCACGTCGTCGCACGCCTGCTTGTTCCAGCCGCCGCCGCCCAGCATGACAAATGGACGCTCGGCCTGGGCAAGCATTTCACGCAGCTTTTGCATGTCGGATGCGCCGGGATGCGCGGCGACCCGCTGATAGCGTGCGGTATTGACTGGCTTTGCCATAGCCGTCTGCATGTCTTCCGGCAACGCGAGCACGACCGGTCCCGGCCGGCCGGAAACCGCAAGATGAAACGCATGACTCACCATTTCCTGCACGCGATCGGCGCGATCGATCTGCGCGACCCATTTCGACATCTGCCCGTACATGCGGCGATAGTCGATTTCCTGAAACGATTCGCGTTCGGTGTATTCGGTGTCGATCTGGCCGATGAACAGAATCAACGGCGTCGAATCCTGAAATGCGGTGTGCAGGCCGATGCTGGCGTTGGTCGCGCCGGGGCCGCGCGTGACAAAGCAGATGCCGGGACGTCCGGTGAGCTTGCCGTACGCTTCGGCCATGTTCGATGCGCCGCCTTCCTGGCGGCAGATGATGAATTTGATTTGGTCTTGCGCGTCGTGCAGCGCATCAAGCACCGACAGATAACTTTCGCCGGGCACGCCGAACGCGAGATCGACGCCGTGGACTTTCAGCGAGTCGACCAATAATTGACCGCCGGTGCGGGTCAGGGTGGAATCAGCAGCTTTCATGCATGGCCTCGGGATTTATTTACGGGACGGCGAAGGGGCGTATTGTAAAGCGTACTACGGAATTAATGCGGTGCCGCTCAGGACAGCGTGGCGTGTTTCGACTTGATCTTGATCTCGCCCGCAAATTTTGCCGGCGGTAATTCGTAGGTGCGATCGCCCCATTTCACGTCGAGAACTTCGGCGTTGGCGGTCGTCTTGACGGGGAACGGAAAAAACTGCGCAAGCGTTTCCAGCGGCGTCGTCATGACCGGTGCGACCAGATTGCCGTCGAGCGCGAGCAGCGCCGGCTTTTTTTCGACAATCAGGCTGAGTTCATAGGATTGCAACACGCGCGCATCGCGGCAATCGAATCCGGCCAGTATCAGGTTGTAGCACAAGAGGCCGGCATTCCAGGAAGTCAGATGCCCGTCGATCATGCGTTCGCGCGGATGACAGGGCACGGTGATCGCGAGAATCCCGCCGTCGCGGACAGCGGCAAATACTTTTTCGAGAAAAATGCCGACGTTGCGCTGGTGTTCGAGCACGTGCGAGCACCACACGACGTCGAACTGGCGCTCCAGCTTCATTTGGGTGAAATCGCCGACGTAATCGGCATTGCCGGCCAAATTGATTGAATAGACGTCTTTGCCGAAGTGCCGAAAAAAACGCGAGTGTTCGCCGCCGCCGCTGCCGATGTCGAGCACGGTTTGGAAATTGTGTTCTTCGACCACGCGCATGATGGCGTGCAGGCCCCATTCGAGATCGAATTCATGCGGAGGGGTTGCCGGCGTGCTGTCGGTTTTTCCAGTCATGGCATTATTGTGCTGATCAAGCACGCATTGTAACGTTTGCCACGGCGACCTACATGAGCGCCACGTATACTGCGGCTGAAACGAAGGAGGAGCGGGGCGATGATGTCACTGAACTCGGGTTTGCGCGTGCTCATAATGACTGTGTGCGGCGCCTGGATGCTGACGGCGTATGCGCAGCCCTATCCGAGCAAACCGATACGGGTGATAAATCCCGCCGCGCCCGGCGGCAACAGCGACATCGTGTTCCGGGTGATCGCGCCGAAGATGGGCGAGATCGTCGGCCAGCAGTTCGTGCTCGATTACCGCGCAGGTGCGGGCGGCGTAATCGGCGCCGAGATGACGGCCAAAAGCGCGCCTGACGGCTATACGACGGCGATTGTCGCGGCGAGTTTCTTCTTCAATCCGGCGCTGATCAAAAACCTGCCGTACGACACCGCAAAAGACTTTTCGCCGCTCGGCCTCGTCGTCGACATTCCGGCGGTAGTCGTGCTGCATCCTTCATTGCCGGCGAAAAATGTCAAAGAACTGATCGCGTTGGCGCGCACCCGGCCGGGCCAGATTTTTTACTCGAGCGCTGGTCCGGGAACGGTCGGGCATCTTGCGGGCGAGCTTCTCAATGCGCAGGCGAACATCAAGCTCGTGCACGTGCCTTATAAGGGCGTGGCGCCGGCAACGGTGGATGCGATTGCCGGCCACGTGCAGTTGACCATCGCCAGTATCCCGGTCGTCATTTCAAACGTGCGCGCCGGCAGGCTGCGCATGATCGCGCAATGCGGCGAGACGCGTTCGCCGACGTTGCCGGACGTGCCGACCATGCAGGAAGCGGGCGTGCGGGGCTTTGTCGTCAGCAGCGGCTTCAGCTGGATCGGGCCCGCCGGTATGCCGCGGCCAATCGTTGAAAAACTCAATGGCGCACTCGTCAAGGTGCTCGCCGATCCGGCGATTCGCAAAGACTTGCTCGACCGCGGCGCCGATCCGGTCGGTAATACGCCCGAGCAGCACGGGGCGATGATCAAGACCGAAATCGAGAAATGGCAGCGCGTCGCCAAACAGGCGGGAATCACGCCTGAATGAGCCGTGTACTTGTCTGCCTGGCGCTCATTGCGTCCGGCGCAATTCACGCGCAGTCCTATCCAGCCAAGCCGGTACGCATCGTGGTGCCGGCCGCGCCGGGCGGCGGCACTGACTTGATCGGCAGGGTGCTTGCGCAAAAATATTCGCGCGCATTCGGCCAGTCGTTCGTCGTCGACAACAAGGGCGGGGCGGGCACGACACTGGGCACGGACATCGTCGCCAAGTCGCCGCCCGACGGCGCGACGCTGCTGCTCACGCACGTGAGCCTTGCGTTTAATGTCAGCTACTACCGCAAGCTGCCATACGATGCGGTGAGGGATTTCGCGCCCATTGCGCTGGTCGGTTTGCAGCCTTACATCCTCGTCGTGCATCCGTCGCTGCCGGTTAAAAACGCCGGCGAACTCGTAAAGCTTGTGAAGGCGCGGCCTGGCGCACTGTCTTATGCTTCAGGCGGTGCAGGCAGCGGCCCCTTCATGGCTGCGGAGCTTTTCAAGAACATGACGCGCAGCGATTTGCTGCATGTGCCGTATCGAGGCGCCGGGCTCGGGTTTACCGACGTCATCAGCGGCGAAGTGCCGGTGATGTTTGCCACGGTGTCGCTGGCGCTACCGCACGTCAGGGGCGCGCGAGTGCGCGCGCTGGCGGTGAGCAGTGCCAAGCGGCTCGCGGCGATGCCCGAATTACCGACGCTCGCCGAGAGCGGCGTGCGCGATTACGATTTTTCGACCTGGTATGGTTTGCTCGCTCCGGCTGGCACGCCGCGTTCGATCGTTACGCGACTGGGCGACGAAGCGGCAAAAATCCTTGACGAGGCGGAGACGCGAGAAC
Source organism: Betaproteobacteria bacterium (assembly GCA_028292435.1). Classification (GTDB taxonomy): domain Bacteria; phylum Pseudomonadota; class Gammaproteobacteria; order Burkholderiales; family SG8-41; genus PALSA-1004. Next base: position 84,209 of record JAQGMI010000062.1, read on the forward strand.
GCTTTGCCAGCGATGGCATCGAGCCGCTTAAATCGTCAGCGGATGAATTCGCCGCATTCCTGGCGCGGGATATTGAGCGCTGGGCAAAAGTCGTCAAAGCAACCGGACTACGAGCCGACTGAAGTGCCGGCAGTTCCCAGCCACTCGGCGTAAACCTCGTCGTTATGTTCACCGAGCTCAGGTGAATGCCGGTACACGCTGAATTCATAGCCCGAAATTTTCATTGGGAAGGCCACGGTTTTGGTTTTTTTTCCGTTCGGCAACGTCATCTCGCGCACCAGTCGATTAAATTCGACGTGCGGATCGTTGAGGATTTCCGGGTAAGTATTGATCGGCGCACACGGCACGCCGCGGCTGTCGAACTCGGCGAGCCATTCGGCCTTGGTGCGTTTGGAGAACACCGGTTGCAGGATGGCTTCGAGCGCTTTCTGATTTTTGGCGCGCAGCGTATTGGTCGCAAAGCGCGCATCGTCTTTCAGTTGCGGCATGCCGGCGGCCGCACACACGGCCAGCCACAATTTGTCGTTGCCGGCGGCAATCATGAACGCCGCATCGCTCGCCTGGTAGCCCTGATACGGCGCCGAGCGCGGGTGCGCCGAGCCGAGCCGCTTCGGCGTGTTGCCGGTGCCGAAATATTCGCTCGTCTGCAATGCAGCGATGCCGAGCAGGCCGGCGAGCATCGAGCAGTCGATAAACGCGCCGCGCCCGGTTTGTCTGGCTTGCAGTATTGCGGCGGTCATGCAAAACGCGCCATACAATCCCGCGCCGAAGTCGCCGACCGGCACGCCGCATTTCACCGGCGGACCGTCGCTTTCGCCGGTCACGCTCATCAAGCCGCTGATGCCTTGCACTGTGGCGTCGAATGCGCCTTTCGACGCATAAGGGCCGGTATGGCCGTAACCGTTGATCGAGCAGTACACGAGCTTGGGCGAGGCAGCGCTCAATGTTTTATAGCCGAGGCCGAGACGATCGAGCACGCCAGGACGAAAGTTCTCGACGATGGCGTCGGCTTGCTCGCAAAGTTTGCGCAGGCGCGCGACCTGCACAGCATCCTTGAGATCGACCGCGATGCTGCGTTTGTTGCGATTGACCGACGCGAAATTTTCGCTGTACTCCGGACCGTTGGGGCCCGCACTCAAGGGCGGCCAGCGACGCATATCGTCGCCGCCGTCCGGTTTCTCGACTTTGACGACGTCAGCGCCGAGATCTGCGAGCAGCGAGCCGGCGAACGGGCCCGCCGCAATCTGACCGAACTCCAGAATTCTGAGACCAGCCAATGGTCCGCGCGCCGTCGTTTCGCTCATCGTAAGGTTCCGTCAGTTGATGAAAGCGCTTATTCTAAGGTGCATGCCGCAGCGCGGTCACCCATGGCGGCGATGCGTTGCGCCGTCAAGAGTAGAATCGCAAAAAACACGCCGGAGATCAGATGCGAAACTGGAACGCGTTGGTTGCAGCGATTGGCTGCCTGATATCCGCCGGCGTTTGCGCACAAAGTTATCCCGCGAAACCGATACGTTTCCTGGTCGGTTTTCCGCCCGGCGGCACGTCCGATATTCTCGCTCGCACGATCGGGCAGAAACTCGCGGAAGCCGTAGGCCAACAGGTGGTAATCGAGAACCGCGCGGGCGCCGGCGGCAACATTGGAGCGGAAGCCGCCGCAAAGTCGGCGCCCGACGGTTATACGATTTACATGTGCACGACTTCGCAGGCAATCAGCGCGAGCCTTTACAGCAAATTGAATTACGATCTCATCAGGGATTTCTCGCCGATAACGCAGGCGGTCAATTACACGAACCTGCTCGTCGTGAATCCGTCGCTGCCGGTCAAATCGGTCAAGGAATTGATAGCGCTCGCCAAAGCAAAGCCGGCTCAACTCAATTACGGCACCGCGGGCAACGGTACGCCGCCGCATATGACCGGCGAACTTTTTAAGAGTTACACCAGCGTAAAAATCCAGCATGTGCCGTACAAAGGCGGCGCACCCGCGATCGCGGATCTGCTCGGCGGCCAGATCACGATCATGTTCGACAACGTGCCGCCGCTGCTTCCGCACGTGCAGGCGGGCAAAATGCGGCCGCTCGCGGTGACGAGCTTGAAGCGCATCACAGTATTGCGCGATGTGCCGACACTCGACGAATCGGGCCTGCAGGGTTTCGATTCGGTGGCATGGAACGGCGTACTCGCGCCGGCGGGTACGCCAAAAGATATCGTTGCAAAGCTCAATGCGGAGATCAATCGCATTCTGACGCAGGCGGATGTGCGTGAGCGCCTTGCCGCGCAGGGCGCCGATCCGGTCGGCACGACACCCGAGCAGTTCGGGACGCTGATACAAAGCGAAGTTCGGAAATGGGCGAAGGTCGTCAAGGATTCCGGCGCCAGGGTCGACTGACGTACAACTACCTTTTAGGTGAAGCGATGATTCATTCCATTTTTCGCGTGTCGTTGATTGTCGTCATCGCGATGACGGCGGCCGCCGCGTACGCGCAAGACGCCGCGCGCACTTATCCCGATCGGCCGATCCGCATCATCGTCACTTTTCCGCCGGGCGGTCCGACCGATATCATCGCGCGCACGGTCGGCCAGAAACTCGTCGAAGCATGGGGACAGCCGGTCGTGGTCGACAATCGAGCGGGCGCGGGTGGCAACATTGGTACCGATCTGGCCGCGAAATCGGCGCCGGACGGTTACACATTGCTGCTGAGCAATTTTGGCCCGCTCGCGATCAGTCCGTTTGTATACGCCAAGCTCCCATACCATCCGGTCCAAGATTTGACCCCGATCACGCTCGCGGCGACGAGCTGGTTTTTTATCGTCACGAATCCAGCGGTGCCGGCAACAACGTTGAAAGAACTGATCGCATTGGCGAAAGCAAAGCCCGGTCAGCTCGCGTTTGCATCGGCCGGAAATGCGAGCCCAAGCCATCTCGCGGGTGCGCTGTTTCAATCGAGCGCCGGCATCAAGTTAATCCATGTTCCCTACAAAGGCGGTGCGCCGTCGGTGGGAGCAGTCATCGGCGGTGAAACCCAGATCGCGATCGAGAGTCCGCCCCCAATCGTGCCGCAGGTCAAAGCCGGCAAATTGCGCGCGCTCGGCGCGGCACGCGCGAACCGCTCTCCCTTGTTGCCCGACGTGCCGACGGCAAACGAAGCGGGACTCGCGGGATTCGAAGTCGGCTCGTGGTATGGTTTTCACGCGCCGGCTGGAACCCCCAAAACAGTCATCAATAAGCTCCACGCGGAAATGGTAAAAGCGATGAACACGCCCGAACTGCGCGAGCGGTTTGCGAGCGTCGGCGCCGAAACGATCGCCAGCACACCCGCCCAATATGGCGCGTTCGTCGAATCCGAACTGAAGAAATGGGGAGCAGTCATCAAAGCGGCGGGTGTGAAATCCGATTGACCGTGCATTGCGCCGTTTGCCGACAAATTAACCGGAGAAATAAAAGTGTCCGATCGTAGCCGTCCGCAATACCTGCATACGCTTGCCAGGTTCGCCGCCGAGACCCGCCTTGCCGACATCAGCGAAGCCGCACGCACGCGTGCGCGCTGGGTGATCGCCGATTCGATTCCCGTGATTGCCGCCGGCATGCAGGAAAAGGAAATGCAGGCGTTCGTCGCTCGTCAACTCACCGATGCCGGGGCAGGCAAAGCCTGGGTAATTGGCGCCGGCAAGCGCACGA
>JAQGMI010000067.1 GCA_028292435.1 Betaproteobacteria bacterium
GCGTGCGCGTCGGCGGCCAGAACGCCAAACTGCAGGAGGCCAGGCTGCGCGGCGACCAGATCAGCGGCACGTTCATCGTGGACGTCAATGGCGGCCCGGTCAGGCATGAATTCAACGGACGTGTAACGGCCGGCGGCATCGAGGGCAGCATCAAATTTACGGGCGGCCGGGCGCAGGGAGAATACGAATGGAGCGCTACGCGTGGCGCCAAGACCGGGCTTTCCGGTGACAGCGCGCGAATCGCAGGAGTGGGTCGATAGCATGAAGAGCACGTTTACAGTTTTGAGAGGCGCAGTTGGCGTTGTTGTGATGGCAGGTTTTTCGCTCGTCAACGCGACCGTAGCGGCGCAGGATTTCGGCGATACGCCTTACGTGCAGACGCCGCAAAATGTCGTCGAGCGCATGTTGCAGGTTGCCAGGGTCGGGCCGGCCGATTACGTGATCGATCTCGGCTCGGGCGATGGCCGGATGGTCATCACTGCCGCGCAGAAATACGGCGCGCGTGGTTTCGGCGTTGATCTCGATCGGCGGCTGGTGGAACTCGCGAACAAGCGTGCGGCCAGCGCCGGCGTCGGCGACCGCGCCGCTTTTTATGAGCGCGATCTATATGAAACCGATCTCACCGATGCAAGCGTGGTGACGATCTATCTGTTGCCGGAAGTCAACTTAATGGTGCGGCCGCGGTTGCTGGCGACGCTGAAGCCCGGCACGCGCGTGGTAACGCATGATTACGACATGGGCGAATGGCGGCCGGACGAACAGATGGTGATGGATGCGCCGGACAAGCCGGTAGGTCGGGACAAGAAAAGCAAGGTGTATTACTGGGTTGTGCCGGCCAACGCGGCGGGTAAATGGCGCTGGGAACTGACCGTCGCCGGCAAGCCGGCAGTATTCGATCTCAGCCTGGCGCAGAACTTTCAGGACATCAGCGGCAGCGTCCGTGTCGAAGGCGGAGACTGGCGGCTGGAAAATGCGCGCCTGCAAGGTGAAGAAATCAGCTTCATGTTGAACGACGCCGGCAGTAAAACGCGCTATGAGTTTAGCGGGCATCTGGCCGGACAAGGTATCGTTGGCTCGGTGCGGGTGTCTTCGGCCAGCGCGCAACGTCAACTCGAATGGAACGCGGTGCGCACCGAGCTGGCACTGCCTGCGCATGCGCTGCTCAAAAAACCGACCTTGCAAGAATTACAGCTGGTGCAGTAAATGGCGTGGCGCGGCGGCCCGGCTCGAGGTTTCTTTCTCGCTGTCATGTTTCTCGCGGCGTCGGCCGCACGCGCCCAGTTTAATTTCGACGTTCCGTTCGTGCCCACGCCCTATCCGGTGGTGGAAGAAATGCTGCGTCTTGCCAACGTGGGCCCTGCCGATTTTGTGATGGATCTTGGGTCGGGCGATGGACGCATCCTGATTGCGGCGGCGAGAAAATTTGGTGCGCGCGGCGTCGGTGTCGATCTTGATCCCGATCGCATCGAGGAAAGCAATTACAGCGCGCAAATTCAGAACGTCAGCGAGCGGGTCACATTCGAGCAGCAGGATTTATTCAAGTTCGACATCAGCCAGGCGAGTGTCGTCACGATGTATCTGTTGCCGTCGGTCAATATGAAGCTGCGCTCCCGGCTGTTGAATGACCTGAAGCCGGGCACGCGTGTCGTGTCGCATGATTTCGATCTCGAAGACTGGCAGCCTGATCAGAAATCGACGGTCAGAAAAAATGTGTTTCTGTGGATCGTGCCGGCGAAAGTGGAAGGGCACTGGCGCGCGACGGTCGCCTTGCCCGCCGGCGAACGCAGCTACCGGCTTGAGATCCGTCAGAAATTTCAGGAAATCGACGGCCTTGCGCGCTACGACAAGAAAGTCGCCGGCCTGTGGAATCCAAAGCTCAGCGGCACGCATATTAATTTCGTGATCGTCGACGACAGCGGTTTTCTCGAGTCCAATCTGTACTTCGAGGGCGAGGTCGCCGCCGACGTGATGGAAGGCACCATCGTGCGCGGCATCGGCAGTGATCGCCGGAGTATTCCATGGCGCGCCGCCCGCATTCCGCAGGCACAATGATTTGATGGAATTGATGCACTCGCTGCATTTCAAACGGTCGACAACTGCATTCTGCCTGTTCGGCCTGGCCGCCGTCGCGCTCGCGCAGCGCGCGGATGTGCCCTATGTGCCGACGCCGCTCAAGGTAGTCGAGGCGATGCTCGACGCAGGTCGCGTGACTGCCGCCGATTACCTGGTCGACCTCGGCTCAGGCGATGGCCGGGTCGTGATCGAGGCCGTCAAGCAGCGCGGCGCGCGCGGCACGGGCATCGAACTCGACCCGAACCTGGTGGCCACCGCCAACGCTGAAGCCGCACGCGAGGGCATCGCGGCGAAAGCGAAGTTCGTCAGCGGTAACTTGTTCGCTTTCGACTTCAAGGACGCGACCGTCATCACGATGTATTTATTGCCGCATATCAACCTTGATTTGCGGCCGCGGATTCTGAACTCGCTGCGGCCGGGCACGCGCATCGTGTCGCACGATTTCGACATGGGTAAGTGGCGCCCCGACCTCCGGCGGGAAATCGCGGTGCCCGAAAAATCGTACGGCCCGCCGGTGAGCCAGGTCTATCTCTGGTATGTTCCCGCCCTTGCGGCCGGGCAATGGCAGTGGCGCATGCCGGCCGGCGATGCAGGCGGAAGCTTTCAGGCAACATTGCGCCAGACTTTTCAGCAGTTGAGCGGCGATTTAATGATCGATGGCGGCGCGGCTGCCATTCAGGACGTCAAGCTGCAAGGCGACGCAATTGAATTAACGGCGGTGCGCGAAGCGGGTGGACGCAAGCATACATATGAATTTAGCGGGCGCATCGAGGGCGACAAGATTGCCGGCCGGGTCAGGACGGGCGACGACAAGACTTTTGAATGGTTGGCGACGCGATCGGCGCGCGGCCAGATGAGCATCGAATAATAAACGTGGAGAAAGCAACAATGAAGCAATTGAAACGCGTATGGGGCGCCGGCTTGTTGCTGGCGCTGGTTTTACCTTCGTACCTGCTTGCCGACGAGCGCGGAGTCGGCGATGTCGTCTACGTGCCGACGCCGCAAGTGGTCGTCGACGAGTTGCTGCGCATGGCGAAGGTCGGTCCGCAGGATTTCATCATCGATCTAGGCTCGGGTGATGGCCGCATGGTAAGGACGGCGGCCAAGAAATTCGGCGCCCGCGGTTTCGGGGTCGATCTTTCGGACGATCTGCTGCGCGAGAGCAACGCGCTCGCGATTTCGGACGGCGTTTCCGATCGCGCGCATTTCGTCAAAGAGAATCTGTTCGAAACCGACTTAAGCAAGGCCACGGTTGTCACGACTTATCTGCTGCCGGAAATGAATCAAAAATTGCGCCCGAAAATCCTGGCTCTCAAACCGGGAACGCGCGTGGTTGCGCACGACTATCACATGGGCGACTGGAAGCCGGACGAAGACAAGGAATTGATCGTCCCCGAGAAAAAAGTCGGCAATCCAGGGCGCAGTTTTCTGTATCTGTGGATTGTGCCGGCCAAGGTCGGCGGCCGCTGGCAGGCCCAGATCAATTCTCCAGTGCACCCCGGCGCTCTTGAGCTTGCGTTTTCGCAGACATTCCAAAAGCTCGAAGGGACCGCCAAAACCGGCGGCCAGCCGATCGCGCTGCTCGCGCCGAAGATTGAAGGCGATCAATTGAGCTTTGCTTTCTTTACCAAGCCCGGCGACAACTTAACGCGGCACCAGTTCACCGGCACCGTCAAAGGCGACACGATCGACGGTACGGTCAAAGTCGGCGACGGTGCCTCGCAGCAGCAATTGGCGTGGAGCGCGAAAGTCCAGCAACGCGTGGCAGGACCGCAATGAACGCGCCGGCGAGCGGGCAGAGCGTGCAGCCGCGGCCGAGCCTGACGCTCGCCGACGCGGTTGCGATGATTGTCGGCCTGATCGTCGGGGCAGGAATTTTCGGCACGCCTTCCATCGTCGCCGGTGCGGTTGAAAGCGAAGCGTTGCTGATCACAGTCTGGGTGGCGGGCGGAATTTTTTCGATCCTCGGTGCGCTTTGCTATGCCGAGCTGGCGACCGCGTTCCCGTCAGCAGGCGGTGAATATCATTTTCTCCAGCGTGCATTCGGCCGTTCGCTCGCGTTTCTTTACGGCTGGGCGCGCATGACGGTGATTGTCGCCGGCTCGATCGCGGTATTCGC
>JAQGMI010000121.1 GCA_028292435.1 Betaproteobacteria bacterium
GCCCGACCGGAATGATTTGCCCAGCCGCGATCGGCACGCCATTGAGCAACAGCCGGCCCACGGTCGGCAACGTATCGATGCGAACATTGGTGAGCGTGTCGCCGACATCGGGATCGGTGTAGCCAAAATCAGCTGGCGTAAATCGCACCGGAATATCCTGAACCGTTGTAACGGTTTTGTCGGCACCCGCCGGCGGATCATTGGCGCCAGTGACAGTGACCGTCAATGTCGTGGTGCTGGTGTCGCCGTCAGCGTCGGTAATCGTATAGTTAAAAGTTTCGGTCACCGTCTGGCCATTGCGCAGTGCGTTCGTCGTCGCGCTGCTGTTATTCAAAGTGTAGACATAGCTGCCGTCCGAGTTCAGCGTCAGGCTGCCAAAGGTGCTGTTGAACGCAGCGCCTACCGTCCTCGCGACGCCGCCAAAGCTCACGGCGGTCACCGGCGTCGCCGTAGTGTCGGCGCCAATACGATCGGCAACGTCCGTGACCGCGGCACCAATGCCGCCGAACACGTTGCCCGTAGCTTGCGTCACTCCAGCATCTTCGGTAACGCTGTTGGTGTCGGGAGTCGCCGTCGGCGTATCGTCAACGATCCGCACCGTCAGCGTGCCGTTCGCGGTGCCGGCCGCGATCGTGGCATCGGTGACAACCAGTGCGATGGTGTCGGTGCTCTCCACCGCGGTCGGCCCGGCATGAGCCTGGTGCGCGTTGAGCGTGTAGCTATAGCTGAGCGTGCCGGCAGTCGGCGCAGCCGCCGGGCCGCCGGTGACGGCAAAGCCGGTAATTCTGAGCGTGCCCGCGCCGGTATTGATGCCGGCGGACGGCGTGCCGACGCTGAAACCGGCGAGCGGCGCTATCGTAAAAGTGGTACCGCCAACAGAAATCGAGGCAATGCCGTCTGCAGCGGTAACCGCTATCGTGTCGGTGTTGACATGACTGTTGTCGCTCGGTGCGACGAGGCCTTTTTCATAGACTTCCGTTTGGCCCGTCGCCGAGCCATTGCCGTCGTGCGCGACGATCGCCAGCGCCCCGTCCGTATTGCCGTTGATCGTGATCGTGATTTGTGCGGTATCGACACCGCCGTTGCCGTCGCTGAGCGTATACGTGAAAAAATCGTTCAGCGTTTGCCCGGTCAGCAGTGCGTTCACCGCAGCGTTGGCATTGTCCAACGTGTATGTGTAACTACCGTCGGCGCCAAGTTTGATCGTTCCATACGTGCCCGCAATCGACGTACCGTTGGCACTCGTCGTACCGCCGGCAACCGCTGTGGTCGCGCCGCCCGCGATCTCAGTCGCCGGCCGCACTGCCGTCACCGTCAATGCATTGCCTTCCGGGTCGCTGTCCGCTGCGGTGTTCGGCGAGCCGGTGCCGCTGATGACATTGCCACTGACGGGATTGGCGCCGTCTTCGCTGATGACATGGGTGTCATCCACGGCGAGCGGGATATCGTTCTGCGCTGCAATGGTCACCGTGATGGTGGCATCGCCGGTCAGGCTGCCGCCGCTGCCCTGAGCGCTTAACTGATTGTCGTCGTTGAACCGATAACGCAGCGGCACGCTCGCGGGCGGCGTGTCTGAGTCAAGCGCGTACGTTATCGCGCTCACCACGCTGTTGACCTGCGCGCTGGTGGCAACCGCGCGAAAAGTGATAACCAGTTGGCCGCCGCTGTTGGTGGTGATGTCGGCCATTGCAATGCCGCCCGACGATACGACGCTGCCCGCCACGCTGACAACACCGGCGGTACTCAAGCCCAGGATGTCGTTCACGTTCGGCGCAAATCCGCCGCTGCCATTGTCACGTGCAATGGTGAGTGTGGTGCCGCCAAAATTGTCGACCGCCTGCGTGACGATCTCGATATCACCGATGTTTACGCTCGGATCGAGCACGACCGGCGTGCCGATCACCGTACGATTGCCGGCGGTATCGATGCCTTCGACGAACGTCGGCGTCGCGTTCAGGCCATTGACGGTCGGCGCATCGTTCACCGGATTTACCGTGATGCCGAGGGTCGCGGTGCTCGCCGACCATGCGCCCGTGCTGCCGACCGCGGCGCTGATGTTCTGCACGCCGGTCGCGCTATTCCACGTGCCGTCGGCTGCGCGCAATGTTAGGGCGCCGGGTGCGCCGGTGAAATCTGCACCGGGCACAAACCGGATTTGGTGGTTCGCGTTGGCGAGATCAAGCACGACCGCGCTCGCGTTATTGATTGCGGTGGCCACGCTGATCCACGTGCTGCCGTCAGTCGTATATTGCCAAACACCCTGAAGCGCTGTTGCTGCATTACCAACAATCGCCAGCGCCGTCTGCGCTGTGGCCGTCGTGCCGCCGCCGGCACCGGTTTGATTGTCGGTGGCATCGCTGTAAGTAAGGGTGCCCGCGAGGGTCGCCGCAGTGACCGCGCCGGATGTCGTGTCTTCGCTGGTCGCAGCTAACGTCGTCGTGCCGCCGTGAGTCGGTGCATCGTTTACCGGCGTTACGGTAAGTGCGACCGTATCGGAAGCGGCGGAAAATGCGGTCGACCCGCCCGTACTTGTACCCGGATTGCTGAGGTCCGCGGTGCCGCCGTTGCTGCCGCTGGTCGAGTCCCAGGCATAAACGGTAAGCGCGCCCGCAACGCCGCCATGAAAGTCGCCCGTGGGCTGGAAATAAATCCGGGTGTTCGCGTCGGCAACCAGCAATCGGGCCGTCGCGGCACCGGCGGTGAAGCTCGACCAGCTGGCGCCGCCGTTGATGCTGTAATACCACGTGCCATGCGTGCTGTCGGCGGCTGTGATCGCCAGTCCCTTGACCGCAGCGGTGCTGGTGTCGGCATCGGTAATATTCCCGGCGCTCGCCAGCGCGGAGATCAACGTGCCTACTGCGCCGGAGGGCGCGGCCGCATCTTCAACCTGCGAGATGGCTAATACGGTATCGGCGAGAACCGGCGCATCATTCACACCGGTCAGCGTAATTGTCTGCGCTACCGTCACGCTTTTGTCGCCACCCGTTCCCTGCCCGTTGCCAACGCGGTCAGCGTCGGTATCGCCGTCATGCAATACCCAATTCAGCGTCACGCCTGCCGTATCCGCCACCGCGAGCGATTGCCTCGTGTTGGCGTAAGTAATGCCGCGCAGAGCGGACTGCGCCTGGGCAGTGGTCACGCCGTCGGCGAAAGTCAGCGTCAGCATGCCGGCGCCGTTTGCGTAGGTGCCGATATTGGTTCCGTCGAGCCGCAACACGTTGCCTGCATCAAGAAATACGCCCCCGCCCGCACCCGCGGAAGTGCCCGACGCCCCGAATACATCTTCGGGTTGCGCGCCACCGCTGCGTGAAACCACGAGGAAGGCGTTGCCCCATTGCCCGATGCCCGCGGCGAGAACAGAGAGTTCAGGATCGCCGGGCGTCGCGCCGCTGCCAATCACAATCGGGCTGGCGTCTTCGGTGTAGCTCTTGGCCGTTATACCGGTCAGGGTCGGCGTGTCGTTGGTGGGCGTAATGCCGACGACGATAGTGCCGGAACCCGTTAATGCGCCGCCCGTGCCCTGTCCATTGCCCGCGCGGTCGGCATCGGTATCACCGTCGTTGATGGTGTAACCGACGGTTACGCTGGCCGGCGGATTATCGTTGCTGTTGCTGTAGGTAATCGCACGCAGCACCGAATTGACCGTGCTGTTGTCGGCGCTCGAGTTGAATGTGATCGCAAGCGTGCCGGCACTGTTGACAAACGTGCCGACGACTGTACCGCCATTGCGAATGTTGGCGCCGTTGAAGTTGATGCCGACCGCGCCCGAACCGGTGACGCCAAACACGTCGTCGGCGTTAGCGCCGCTATTCCGCGCGAGCGTCAACACCGCGTTATCCCAGTTCGAATATGCGGAGAGCTCAGGATCGCTGAGCGAGGCATTGCTGTCGAGTACGATGGCGCTGCCGTTCTCGGCAAACGTCGGCGTAGCGTCAAGCGCGGCGAACGACGGCGCATCGTTGACGTTCGAGCCAAGTATGGTGCGCGTGTTCGAACTCACATTTAACGGGAGCGCGGGTGCGACGGCGTACGGATCCACTGCGGTGACGGGCACGTTCGCGGTTCCACTGCCGCCGTCTGAATTAAGACCGCCATTCGCGGCATTGCTGCCATCCAGCACGCCGGCCGCATCGCGCACGCGATCGTCGGCCACCACCTGCACTCGATAGGTGGTGTTGTTGTTCAGAAGTCCATTGCTCAACGATACCCGCAATCCGCTCAGGTAACCGTTCACCTCGGCCAGGGTTCCTCGAATCACGAGTGCCGCACCGTTGCCGTTATACGTTGCATCGACCGTGGCCGAACCCGGTGTCGTGGACGAAAACACCACATTGGTATGGTCGATTCCGCCGACATCGCCCGACGCCGGCAGCGGCGTAGTTCCCGCGACGGGCAGTAGACGAATCGTGACTTGCATGAAGTCGGTTTCGCCGGTCGTGGCGTTCAGCAAACCTCCGTCGGTGTTATCCACGTCGGACACTACAAATCCCGGCACCGCCGTGCTGCCTGAAATGGAAATTGGCGTGCTGCCCGCCGCGACGGTCGGCGCATCGTTGACCGGCGTGATGGTGATCGGAATCAGGATGTCGGGTGGATTGGCGGCGACGCTGCCGGCACCGACATCGCTGCCAAAACGCGAACCGCTGTCGTTGAACGACAGCGTCAGCGTGACGTCACCGGCGGCAACAGCGTTGAAATCATGATTGGCGTTCGCCGGCGCCGAATAGAACAGTCCGCCATTCGCGTCGGCGGCGGAGTCGGCGAAGTTGCGCTGATTTAAAAGCGCCTGAATATCGCCCGCACGCCCGGTGAGCGTGATGCTATTGGTGCGGTCGTTCGCTATCGTAACCGCCTGGCCGCCGGCTGGCGTGAAAGTGCTTTGCGTTGTACCGGCGCCTGCGACATCGAGAATGCCCTGACCCGCGGGGATTGAAAGAGTCACCGTCACCGGCGTATTGAACGCCGCGGATTCGGGATCGGCAATAACGAAGGTGCTCGTAATCTGCGTGCGTACGTCTTCGATCACCGTCTGCGCGGCGGGACCGGTGAAAGTCGGCGTCTCGTTCACGCGCGACGCGCGAATATCCACGGTAGCGGCCGCGATGTTGGCGTCATTCGCCGGGACGGGAACCGCCGTCGCCCAGTCGTAGACCGTGGCAGGGACTGCTGTCGGCGCCGCCCCCGCAGTGATTGCCTGATTGAGTTCGCCGCCGTTGGCGTCGTTGCTCGCCGAATCGAGAGCGCCGCTGATGTCGCGCATGCGGTCGTCAACAATCACCTGCACTTTGTACATGCTGTTGGCGTCGTTGGCGAAAGTTACGCTGAGACCGGCCAGCGCGGCGTTGACCTGCGCGCGGGTGCCCTGCAATTGCAGAAGATTATTGACGCCGCTTTGCGTAACGGCCCACAACCCGCCCGCCTGATTTGCATAGCCGATGCTGACGCCACCGCCGGCAAAACCGCTGACGTAGTCGGTTACGGGAACGCCGGCTGAACTCATGAGACGCACCGTTGCCTGAACGAAATCTGTCTCCCCGCTTTGCGCACCGTTGGCGAGATCCGGATCGGCAACAACAAATCCGCTCACCAGATTGTTCGCTGCCGTCGCACTATCGATCTCGATTGTTCCGCTGGGCCCGGTCACCGTTGGCGCGTCGTTGGTCGGTGTCAGCGTAATCAGGAACGTATTGAAGTTCGGACCGCCGGCGCCGACATCGTCACTGACGGCGTCGCTCAGCACGAAATGGAACTTGTCGTTATAGGTTCCCAATGCGTCGATGGTGGGCGCCGCGGTTTCGGCACCGTTATGCCGATAGGTCAAGCGGTTGTTGTCGATGTCGTCCTGGGTAAAAGTCGATCCAACGCCCAGCAGTTTGCCGTTCAGGATCAAGACGCCCTGGACCGGCACGCTTTTCAGCAGATATTGGCGCTGAACCGTGGTGTTGTCCGGATCGATGCCGACGAGATACGCGCTGGTGATAATCGCGCTGCCGCCTTCCGGTACGTTCATCAGGACTTCATTGACGCCGGTCGTAGCACCGCCGCCGGCGATGGTGCCGCCGATGACTGGATCGGCATCGCCGGGCCTGTCGGCGATCACGGGCGGGTTATTGATCGGTATCACCTGAATCGTGGCTGTGCCGTTGGCGCTCAGGTTCGATTGAACGCTGCCAGAACTATTGGCGACCGCGGTCGAATTCGTCGCGAGCGGATCGCCTGGATTGGCGAGGTCGTCGCGCACTTGATACTGAAAATTGACATTCGGCGTGCCGGGATAAGTCAGCGGCTCGCTGCCGTCGTGGGCGTAACGCAAACCGCTGACGGCGCCATCCGCGTTCATGGTCAGCAAAGTACTGGGCAGCCATTCGCCGGGTGTTACCGTGACCCATGCAGTTCCATTCCAACGCTGCAGCTCACCGCGCTGCGTGGCGCCGGTGTCCTTGGGTTGTGCAACGATCGTAAACCACAGGAAATCCTGCCTGCCTTCAGGCGTCGCCTGCTTCGCCGGATCCAGACTGAGATCGATGTCGGCCATACCCAAAGCGCCGCTGCCCAGACGCACGAGCCCGTCATTCGCGGGCAACAGTTTTTCCAGAACCTGGACAGCGCCGCCGCCGACAGTCGGTCGATCGTTCGTCGGTGTGATATCCAGGCCGAACGCGCCTGAATGATTGTTCGGCGTGCCGTCACTGACCGTGTAGCCAAAGGTCGACGTATGGTTTTCGCTGCCGTCGTGGACAAAGCGCACGAAGCCCGCGTTGATATCAGCCTGGGTAAATTGACCGTTGGTGGGAATGGTTTGCCAACTCCCGCTGGCGAAACTCTGGATTGTGCCGTTGCCCGGCTGCGCGCTGAGCGTATAGACCGTTTCATCAGGCGGCACGGTGACCGCAATGTCATCGCCGGTGCCGAAGATCGTATCCGCGCCCGGATCGGTTCGCGTGATCGTATAGGAAAGCATCCCGGCGGTGATGACATAGCCCGCGCCGCTGGATGCAACATTGGCTTCGTCCCAGGCGCCGGCGGCGATACTGTTGTTGCTGAGCATCCCCGCCGTTGCGACGAACGAATATTGCACGTTCGTGCCGCCATAGCCGGGCGTTGCCGGCCGCGGCCCGCCTTCGTAGGTGCCCGCACCGATATCCGTTCGCGTGGTAACCGGCGTGGTCAGCGGCGTAATGTCGATGAAGAACTGTTGCGCCGTGATAGCGCCGGTTAAGGTCGCACGCACTCCGCCTTCACGATTGCTCGCCGGATTGGCCGGATCGGTCCAAACGTCATAGCCGTAGTTCGAATCGCGCACCGTAAAGTTGAAATTGTCAGTCGTCGTTACAGGTAAGTCCGCCACATTCACGGTCTCGTAGTAGCGGACCAGGCCGGCAGTAACTTGCGCCTGGGTGAAGCGCCCGCCGTCTCCCAGCGTGATCCAGCCGTCGGCGCCGTAACCCGCGGCACCACCGATGAAAAGCTGGATTTCGCCCTGGGTCGGTCGCGTTCCAATCGTGTAGACCAGCTGGTTTTCCGGCGTCGTCTGCGCGGTGTTCGCCGGATTCAGATCGGCGTCCGCGATGTGCAGCATCGCCGGCGTGATGGTGATGACATTGCCTTCCTGCGTCGTCAGCGCAGTACCGGTGGTGGCGTGCGTATTGGTCAGCGTTGGATCGTCATTGTTTGGTTGCACGGTGAGCGTGATCGTCTGCTGAACGGCGGACGACGCGGTGCCGGTGCCGCCGCCGGCGTCGGTCACCGTAATCCGATACGAAGGCGAGATCGCGCCCGGCGTGTTGGGCTCGTAACCGTTCTGCATAAACTTAAGCTGTGTCGCCAGATTCGCGCGTTGCACGGGCGAAAGTACGGTGCTGCCGCTGAGTGCCTCACCGGCGTCGACGCTGTTGTTGTTATTGGCATCGATGAAAAAGGTACCCTGGCTGCCGGTGACGAGGTTGTCGATGACGATCGTGGAATTAGCGAGCGTATCGAAGCCATCGCCAAGGTTGATGACAGGCGCCACCACCTTGACTTGTCCTTCGATCAACGTCGGAGCGCCGGAGATGACCGGCGCGATATTTCTGGGCTGCACGGTGACCGAGATACTGCCCGCGGTCGCGCCGCCGCCGCCGTCACTGACCGTTACGTTAAAGCTGAACGTTTGATTGCTGACGATGTCGGTGCCGTCATGCGTAAATTTCAAACTGCCGAGATCCGTGACCGGCACCACCGAGCCGACCACGACCGCGCCGCCGCGATACGTCAGCGTGCCGCCGCCGGGCAACGAGTCGATTTTCACCATCAACTGATTGACGACTTGTTGACCGGTCTGAATATCGGTATCGAGCGCGTTGTCGCTGGAAGCAAGCTGCGCACGTGAAAAAACCACGTTGCCCCCTTCCTGCACCGTCGCGGCGACGGCGCCGGTGAACGTCGGCGCATCATTGACCGGGGTGACGTTGAGCGCGACTGTGCCGGTCCGGGTGTGGCCCGCGCCGCCGTCCGCTAAGTTGAAGCTCAGCGCTTCCGCGCCGGCCCCGGACGCCGAATTGTAGTTGAGCGTGGACGTGTACTGCGTGCCCTGCGCGTTCGCCAGTGTTGCTGACAATTGTGCCGCAGTGCCGGTGAGCACCACTGTGGCGGTGCCATTGCCGCCGGCAGTGGTTATGCCGCCCACGACGTCGGTCTTGACGAGCAGCGTCCCATGCGCAACTGAAAGCGTGAGCGTCTGCACATCGTTGGCGTCGGCATCGGTAAGGACGATGGCGTTAATGCCGGTGAAATCGAGATAGCTTGCGGCGTCTTCCGGAACGACTTGAGCGGTTGCCGGCAGGGTCAAAACCGGCGCGTTTGCATTGGCGACGACGGTAATATTCTTACTGCCGAGACTGGCGACGGTCGTGCCATCGTCGGTGGTTATCGTGAAAGTAGCGGTGCCCGAAAAATCCTGGTCCGGCCGGAAGCTCATGCCCGCCATGGCCGTCGTTGCGTTGGCTGCAGACGCGACAAAGCTGACGGTCGGCGTGCCGTTTCCGCTCAGTGCGGATGTGTTTGCGGTCGTTGCCAGCGTGATGGTGCCGTGCGTCGCGCTAATCGTGATGGTTTGGGCGTTGCCCGGATCTGCATCGGCAACCGTGATGCCGGCGATCGCGAGCGCATTGTCTTCAGCGGTGCTGCGGCTGATGGCGCTGTCGCTGATCGTCGGTGCCGCGAGCAGTTGCGCGTACGCCGCCATGGCGGAATCGGCAAGCGCCAGGCGCGTGTCGATCGGCCCCGTCGCAGACTCGAGCGTCCAATCGCCGCCGCGCGCCGCGGCGCCGGTCAGACCGGTCGAGGCGGCAACGTCCGCGCCTGTTGCATTCGCTAATGCCGCAATAAATGCGGCACCCTCGGCGCCCTGAGCAACGTCGCAGCCCAGCAGCAAGACGTCGGCGTTTGCCGTCATCGCCTCGCGCCATCCGGCAATCAGATTGGTGTAAGCGCCGGCCAGCGCCGGCTGATCGAGTTTGGCGGTACCCAGATCGATAAACCCCGGTCCGCCGTGCGACAGAATCTGCACGGACGCGACGTTTTGCATGCGGGCAAGCGTGTCCGCAATTTTTTGCACGCCGTTTTCATCGGGGCCTATTGTTACTACAGTTGCGTTCTGTGCGATTCCGGCGAGCAGGTCAGGCGCATCGGCCACCCTGAAATCGACAAATATCACTGTCTTGGGCGCGCCCGGCGCGGGCTCGGCGAGCCGCTCGTTTGCCGACTTCTCAGCGATGGCAGGCGGGGTTTCGACAGGCTTTTGCGGTGCGTCGACATGCGCCACGTCAGCCGCCAGCGCGCCGTCGAACATCATGCGCGGCTCGAGCGCCAGCATGCGCGTACGCTTTGTCACCAATAATGCATTGCCGGCGCTGCTGACATCGCTCTTTTTCTTGAACATTGGTTTTCTAGGTGATTTGTCGGTTGCAACGCGCATTCAATCGAGTGAGCGTTGCCCTGTCAGAGCTGCTGTTGCAGCAGCCAATCACGGCGGCGCCGCGATTGTAGTCTCTTCAGCAAGTTTCAAGCCAAAAAGGTCACTTCCGCCATTTCCGGATTTTGATGGTGCTAGAAACCGCTTTCCCGAACGATGATCGCGGCCAATCTGCTGAAGAAATTAGCAGCGACCGCGAACAATCCGGTGTCCACGCGCGCGGTGCCGCGCAGGACCTGTTCGGCCGCTGGTGTACCCGGGTCTATCCCGATGAGCACTCGGTAAACCGCTTCATGCGCGCGCAATTCGCGCGCGTGATTGGTGCTGACAGCAATGTCACCGCCATACGTCGACGCCAACAGCGGCCGCGGAATCTGGGCGCTCGCCGCAGTGTCGATCGTTTTGATGGTACCGCCCATGACCGCGCGCCCAGCCGCCGCCGGATAAAAATGCACGCGCTGCCCGATGGTCAATGCGCCCACCTGCGTTTCGCTGACGAAAGCTTCGATGATGGCATCCTGGCGGACCACTCTCAGCAGCAACTGCTTGGGATTAAGCCAGCGCCCGGCTGCGAGATCGAAAGGAACGTCGCGCACAACGCCGTCATGATCGGCAACGAGCACGAGCTGCGCAGCCTCGTCTTTAGCGCCTTGCAGATCGGCGAGGCTTTCCGCCAGCTGCTGCTGAACGACCGCAGCGCGCTCGAGCCGGGATGTAGACGTCGGACGCAGACTGAGTTCGATCTGAAAGCTGCGCACACGCACTTCCGCTTTATCGATGCGCGACGCGAGGTCCGGCGATTCGAGGCGCGCCAGAAGTTCGCCTTTTTTAACGCTCTGACCCGCGACCACCGCCACTTCGGCGACGCGCGCCGGCACGGGAGAAAAGACCGCCTGCTCCTCAGACGAACGCAACAGAGCGGGCGCACTGACGTGCGTGGCGACCGGCAACAGCCACAGCAGGCCCAACGCGATGATAACGACGGCCGTGGCGGGGGCCGCCGCCACTCTCATCTCCGCACGGCGGGACCACAGATAAGTCACCTCGGCCGCGACCGGCCGCACCACGAACCATACGATTTCAACCAGCATCAGAAAAATGCCGAGCAGCTTGAAAAACAGGTGATAAACGAGCAACGCGATACCGAGAAACAGCACCAGCCGATACAACCAGGTCATCAGCGCAAACACAATGAGTGCGGCGCGCTGACTGCCCGTCCATTGGCCTTCGGCCGGCGCCTCGCTCAGGCCAAAGATGGTCGAGCGCATCCAGTGGCGCGCGAGCGCGCCGCTCCGCTCGTGCAAGTTCGGGATGTCAAGCGCGTCCGACAGCAGAAAATAGCCGTCGAAGCGCATGAACGGGCTCAGGTTGATAGCGAGCGTGATGACCCAGGTGGTCGTAGCGAGCAAAAAGAACACGCTCTTGAGCGGACCTTCCGCGACGACACTCCACACCAGTGTCGCGAGGAGGGCGAGGACGAGTTCGGCCGCTATGCCCGCGGCGGCAATGCGAAAACGGTCGCGCGGATTACTGAGTTTCCAGGCTTCACTCGTGTCGGTGTAAAGCATCGGCCACATGACGAGAAATGCCAGTCCCATTGTCGGCACCCGCACGCCGTAATGCTTCGCGGTATAGGCATGCGCGAATTCGTGCACGACCTTCGAGAATGCCGCTGCGAGCCCGTAAAAAACCAGTCCCTCCAGATTGAAGAAATACAAAAAGGTCTGGCGAAAGCTTTCCCATTGCCGCGTGACGAGCACGAGGTCGATGGTCGCGACCAACCCCAGGAATGGCAATAACCACGGTCCCGCAAGCCGCCTCGCCCATGGCAGCGTTGCATCCAGAAATCGGTCGGGACGGACCAGCGGGACGCGGAAAAAAAGATAGTGGTGCAACAGCATCACATGCCATGGGCGCGCACCGGCAAGCCAGCGCGTACGCAAGCCGCGGCGGTCCGCTTCATCTCCGGTCTGCACGAGCTGGTTGCGCTTCAGGAATTCAAGCACCTCGGCGATTTCAGCGGCGCTTGGGCGTAAAGTCGTTTCACGCGCGACACGCTCGACAAGGTCAATGGCGTCGCGCGCGTCACCCCAGCGCCGCAATACCTCGAATTCCAGCCAGCCAATTTCGAAAAAGCGGTTGCGCACCGGATCGAGTATCCGCCAGCTGGGCGCACCGTCGGCCTGCGTTGCACCTTCATGCAGTCGCAGGTCTTCGCGCAGCCGGGGCAAACGCGGGATATCCGGATCTTTCTCTGGCACGCTTGACCTCTATCGCCCTTAAGCAAGTTGCGAATTTAACGAAACCCGCCTGCCATGGACAATGGCAAAATGCCGATTGTATTTATGCAGCCTACAACGCGCAGCGAATCCCCGTTGCTTATACGTACCCGTCCGGCGGTGACCTGATGAACCGAATTACCTGCATTACAGCGACGATCATGCTGGCTGCAACCACGCAGTTCGCGTCAGCACTGACATTTTTGACGGAGGAAAATCCGCCGCTCAATTTTACCAAGAACGGCCAGATCGCCGGCACCGCAACCGCGGTCGTAGAAGATCTATTGAGACGTTCCGGCCTTTCCGCGGATTTCCGGGTGATGCCGTGGAACGATGCGTATGCCCGGGCGCAGGCAGACCCCGGGGCCTGTGTCTATGCGACTGCGCGGCTGCCCGAGCGCTATCGCCTGTTTCAATGGGTGGGCCCGATCGCGCGCGGTGTTTATTCAGCGTTTGCGCTGACGGGATTCAAAGACAAAGTCGGCAGTGCTGGCGATCTCTTCAAGTATCGTGTCGGCGTCGCACAAGACGCGCGCGGGCAATATTTGCGGCGGCGCGGGTTTATCAATCTGGTTGAAGTCGAGCGGGACGCCGACATTCCAGCGATGCTGACTCTAAATCGCACCCAGCCGGGCGGCATCGATATCTGGGTGACCCAGGCGGAGATGGCGCGCTCAATCGTCGGCGAGAGCGGCGGCGCGATCAAGGAAGTGTTCCCTTCGATCCTTACCCAGGAATACTGGCTTGCGTGCAATCTAAAGATGCCGCCCGAACAGGTGCGCGCGTTGTCCAATGCCTTATCGGAAATCGAAAAGATCGGCGCGCCAAAATAAAGTAACGGAACTGTAAAAAAACGTCCGCGAAGGTGACTGCTCCGCAGGACGGCGCGAACGCTGCGTTAATGTCACGGCAAATCGGGGCCGGCCAGCACTTCCGCCACGTGCAGCACTTGCGTTTTGTTATCGCCTTTGCGGCGCAGGCGACCTTCGATATTAAGCATGCAGCCCAGGTCGCCGAGCACAATGGCGTCGGCGCCGGTCGCGATTGCATTCTCGCATTTGTTGTCGGCGATACGCGTCGACACGTCGCCGAATTTCACCGCGAACATGCCGCCAAAACCGCAGCACGCTTCGGCTTCGTTCATTTCGACCAGCTTGAGTCCCGCGACTTTCGCCAGCAGCGCGCGCGGCTGCGCTTTGACGCCCAACTCCCGCAAGCCTGAGCATGAATCGTGATAGGTGATAGCACCATCAAACCGGGCGTCAATGCCTTCGATCTTCGCGACGTTCAACAGGAAATCGGTCAGCTCGTACGTCTTCGCACAAAGCCGGTTAATGCGCTCGAGTTCGGCGGGCTGATCTGAAAACAAGTCGGGATAATGCGCGCGTATCATGCCCGCGCAGGATCCCGACGGCGCGACGACGTAATCGCACGCCTCGAATTCGGCGAGCACTTTGCGGGCGAGCGCGAGCGCGGCCGTGCGGTCGCCCGAGTTATAGCCGGGTTGGCCGCAGCAGGTTTGCGTCGACGGCACGACGACCTCGCAACCCGCTCGCTCGAGCAACTTGAGTGCCGCAAATCCGATGCGCGGCCGCATCATGTCGACCAGGCAAGTGACGAACAGGCCGACGCGCATGCCGGGCATCAGTCGACCCGCGCGCCTGAATCCTTCACGACCTTGCTCCATTTTACTTTTTCGCGCTCGATGAACTGCACGAATTCCGCAGGCGTGCTGCCGACCGGCTCGATGCCGTCGCGCAACAGGCGCTCTTTGATATCCGCGACCTGCAGCCCCTTTGCGATCTCTGATTGCAGCTTTGCAACAGTCTCTTTTGGCGTGGCGCCCGGCGCGCAGATGCCGGCGAACGATACGGCGTCGAACCCGGGCACGCCCTGCTCTGCGATCGTCGGAATGTCCTTCAACGTCGGAAAGCGCTTTGCGCTCGAAATGCCGAGCACCTTGAGCTTGCCGCTTTTAACCAGCGGCAGCGAACTTACCGGCTGGTCGAACATCATCACCACTTGCCCCGCGAGCAAATCACCCATTGCGTTGCCCGTGCCTTTGTAAGGAACGTGCACCATGTTGATTCCAGCGGCGCTCGCGAAATAAGCCGCAGACAGATGCGACGCCGTGCCGACCCCAGACGATGCATAGTTGATCTGGCCGGGGCGCCCTTTAACGAACCCGACGAACTCACGAATGTTGCTCACGGGCAGTGACGGATGCACCACGACGATGTACGGCAGCGAACCGGTTTGCGTGACCGGCGCGATATCTTTATCGGGATCGTATGACAGCTTGGCGTAAAGATAGGGCTGGATCGCGAACACGCCGGTTGTGCACGCAAAGAGCGTGTAGCCGTCAGGCGCCGCGCGGGCGGTCAGCTCCGCGGCGATATTGCCGCCGGCGCCCGGACGATTGTCCACGAGAACCTGCTGGCCGAGGCTCTTCGTAAGTTCCTGCGCCACCAGGCGCGCGACGATGTCGGTCGAGCCGCCGGCTGCGAAGCCGACGAGGATGCGTATCGGCTTGTTTGGAAAAGTCTGCGCGGACGCTAGGGCTGCGACGAGCAGCGTTAGCACGAATGTCGCGAAGATGCGCATGACTTCCTCCTTTTGAGCAGCGGTCGGATTATGGCAGAAAAGCCCTGGTCACTCGGGCCGCGCGCCGGATTCCCTGATCAGCGGGCCCCAGCGCGCATGCTCGGCTTTTAACTGCGCGGCAAATTCGTCTGGCGTATTCGCCACCACTTCGGCGCCGTCGGCAGCCAGGCGCTCCTTGACGTCCGGCGTCACCAGGACTTTGGCCAGCGCCGCGTAAAGCTTTCCAACAATTTCTTTCGACGTGCCCGCCGGAACATGTGCACTGTAATACGTCGCGATATCGTAACCCTTCACGATCTCTCCGATTGCAGGAACGTCGGGCAATGCAGGTGAGCGCGTCGCCGAAGTTACGCCGAGCGCGCGCAAACGTCCGGACCGAATATGGGGCGCAACCGACGGTGCAGTCGCGAACATCGTAGCAACGTGCCCGCCCAGCAAGTCCGTGACAGCGGGCGCGCCGCTGCGATACGGCACATGGGTGATGCTGATGCCAGAAAGTTTTTGCAGCAGTACGCCCGACAGATGCTGCGAACTGCCGCTGCCCGATGTCGCATAAGTGAGCTGACCGGGATGCGACTTGGCAAATGCAATGAGTTCTTTAATCGACTTCGCCGGCACTGATGGATGGGCGGATAAAACATTCGGGATGCGCGTCATTACGGTAATCGCGACGAAATCCCGAATCGGGTCGTACGGCAATTTAGGAAACAGAAACGCGTTGATGACATGCGAAGAAAATCCACCAAGTGTCACCGTGTAGCCGTCAGGCGGCGCTTTGGCGCCGGCTTCGACGCCGATAATCGCCGATGCGCCCGCGCGGTTGTCGATCACGATCTGCTGACCGAGCTGCTCGCCGAGTTTCGGCGCGAGCACGCGCGCGACAATGTCGGCCGAACCGCCGGCGGCGAACGGCACGATGAAGCGGATCGGTTTCGACGGATAGGATTGCGCGTGGAGAAGCGTGCTGCCGAGCACGCAAAACGCCGCAACGGCACTGCGGATGACCAGCCTCACGCCATGCCGATCGGTTCAGCCAGTTGTTCGAGCACTTTACCCGGCCGCGCCCGCATCAGCGCTTCGAGTTCGTCACGCACATTGCGGTGTGCAGGATCATCGAAACGATTGTGCATTTCCTCCGGATCGTTGACCAGATCGTAAAGCTCGCCCGCGCCCGAGCCGAGTTCGAACGTGCATTTATGCGTTTTGGTGCGAACCGTGCGCAGCTGCAACCCGACGCCGCAGCGCGACGGATGAACATGCCACTCGCTCCATGCCGCGTCGCGCGGCGCGGCCTTGCCTTCGAGCAGCGGCTTCAGCGTGCGGCTCTGCAATGCGCCCGGCGCCTTGGCGCCCGCGTAATCGTAAAACGTCGCAGCGAGATCGAGCGTCGATACCGGCTCCGTGACGACCGCATTGGCGCTGACGCCAGGACCGCGCGCGATCATGCCGATGCGCAGCAAATCCTCGTACGGCGTCGGTCCCTTTAGATACAAGCCGTGATTGCCGAGCAATTCGCCGTGATCGGTCGTGTAGATGACGAGCGTGTCGTTGGCGATGCCTTGCGCATTGAGCGCTTCCAACATGCGGCCGACGTTGTGATCGATCAGCGAAATCATGCCGTAGTAATTCGCCGTCATATGCGCGAGCTGCTCGTCGGTTTGAAGGGGCACGCGCGAGCCTTCGGCGCGAAATTTCAGCATCGTCGGATCCGCCAGCTGCGGCGTGCCTTCGAGCGATGCCTTGTGCCACCACGGCCGGCGCTCGAGATCCTTGACGCGGTTCTTCGGCAGCGTGACGCTTTTTGGATCGTACAGCCGCGACCACGGTTCGGGACAATCGAATGCATGATGCGGATCGGGAAACGACGCCCACGCGCAAAACGGTTTACTCTGGTCACGCTGCTCGAGAAAGTGAATCGTGCGGTCGGCGACCCAGGTACTGTTATGCCAGGCAACAGGCAGCGCCGAGTTCCACGTTTGCGCCGCGCCGACATCGGGCGGCAAGCCGGTCGCCCACAGTTTGACCGCCTCTTCATTTTCGCCGCGCGTCAGCAGCCAGCGCTCGTAATGTCCCATCGCAGGGCGTTCGAGCGGCCGCGTACGGTGCAGATGACCGAGTACCGTCAGTTCAACGTGCTCGAAGCCCATATACGGCCCGTACCAGTCGGGCCCGTATTTCGCCTGGCTCTTGTTGCACTCGGGCGTGCCGGTCGGCGCGAATGTGGCCTTCGTGGAGAAATGCGCTTTGCCGAGGAACGCCGTGTCGTAACCTGCGCGCCCGAGCGTGCCCGCGAAGCCACGATCGCCGACGCGCGGGTCGAGGTCGACCCCGTTGTCCCACACCCCATGCGTGAGCGGAAGCTGGCCGGTCAGGATCGATGCGCG
>JAQGMI010000150.1 GCA_028292435.1 Betaproteobacteria bacterium
GGTTTGCGGCGCTGCTCGAGCCCTGGCGCAAACGCGGTTACGAGTTGCTGTTAAGCGTGGGCATCGCGCAGGGCTATGCCACGATAGGCACGATCGGCTGTGAAGGGCGGCGCGAGTACAGCGCCACCGGCACTGTGTGCAATCTGGCGGCGCGGCTGTGCGCTGAAGCCAAAGGCGGCCAGATATTGCTGTCTCAGCGGGCGCACGCCACGCTTGGCAACGACGTGAAGACCGCGCTCGTCGGCGATCTCGCGCTCAAAGGGTTTCACCGGCCGGTCAAAGTGTATGAACTGCCCGCGCAAGTCTGACATATCGTGACTGCGCGAACCATACGCCGGCAAGCGTGGGCGCTCATGCCGGTATTGATGCTGCTGCTGTGCACGGCGTTTCCGTCGCACGCCGCGGCGCCTGTGCTGCATGTCGGCGCAAAAGACCAGGAACTGGAACTCACGCCGTTCCTTGAATTTCTCGAAGATCCCGCGCATGAGTTGAAGCTTGCGGATGTCATGTCCGGCGGCGCGGCGACGCGCTTCCAGCCCGCCGCGCAGCGCAGCGGCTCTGCCAACTTCGGTTACTCGCGTTCGGCGTACTGGCTGCGCTTGAAAATCGAGACGGATCGCGCGGCGCCGCCGCAGTGGCTGCTCGAGGTTGCGTTTCCAACGCTCGACAAAATCGAAGTGTTTACGCCGGGCGCCGACAGCTACCTGCGTCAGGAGGCGGGCGATCTGGAGCCATTTGCGAGCCGCCCTTTTCCGCATCGAAATTTTGTTTTTCCGCTCACGATCGCACCCGGCCAGCCGTCGACGATTTACATACGCGTCGAATCGGAAGGCAGCCTGACTGTGCCGGCGACCTTGTGGACGCCCAATGCATTCGCGCGCAATAGTCAGCAGGCTTATGTGGTGATTGCGCTTTATTTCGGCACCCTGCTTGCGCTTGGCCTTTTCAACCTGCTCATCTTTGTTTCGTTGCGCGACGTCACCTATCTTGCTTACGTCGGCTTTGTCGCGGGAATGGGCATCGCAACCGCGGCGTTCAATGGCGTTGGCAATGAGTATCTGTGGCCGAACTCGCCAGCATGGGGCAACGTTGCGTTGCCCGTGGGCTTCGGCATTGCGGGCATCATGGCGTCATTATTCACGCGGCTTTTTCTGACGACCGCGAAAACCGGGCCGAAATGGCTCGATCGATCGCTGGTTGGTCTGATGGCGCTTTACATCATCGTCACGCCGGCACCGATCTTCGTCTCCTACCGCATAGCGACGACGGCGATGTTGATGTTATCGCCGATCTTCTCGATCACGGCGCTGGTTGCCGGTGCCGTCTGCCTGCGGCGCGGCCATCCGGGCGCCCGTTATTTCCTGATCGCCTGGACGGCCCTGCTCATCGCGACCGGACTCATCACCCTGCGCACGCTGGGCTGGGTGCCGACCACGTTTCTCACGAGCTACGGTTTTCAGATCGGCTCGGCGCTCGAAATGATCCTGCTCTCGCTCGCGCTGGCCGACCGGCTCAATGTAATGCGCCAAGAGAAGGAGCGCGCTCAGGCCGACGCATTGGCTGTCAAGGAAGAGACCGTCGCGGCGCTGCAACGCTCCGAGCGCGGGCTCGAAGAACGCGTCATTCAGCGCACGCGCGAACTCGCCCACGCCAACTCGCAATTGAAAGACCAGGAAGGCGCGCTGCGGGCGGCGAAGCAGATCGCCGAAGATGCTTCGAAAATGAAATCCGAGTTTCTCGCCAACATGAGCCACGAGATTCGCACGCCGATGAATGCGGTTATCGGCATGACTTACCTTGCCCTGCAGACGGAACTCACATCGGTACAGCGTAATTACCTGCAAAAAGCCGACGCGGCCGCCAAAGGGCTCCTCGGCATCATCAATGACGTGCTCGATTTTTCCAAAATCGAGGCGGGAAAAATCGCTTTCGAACGCGCCGATTTCTATCTCGAAGATGTGATGGAACATCTGGCCGACCTCTCGGTCATCAAAGCGCACGACAAGGGGCTCGAGCTGCTGTTCGACGTCGATAGCGACATACCAACCGCACTGAATGGCGATTCACTGCGGCTCGGACAGGTGTTGATCAATCTCGTCAACAATGCAATCAAGTTTACCGCCCGTGGCGACGTGACCGTCAGCGTACGCGTCGTCGACCGCAGCGCCAGCGATGTCCGGCTACGGTTTGAGGTCAAAGACACCGGCATCGGACTCGATTCGGAGCAGCGCGACCGCCTGTTTCAAGCGTTCAGCCAGGCAGACACATCGACCACGCGAGTGTACGGCGGCACCGGCCTCGGCTTGAGTATCAGCAAGCGCCTGGTCGAGATGATGGACGGCGAGATCTCGGTGGA
Organism: Betaproteobacteria bacterium; assembly: GCA_028292435.1. GTDB lineage: Bacteria > Pseudomonadota > Gammaproteobacteria > Burkholderiales > SG8-41 > PALSA-1004. The sequence continues at coordinate 2,357 of JAQGMI010000150.1, forward strand.
GAGTGTTCCCGGCATCGGCAGCAATTTCAGCTTCACGGCGGCGTTTGGTTTGCAATCGCGCCAACGGGCGCTGCCCGGGGCGGTTGTGCCTGACTTAATGCAAGGTATGCGAGTGCTGGTGGTGGACGACAATGCGAGCGCGAGATTGATTCTCGGCAACCTGCTCGCCGGCATGCGCTTCACCGCAACAACGGCCGCGAGCGGCACCGCCGCACTGGAGACCATGCACAGCGCGCATGCTGCCGGCCAACCGTTCAAGCTCGTGCTCATCGACTGGCGCATGCCGGACATGGACGGCATCGAAACCCTGAGACGCATGCGCGCGAGCGCAGGCTACATCAGCACGCCGGCATTCGTCATGGCAACCGCCTTCGAAGCCGCCGACCTGAGGCAACAGAGCCGGGACCTCGACATTACCGCCGTTCTGATAAAACCGGTAAGCCCGTCCACCCTGCTCGACACGATTATGAGCGCGTTCGGGAGTGAAAGCGCCCAACCGACTCGCCGCCAGCAACGGTATTCGGAGCACCAGGACGCTGCGGCCGCCGTGCGCGGTGCGCATCTTCTGCTGGTTGAAGATAACGACGTCAATCAGGAATTCGCACTCGAGATTCTCGCGAATGCCGGAGTCCGCGTCGACATAGCGGCGAACGGCGCCGAAGCCATTGTCAAGGTCAATCAGGCGCACTACGACGGCGTCCTGATGGATTGCCAGATGCCGGTGATGGACGGTTATGAAGCGACGCGCAGGATACGCGCGGACAGTCGCTTTAGTACGTTGCCCATCATCGCGATGACCGCGAATGCAATGGCCGGCGATCGCGAAAAATGTCTGACGGCCGGCATGAACGATCACATCCCCAAACCGATCGACGTTGGCGTGCTGTTTTCGACACTCGCGCGCTGGGTGGCACCGTCCGCTGAAACAGCGGCCTTCGCGGTGGCCTTAGCGGCAGATTCAGGTACCGCGTCGGCGATGATGTCGATTCCAGGGCTCGATATCGACGGCGCGCTGCGCCGCGTTGGTGGCAACTCGGCATTGCTGATGCGAATGATGCAGCGTTTTCGCGAATCACAGTCTGATGTCATCCCACGCATCCGGACCGCGCTCGCCGCCAGCGACATCGTCACTGCGAAGCGCGAAGCCCACACGCTGAAAGGACTTGCAGGGAGTATCGGCGCGACGGCTGTGCAGGAGCGGACCAGTGCGCTCGAGGAAATACTTGCGCGCGCAGACATCCCGGCCTGTGACGAGGCCATAACCCGGCTCGAGCAAACGGTGCTTGGCGTAATCGCAAGACTTGCCGCCGCCTCTTCAGCGTCCGCTCCCTCGACCTCCGGCGGCAATTCGTCGAGCGAATCGATTGATTCCGTCGCGCTCTGCGCGGAACTACAACCGATTGCCGCTCTGATCGCGGAAGATGATACGGGCGCGCTGGCGGCGTTCAGACAGCTGCAGTCGCAACTTGCCGCGGCGGGTCAGCGCGAAAAGGCGCAACGCCTGGAGAAGGCGCTCAGCCAGTACGATTTCGAACAAGCGAAATCCTTGATCGCCGAGCTCGGTGCGGAAATGCGCATCGCTCCGCGCAGGTAATCGCGGACGCGCGCCGGCTTAGGGCTTGGCCGGCCCGCGATCCGAAACGCCATTGAGTTCGTGGCGCCGCCTCGACATTGCAGCGTAGACGACTTCCCGCGCGCGGTTGATGCCCCCCAGCGGCCGATGCTCCGGCAATGTATGCCACGGGGAAAACACGAGATTCTCGCAATACTGCATCCGCTCGGGCGACTCGAATGCCTGCGGCGATATGCGCAGCGTCGCGACTTTGCGGTATGGCGAGATTGCTTCATCCCATGCGATGGTTGGATCCTCAACCGGCATCGCAGCGGCATCGGTTTGCAGTTGAACGAGGATGTCAAAGCGCGCTTCGCGGTTGGCAAGATTGAGCTGCGATGCCATCGATTCACGCAGCAGATCTGCCGACTGAACCGAGTGATCGTCCTCGACTGTCGGCGCGCGCGTTCCAACGACCACGGGACGCGCTGAAAAGCGGATCGCGTTGTTGCCGAGCCGATACGGCGTCGTGCTCCAATACTGGTGCTGAAGCGGGTTGGCCGGGCGTTTCGCGACGAACTTGAGAAAAATTTTGAATTCATGGAAACGGCCGCGCGCAAAAAATGCATAGAAAAGATACGCAAGGTTGATCACCGCAACCGCGCCCGTCGAGAATGCCAACAGTCTCGCCAGCAGCGATTGCTGGAGCTTGCGCAAGGCGCTCGCAAAGATGACGTAGTCGGCTGCATTGCGGATAAAGAAAACAGGATGATCGACCATCACGAAATCCTGCGTCGCGGCAGCATGGCCGCTGCTCGCGATATCAAGCAGCTTGACCGCCATGCCGTGGGCATCCGCGTGGCGATCGTCCTCTTTGGCGCCGTTCGAAAAGCGCACGACTGCTTTAAAAGTGCGCGCGGTCTTCAGCACGCCATGCCGGAATTCTTGCGGTAGATCCGGCTCGACGATGAACTCGGCGTCGACGCAACCATGCTGCTTCGCATGCTGCCCGCGCTGCACCGGCTTGTTGCGAATGTCGAGCATTTCCCACGTCAAACGCTTGATTTCGTCAATGGCGGCCGCTTCGCCTGACGGCACCCGCTCCTCGCCAGGTTTTAGCTGGCTATGCTCGACGCTCATGACTGCCCCGGTTTGTCGTTGCGCTGACGCGCACGTTTCGCTCCTGGTTCTGATGGCGCTACGTTCTGGTGCCCAGAGCCGGACTTGAACCGGCATGCCACTTTCGCAGCGAGGGATTTTAAGTCCCTTGTGTCTACCAGTTTCACCATCCGGGCAAAAGTGGAGGCGCGGGGCGGAGTCGAACCGCCCTGGAAGGATTTGCAATCCTCTGCATAACCGCTTTGCTACCGCGCCGGAAGTCTTGAGCTAAAACTAAAACGGGAAAGCGAAGTATGGTTTCAGGCGAGCTTGCTTAAAATCGCCTGAATCCAACCGTACGTCGCTTTCCCGGAATTTGGAGCGGGAAAGGAGGCTCGAACTCCCGACCTCAACCTTGGCAAGGTTGCGCTCTACCAACTGAGCTATTCCCGCGAAACTGGACACGCATTATATTTATCCCGGCCGGGATGGTCAAGAAATACCCTTGTTTCATAGACGTTTATTGATGAGCGGGAGCGCCATTTTAAGGTAATACACCATGGAAACCAGCGTCATGACGGCCGCCGCGTAGATTAGCCACGTGCCGACCAGGTGCGGGTCGAAACGGCCGAGCAAGTCGTCGTAAAGCAAAAGCGGGATGGCGACCATCTGCGACGCGGTTTTGATTTTGCCGAGAAAAGACACTGCCACGCTTTTCGACTCGCCCATTTGCGCCATCCATTCGCGCAGCGCCGAAATCGTGATTTCGCGGCCGATGATGATGAGCACCACGATCGCATCGACGCGCCCGAGCTGCAGCAACACGATCAAGGCGGCGGCGACCATTAACTTATCGGCAACCGGATCGAGAAAAGCGCCAAATGCTGACGTTTGATTGAGCCGCCGCGCGAGCCACCCGTCGAACCAGTCGGTGACTGCAGCCAGTGTAAAAATTACAGTCGCAACCAGATTCTGGTTTGGCAGGCTAACCCAGCTTTTTTCGAAATAGAAAATCCCGACGAACAACGGGATCAGCAGGATGCGCAGCCACGTCAACAGATTGGGGATGTTGAACGGCATGTCAGTGCAGTTGATCGTAGATGCGCGCGGCAAGTTCGCGGCTGATGCCATCGACCTGCGCGAGTTCATCGACGCTCGCTGACATGAGTCCCTTCAATCCGCCGAACCGTGCGAGCAGACTCTGGCGCCGCTTGGCGCCGATGCCGGCGATGCTCTCGAGGGTTGAAGTATTGCGCGTCTTGCCGCGGCGCGCGCGATGACCCTGAATCGCGAAGCGGTGCGCTTCGTCGCGGATCTGTTGAATCAAGTGCAGCGCCGGATGTTCACCGGGTAATTGTAGCGGGTTTGCCTGCCCCGGAATGATCAATTGCTCGAGCCCGGGCTTGCGCTCCTCGCCTTTTGCGACGCCAATTAGCTGGACATCGGACAGGCCGAGTTCCGCGAACACTTCACACGCGACGCCCAACTGCCCCTTTCCGCCGTCAATCAGCACGAGATCCGGCATCTTGCCCTCGCCCGCCACGACGCGGCGGTAGCGGCGACTGAGCACGTCGCGCATCGCCGCATAGTCGTCGCCCGGCTCGATGCCGGCGATATTGAAGCGCCGGTATTCGCTTTTTTGCATGGAGGCGTGGTCGTAAACCACGCATGATGCGACCGTCGCTTCACCCATTGTGTGACTGATGTCGAAGCACTCGATCCGGTGAATCGCCTCGCCTGCACCCAGCGCCAGCTGCAGTGCCGCCAGCCGCGCTTCCTGGCTCGCCTGCAGGTTCAATTGCTGCTGCGCACCGAGCCGTGCATTCTTGACCGCCATGTCGAGCCAGGCACGACGCTCGCCGGTTGGATTGTCGAGCAACTGCACCTTGTGCCCGGACAAGTCGGCGACAAACTGTCCGAGTCCTTCGTCCGCAAGCGGGTTGCCGATCACGATCAGCGACGGTGCGCCGCCATTCGCATAGTGCTGACTGATAAACGCTTCGACCACTTGCGGCACATCATGGCCCGCGGCATTGCGCGGAAAGAAATTCTTATCGCCGAGGTGGTGCCCGCCACGGATCATGACAAGGTTCACGCAAACGATTTCGCCCTCCGCAGCGCCGGCGATGATATCGGCATCGCGCGCGACATTGCTGCTGACGAACTGTTTTTCGCGCACGCGGCGCAAAGCGCCGATCTGGTCGCGAAAAATTGCGGCTTGTTCGTAATTCTGTCCCAGCGCGGCGGTTTCCATGCGGGCGATCAACCGCTCCATTGCCTCGTCGTCTTTGCCGCGCAGAAACAGTTCGGCGCTTTTAACGTCGTCTGCATAGTCGGCGGCGCTGATCAGGTCCACGCACGGCGCGGTGCACCGCCTAATCTGATGCAACAGGCATGGCCGCGAGCGATTGTCGTAAACATTGTCGGCGCAGGTGCGCAGCCGAAAAACTTTCTGCAGCAGTTGAATGCTTTCACGCACCGCGCCGGCATTTGGAAACGGCCCAAAATAACGGACACGCGCGTCGAGGCTGCCGCGGTGAAAGGCGAGCCTGGAAAATTCATGCCCCGTTAAAGCAAGATAGGGATAGGACTTGTCGTCTCGAAAAAGAATGTTGTATCGCGGCGCGAGCGACTTGATCAGGTTGTTTTCGAGCAGCAGCGCTTCGCCTTCCGAGCGCGTGACCGTCGTTTCGATCGCGTGCACCTGGCCGAGCATCAGGCGTATGCGCGGCGAAATGCCGGTCTGCTTCTGAAAATAAGACGAGACCCGTTTTTTCAGGTCGCCTGCCTTGCCGACGTAGAGCGCGTCGCCCGTTGCGCTCAGCATGCGGTAAACGCCGGGCAGGTGCGGCAGATTGGCGAGAACTTCGGCGGGATCAAACACGCTTTAAGTATTGAGTAATATCGGCGAAAACGGCTTCGAACATCGCGGCGGTCAGGCGGCGGGTCTGCGTATTGTAGCGGCTGCAATGATAGCTATCGAAAAGCGCGAGACCGTTGGATAGCGTGTGATGTGCCCTATGCGCAAACGGAAAAGCCGACTTTTTGGCGCCGACTGCCATCAGCACCGCATGGTGCGCGATTAAACCGAGTGCGAGCACCGCACTGCCGCCGGGCATTGCAGCGAGTTCGGCCGCGAGATACTTGTTGCATTGTTTTACTTCGACGAGATCCGGCTTGTTTTGCGGCGGCAGGCACTTCACCGCGTTGGTGATTCTGCAGCCGATCAGTTGTAGCCCGTCGTCTTTAGCAATGGATTGCGCCGCGCTCGCAAAGCCGAACTTGTGCAGCGTCTGATAAAGTAGGATGCCTGCGAAGTCGCCGGTAAATGGCCTGCCGCTGCGGTTCGCACCGTGCATGCCGGGCGCGAGACCCACGATCAGCAAGCGCGCTTTGGCATCGCCAAACGGCGCGACCGGCCGCGCATGGTAGTCCGGATATTTGCTGCCGACATCGTCCAGAAATCCGGCGAGCCGCGGGCAGTCGCGGCACTTGAGCGAAAATTTCATCGCGGCGGCAGCACTGCCTGCCGGCTAGCGATAAAGCGGGAGATCGCCGCTGTTGACGCCGATTGCGCGTACAGTGGCAACCGCATCGATATAAAAACGATCGTGCTGCAGCTGCGCCGGCGATTCCGGCCCGCCGCGTCCGTGCACGCGCGCGAGCCGCGCCAGTGACATCGCCGGCATGGTGAAATCAAAATTTTCGAGAAGTTCGTCCGCCGCTTGCGGATCGTTGCAGACGAGCACCATGTCGCAACCCGCGCGCACCGCCGCGTAAGCGCGCTCGACCACGCCGCCGGCAGTACTTGCGCCTTCCATGGACAAATCGTCGCTGAAGATCATGCCGTTAAAACCCAACTGACGGCGCAGGATCTGTTTTAACCAGATAGCGGAGAATCCAGCAGGCTTGTCGTCGACTTCCGGATACACGACGTGCGCCGGCATGATGCCGCCCAAGCCGTTTTCGATCAGGCGCCGAAACGGTTTCAGGTCCGAATGCTCGAGCGCTTCAAGCGGCCGTTCGTCGACCGGCATTTCGTGATGCGAATCGGCTTTGACATGCCCATGCCCCGGAAAATGCTTGCCGACAGCGGACATCCCGCCGTGCCGCAAGCCGCGCATGAGTCCGCTGCCCAGTTCGCTGATGGCGGCGGGATCGTTGTGGAATGCGCGATCGCCGATGACACTGCTGTTGCCGTGATCGACGTCGAGCACCGGCGTGAAACTCAAATCGACGCCGCGCGCGCGCAGTTCCGCCGCGAGCACGTAGCCGACCGCTTCCGCCAGCCTGCGCGCGCGCTGCGGATCGGCGTCCCATGACGCACCAAGCTCCCGCATCGCCGGCAGCACCGTAAAGCCGTCGCGAAAACGCTGCACGCGGCCGCCTTCGTGATCCACCCCGATCAGCAATGGCGGCTGGCGCAGGGCATGGATTTCACGCGTTAGTTCGGCAAGCTGTTCGGGCGATTCGTAGTTGCGTGAAAACAAAATCACGCCGCCGACCAGCGGATGTGCGAGGCGCCGGCGATCGTCGTCAGTCAGTTCGGTGCCCGCGACGTCGAGCATGACGGGGCCGTGGGAAACTTGTAACGGAGAGTTCATTGTCTTTCCAGCACTACGCACGCGCAGGCCAGGCTTTTCTCGTCGCTGATCGTTACGAAGTGGCCGCCGATGCCTTCGGCGGCAACCAGCGCCGCAAGCCGCGGATGAAATTCGAATTCCGGTTTACCGCGCCGGTCGGGCACTACGCTGATGCATTGCAAAGTCACAGGATAGCGGAATCCGGTGCCCATCGCTTTGGAGAAAGCTTCTTTCGCCGCGAAGCGGTTGGCGACGAACAGCACCGGATTGATGGTCTTTGCGTAGCCCGGCCATTCGCGCGGAGTCAGTACTCGCCGCGCGAAGCGCTCGCCGTATTTTTCGAGCAGTCGCTTGACCCGCTGCGGCTCCACGACGTCAACCCCGATGCCGTAGATCATGCGCGGCCGGCCTTCGCGATCGCCGCAAGATAACCGCGCACGGTCGCGGCAAGCCCGGCTTCGAGCGCATCGGCGACGAGCGCGTGTCCAATCGATACCTCCAGCACGTTGGGCACGGCGGACAAAAACCGCGGCAGGTTCTGTTGATTCAAATCGTGCCCGGCATTGACGCCAAGTCCTGCGTTCCGGGCCGCTTCTGCTGCCGCCGCATACAAGGAAACCACTTGTGCTTCGCTGGCGGTTGCATACGCTTGCGCATAAGGTTCGGTATAGAGTTCGACGCGGTCGGCGCCCAGCTCGCGCGCCGCGGCCATCGCGTCCGTTTGCGCATCCATGAAAAGGCTTACGCGGATGCCCAGGGTTTTGAGTTCGCCGATCAGCGGCCGCAAACGCTTAGCGTCGCGCTGCAAATCCCAGCCGTGGTCCGATGTCACCGCATCCGGTTCGTCGGGAACCAGCGTGCATTGCTGCGGACGCACTTCGCGCGCAATGTCGACGAGACCTTCGAACGGGTTGCCTTCGATATTGAATTCGGCCGCGGGGCGCGCTTTGAGCAACGCCGCAAGTTCGCGGACGTCGTCGATCCGGATATGGCGCGCGTCGGGGCGCGGATGCACCGTGATGCCGTGAGCACCGGCGTCGAGCGCAATGTGCGCAGCTCGCGTGACGCTTGGAATGCCAAGCGTGCGCGCATTGCGCAACAGCGCGATCTTATTGAGATTGACGCTGAGCCGCGTCATAGTTGCTGCATATCTATCAATAACTGACGCGTGTTCAGAATCTGGTTACCGAGGCAGTGATTGATCAACATGCGCATCAAAGCCTTGCTTTGCTGCTGCGTCGTCGCGTTCGCGTATTCGTCGCGTGCCATGTCGAGCAGCGTTTGACCAGCTAATTCTAACCGGTTTTCATCACCCTGCACGCTCTCCGCCGCGTGGTAGCCCCCATGGGCAATACGCACCGGGCCGCGTTCGACCACATATCGATAATTGAACTCGGCGCGGATGGCTTCGCCGGTCGCGACGTCGCGGTCGAGCGTCAGCGCATAGCCTGCTTCCCTTAACAGCCGTTGCTCGAAGCTGCGCAGTGTCATCGCGTGTTCGCCGCCATTGCTCAAAGCGGCAAGCGTAGCGTGATACGTCTCGAACAGCGTTTCGTGCGCGTCGTCCTTCGCCAGCAGCTTCAACATCAGCTCGTTCAGATAAAACCCGCACAAAAGACCGCGGCCTTGCAATTGCGGCAAGCCGCCCTGCCATTCCGCCTTGTGCAGCGTGCGAAGCTCCGCCTTGCCGCCCCAGCTCAACAACAACGGCTGAAACGCGAGCAGCACGCCGCGCAGTACCGAACGCGGCCGCCGCGCGCCGCGCGCAACCAGTGCGATGCGGCCCCAGTTGCGGGTGAAGACTTCGATGATGAGACTGGTCTCGCGAAACGGGTAACTGTGCAGCACAAACGCGGGTTCCGCGTCATGCCGCGCCCTGCCTGGATCAGCCGCTTTCATCATCCATAACCGAGTTGCTTCATGACTTGCCGATTTTCGGCCCAGTTGCGTTTGACCTTGACCCAGAGTTCGAGATGAACCTTGCCGCCGAACAATTTTTCCATATCGAGCCTGG
>JAQGMI010000155.1 GCA_028292435.1 Betaproteobacteria bacterium
CGCAAGCAACCCCCTTCTGAGACGCCGAGCAGTCGCAGGCAAGGAAGGAGCGGCGGTTGTGACTCGTTAGCGGAACGCCCGTTTGCGGGAACAACCGACAAAGCCCCGTGCTAATGCAGTCTCCAAGTGCAGAACTGTTTGTTGATGGCGCGGCCAGCTTAACTGGCACCGGGGCGCCACGGCTGTGTTTGAGCGCTTGCACGTTCAAAAGTGTTTTCTCATTCTGAGCGCGAATTCCACAGCCGCCGCACTTGTCGAGCAGCACAGGGAACGCGCTAGCGCGTCTCAGTAGAGGAGCCCCGGGGCTACCCCCGGAGATTGAAAATCAAGCTCCGCTCCCCCTCACATATTGCGGCACAAACTTCCGCGTAGCCCCATCGGAAAACTCGATCATCATCAGCGCGATCAGCGGCGAGACCACGACGGTGATGCCGGGCAAGTCCTGATCATTCGGCTGCACTGACATAGCGGATTCGCCAAATCCTGATGACCGCTATCTTTAGTCGCGTCGGATCGGCCCACTATCGGAGACGGGCCGAATGGTTGTAGGACAAATTCAGGCCGGCGCCCTCAAATCGGCCCTTCATCTGCCGCATAGAGGCATAATACAAGTGGGAGGACAATGACAAATTGATAAGTCGCAATGTACTTGCCGCGCGCTCGATTTTCCGCCGCGTTGGTTTACTTATAGCGACAATCGTATTGTTGGCTCTCGCGCCCGTTCTGCAGGCGGCCGAAAATGCGCTGACTTTCGGCGTTTTCCCCCGCCGCAATTCCACCGAAACCCAAAAAGCATTTACGCCCGTCGCCGACTATCTCGGTAAACGCCTCGGGCGCAGTGTAAAGCTCGTTACGTCGAAGGATTTCGATTCGTTCTGGAAAGCGGTGCTGGAGCAGCGATTCGACATCGTGTATTACAACCAGTATCACTACATTCGTTCGGCCCGCGACTATCGAGTGGTCGGCCACATCGAGGAGTCGGGCTCAAGCACGATCGCCGGTGTGATTTACGTGCGTAAAGACAGCGGCATCACCGATCTGACCCAGCTGCGCGGGCGTACGATCATATTCGGCGGCGGCGAAGATGCGATGATCAGCTACATCGCAACCACTTATATGCTGCAGCATGCCGGTCTGCAAAAGACGGACTACAAATCCGTGTTCGCCATCAATCCACCCAATGCGCTCGTGGCGCTCATCCGCCAGCAGGCCGATGCGGCTGGCGGCGGCAATAGCATCCCCGACATGCCGGAAGTCATGTCCGCGATCAACGGCGTTGCGTTTTCTTCGTTGGCGGTTTCGCCTCCGCTGCTTCAGTTGCCCATAGCGGTGAAGCGCGACATGCCTACGGAACTGCGCAACTCGATCCAGACCCTATTGCTGGATCTCAAAAACAGCGACCAGGGCTGGCAGATTCTGAAAACGGCCGGGTTAACCGGCGTGGGAAAAGCCGAGGACAAGGATTACGATCCTCATCGCAAAATGGTGAGTGAAGTATTTGGCGCGGCGGGCAGCGAAAACAAGCAGTTCACGCGCGGCGCTCAACCGCCAGCGTCAAAAAAATAGATGCCGCGCGCTGCATAGCCAAAATTTAAATCCCGATCTGAAAAAAAACGAAAACCCCGCCGAAGCGGGGTTTTCTTAAGTGAAGGCTGAGATGCTTAACTCGCCTCGTGTTTTCTGCGCCGTGCAACGAAGCCCATGAAACCAAGCCCCGCCAGCAGCATGCCGTAAGTCTCGGGTTCCGGAACAGCGTCGATCACGTTCGGTGTCTGCACAAGGTAGAACGGACTGTTATCGCTATTGTCGGTGATCACGAATTTGAACGTCACCGACTCGCCCGGCAGAACGTCGCCGCCGCTGAAGTTGAGGTAGTCGCGCGTCACGTCCTGGCGCGTATACGTAGCAAACTGATTGGAGGTGAAAAGCCCCGTCAGGTTGCTGCCATCCGCGAAGCTCAGGCCGTCGCCTTGACCGGACGGCGTGCCGAGACGCACTTGCAGTTCGAGCTCGAACGACGTCCAGGTTGCGCCGGTGTTGTTGAGCACGGTCTTGGAGAACCACCTGCCTTCATCGTGGCCGCTGCCCGTGGGGTTCGCGTTGCCGAGCGGCGTGTTCGAAAACACGAGTATGCCCGGGGAAGTCATGTTCTCGTTGATCAACCACGGGTTGGCAAAAGTGCCGGCAGTCGCCGTATTGGTCGAATTGAGCGTGATGCCGCCGCTTTGCACGCCAATCGTCGCGGCCGGCGCCGGCACCGCGAAGCACAGCGCCAATGCTGCGAATCCATAGCGCAAATGCCGTTTCGATGTCATGCCGATCGCTCCCGCACGCAGTCTTTGAATAAAGTCCGGTGGGCTGCCCGTTGTTTGTAGACCGTGGTGATTTTGCACTGGTTTCTCCTATGAATTTTCAATTGGAACAGACTTCCAAAAATGGTCGCCGACGGTTCTCATATTTCGATAAGGAATCAGCTTGCGATTGTCATCAAGGAAGCAGAATGGGTGCTGCGGAGCGAAACGGAATTCACGATCAGGCCCACCGGCGCGCCGACGAGAAGATTGTTTTTATCACCGCGATCTCCTGTATCAACGCCGAAAATGCCAATGGGACTGCAGTGTGTGTGGGACCGGACAAGTTTGTCTGTCGGATAAAAACTGATTTCTCGCACGTCATAGAACGTTGGAATAATTACAACAGCATTCTCGCGCGTCTGTTTTATTCGCGACCGGTTGAACATGAATTGGCGAAACGAAAAAACGTCGCCTTGACTCGCAAGCCGCGTGAAAATTTTTCACGAAGACCGACTGAACCCGGCGGAGAACCGGCTTCAGTGTTGCGAGCGTTGAAAAGATTGCGAAGGAGCGAACGTCGCGCGTTTTGTTTACGCGAGTTTTTTGCAATTCATACAAGAAGCGGTGCGCAATGGCGCTTGCAGTCGAGGTTTCAACCCCACGCCGCGGCTGGCGCGAGTTTCGATCAAATGCAGCCGCAGCCGCAACTTACGCGCGCGCGACGCGTCCCAGCATGGGGAATTTCGGGTCGTTAAAGCCGGGCGTCGACGGATGGCCGGGCTTAACCATGCCGTCGATCAATGCTTCGTCTTCGTCGGTAAGCTTGAACGCGAGCGCACCGAGATATTCCTGCCATTGCTCTTCGGTGCGTGGACCGGCGAGCACCGACGTCACCAGCGCGTTGCTGCGCACCCAGTTCAGCGCGAATTGCGCCGCGGTCATGCCGCGCTTTTCGGCATGTGCCTTGATCTGCTGCGCCATGACGAGGGATTCTTCGCGGAACTCGGTTTCCATGATGCGGCGGTCCTTGCGTCCGGCGCGCGATTCCTGCGGCGGCGTCTGGCCCGGCTGGTACTTGCCGGTGAGCACACCGCGCGCGAGC
>JAQGMI010000177.1 GCA_028292435.1 Betaproteobacteria bacterium
GTCCTGTCGAAGCTGAAGCTGAAGGCGCAGTTTTTGCGCCCGCTTGCCATTAGTAATTTTTGTCGTAGTCATTTTCGCCGAGTTGTAGTGGCCTCACGAACCGGTCAGTTGCACGCTGCGTGCGAGGCGATAATCATTATATTTGCATCATCCGGATGATATGCATTCTACAGAAATTCGGCGCGCAGGCAAGGAGAGCGGCCGCCGCTTGGACCATAGTGCCATCAAGGAGTCCTGCCGCTTTACTTATTCAAGCCAGTTGGCTAACGTTGAAATATGCCGCTGCGTACCGTGAATCATGACCATGCCGCGCCGCGCAAAGGCCGCGGCGCCGCGACAAATCCGGAGGGCAGGTTTGAAAATACGGCGCGCGAAGCGGTGGACGACGGCTGGAATTCGGATCCGGACGACGACCTGCCCGCGCTGAAAACGCACGTCACGATTGAGAATGCGAAAAGCATCATTTCGCGCAACGCTTCGCCCGACGTGCCTTTTACACAGTCGATCAATCCATACCGCGGCTGCGAGCACGGCTGCATATACTGTTATGCGCGGCCCAGCCACGCGTATCTCAACCTGTCGCCCGGCGTGGACTTCGAAACGAGGCTGTTCGCGAAAGTGAACGCCGCTGAATTGCTGCGCGCGGAGCTGGCCAAACCTGCCTATCAATGCGAACTGATCGCGTTAGGGGCGAATACCGATCCCTATCAGCCGATCGAGCGTGAATACCGGATCACGCGCGCGGTTCTCGAAGTGCTCTCCGAATGCGAGCATCCGGTCGGCATCGTCACCAAAAACGCGATGATCGAGCGCGACCTCGATATCCTCGCGCCGATGGCGGAGAAAAATCTGGTCAACGTGTACATATCGGTCAACAATCTCGATCATGACCTTGCGCGGCGGCTCGAGCCGCGATGTTCGGCGCCGGCGCGCCGCATGAAAACCATCGAGCGGCTCGCCGCGGCCGGCATTCCGGTCGGCGTGCTGGTGGCGCCGGTCATCCCTTTTTTAACCGACCATGAAATCGAGCCCGTGCTCGAGGCCGCGTACGCCGCGGGCGCGCAAAGCGCCGGTTATGTGCTGATGCGCCTGCCATACGAGCTCAAAGACCTGTTCCGCAACTGGCTTGAGGTACACTACCCCTTGAAGGCGAAACACGTAATGAGCCGCGTGCACCAGATGCGCGGCGGCCGCGACAACGATCCCGATTTCGGCAGCCGCATGACCGGCAACGGCGAATTCGCAACGTTGCTGCGCAAACGCTTTGACATCGCATGCAAGCGGTTCGGTTTTGACAGCGGCAAGCGGCATCGTTCGCCCGTAACAACGAGATTCAAGCCGCCCGCGGTGAAACGCGGCGGTGATACGCAACTCGCGCTGTTCTAGCAGCGCTAAAAATAACAAAGGAGGAGTGCATGAGTATCGGACGACGGAAATTTCTCGCGGGGCTCGCTGCCGCGGGTGGCGGTCTGCTCGCGGGTTGCGCCGGTTCCGGCACGCCACGCGGGATGCGGGGCAATGCCCGCGTGATCGACGCGCATGCCCACTGGCATTCGCCTGAATTCGTCGCCTTGCTCGAAAAAGAGGGCGCTGCCAACGGCGCCAAAATGGGGCGCAATGCGCGCGGCCAGGTTACGTTCAATTTTCCGGGATATACGACGGTATTCCAGGAAGCCTATATGGATCCCGCGATTCGGCTCAAATACATGGATTCGACCGGCGTCGATATCCATGTGCTGTCGCTGACTTCACCGATGGTGTACTGGGCGCCGCCGGCGTTCGGGTTGAAGCTCGCGCAGGTCTACAACGATAGCCTTTCCACCGTGCATCTGCGCTACCCGAATCGCTTATACGGCCTGGTGACGCTGCCGATGCAAGCGCCGAACCTCGCCGTGCAGGAACTGGACCGCGCGGCGAACCTGCCCGGTATGCGCGGCGTTTATCTCGCCACTCATGTGATGGGCAAAAACCTCGACGACAAATCGTTCTGGCCGGTGTACGAGCGTTGCGAAGCGCTGGGTCTCACGGTGCTGCTGCACCCGGTGGATCCGGTCGGCGCTCAACGCATGCAGAGCTATTACCTGCGTAATTTTCTCGGCAATCCGTACGACACCGGCATCGCCGCCGCGTCGCTGATGTTCGGCGGGGTGATGGACGCGTTTCCAAACCTGCAGGTGGTACTGCCGCATGCAGGCGGCACTTTTCCCGCCCTGATCGGCCGGATGACGCATGGCTCGGCGGTGCGGCCGGAAACCAAACACATGACGAAGGCGCCGATGACGTATCTGCGCCGCTTTCATTACGATACGATCAGCCACAGCCCGCAGATCATGGGCGACATCATTCGCATGGTCGGGGTCGACCGCGTGGTGATGGGCACCGATCACCCGGCCGACATGAGCCTCGAGCGTCCGATCGAATTCGTCGACAGCATTCCGCAGTTGTCGAACTACGAGCGCGAACTCATTCTCGGCGGCAACTCCGCCAGGTTACTCAAGATCTAGCATCGAAGGAGCGGGCACATGAAACAGATATCAGTCATCGCGGCGATCGGTTTGGCCCTGGGGTTTTGCTCTGCACACGCCGCCGACACTTATCCGAGCCGTCCGATCCGGCTGATTACGCCAGCCGCCCCCGGCGGCACGACTGACTTTCTCGCAAGACTCGTCGGCGCGAAGCTTGGCGAAGCGCTCAAGCAGCAAGTGGTCGTCGACAATCGCGCGAGCGCGTCCGGCGTCGTAGCCGCGGACATCACCGCGCATTCGCCGCCCGACGGGTATACGCTGATCGTGGTTTATCACCAGCACACGGTGAACGCCGCATTGAATCCGAACCTGCCGTACAAGGTGCTCGACGATTTCACGCCAATCACGCAAATGACGGCGGCCGGCTTGCTGCTGCTCGTCAATCCGTCGTCGCCGGCGAAGACGCTCAAGGAATTCGTCGAGTGGACGAAAACTTATAAAGGGCCGCTCAATTTCGGTTCGGCCGGTATCGGCAGCGGCGGTCATCTCGCGGGTGAACTCTACAACCTGATGGCGGGCGTGAAAGCGCAGCACATTCCGTACAAAGGCACGGGACCCGCATTGATCGATCTCATCGGCGGCCAGTACCAGTACAACTTCGCGGGCATGGCGGGTGCCGTGCCGATGATGAGATCGGGCAAGCTGCGCGGTATCGCAGTGACGGCGCCCAAGCGGCTCGCCGCGCTGCCCGACCTTCCGGCAATGTCGGAAGTGCTGCCTGGCTTTGAGATCGTCGGCTGGTATGGCGTGTTCGGCCCGGCGAAATTGCCGAAGCCGATCGTCACGAAATTGCACGATGAAATCGTGAAAATTCTGCAGCGTCCTGACGTCAAAGACATCATCGCCGGCGACGGCGCCGAGCCGGTCGGCAACACGCCGGAGGAATTTCGTAAATTTCTCGATGCTGATGTCGCAAAGTGGGCGAAGCTCGTGAAAGAAAGTGGCGCGAAGCTCAATTGAATTCCGTCCATCGGCAACCGGCACTGCGATCGAATCGATTTGAAGCTTAGCGTCCTCGACCAGTCGCCGATCATCAGCGGCCATACGGCCGCGCAGGCGGTCGCTGAAACCATCAAGCTCGCGCAGGCGGCGGAAGAGCTTGGTTATTACCGTTACTGGCTAGCCGAGCACCATGCGCTACAGGCGCTCGCCGACCCCTGTCCGGAAATTCTTGTCACGCGAGTCGCCTCGGCAACGTCAAAGATCCGCGTCGGCACCGGCGGCATCCTGCTGCCTTATTACAGCCCGCTCAAAATCGCCGAACAGTTTCGCATGCTCGAAGCCCTGTTCCCGCAACGCATCGACCTGGGCCTTGGCCGCGCGCCCGGCGGCGACCAGACCACCGCCATGGCGATGGGCGAGGGGCGCTATCCGAGCGCCGATAATTTTCCCGAGCACGTGCAGTACCTCGTCGCCTATCTGGACGACGCAATGCCGGAAGGTCATCCATTTGCGCGGGTAAAGGCGCAACCGATGGGACCGACGGCGCCCGAGGTGTGGCTGCTCGGATCGTCGGACTATAGCGGCGCGCTGGCGGCGCAGCTTGGTTTGCGGTTCGCGTTCGCACATTTCATCAGCGCCGACGGCGGCGACAGCGTGATGCGCGATTACAAACGCAAGTTCCAGTCGTCGGCACGCGAATCCGAAGCCCATGCGCTGCTGACCGTTTTCGTCATTTGCGCCGACAGCGACGCCGAAGCCGAGCGGCGCGCGGTGAGCGTCGATCTGCGGCGGCTCAACATGGATTACGGGATCAACACGCCAGTGCCGAACCAGCACGAAGCAGAGACGCGGTCATACACAGAAGTGGAAAAACAGCGCATCGCCTATCATCGCCGCCGCGTCGTCATCGGCAAGCCGGAGACGGTCAGGGCGAAACTGCTCGCGCTCGCCGCTCAGTTTGAAGCGGATGAACTGATGGTGATCACGATCACCGGGGATTACCGCACGCGGCTAGCGTCCTACGCGCTGCTGGCCGGGGCTTTTGAGCTTAACAAAGCGGGTGGCGCGTAAGGTTGCCTGCAGCTGACCGGTCGTGAATAATGAATTACCCGCCATCAATTCGACGGGTCAACCAACCACCGGGGAAGAGGCCATGAAGAAACTGATAGCCATAATTTGTTTTATGTTTGCGCTGACGCCTTTTGCGTACGCACAGGACAAAGCCAAGACCGACGACAAGAAGGCGGCGCCTGCGGCCGAGAAAGCGAAAAAGGAACCGACCGAAAAGCAAAAAGCGCAGCAGGAGCGCATGAAGTCATGCAACGACAAGGCGACCGAAAAAAAGGGTGACGATCGCAAGAAATTCATGAGTTCCTGCCTTAAAGGCGAAGACGCAGGCGCCTCCGACAAGCAGAAAGCGCAGCAGAATAAAATGAAGTCATGCAACAAGGACGCCGGCGACAAGAAGCTCAAAGGCGACGATCGCAAGAAGTTCATGAGCGACTGCCTCAAAGGCTGACGATTGGCGCCGCGGCAAGGCGCATAGGACACTCGGGGTGCACCGGCTCAATCAGCTTCGTGCGCCCCGTTTGTTTTTTAGCGTCGGAATTTATGCGTCGAGCGGCGGGTCAGGCCAATTGCGATGAACGACATTCTGCCGTTGGTCGTTCGCGTTTACCTGCGTTCGCTGCAGGCAGCCTTGTTCTGCTAACCGGACTGCTGTGTTTCATGGTCAATCCCGAAGCGGCGGGCCCCGATGCTTACGCACTGCAGCGCAAGGCGATGGTCGGCACGATCGAGTCTATCGTGCATGAAACAGCGGCCGAAACCGGACGCAGTCAGTTACAGAAGCGCGTTCTGACGGCAATGGACAAAGTGCCGCGGCACCTCTTCGTGCCGCCCGACCAGCGAGCTTTTTCGTATGCGAACCGTCCCTTGCCGATCGGCAACGGCCAGACCATCTCGCAGCCTTTCATGGTTGCGCTGATGACGGATCTGCTCGACTTGAAGGCGACCGATCGCGTACTCGAAATCGGCACCGGCTGCGGTTATCAGACGGCGGTGCTCGCGGAGCTCGCGCGCGAGGTGTTCACGATTGAAATCGTGCCGCCGCTCGCGACAGAGGCGGCCGCGCGATTCGCCGAGCTTAACTTCCGCAATGTCACCGCGCGGACCGGCGACGGGTACGCAGGCTGGCATGAACGCGCGCCTTTTGATGCAATCATCGTCACCGCCGCGGCGACCGAAGTGCCGCCCGCTTTGACCGGGCAGCTAAAGCCCGGCGGCAAGCTCGTCATTCCGGTCGGTCATGCATGGGGCTCACAATCATTGCTGGTGATAGAGAAAGATACGAATGGCAGCCTCAGCACGCGTAATGCGCTTGGCGTGCGGTTTGTGCCGCTGACGCGCGAAAAACAGCAGTAACCTGCCGCAGGCTGCCGCACGCCTACACGAAAACCCCACGCGCGCCGACAGAGTATCGACGGGTGTTCGCTTAGACTTGCAGCAAATCTTCAGCCGGAGATCGTTCAATGAATACTCGCCTCGCGTTCGCGCTCGTTGCGTTGGCATCGATTACGACGTCGGCGTTCGCGCAGGATGTCAACAATCCAACCGGTTCGCCGCTGGATCGTCCGCAAGGTCCGCCGAGTCAACCCGCGATCATGACGTCCGGCGCGCCTGCAGTTGGTAGTCCGCCGAGCGCCGATCCTAACGCACCGCTGGAAGGCAGGGCGACGACCACGCCTTCTGCGGCACGCCCGCCAAAAACCGATCGCGGAACAGCAAGTAACGCTCCTGCACGCAAGCAAGAATCGGCTATCAACCCTTCAACCGGATCCGACGCCGGGGGACGATAGCACTGCGCGTAAACGCAACAGCTTAGAAGCGGCCTTTGGATCTGTCGCGCTGCCGCTGCTGGCCCTCGTCAGGCGCGCGCTGCCGGCGCTTCGCCGCCAACTGATGTCCGGTCTGGTGCTTTTCCGGTTCTTCGTTTTGTGGCTGCTCCGGATCGGGGTCTTGCTGTTTTTGCTGATCGAGCGAATCGGGCTCGGGCTGCTTTTTACTCGGCGGCTTTTTAAGTTGGTCCATGGTGAGCATTCCGTGTTGAGAGACTGTTCAATATGGTCAACGTGCGACTGGGAGGCGAGCAGTCGAAGTCCCATTCCAATATAGGATTCGACCGACAAGACGCCGCGGCCGAGGACCCTTTCATGTGGTTCGGCCGCGTTTGAGGCAGAATAGCGGTTCCCTAAGCCCGATTGTCCGGAGTAAGCCAATGGAAGCCTCGACCGATAAATACATGTATTTCACCCAGCCCGGGTGAAGCAGCTGCCTTAGAACGAAAGAGTTTCTTTCGAAAAATGGTGTCGACATGGTCGTCATCGACGTCTTGAACGACGCCGGCGGCCGTGAACTGCTGCTCAACAAGTATGGCCTGCGCAAAGTGCCGGTGCTCGCCAAAGGCGACCAGTACGCGTTCGGGCAGATGCTCGACCCCTTCGCCAAGCTGGCGGGGCTGCCGATGCCCGGGCTTAACCGGTTATCGCCCGAACAGCTGTATAAGAAATACGAAATGATTTTTGCCGCCGCGCAGCGGTATGCGCCTCAGTTTCCGCCCGCCCGCTTTCTCGAGCGGGTGATTCCGCACCGCGAGCGAGTAATTCGCACGCTGTGTTACCACGTGTTCAGGATCGGCGAAGCGTTTCTCGAAACGTGGGACGGCGCCGAGTACTCGGTCAAGATCGCGGACAACGAACCGCCGGATTCGATGAAAAGCGGCGACGATATCGCGCGTTATGGCGCCGGCGTATGGCAGCGTTATGAGACTTGGTGGCAAAAGCTGGAGGACCGCAAGCTGTCACGCGTGCTGAAGACCTACTACGGCGATACGGTCGCGCATCAGGTGTTCGAGCGGGTAACCTGGCATTCAGGCCAGCATTGCCGGCAGCTCATAGCGGTGCTCGAGGGCATGGGGATCGCGCCCGACGGCCCGCTTGGCGCTACCGATTTCGCCGGCCTGCCGATGCCCGAGCGGCTGTGGGAGTGAAATAGCGCTTCGTTCCGGCGTCCGGTTTAATCGCACATAACGCTTCAAACTCATGGGAGATTTGCTGATGAGTAATACTCTGTTTCACTTTTCTGTCGCGGTCAACGATCTGGATCGCGCACGCAAATTTTACGGCGACATGCTGCAATGTCCGGAGGGCCGCCGCGTCAAGGGCCGTCTCGACTTCAATTTTTTTGGTCATCACATCGTCGCGCACCTGGCCCCCGACGAAGCGATCGGCGATAAGGGCCGAAAAATCGGCGGTGCGCTGGCGACACCGCTGCGTCACTTTGGCGTTGTGATGACGCTCGAGGATTTCCAAAAGGCGGCCGCCCGTCTCGAGCAAGCGGGTGCGCACTGGATCAACAAGCCGAGCGTCACTCAGAAAGGCACGGTCCGCGAGCAGATGCTCATGACGGTCAGCGACGAGTGCGGTAATGCAATTGAATTCAAGGGATTAAGCATGATTACGGACGTCTATGCCGTACGTGAAAACGAAACGATATCGGCCTGATAAAATAGACAAATAAGCTGGTAACTGGAGGAGTTGCAAGTGAAGAGAAAATTTACGCTTCGATTCGATCAGACAAAATCGAGTTGGGTGCTCAGGCACGACGACAGCGAGCGCATTCTGCGCACGTTCAAATCAAAAGAAGAAGGCAGTCGCGCGGGTATTTTGCGCAAGACGCTCGGCAAGACGGGCGGCATCGTCGTGTTACGAACCAAGACCGGCGTGTTCGACGAAGAACGCGTGTTTCCGGAGCTGCGCGCCTAGCACTCGCATTTGCCGGTGTTTTTCGGGCCGGCATCTTCTGAATTAGATGCCATAGTCGGTACCGCATTGCGGTGCCGCACCCGCCCGCCCGACTTCAGACGCGGTTAAAGTGCGGCGCCGATTGCGCCACCTGACTCAATATCTCTTAAGGACAGATCAATGGCATCGTTAAGCCGCCAACTCGCCCGCTGGATTACCAATCTCACATACGACAAACTGCCGCCAGCGGTCATCGATCGCGCCAAAGGCGTTACGCTTCACTGCCTGTCGTCGATATTGATCGGTTCGCAGACAAAGCCGGGGCGCGATGCGGTCAAACTGATGGTCGACGAAGAAGCCGGCGTCAAACGCGGCGCGACGATTCTGGTCAGCGGCGAAAAAGTGACCAAGGGCGGCGCCGCATTTGCCAATTCGGAAATGGCGTTTGCTGGCGGCAAGTGGGACACGTTCCGCATGCTCATGCACCCGGGCACCAGCGTGCCGCCGGCTTCGCTTGCCGCGGCGGAGGAAACCGGCGCATCCGGGAAGGAATTCATTACTGCGATCGCTGCGGGTTACGAAGTGATGGAGCGGCTGGCGGCGGATTTTATTCCAACGCTGGCGGCCCGCGGCTTTCATGCGAGCCCGATCTTCGGCATCTTCGGCGGCGCCATCGCGGCCGCCAAGATATTCGGTCTGAACGAAGATCAGATGAACAGCACGATTGCGCTGTGCGCAAGCCTGGCGAGCGGCAATCTCGAAGGCGCGCGCAGCGGCGGTCGGGCTCTGCGCGAGGGCGCGGCGGTGCGCAACGCGATGCTCGCGGTGGCACTCGCGAAGCAGGGGCACATCGGCGGCGAGACTGTGCTCGAAGGTGACGCCGGTTTTTATCACGCTTATGTCGGCAACAATCAGGGCCGTCTGCTTTATAGTTTTGTCGGCGATACGCATGCCAGTCTCGACAAGATCGGCGAGAAGCTCGGTGAGGACTGGATGTTCCTCGAAACGCTGTATCGCATCTACTCGATATCCGGATACAACATAGCGCACATCGACGTGACGGCGAAGTTGTGCGCCGATCACGACATCCGGCCTGAAAACATCGATCGCATCGAAGCGGTGGTCAACTGGCTCGAAACACAATATCCGAGCCCTGCGTTTGCGGTCCGGCGCGAAGACACCAACAAAAAAGCGGGCAGCACGGCGTATCACATCGCGTATGCGGCCACCAAACGCGGCTTTCCAATGCTGAACGAATGGGTTCCGCAGACCGCGGGCAAAGACGACCCGCCCGAAATTCTCGCGCTGACGCAGCGCGTGACCATTATTCCGTCGCCGACCATGACGCTGTTCGGGCCGCGCATCACGATTTTCACGAAGGACGGCAAAAATTACACGTTGCAGGGCACCGGCCGCGAGTTCATCTGGGATTTCGAGGAAGAGGCGAGGCGCATCCGCGCGATTTCGTCCGGATTGCCGATTACCCCGGCGCACTACGAATCCATTATCGAGATGTGCCGCAAGCTCGACCAGCAGCCGCGGGCGGATGCGTTGGTCAAGCTGATGGTTAAATAGGCGCTGCCTTAGCTCCGGCTTTCGAGGTCCTGCACCGCGCCGGCGATTTTTTTGCGCCGTTCCATCATCCGCGCGCCCAGCGTCTGCAAATCATCCGGCCCGGCGGCGGCCGCTTCGATCAGAGTTCTTTCCTTGCAAAAGTAAACGTCGCCAAGTTCCATCAGCCTCACCATCGTCGAGTCGAGTTCCGGGCTGTCGGCCGATTTGATTCCGCGCAGCGTTTCAATGCACTCCTGAATATCGTCCTGCGCATCGCCCAGTTCGCTGACGAGTCTGGTCTGCCCGCCCGCCATTGCGGGATAAAATATGTCGCGGGTGATCGCGAACTGCAGCTCCAATTGCATGCAGATATCCTGCGCGACCGCGGCGCGCTCGACTGCTGAGTCGTGCATGAGCCCGCGGTAGCTCGCGAACGCCTTGCGCAGCGACTGGTGGCCGCGCTTGAGGATCGTGGCGGCATTGTCGTCGTCGCCGATTTCTTCTCCATTCACCGCGGCGTGCAAATCCATGAACGTTTCCTCGTCTAAGCCGCTGCAATGCGGCGAACCAGTTGGACACACAAGTCGATGGCGCAGTTCCAAATGGCTGCGCGGAAGGCGTCACCTTTTGACGAGCTTGCAGCGCGGAAAACCGAAGTTGACTTTATGCCACGAGCATACGATTATCGTTTATCGGTAAAAAGGGACTGCAGCGATGAGCGAAAGCCCGGCGGAGACGTATTGCCCCGTGTGCAGGCACCGCTATTACGTCGAAGATAAATCGACTTACCGCGTATGCAGCAAATGCGCGCAGCAGATGTGCACCATCTGCGCGGCTCGCGATATGTGGACTTGCCCGCTATGCAGAAATCCTTACGCGACACTCGACGAAGTTCGCTAGGAAGAGTTTGCGCTTAGGGGCGGGTTCCTACTTGCGAATCGGAAGGTGTCCGGTTCCCAACATAGCACCAACCGTCTACCTTCTGCGTGATTCGCTGGCCGGCCCCGGCATGTGGGTGAACGATCAAGCGAGGCGGGTGAAACATGAGGGCAACTCAAATCGCGCAAATACGCGGGCAATCGGCGCGCTTCCGGCTAGTCCTGGCGGCGTCCCTGGTGATCGTGAGTGGCCTGGCAACAGCCCTGGAGTTGGACGGCGTCAAACTGCCCGAGCGGGCACGCATCGGCCCCGATGGATCCGCGGTCGTGCTGAATGGCGCCGGCGTCAGGCAGCAGGCGGTGTTCAGAATCTATGTTGCCGCGCTGTACCTGCCATCCCGGAATTCGGACGGAGAGGCCATTCTTGGCCAGGATCGGCCGCGGCGGCTGGCGCTGCATTTTCTGCGCGGTGTCAAAGCAAAGCAATTCAACGAAACAACCAACGAAGCGCTGCGCGAGACGCTGACCAGCGAAGAGCGCAGACCGCTCGAGTCGCGCATGAATCAGCTCAATGATTTCCTCGCGAAAATGCCCGACATCGTAGAGGGCACCGAGATCTATATCGACTATCTGCCTAAAACGGGCACGGTCATCAGCATCAACGGCAAAGAGCAGCGGCGCATTCCCGGCGCCGACTTCAACAAGGCACTAATGCGAATCTGGCTCGGCGACCGACCGCGCGATCCGAAACTGAAACAGGCTATGCTCGGCGCGCTTTGACGCGGAACGGCGCACGCAACCGTCACACGTCCAGGCGATAAACCCGGGCGGCGGTGTCGCGGTATAGCGCCGCTTTCTCCGCGGCAGAGCATTTCCCGGTAATGCGTTTCATCGCATTCCACAGCACACCATAGCCGCAGGTTTGTTTGTCGGGTGGAAAATTGCTTTCCATCATGCAGCGCCCGGCGCCGAACGCTTCGATGCAGCCTTCGACGTACGGGCGCCAGGCGGACGCGAGGTCGCTTGATGAGGGCGGCGTGTCGCGCAAGTGAAAATCCCAGTTGCTATAGAGCATGCCCAAGCCGCCGATCTTGACCGACAGGTTCGGAAATTGCGCGAGATTGCGGATATGCGCGAGCCAGACCTTATGGACTTCATCGCGCTTGCCCTCGTACGGCGCAATGCCGAGCAGGCCGCCGCAGTGGTTGAGCACGACATTGGCTTCGGGAAACACTCGGAGCAGGGCGGCGAGATCGTCGAGCTGCGGGTGAAAGAGCCACGCTTCGAACGAGAGTTTGAGCGGCTGCAGGCAGGCAAAACCCTGCCGAAACGTTGCGTCGCCCATCAAATGACGCGGTACCTGGTGACGGCCAAACTTCGCGGCGTTGCCGACGTCCCAGATCGTTCCATAACGAATGCCTTTGAAGCGGCCGTTGCCCGCGGCTGTCAGCGCCTCGAGCACCGGCGTCACTTTGTCGCCGAGCATGAGGTCGGCGTGGCCGACAATACCCGCGCACAGCCGCGCCTTGCCGTAGTTGCCGCTCGCACCCATGGCGGCGACGCCGTTGACGAATTCGACTTCGCCGACAGGTTTTAATGCCGCGGGGCCGTCGGCGCGGTACATAACGCCGGCTTCCACAAACACGGTCGCGATAATGTTGTGGCCGCTGTCGACGTCGGCCGCCAGTTCATGCGTCAGGTAACGCCCGCGCTGGTCGTCCCACACGTGGTGATGCGGATCGATGATCGCGAGTTCGGGTTCGAGCGCAGGCTCGTGATATTGCTGCGTCCACGTCTCAGCCTCGGCGAGCGAGCGATAAGCATGGCCGCGAAATTCATAAGGTTTATTCATTGCGGTTACCGGTTGTGCGGCGAGTCAGAACGCCGGCAGTTTTCCCTGCGGCAGGGCGAGAAGCGTATCGTAAATGCTGCGATCGATTTCGATGCCTTCGCGCTTCAGGCGCGCGCGCTCGCGCAACGAGCGCTCGCCCGGCAGCCGGATCTCATCGACGCCCGGTTGGCGTGGCGTTGCTTTGACCTGTGCCAGCATTGCACTCATATCGCGCTTGAATTCATCGAGCGGGACCATCAGGTCGGGCTTGATGGCGATGATCAGATAACCGTACGACTTGTCGTCGCCAAGTCCCGAACCGGCAAGCACACCCATCGCCTGCATCGCCAGCGCGAGCGCGAATCCCTTGTAGCCGCCGAAAGGCAGGATCGCATGCACTTGCGCGGGGTCGCGCGTGAGATTGCCATCCTTGTCGATGGCGACATTCTCCGGCAACACCGCTTTGCGCCTGACCTGAAACATCAAATCGGTTCCCATAAAGGCGGCGGCGCCGAGATCGACGATGAACGGATCGTTTTCCGTCGGGAACGCGAACGCGATGGGATTGGTGCCGGTGGCCGGGCCGCTCGAGTCCGGCGCCGACACATGAATGCGGCTGCTCACCGTGTGCATGGCGACGAGTCCGGCGCGCGCCGCCATCTCGACGTAATGCGCGCTGCGGCCGCTGACCCATGAGTTGTTAACGCCGACGACAGCCATGCCGTTCGCCTGCGCTTTCTCGATCGCGACTTGCGTCGCCCGATACATCGCGACCATGCCGTTGTTGTTGCCGCCGTCGAACAGCACCGAGTTGGGCGTTTCACGAATGGCGCTCATCCTGCGCCGCGCGTGTTTTAACTGGCGGTGCTCGGCGACGTTGAGAATCTTAGGCAGGCCCGAATATTCGTATCCGCACAATGCGGCATCGACGACATGGTCCGCGATGATGCGCGCTTCTTCCGCGTCGTAACCGATTTTCTCGAGCGACTGCACGGCGAGCGCCTGCGCTTCGTCCGCGCTTAAATGGACTCTCGTATCCGCGATGAATTTCACGACGACTCCAGTGGAAAAGCGAAGGTGCTGCTATCTGAAAGTCATGCTCGTCTGGCGCGCCAGTATAGCGAACTCGTCGACTTGCTTGCGCAGGAAGGCGGCGAATTCTTCGGACGAACGGCTCGCGACGAGTTCGATGCCAAGGTCTTGCAAACGTTGATGCACTTCGCCGCCGCCAGCTGCTTTGGCAACGCCGTCGCGCAGGCGCTCGACAACGTCGCGCGCCGTGCCCGCCGGCGCCATCAAGCCGTTGAACGTCGTGTCCTGGAAATCGGGCAACCCGCCTTCGATCATCGTCGGCACCTCGGGTAGCGCGGCCGAGCGCTTGACGCTCGACACGCCGATCGCGCGCAGTTTGCCCGAGCGAATAAAAGGCAATGACGTCGTGACCTGATCGAAGCGCAGCATCACGTGTCCGCCCACGAGATCGATGACCGCGGGGGCTGCGCCTTTGTACTGGATGTTGAGCATGCGCACGCCGGCCTGGCGGCTGAATATCTCGCTTGCCACGTGGCCGGTTGAGCCGACGCCGGACGACGCGGTGGTCAGTTCGCCCGGCCGCTGTTTGGCCAGCGCGATGAATTCCTTCAGCGTTTTAACCGGCAGCGCCGGATTGATCACGAGGACCAGCGGCACTTCGCCGGTCAGCGAAATCGCGGCGAAATCCTTGATCGGATCGTAGCCCGCTTCGGCCATCAGCGTCGGAACGCGCACGAAGGTATTCGAGATCGCGAGCAGCGTATAGCCGTCGGGCGGCGCGCTTTTCACATAGCGCGTGCCGACAATCGCGCTCGATGCCGGGCGGCTTTCAATCACGAATGGCTGCCCGAGGATGCGTGTCAGCTGGTCGGAGACCGTGCGCGCGATCGTTTCCTGATTGCCGCCCGGCGCGACCGGAACGACGACGCGCACGACCTTCGCGGGATATGCGGCCGGCTGGCCCCATGCCGTCGCTGCGGCGAACGCGAGCGCCACTGCAGTTACACAGCGCAGTTTCATCCACTCCTCCGGGACTTTGGTGTTGCGAGCGTGAGAGCTTCTCTTGCCGCGCTTCGCTCGTCAAGTTGACGCGGCCGGGCGTTGCGCGCAATCTTGGCCCGCTGGAAAACCAGCGCGGCGCGTCGAGGAGGAAACCTATGTTTACAGAGCGCAAATCAATTGCGTATGGCGCCATATGCGTTGCTTGTATTTTCGGCGCATCGTCGCCATCGGCACAGCCCAGCTATCCCGATAAGCCGATCCGCATCGTCGTCGGCTATCCGCCGGGCGGCTCGTCGGACTTTTCAGCGCGCTTGTTGTCGACCCGCCTCTCAAACGCGCTGAGCCAAAGCATCGTCGTCGACAATCGCGGCGGTGCGGCCGGCAACATTGCCAACGAAATCGTCGTCAAGTCCGCGCCCGATGGTTACACGCTGCTCGTCACCGCCGAGGCGTCGATCACGGTCAACGCGAGCGTCTACAAGAATTTACCGTTCGTCGCCGCGCGCGACCTGACTGCGGTCACGCAAATCATCAAATACGCGAACGTCGTCGTGGTGCATCCGTCAGTGCCGGCGGCAAATGTGAAAGAGCTGATTGCTTATGCCAGGGCAAACCCGGGCAAGTTGAGTTTTTCGAGTCCCGGCACCGGCACCGCGCAGCACCTTGCCGTCGAGTTGTTCAAGATCACGGTCGGCGCCGACATGACTCATGTGCCGTACAAGGGCGGCGGACCGGGGATGATCAGTCTCGTCGGCAATGAAACGCAGCTTTCGTTTGCGACACCGCCGTCGGCAATGCCGCAGGTAAAGGCGGGTCGATTGCGCGCGATTGCGCAAACGAGCGACAAGCGTTCAGCCGCGCTGCCCGATCTGCCGACGGTCAGCGAAGCGGGGTTGACGGGGTTCAACGTCGAAGGCTGGGTCGGCCTGTTTGCGCCCGCCAAAACGCCCGCCGCCGTCGTTGAAAGACTGAATGTCGAAAGCGCAAAGATATTACGCCTGCCCGAAGCGAAAGAACTCGCCCTCGGCGTCGCGTCGGAAACAGCCGGCAACTCATCGCGCGACGCGAATCACATCGTGCGCGAAGAGACGGCCATGTGGGCGAAGGTCGTCAAGACGCTCGGCATCAAGCTCGAATAGAAGAATATCCGGCTATTCCGGCGTGATCGCGGCATTCGCCGCGACGCGCGCCCACTTGGCGAGTTCCGTTTTAATTTGCGCCGCGAATTCATCGGAAGTGTTGCCCAGCGGTTCCATGCCTTGCGACATCAGCAATTGGCGCGTTTCAGGCAGCGCGAGCATGCGCACGACTTCAGCGTGCAGTTTCTGCGCGATCGTATTCGGCAGGCGCGCCGGTGCCCACACGCCATACCAGGTCGTCACGTCGTAATCCTTGAGCCCGCTTTCGGCAAGCGTCGGCACGTCCGGGATCAGCGAAGAGCGTTTCAAGCTCGTCTGCGCGAGCGCGCGCACACGGCCGGCTTTCACGTAATGGAGCGTCGCCGCCGGCGAGCCGATCATCGATTGCACCTGCCCGCTCAAGAGGTCGATCGTTGCCGGTCCGCTGCCGCGGTATGGCACGTGGACAATTCGTACCTGCGCAATATAATTGAAGAGCTCGCCCGCAAGATGACCGACGCTGCCGGTGCCCGCCGACGAAAAGGTAATCTGCGCGGGCTTCGCCCTGGCGAGCGCGATGTAATCCCTGACCGAACGTGCGGGGATCGACGGATGCACAAGCAGCAGCATCGGTGACGTGATGAGCGCGGTGACGGGCGTGAAATCGTTGACTGCGTCGTACGGCATTTTTCGATAAAGACTGGCATTGATTCCGTGCGTCCCCATCGTGCCGATGAGCAGCGTGTAACCGTCGGGCGCGGATTTCGCGACAAACTCGGAGCCCAACATTCCATTGGCGCCCGGACGGTTCTCGACGATAACCTGCTGGCCCCAGCTTTTCGTCAGTTGCTGGCCGATCAATCTTCCCATCAAGTCGGTGCCGCCGCCCGGTGAAAACGGCGAGATGATACGAATCGGTTTATCAGGATAAGTCTGCGCAACCGCATTGGTTGCGCCGCCGAGTGCCGTGACAAGCAACAGCAGGCCGCGCCTAATCAAGTTTTGCGCCTGCCGCTTTAATGACCTTGCCCCATCGCGCGATGTCCGTCTTCAAAAACGCGGTGAACTCAGCCGGCGTATTGCCGACCGGCTCGGCACCTTCGCGCGTCAGGCGATCGCGGATTTCCGGCGTTTTGAGAATGGCGATGAACTCGCGATGCAGCCGCTCAATGATCGCGGGCGGCGTGCGCGCGGGTGCCAGCACCCCATACCAGCCGACGACTTCAAACCCAGGCAATCCCGACTCCGCGATCGTCGGCACTTGCGGCAGCGACGCAGTCCGCTGCGCGCTCGACACCGCGATGCTGCGCACGCGGCCGGATTTAACATGCGGATCGATCGGCACGATGCCGGCGAACATGAGCTGCACCTGGCCGCCGATCAATTCGGTGATCGCAAGCCCGGAACCTTTGTAAGGAATGTGCGCGAGCCTGACGCCGGTCATCGAGTTGAAGAGCTCGCCGGCAAGGTGGCTGCCGCTGCCATTGCCGGCGGAGCAGAAATTGAGTTCGCCCGGTCGCGTTTTCGCATAGGCAATCAGCTCTTTGACCGTCGTCACCGGAGTTTTGGGATGCACCACGAGCAGAAGCGGCGCGGCCGTCAGTATCGTGACCGGCGCAAAGTCTGCGACCGGGTCGTAAGGAAGCTTGCCGTAAATCCCCGGCGTGGTTGCATGCGTCGTATAGACGAATACGAGCGTGTAGCCGTCGGGTGTCGACTTTGCGGCGAGATCGGTGCCGATCGTGCCGCTTGCGCCGGCTCGATTGTCGATGACGACCTGCTGATGAACGTTTTCAGCCAGGCGCTGGCCGAACGCGCGGCCGAGAATGTCGGACGTGCCGCCCGGCGGCTGCGGCACGATCAGGCGAATCGGACGGTCTGGATACGATTGAGCCGCACACGACGCTGCGCCCGCAAGCAACGCGCATCCGAGCGCAAGCGCGCGCTTGCCCATTGCAAATTTCACGCTGGAACTATTTCGCCGCGTTCACCAGGCCGGCATGCGCTTTGGGCGGCGTGCTTGTGCCGGGAATCGTTGCTTTAACCAGCGTCCTGATATCGGCGATTGTTTCAAAGCCGCGCAGTGTGTCGAGGAGTTGGCGGGCGCCCGGCTGACCGAGCACGCGGCCTGCGCAATCGAGAAACTTTTCATCTCGGTCCTGCTCTGTCATTGGCCATTCGGGCGAACCGGGTGCGTGATCGACGCGCAGTGTATGACGGCCGCGCGTGGTCGCAATCATCACGTCGGTGTAGCCGACGACGCCCGAGAACGTGCCTTTGGCTTCGATGCGGTAGCGCTTCACTTTTTTCATCAATTCGCGAATCGCGGGCCGCCCGACCATCGGGTCGGTGAAGCTTTCGAGCGTGAGCTTGCCATCGAGCAGCACGGCGGCGGCGTTGTATTCGATGCTGAACTTGCCTTCGAGCCCTGTATGCGGGTCGGAGCTGACGAGCGCGTTGTCGGAGCCGGGCAAAAAGCCGATTTCGACGGCTTCGACTTCATCGGCACGGATGCCGTGCTCCGCGATCAGTTTCAACATGCCGCCGATCGGCCGATGATTGCAATAGCACGAAGGCCAGCGCTTCACATAAATCCCGGGCTCGAGCATCTCCCACGGCTTGCCAAGCTTGTCGATGGTCGCCGCGAGCGGCGTGCCGTCGCTGCCGCCATAGGTAGAAAAAAAGTTGTTGTCGCCGTCGAAAATATTTTCATCGGCGGTAAAGCCCTGCTGCGCCATCCACGCCGACAATACGCCAACGCGCGCAGCGTAACCGGCGTGGAACGGCTTGGTCATCGTGCCGAAGTTGCGCACAAGTCCGGCA
This sequence comes from Betaproteobacteria bacterium, assembly GCA_028292435.1. Classification (GTDB taxonomy): domain Bacteria; phylum Pseudomonadota; class Gammaproteobacteria; order Burkholderiales; family SG8-41; genus PALSA-1004. The sequence goes on from JAQGMI010000177.1 coordinate 18,508, forward strand.
CACTGCGACGCGGCGAGGCCCCATGCAGTTTGCAGTTGCGGCGCGTTGAGGCGCCACAGGCGCGCTGCCGCCGTCGTCGAAGAAAAAATGCCGGCGGTGGCGGTCGTGTGCCATCCGCGTACGTAATGCTCAGGCCCGAGCGCACGGCCGATCTTGCCGGCGATCTCGAGTCCGAGTGCAAACGCCGCGAGCACATCGGCGCCCGACGCGTGCGCCGCTTCGCCGACGGCGAGCGCCGCCGGTCCCATCGTGGTACTGGGATGACCGCGCAGCGACGGAAGACTGTCATCGAAATCGAGTGCATGGGTGGCGATGCCATTGGCAAAGGCGGCCTCCGCGGCCGAGGTCGCGAGATTGCGTCCCCAAACGGTGGCAGGTCCGTTAGCGCTGCTTTCGTGTGCCCACCGCGCGGCGATTTCCGCGGCCGGCTCGAGCGTTCCCGCCAGTGCGCAGCCCATCGTGTCGATCAATGCGTGGCGCGCGCCCGCGAGCACAGCAGGGGGCATGTCCTGAGTGCGGATATCGACGACAAATTCCGCCAGGCGTTTGGTCAGCATCTTTTGATTCTCCTCGAGGGTGGCGCGAGTTCGTCCTGAAAACGCGCAATGTAATTTGTACAGCGATCTTTCGTATCGTCCACTGTTTCGCCGTGCTTGGCAAACCGCCGGTTTGCCAGAAACGATCACGCCGGGTGCTTTCAATTGGCTGGACTCGCGGCAAGCATTGAAATCGAAGCGACCAGAAAGCGATGCGCCCCGACATCGAGCGAATGCGCGGACATTGTAAGACCTTCCGCCGTCTGGAACCCGCAACTGCGGCGTCGAGTCATATCGCCATACGTACGGCGCCGCGGTGCCGTGTTCCAGCCAGCCGTCATCCGGCGGCTGACTACCCAGTAATTTATACCGACAGAGGAGCAGCAAATGAAAATTGATTTCACCATCAGCACGGCAGTGACCGCAGTCGCCATCGTCATGGCGGGTTGCGCATCCGATCAATCGCGTCCGTACAACACCGGCCCTTACGACAGCCGTCAAGGCGGCTACGATAGCCGCCAGGCGTCCTATGGACAGGGCGTTGTGGACCGCATCGAAGTGGTAAAAAAAGGCGACGGCAATAATATCGCCGGTACGGTTATCGGCGGCATTGCCGGCGGTTTGATCGGCCACCAGATCGGCAGCGGGCGCGGCAACACTGCGGCAACGATCGCAGGCGCAGCCGGCGGCGCAATGGCGGGGAATGAAATTCAAAAACGCCGCGGTAACAATGAAACATTTCGCGTCACCGTGCGCATGGACAACGGCGCCAATGAGGTTGTGACGCAGGACGATATCAGCGATCTGCGCACGGGCGACCGCGTGCGCGTCGAGGGCGGCCGACTCTCTCGCCTGTAAAATTTTCCACTAGCCGATTCATTTCGCCGGCCCGGCAACTCCGGGCCGGTCTGTCGTACAGTGGACAATCGTCGTCGCTGCCGAAGGTACCTACAAGTGTCATATTTTATTTCGGTTATGTTCGGTATCGTACAGAACCTCAGAGTGTCATATGGATAATCCTAACTGGCGCCTGCGAATTCTTTTCCTCCCTGAAGAAAATCTGCAGGTCCAGGCTCTCGGTAAAATCCAATTTTTCCGGGAGCCTTTTTTTTGCCTTCTTTTCGGGAACTATCCTGGCGCCGCCTGCAGCCGGCGCGGACCACCGGCAGAATGAATGTTCATTAACGGACTGGGCACCGCCGTACCGCCGCGCCGCTACAGCCAGCGGGAATGCTGGCAGGCGTTCCAGGCCGCGCCGCAATTTAACGGGCTCGACCGGCGTGCGCGCGCCATCCTCCAGCGCGTGCTGCTCGATGCCAACGGAATCGGCACGCGCGCGCTTGCGCTCGATTCGTTGGCTGAATGCTTTGAACTCGATCCCGACACCCTGCATCGGCGTTTCGCGTTACATGCGCCGAAGCTGGCGACCGAGGCTGCGCGGCGTGCGCTCGAATCGGCGCAACTCTGCGCTGACGATATCGACGCCGTTATTATCAGCACTTGCACCGGCTATCTATGTCCCGGGCTCACCAGTTACGTCGGCGAAAGGTTGGGGCTGCGGCCGAATGTATTCGGACTCGATCTTGTGGGCCAGGGCTGCGGTGCAGCGGTACCGAACCTGCGCGCTGGTTCGGCGCTGCTGAAGGCAGGCGACGCGAGCAGGGTGCTCTCGATTTGCGTTGAGGTTTGCAGCGCGGCGTTTTATATCGACAACGATCCCGGCGTTTTGATCAGTGCATGCCTGTTCGGCGATGGTGCCGGCGCGGCGGTACTCGCGAACAGTCCTGCTGCATCCGCACGCCGCATTGAGTGGACGACTGCAGCTTCGCTGCACGATTCGGACCGACGCGACACGCTGCGCTTCGAACACGCGAACGGAATGTTGCGCAACATCCTGACGCCCGAAGTCCCGCACATTGCCGCGACCCACGCCGCGGCGGTACTCGCGGACGTATTAACGCAGCGGCAGATGACGCAGCGGCAGATCGGCACGTGGGTGCTGCACGGCGGCGGCCGCAAGGTGATCGAAGCCCTGCGCGATGAACTCGGATTATCCGCGGACGATCTTGGCTGGGCCAGCGCCGTGCTCAATGAGTTCGGCAATGTGAGCAGCGCTTCGGTGTATTTCGCGTTGCAGGCCGCGTTAAACGGCGGCGCGCCCGGCGGCTGGTGGTGGATGTCGTCGTTCGGCGCCGGCTTCAGCTGCCACGGTGCGCTGCTGAAAGTCGCATGACGATGGGCCTCAACGCAATCACGCAGCGTCCGGCGCTGCCGCGCAGAGTCGAACCTGAATTGCTCGACAGCTTGCCGCCCGAGGAGCCGTGCGCGATCCGTTCACGCCGCGATTTGCGACGCGTGAACGCGATGATGATGAATGGCGCTTTCGTCGCGCGAGAGCTAAGCCGCGCATTCGGCGAGCGGCCGCCGCGCGTAATCGCCGAAATCGGTGCCGGCGATGGCCATTTCATGCTGCAGGTCGCGCACCGGCTGCCGCAATGGCGCGCGCTCGACGTGCTGCTGCTCGATCGCCAGTCACTCGTGTCGGGCGGGACGATCGCGGAATTCCGCACGCTCGGCTGGCGTGCGCAAGCGATCAAGTCGGAGGTCAGGGCGTGGCTCGCGCAGCCGATGCGATTTGCGCCTGATGTCATCGTCGCCAATTTGTTTCTTCATCATTTCGACACCGCCGGATTGTTTGAACTGCTGTCGATGATTTCGCAGCGCACGCGCGTATTGATCGCATGCGAGCCGCGGCGCTCGCGTTTCGCGCTTGCCGGCAGTCGCCTGCTGGCAATCGCCGGATGCAACGCAGTCACGCGTCACGATGCGGTAGCGAGCGTGCATGCGGGATTTTCAGACCAGGAACTGTCGGCGAACTGGCCGCAAGCCGACGGCTGGACGCTGCGCGAAGCAGGTTACGGGTTGTTCAGCCACTATTTTGTGGCGGTCCGCGCCGATGGCGGTACCGCCGACGCCGCGGCTCAATGAGCGAATACGACGCGCTGGTTGTCGGCGCCGGCCCGGCAGGTGCAACCGCCGCGCTGATGCTTGCGCGCGCCGGATGGTCCGTCGCGGTGGTTGAAAAAGCAGTCTTCCCGCGCCGCAAAGTATGCGGCGAATTCATTTCAGCGACGAGCCTGCCGCTGTTCGAAGAGCTGGGCATCGCAAATGATTTTCTTGCGCACGCGGGGCCGCCCGTTCGCGAGGTTGGTTTATATGCGGGAAACACGCGTCTCGCCGCCGCCATGCCGCGATTTCCGCACGGCGGGGAGCGCTACGGCCGCGCGCTTTGCCGCGAGCGCTTCGATGCAGCGTTGCTGCGAGCGGCGGCCAATGCAGGCGCCGTAATCTGGCAACCATGGACAGTGAAGCGGTTATCGCAAGGCGCAAATGGCCTGCATGCGGCAAGCGTGTACGGCGAAGACAGGCGGCAAGCCACAACGCTGCGCGCTCGCGTAGTCATTGCAGCGCACGGTTCGTGGGAGGGCGGCGACCTGCCGACGCATATTGCTGCATGCCCGTCACGCGGCAGCGACCTTTTCGCGTTCAAAGCGCACTTTGTGCATGCGGCGCTGCCAGTTTCGCTTATGCCGCTCATGTTGTTCCCGGGCGGGTACGGCGGCATGGTGACGACCGACGGCGGCAGGGTAACGCTGTCGTGCTGTATTCGGCGCGATACGCTCACCGCGTGTCGTCTCCAGTGGCCGCATCTCAAAGCTGGTGAAGCAGTGCTTGCGCATATCCGCGCCGCCAACAGCGGCGTCGATGCAGTCCTGAAACCGGCGACGCTGGAAGGCAGATGGTTGTCGGTAGGTCCGATCCGGCCCGGCATGCGTTCTGTCTACAGCAACCGGATTTTCGTCGTCGGCAACGCCGCCGGTGAAGCGCATCCGATCGTCGCCGAGGGCATCAGCATGGCAATTCAATCGTCGTGGCTGCTGTGCGCCAGCTTGATCGCACACTCGCACGAGCTCGAATTAGACGGTGCAATGGACAAGGTTGCGCGCGCGTACTCGGCTGATTGGCGTCGCAATTTCGCCGCGCGTATCCATGCGGCAGCGCTGTTTGCGAATCTCGCGACGCGCCCAACGGCGGCGAAGATCGCGGTGAGTTTGCTGAGGCGCGTACCGCAACTGCTGACTTTGGGCGCGCACTTGGGTGGCAAAGCACAGCCTCCGGTTCTCAGCGGGTCTTAATCGCGCTCGAATTGCGGCGCACCAACATGAGGCGCGGGCGCTTCTGCATGCACTGGGAGTTGGCGGAAATCGGGGTTCCGCGCGAAATAGTCCCGCCATCTCGATGATTCCATGCTGTTACCGACTTGGCACACGGGTTGCTAATGTCTGTCCATGCCAGAAGTCAAATCCACTTGTTGCTACTGCGGCGTTGGCTGCGGAGTCGTAATCGAAAGCGACGGTGAACGCATCACCGGCGTTCGCGGCGATCCTGCGCACCCGGCGAATTTCGGCCGCTTGTGCACGAAAGGTTCGACGCTTCATCTGACCGCAGGTACCACGGCGCGCGCTTTGTATCCCGAACTGCGAAAGAGCCGCGTCAACGCGCGTCAACGCGTGAGCTGGGATGACGCACTCGAATTCGCGGCGGGAGAGTTCGCCGCTATTATTCGCGAACACGGGCCGGACAGTGTTGCGTTTTATATTTCCGGCCAGTTGCTCACCGAAGACTATTACATCTTCAACAAGCTCGCGAAGGGACTGATCGGCACCAATAACGTCGACACCAATTCGCGGCTTTGCATGTCGTCCGCGGTGGCGGGCTACAAGGCGACACTCGGGGCAGACGCGCCGCCCGCGTGTTATGAAGACATCGACGCTGCAGAATGCCTGTTTATTGCCGGATCGAATACCGCGTTCGCGCACCCGGTCCTGTTTCGCCGGATTGAAGACGCGAAGGTGCGCAATCCGGCACTCAAAATCATCGTCGTCGATCCGCGCCGCACCGATACCGCGGCAGCGGCGGATTTGTTCTTGCCGATCCTGCCCGGTACCGACATCGCGCTTTATAACGCGATGCTGCATGTCATGTTGTGGGAAGGGCTTTGCAATATCGACTACATCCGCGCCCATACCGCCGGCTTCGATGCGTTGAAGGAGGCAGTGCGCGAATACACGCCGCAAGTCGCGGCAACGATTTGCGGTGTTCCCGCCGAAGACATCGTGCTGGCCGCGAAATGGTTTGGCGCGTCGCGCGCGACGCTGTCGCTGTATTGCCAGGGACTCAATCAGTCTTCGCACGGCACCAATAACAATGCGGCATTGATCAATTTACATCTGGCCACCGCGCAGATCGGCAAACCCGGGGCAGGCCCGTTGTCGCTCACCGGTCAGCCGAACGCGATGGGCGGCCGCGAAGTCGGCGGCATGGCCAATCTGCTTTCGGCCCATCGCGACCTCGCCAATCCCGCGCATCGCGCCGAAGTCGCGAAGCTTTGGGGCATTGATTCGGTGCCGGCGCAACCCGGCAAAACGGCAGTCGAGCTATTCGAAGCGATTCACCGCGGTGAAATCAAGGCGGTCTGGATTGCATGCACGAATCCCGCCCAATCGATGCCCGATGTCAATCGCGTGCGCGCGGCGCTTGCCCGCGCTCAATTTGTCGTCGTGCAGGAAGCTTATCGCAACACCGACACTGCCGCTTATGCGGACTTGTTGCTGCCGGCGACGACCTGGGGCGAGAAGGAAGGCACCGTTACCAATTCGGAGCGCCGCATTACACGCGTTCGCGCGGCAGTCGGCGCACCCGGCGAGACGCGTGCCGACTGGCGCATCGCCAACGAATTCGCGTTGCGGCTTGGCGAGAAACTCAATCACCCGCACGCGGCGCGCATGTTCGCTTACGCCGCGCCGGAAGCGGTTTTTAACGAGCATCGCGAAAGCACGCGCGGACGCGACCTCGATATCACCGGCCTCTCATATTCGATTCTGGAAGAAGAGGGCCCGCAGCAATGGCCGATGGCCGAGGGCGCGCTGAGCGGCAAAGTCCGTCTGTATGAGAATGGCCAGTTTCCGACTGCAGATGGCCGCGCCAGATTTGTCGCCGCCAAACACCAGGCGACCGCGGAAAAAGTCGACGCGCGGCATCCACTCGCGCTCAACACCGGGCGGCTGCGCGACCAATGGCATGCGATGAGCCGGACCGGCACGGTCGCGCGCCTGTTCAACCATGTCGAAGAGCCGCTACTCTCGATGCACGCGCGCGACATGGAGCGCCGCGGCTTGAAAGACGGCGATATCGCGCGCTTGAAAAGCCGGCGCGGCGAATTGGCGGTGAGGGTGGCCGCATCGGATCAAGTGCGCGCTGCGCAGGTTTTCATGCCGATGCACTGGGGCGGACAGTTCATGCGCGGCGGCGGCGTCAATGCGCTGACGGTGGCCGCGTTCGATCCGCAATCGAAGCAGCCGGAATTAAAGCACGCAGCCATCGAAGTCGAAAAGCTTGTGTTGCCGCACCGCGTAGTGGCGATGCGCCGCTTTACTGCCGCCGAAGCCGACGGCGCGCAGGCATTGCGCGACGAACTGCAGCCGCTGCTGGAAGGGTTCGACTATGCGACGCTGACCTTGAGCGGGCGCGATGATCTGGTGGTGGTGCTGCGCGGTTATGCGGCGCAGCCGATCGTCGAAAGTGTGCTCGCCATGCTTGACCGCCTGCTCGATTTGCAGGACACGCGGCGCACCATGCGCTACGTCGATGCGCGCCGGGGCGTCGAGAAAGCCGCGCGAATCGAAAATGGAATCGTGCAGAGCGTGTGTCTTGCCGGCGAAACGGCGGCACACGACTGGCTGAAAAACATGATGACGCAGGGCGCATCGGCCGATGCGATGCGCGCATGGATACTGGCGCCGGTCGCGGTGCCGCCCCGCGGCAGCTTCAATCGTGGGGCGATTGTCTGCAACTGCTTTGACGTGTCCGCGAGTGAGATCGGCGCACTGCTCGCCGGCGGCGCCGATCTCGGCCAACTGCAGGCAAAGTTGAAATGCGGAACCGAATGCGGCTCATGCGTGCCTGAACTGAAACGAATGATCAACGGCAGGATCGAGGAGCGAGGAGTAGCAACCGGCGTAAATTCCGGCCAGTCAACCCCCGCGGTTTTTGCCCGATCCTCATCCCTCAATTCCTAAATCCGGGGAAACACATGAACTTCGCAACTTACATCAAGGATCTCGGTCGCGGCGCCGAAAATCCGGGCGACCTCTCCGAGCAGGATGCGCACGACTTGTTCGGCGCGATGCTCGACGGCGGAGTACCCGATCTCGAGCTTGGCGCAATTCTCATCGCGTTGCGCGTCAAATCCGAATCACTGCCCGAACTGCTGGGTTTTTACAGCGCGTTGAGCGAACGGCTCTTCCGCCTGCGCGCGCCCGCCGGCAAAGCGAAGCCGATCATCTTTCCGAGTTACAACGGAGCGCGCCATCAGCCTAACCTGCTGCCGTTGCTCGCGCTGCTGCTGCAGCGCTTCGGCGTGCCGGTGCTGATTCATGGACCGCTGACCGGCAATGGCCGCATCGCAACGGCGTACATCCTGCGCGAACTCGGCGTCATGCCTTGTGCAAGCCTTGCGCAGGCGCAGGAAGCGCTCGACAAGGGCGCCATCGCTTTCGTGCCGACCGCCGTACTCGCGCCGGGACTTACCGATTTGCTGAGCCTGCGCGCGCGTTTGGGTGTGCGCTCGAGCGCCCATTCGATCGCCAAGCTGATCGATCCGTTCGAAAGCGAAACACTGCGCATTGTCAGCGTCTCCCATCCGCCGTATCTCGACATGATGCGTGAATTCCTGCTTGCAACCAACGCGCACGCGCTATTGCTGCGCAGTACGGAAGGCGAGCCGTTCGCGAATCCAAAGCGGCGCCCGAAGATTGAATATTTCAAGGATGCGAGCGCGCAGGTTTTGTTCGAAGCGGAGGCGGGGCCGGTGAAAAGCATTCCTACGTTGCCCGCGGCCATCGATGCCCCGACAACGGCGGCGTGGATCAAGGGCGCGCTCAGCGGCCAGGCACCGGTGCCGCTGCCTATCGTCAATCAGCTTGCATGCTGCCTGTATGCGAGCGGTTACACGACCGACATGAACCAGGCCAAAGCAATCGTTGCGGTCGAAACGGGCAGCCTCGCCGCTGCTTGATTGCGATGCCAAAATCATCTCTAATCGGGCGGCCATGCTGAAAGTAATGATCGTCGATGAAACCGTCGAGCGCGCCGAAGTCCTGCAGCAGGCACTCGAGCGCGCCGGCTATGAAGTGATTGCATACGTGCATTCGACGCTCGACCTGCATCGCCAGGTCAGTGCGTTAAAGCCCGATATCGTCATCATCGATACCGATTCCCCGGACCGCGATACGCTTGAAAACCTGTGCGTCGTCACGCGCGATAATCCGCGCCCCGTCGTGATGTTCACGCACGACGGCGACAGCGAAAAAATCCGTGCTGCCACGCAGGCCGGCGTCAGCGCGTACGTCGTCGACGGCATGTCGGGCGAACGCATCGGCCCCATCATCAATGCGGCGATCGCGCGCTTCGAGCAATTTCATGCGTTAAAGCGCGAACTCGACGACATCGAAGAGAAGCTGGCGGACCGCAAAGTCATCGAGCGCGCCAAAGGCATCCTGATGAAAACCCGCAACCTCTCGGAAGACGAAGCGTTTCGCGCCTTGCGCAAGCAGGCGATGCAAACCAACGTTCGGCTCGCCGACGTCTCGCGCCAGCTGATTGCGATTGCCGATCTCATCGCGACCTGAAACGCCACCATATTGATGCACTGGGCCGTGATGGTGCACCGCAACAGTGCAAATCCGAGAGTCGGCTTCGGGGCGTAATCTACTCGTTATTTCTATTATCTTCAGTTGCTTAACGAATAAAGGCATCGATGGCATAGCACTTGCTAACTTGTAGACCGTAGCACTGCATCCAATGGCGGATGCATGTTCACTCGGACAACGGCGTCCATTTTCGCGAGCGTGTTTTGCTCAGGGGAAATGGACGCTTTTTTTTGGGCACAGGGGAACCGCTAGGCAAGCATGGATCTATCCGTACGGAGTGCTCGCGACAACCATGCAGCAGGCGGCAGCCAAGAGCCGGCCAATCGATATTTTTTTTAAACGGGAGTGAAACATGAGCGACGAGATCAAGCATGAGACGCAAACCATTGCAGTGCCCGACAGCGACAATCGGCGGGAATTCCTGCGCCGCGGCAGCGTGCTTACGGGAGCAGCGCTCATGAGCCTCGTACCTGATGCGATACGCCAAGGCGCGTGGGCCGCCGGGTCCGATGCGCCTGAAAAGACCGAACTGAAAATCGGTTTCATTCCGCTCACCGACTGCGCCTCGGTCGTGATGGCTTCGGTGATGGAATTCGACAAGAAGTACGGCATCAAAATCGTGCCGAGCAAGGAAGCTTCGTGGGCGTCCGTGCGTGACAAGCTCGTCAACGGCGAACTCGATGCGGCGCACGTGCTTTATGGCCTGATCTACGGCGTGCAGATGGGCATCGGCGGGCCGAAAAAAGACATGGCGATCCTGATGAACCTGAATCACAACGGCCAGGCGATCACGCTGTCGAAAAAGCTGAACGAAAAAGGCGTCAAGGACGGCGCATCGCTGAAAGCGCTGATGGACAAGGAAAAGCGCGAATACACGTTCGCACAGACTTTTCCGACCGGCACCCATGCCATGTGGATTTACTACTGGCTGGCCGCGAACGGCATCAATCCGTTTACCGATGCCAAAATCATCACGGTGCCGCCGCCGCAAATGGTCGCCAACATGCGCGTCGGCAATATGGACGGATTCTGCGTGGGCGAACCATGGGGCAACCGCGCGATCGTCGACGGTATCGGCTTTACCGCGATTACGACCCAGGCCATCTGGAAAGACCATCCCGAGAAGACGCTTGGCACCACGGCGGAATTCGTAAGCAAATACCCGAATACCGCGCGAGCGATGACGTCGGCCATTCTCGAAGCCGGCCGCTGGATCGATTCGTCGCTGTCCAACCGGCAGAAAACCGCGCAGACCATCGCGGACAAATCGTATGTGAACACCGACTCCGAGGTGATACTCGCGCGCATGCTCGGCCGCTACGACGATGGCATCGGCAAGAAGTGGGACGAGCCGGACTACATGAAATTCTCGAACGACGGCACGGTCAATTATCCGTACCTCTCCGACGGCATGTGGTTCATGACGCAGCACCGGCGTTGGGGCCTGCTCAAAGAAGACCCCGATTACCTTGCCATCGCGAAAAAAGTGAACCGCATCGACATTTATAAGGACGCCGCGGCGGCGACCAAGACCGCGTTGCCCAAATCGGACTTCCGCACTTCAAAGCTGGTCGACGGCGTGGTGTGGGACGGCAAGGAACCGAAGAAATACGCCGGCGGTTTCAAAATCAAGGTGGCGTGATATGACAGCGGCGATCCTGACGCATGAGAAATTTGTGACAGAAGCGCCGGCGGCAGTCGTCACGCCGGTTGCCCCTGCACTGGCGGCGCCGACGGAGTTGCCGCCGCCGGCGCGTCGCCGGGCGCCGCTGGTCGAACGCTATCGCGAAGAGATCGCGGATTTTTTCCGCCTGCTGATTCCAGTCGTATTCGGTCTCGCGCTGTTCGTGGCGGCGTGGGCGATCATTTCCCAAAGCAGCACGCTGCCGGGCCCGGTCAAGACCTGGCACTCCGCGGTACAGGTATTCGGCGACCCGTTCTATCGCAAAGGCCCGAACGACCAGGGCATCGGCTGGAATATTCTGAATTCGCTCGGGCGCGTCGGTATCGGCTTCGGGCTCGCGGCGCTGATCGGCATTCCGCTCGGGTTCATGATCGGCCGATTCCGGTTTCTCGCGAACATGACCGCGCCGATAGTGAGCCTGCTGCGCCCGGTGTCACCGCTCGCGTGGCTGCCGATCGGGCTGCTGGTATTCAAAGCGGCGAATCCGGCCGCCATCTGGGTCATCTTTATCTCGAGCATCTGGCCGATGATCATCAACACGGCGGCCGGTGTGCGGGAAGTGCCGCAGGATTATCTGAACGTGGCGAAAGTGCTGAACCTGTCCGAGTGGAAAGTCTTCACGCGCATTCTGTTTCCCGCAGTACTGCCTTTCATGCTGACCGGGATACGCCTCGCGATCGGCGTCGCCTGGCTGGTCATTGTCGCCGCCGAGATGCTGACGGGCGGCGTGGGCATCGGGTTCTGGGTATGGGACGAATGGAACAACCTCAACGTCGAACACATCATCATCGCGATTTTCACCGTCGGCATCGTCGGGCTCTTGCTGGAGCAGGCGTTGATGCTGGTCGCGCGCCGTTTTGAATACCGCTGATTAACCGTTTAGCCGGAGACCTCATGGAAAAATTCGTATCGGTTGAGCAGGCCAATAGGTCGTTCAAGACGAAGCAGGGCAGTTTCGTCGCCTTGAAGGACATCAATATGGTGATACGCGAGGGCGAGTTCGTGACGCTGATCGGCCATTCGGGCTGCGGCAAATCGACTTTGCTCAACCTGGTTGCCGGTCTCATGCAGCCGACCAGCGGCGTATTGCTGTGCGCCGGCCGCGAGATTGCCGGGCCGGGTCCCGATCGCGGCGTAGTGTTTCAAAACCATTCGCTGCTGCCGTGGCTCACGTGCGCCGAAAACGTCTACCTCGCCGTCGAGCGCGTGTTCGCCGACACAGAATCCAGAGCGCAGCTGAAGGCGCGAACGTTGAAAGCGCTGGATCTGGTGCAGCTCGGCCACGCCGCAGACAAACGTCCGAACGAAATTTCCGGCGGCATGAAGCAGCGCGTCGGCATCGCACGCGCGCTGTCGATGGAGCCCAAAGTGCTGCTGCTCGATGAGCCGTTCGGCGCCCTCGATGCGTTGACGCGCGCGCACTTGCAGGATGAGCTGCTCAAGATCGTCGGCAAAACCGGCAGCACCGTATTGATGGTGACGCATGACGTCGATGAAGCGGTGCTGCTCTCGGACCGTATCGTGATGATGACGAACGGGCCGGCGGCGACGATCGGCGACATTGTGAACGTCGATCTGGCGCGTCCGCGTGAGCGCATGGCGCTCGTCAACGATCAGCGCTATCACCAGTTGCGCGGACGCGTGCTCGAGTTCCTGTACCAGAAACAATTGCGCCCGGCAGCCTAAACACAGGATTGAGGACATGAAAGGCAATAACGGCAAAGTTTTTCTGGTCGGCGCCGGTCCGGGCGATCCCGAACTGCTCACGCTCAAAGCGGTGCGGGCGCTGGGGCAGACCGATGTCGTGATGATCGACGATCTGGTCGATCGCCGCGTGCTTGAGTTCGCTCCCGCCGCTCGCGTAATCGAGGTCGGCAAACGCGGGGGCTGCAAATCGACGTCGCAGGATTTCATCGAACGGCTGATAGTGCGCCTGGCGTCGCGCGGCAAGATCGTAGCGCGCATCAAGGGCGGCGACCCGTTCGTATTCGGTCGCGGTGGCGAAGAAGCGTTGACGCTTGCACGCGCCGGTATTGAATGTGAAGTCATTCCCGGTATTACCGCTGGCATCGGCGTGCCGGCCGCGCTCGGCATTCCCGTCACGCATCGCGGTCTCGCGCGCGGCGTGACCTTCGTCACCGCGCATTCGCGGGATGGCACAGGTCCCGACTGGGCGGCGTTCGCCCGTGTCGACACGACGCTGGTCATTTACATGGGCATGCAACACGTGGCGGAAATAACCGCGGCGCTCGAGGCGGCCGGCATGCCGGCGGCAACGCCGGCCGCCGTGATTCAGAACGGCACGATGGAACAGCAACGGCACGTTATCGCAACACTCTCTACCTTGGCCGACGCGGCACGCAGAGCTGCGCTCGGCAGTCCCGCATTGATCGTGATCGGCAAGGTCGTCGGTCTCGCACATCCGGCGCAACGCGCTGCCGCGCAGCGACGCATCGCCTGACAAGTCACGGAGCTCGAATATGCAAAAAATGAAACTGGTGATGATCGGTAACGGCATGGCGGGTGTGCGCACGCTAGAAGAGTTGCTGAAAATCTCGCCCGATCATTACGACATCACGGTGTTCGGCGCCGAGCCGCACGCCAATTACAACCGCATCCTGCTCTCGCCGGTGCTCGCCGGCGAAATGACGCTGCAGGAAATCATGTTGAACGACGTTGACTGGTACGCGGCCAACAACATCAAGCTGCATCTCGACAAGAAAATCGTCAGGATCGACCGCGTCGCAAAAAGAGTCATCGCCGCCGACGGTACTGAAGCCGAATACGACCGCCTGCTGCTCGCGACTGGCTCCAATCCGTTCATCCTGCCCGTTCCCGGCGTAAAGCTCGACGGCGTGATCACGTATCGCGACATCCATGACACCAACGCGATGATCGAAGCGGCGTCGCAATACAAGAACGCCGTCGTGATCGGCGGCGGCCTGCTCGGGCTCGAAGCGGCGAACGGCCTCAAGCTGCGCGGCATGAACGTGACGGTGGTGCACTTGATGGAATGGCTGATGGAGCGCCAGCTCGACCGCACCGCGGCAGGCATGTTGCAGCAGTCGCTTGAAGCGAAAGGCTTGAGCTTCATGCTGAAAACGCAGACTGCCGAAATCGTGGGCAACCGCGATGACGGCAAAGGCGGCCGCGTCAAAAGCGTGCGCTTCAAGGACGGCAGTGAAATCGCCGCCGATCTCGTGGTCATGGCAGTAGGCATTCGTCCGAACACCGAGCTCGCCGAGGCGGCGGGACTGTATTGCAATCGCGGCATCGTCGTCAGCGACACGATGCAGACTTACGATCCGAAAATTTACGCAGTTGGCGAATGCGTGGCGCATCGCGGTATCGCGTACGGGCTGGTCGCGCCGCTGTTTGAAATGGGCAAGGTCTGCGCCAATCACCTCGCGCATTTTGGTATCGGCCGCTATCAGGGCTCGGTCATTTCGACCAAGCTGAAAGTGACCGGCATCGATTTATTTTCCGCGGGCGATTTTTCAGGTGGGCCCGACACCGAAGAAATCGTGCTGCACGATTCAGTCGGCGGCGTTTACAAACGGCTCGTGATTAAAGACAACAAAGTCATCGGCGGCGTCCTCTACGGCGACACCGTCGATGGCGCCTACTATTTTCAGTTGCTGCGCGACAAGCAGGACATCCACGAGATCCGCGATCATCTGATGTTCGGCCAGTCGCATCTCGGCAACAGCGGCCACCAGGGCCAAAACAAAGCCGTTGCAATGGTCGACACGATGGAAGTTTGCGGCTGTAACGGCGTGTGCAAAGGCACAATCGTGAAGGCGATCAAAGAGCAGGGCCTCTTCACGCTCGACGATGTGCGCAAGCACACCAAGGCTTCGAGCTCGTGCGGTTCGTGCACCGGACTCGTCGAGCAGATTCTCGCGTCGACGGTCGGCGGCGCTTATCAGGCGGTCGAAACCAAGAACAAGCCGGTGTGCGGCTGCACCGAGCACACGCACGAAGAGGTGCGGCGAACCATCCGCGTGCAGCATCTCCTTTCAATACCGGCGGCGATGCAATTCCTGGAATGGGGCACGCCGAACGGTTGCGCCACCTGCCGGCCCGCGCTTAATTACTATCTGTTGTCGACCTGGCCGCACGAAGCGCTCGACGATCCGCAGTCACGCTTCATCAACGAGCGCGCGCACGCCAACATCCAGAAAGACGGTTCTTATTCGGTCGTGCCGCGCATGTGGGGCGGCACCACCAATGCAGCAGAATTGCGCCGCATCGCCGACGTGGTCGAGAAGTACAGCATTCCGACCGTCAAGGTCACGGGCGGGCAGCGCATAGATTTACTCGGCGTAAAAAAAGAAGACCTGCCGAATGTATGGCGCGATCTCGATATGCCTTCAGGTCACGCGTACGCAAAAGCATTGCGCACGGTCAAAACCTGTGTCGGTTCGGAATGGTGCCGGTTTGGCGTGCAGGACTCCACCCAGATGGGCGTTGAACTCGAAAAAGACCTGTGGCGCATGTATGCGCCGCACAAGGTCAAGCTCGCAGTGTCGGGCTGTCCGCGCAATTGCGCCGAGTCGACGATCAAGGACGTCGGCGTCATTGGTGTCGATTCAGGCTGGGAAATCTATGTCGCCGGCAATGGCGGGATCAAGGCTGAAGTCGCGCAATTCCTGTGCAAGGTGAAGACCCATGAAGAAGTGCTCGAGTATGCAGGCGCCTTTCTCCAGCTGTACCGGGAGGAAGGCCGCTATCTCGATCGCACCGTCCATTACGTTGCGCGGGTCGGCCTCGATTACGTCAAGGAGCGCGTCGTTGCGGACGCCGAGAATCGCAAAGCGCTCTATGCGCGGCTGCAGTTTGCGCTGCAGGGCGAGCCCGATCCGTGGCGCGAGCGCGCCGAGGGCAAGGCAAAGCGTGAATTCGAACTGCTCGAGGTGTGATGTATGGATCAACCGTTGCGTGTGACAGTGACCGCCGAGACAAATCCGGCGGCATACCTGAAAGAGGAGGGATTTTCGCAAATGGCTGAAGTAAACGTGAGCGGCTGGCAGCAAGTCTGCGCGCTCGACGCGATTCCCGAGCTTGGCGCGCGCGTGGTGAAGAGCGCGCACGGCAACATTGCTGTGTTTCGCAATGCCGAGAATGAAGTATTTGCATTGCTCGACAAATGCCCGCACAAAGGCGGGCCGTTGTCGCAAGGCATTGTCTTCGGCCGCAAAGTCGCATGTCCCCTGCATGGCTGGAACATTGGGCTCGACGATGGCAACGCAGTTGCGCCTGACGTCGGCTGCGCGCGATCGTTTCAGGTGAAGGTGGACAGCGGGCAAGTCTGGCTGGAGGTTTAAAGTCAGGCGCCGATTCGACGCAGTGCAGGATTCCCCTACCCGCAAAGCCGGTCAGGCCAACGGTGGCTTGACCAAAGCACGGCGACGACTCGCCGTCCCATCGTTTTAAACAGACAACGAAGTCTGAACTGGTGTTCCCATGCCTTGAGTAAGGGACGTGGGCATTTTTCAATGCTTCATTGCAGACTAAGTAAGGAACATCCCAACCATACACTGCTCGACGAAAAAGAGCCGCCGCTCATGGAACGCAATCCACTGGTATTCTGGCAAGCGGCGTGCTTCGTGCTGGTCGTCCTAATCGCGGTGTTGCTCTGCCGAATGCATTGAGCGCGGCGCGCGCCGTTGGCGCATGTGAGGCCGCGAACCGCAACGATGCTGCTAGCATTGTGCTAACATTCGCGCGGAACAGAGTCGATACAGCAATCAACCAAGAGGGGGATCATTCATGGGTGCTTTTTTCTCGTCACTCGGCAGAACCATAACGGCAGGCGTCGTCATATTAATTGTGATCGTACTCGCGGCCAGCGGATTGACGGACGGCGGTGCGCGCGGCAACGATCTATTCATCGTGCGCTGGCTGCACGTGATGGCAGGCGTGATGTGGATCGGTTTGCTCTGGTATTTCAACTTCGTGCAAACGCCTTCAATGCCGAAAATTCCGGACGACCAGAAGCCGGCGGTGAGCAAAGTCATTGCCCCGGCGGCGTTGTTCTGGTTTCGCTGGTCGGCACTGGCGACCATGGTTCTGGGCCTGCTGCTTGCCTACATGAATCATTACCTGATACCGGCAATGACGTTGACCAAAGGCGTGCATGCAATCGGCATCGGCATGTGGCTTGGTCTCATCATGGCGTTCAACGTTTGGATGATCATCTGGCCGAACCAGAAAAAAGCGCTCGGCATTGTGACGGTGTCGCCTGAGGAAAAAGCCGCTGCCGCGAAGTTGGCCGGCATGACCTCGCGCATCAACACGATGTTGTCGATCCCGATGCTGTTCTGCATGGTCGCGCAGTCGCACGGCGGTCTGTAGGAGAATTCAGCGGCCGGTTCGCCGGCCGTGCTAAAAAAGCGCGCGGCCCAATCGTACTTGGTCCGCGCGCTTTTTTTATTTTGGCGGCGGGGCGTCTTTGAGACCGTCGATGCGCGCGCCGGCTTTGATGCCGCGCTTCGCAAACCAGCCTTTGTTCATCTCGAGCGCGTATTTCGCCGGCTTCGTTGACGGATGGGGGTCGGTCGTCAGCGGCTTCATGTCATCGATATTGACGATGATGCCCTGCTCGTCGACGAATGCGATACTCAACGGAATATAGGTATTCATCATCCAGAAGCTCAGCGGCTGGGTATTGGTGAATACGAACAGCATGCCGCGGTTTTCCGGCATCATCCGCCGGTGCATGAGGCCGGTCGTGCGCGTGTCGTCCGTCGAAGCGACTTCCGCCGTGAGTTTGTGCGCCGTGATGGAAAGCGTAATTTCGGGCAGCGCAGTCTGGGCGTTGACAGCAGCGCTGCTGAACATAAGCAGTGCGGCTGAAAATATTGTTTTACTCGTATGCATGGGGGATTAACGTCTCAGGGTGCGGTTGCGCCGACAAGCCAGTCGGCAATCGAAGCCAGTATTGAATCGACATCGCCGACGGCGGGTAACAATGTAATGGTGGTCGCGGGATGTTCCGCGCGCAACGCCGCCAGGATTTTCGGCAGATCGTTTTTAAGATGGCCGCCCTGTGCCATGAAAAGTGGCGCAATCGTAATTGCCTTATGCCCCGCGCGCGCAAGGTTCTCTACCGTCTCGGCGAGCGGCGGCTCCATCAATTCAAGAAACGCGAGCTCGACCGTCGCGCCGGGTCGTTTTTTTTCGAGCAAGTCCTTGATGCGCTCAAATGGCCGCGCCCACGCGGGATCGCGCGCGCCATGTGCGAATAGAACGATTGCGGGTTCAGCCATCGATCGATTTTAATGCTTGCCAGTGCTGCCGAAGCCGCCGGCGCCGCGCGAGCTCGCCGCGAAATCATCAACGACGTTGAGCGCCACCTGCACGACCGGCACGACGACAAGCTGGGCCAGGCGTTCCATCGGGTTTACGACAAAAGCCGCGTTGCCGCGGTTCCAGGTCGAGACGAAGATCTGGCCCTGATAGTCGGAGTCGATAAGGCCGACCAGGTTGCCCAGCACGATGCCGTGCTTATGGCCGAGTCCCGAGCGCGGCAGAATCACCGCTGCCAGCCCCGGGTCATCGAGGTGGATCGCGATGCCGGTTGGAATCAACTCAGTCTGGCCCGGCTTCAGCGTCAGCGGTTGATCGAGGCAGGCGCGCAGGTCGAGACCGGCCGATCCGCCGGTTGCGTACGCCGGCAACTGGTCGCGCATGCGCGGATCGATAATTTTTACGTCGAGTTTTTTCATTCAGGCGAATTTAAAAAATCTTTTGCCGCGAGGAGACGCGGTTCAGGATTTCTTATTTTTGCGTCCGGAGTACTGCCTGGCAATATAGGCGACTAGTTGGCGCGCGATTTCCGGTTTCGACGCGCGCGGTAGTTTGTGCGTCCCGCCGTCGTCAAGCAGTGTCACTTCGTTGTCATCGGCGCCGATTGCATCCTGCGCGAGGTTGGCGACCATCAACGGCACTTTCTTGCGGCGCCGCTTCTCGTCGGCGAGCTCGTTCAGCTTTTGGCTCTCGGCGGCAAAGCCGACGCAAAACGGCGGCTTCGGCAAAGCGGCGACCCATGCAAGTATGTCGGGGTTCGGCACGAGTTTTAATTCGAGTTCGGCGCTCGTGCGCTTGATCTTCTGCTTGCTTGGATTGGCGATGCGGTAATCGGCGACCGCCGCCACCGCGATGAAAATATCGGCCGCCTTCGCGGATTTCTTTACCGCTTCGAACATTTTGGCCGCGCTCTCAACCCGTTCGAGGCGCGCTGCTGCAGGCGGTTCGAGCGACACGGGGCCGCTGACCAGAGTGACTTTGGCGCCGGCATCGAGCGCCGCGCGCGCAATCGAATAACCCATCTTGCCGGAACTCCGGTTCGTAATGCCGCGCACCGGATCGATCGCTTCGAACGTGGGTCCAGCGGTGATCAGCACGTGTTTGCCGTTGAGAAATTTCGGTTGTAAAAACGACGCGACGGCTTCGTAAATCTCTCGCGCTTCCAGCATTCGACCCATGCCGATTTCGCCGCAAGCCTGGTCGCCGCTTGCCGGGCCGAGGATGGTTACGCCGTCGCGCTTCAGTTGCGCAACGTTGCGTTGCGTTGCCGCGTTCTGCCACATCTGACGATTCATCGCGGGCGCGGCGAGCAATGGACATTCGCGCGCGATGCACAGCGTTGAAAGTAAATCGTCGGCGAGGCCGTTGGCGGTCTTGGCGAGAAAGTCAGCGGTTGCGGGAACGACGACAATCGCGTCGGCGCCGCGCGACAACTCGATATGCGCCATGTTGTCCGCAATGCGCGAATCCCACATATCGGTAAACACCGGGCGGCCGGACAACGCCTGCATGGTTGCTTCGGTGATGAAGCCGCACGCGGCTTCCGTCATCACGACCTGAACTTCGATGCCGTCTTTGACGAGCAGGCGCACGAGCTCGGCGGACTTATAGGCCGCGATGCCGCCGGTGATGCCGAGCACGATTCTTTTTCGGCGCATTTCCACTGTCGATTCAGCCGTTTCGGTATGGCGAGCGCAAGAGTGTAAACCATATTGCGCGACGCACAAAACCAACGGTGATGATGGATTGCTATGGCTTTTGGCCTAGCTACCAACGAAACGCGCGAGCGTTAAACCTTTCATTAATTTGATGTGGAGGCGCGATGGCGATCACCGATTGGCCCGCGGACGAAAGACCGCGCGAAAAGCTGCTGAGCAAAGGTGTCGACGCGCTGTCGGATGCCGAACTGCTGGCGATATTTTTGCGCACCGGCATTGCGGGCAAAAGCGCGGTCGATCTCGCGCGCGAACTGTTGAAGCGCTGCGGCTCGTTGTCGGCGTTGTGCGCGGCGAGCGAGCGCGTAGTTTGCGACTTGCCCGGCATGGGACAGGCCAAGTATGCGCAGCTGCAATCAGTCATGGAAATCGCGAAGCGCGCATTAAAAGAGAAACTCTCGACGGGCAACGCGCTGAATTCGCCATCAGCGGTGCGCGATTATCTGCGCATGAAATTGCAGTTGCTGCCGCATGAAGTATTCGTCGTGCTGTTTCTCGACGCGCAAAACCGCGTGATCGGCAGCGAAGAGTTGTTTCGCGGCACGCTCACTCAAACGAGCGTGTATCCGCGCGAGGTTGTCAAACGCGTGCTGCATCACAATGCGGGCGCCGTGATTTTTGCGCATAACCATCCGTCCGGCGTCGCCGAGCCCAGTCACGCCGATGAAACGCTAACCCAGGCATTGAAGCAGGCTCTGGCGTTAGTCGATGTGAGAGTGCTCGACCACTTCATCGTCGCAGGCAGCGGGGTGCTGTCGTTTGCCGAGAGAGGCCTGTTATAGACCACGGCATCATTGGGGCATTTACGCCGGCTAGGCTGGCCGCACCGCGCCCGTTCTAACGTCCGTTACAACGGTTGTCATCACCATCCTCGTTTAGGGTATTGTGGCGTGGCAGTGGATATACCCAATAAAACAGGTTCCCCAATGAGGAGGTGTTCAATGTTACGGGTTTCAAAAAAATGTCAGCGTATTGCGCTCGCCCTTACCTTGGTTGCAGGCGCTGCCCCGACCGGGGTTTTGTCCCAAGGGGTCGTGAACCGGCCGCAATTGTCGGCTGCGCTCGCGAACGAACTGGTCGGTGACACGGTCGCGATTTGCGCGAAGCAGGGCTACAAAGTGTGGGCTGTCGTCGTCAATATGGATGGCGTGCGTCAGGCTTTGCTGCGCGGCGACGGCGCGCCGATGCACTCGCAGGACAATGCTTATTACAAAGCTTACTCGGCAGCTTCGATTACGCTCGGTCGCAACGAAGGCAGTACGAAGGAAGTTGCCGATCGCATGGCCAAGGCGCCGGCATCGTCGATTCCATATACGCAGCTGCCCAATGTCACTTACGGGCAAGGCGGCGTGACCATTAAGGCAGGCGGCCAGCCAATCGGCGCAATTGGCGTAAGCGGCGCGCCCGGCGGTCAGTTCGATGAAGCGTGCGCCCGCGAGGCCATGGCCAAAATCCAGGACCGGATGAAGTAAGGCAGCACGTTTTAGTTGACTCAAGCCCGCCGCGACCCAGCGCGCGGCGGGTGCTTTTACAACGGTGGACCGTTATCACGTAAGTCCGAAGTCGCGAAGCGGGCACCAAGTGGGCAAAACGGCGGGCGCCAAGCTGGATTGAGGCCGCGCGGGCGGCGCCCGGCTAAGTTATTGATTTGTTATCGACTGAAGACTAAATTCAGGTTGGGCAAAGCGCGAAAATCGTGTAGAATCGCGCCTTTTCCGAATTCCGGGAGTTGCATCATGGCACGTGTATGTGACATCACAGGCAAGAAACCGCAGATTGGCAACCACGTTTCGCACGCGAACAACAAGACGCGGCGCCGTTTTCTGCCCAACCTGCAAAACCGTCGTTTTTGGGTCGAGAGCGAGAACCGCTGGGTTCGCATGCGCGTTTCGCAGCATGGCCTGCGCACGATCGACAAGAAGGGTCTCGATGTTGTGATCGCTGAAATGCGCGCCCGCGGCGAAGATATTTAACGGAGACCGACATGCGCGAAAAAATCAAACTCGAATCGACGGCCGGTACCGGCCATTTTTACACCACCAACAAGAACAAGCGTACGACGCCTGACAAGATCGAAATGAAGAAATTCGATCCGGTCGCGCGTAAGCACGTGATCTACAAAGAAACCAAGATCAAGTAAGTGCGGCGCGAGCCGCTCAATAAAAAAGCCCGCTTGCGCGGGCTTTTTTATTGGCTGTGCGGACTGTAGCGGATCAGGCGCGCGCCAGTTGATAACGGCGCAGGCGCAGCGAGAAGTCGCGCAGCGCGATGATGCCGCTTGCTTCGGCGCGGTGGCACCAGTCTTCAAGCTGACGCACGAGCTGCTCTTTGTTCGCGGTCGAGCGCTGCCACAGCGTCGTGAGTTCCTGGCGCATCGAATACACGGTATGCAGCGTCTTGCTGTTGCTCAACACTTCTTTCATGCGCTCGAGTTCGACGGCGGACAGTTTCTTCTCGTCGTTATGCAGCCAGCGCTTGACCATCGAGCGGTCGACGCGCACGGCGCGCGCTTTCAATTGCGCAATTTCTTCCGTGCACGTTTGCTTGAGCGAACCTGCGTAGCGCGTTAGCACGTCATAGCGGCTCATGATGATCGCGTGCAGCGTTTCGTGATCGCATTCTTTCTCGGCGGCCGCAAGCATGACTTTCGGCGCGACTTTCTTCACGCGAGCAAGGCCCATGATTTCCATGATGCGGATGTACATCCAGCCAATATCGAATTCCCACCACTTGTTCGACAGCTGCGCCGACGACGGGTAGGCGTGGTGATTGTTGTGCAGTTCTTCGCCGCCGATCAGGATGCCCCAAGGCACGATGTTGCGGCTTGCATCTTCCGCCTGGAAGTTGCGGTAGCCCCAGTAGTGGCCGACGCCGTTGATAATGCCCGCCGCGAAAAACGGTATCCACATCATCTGCACGGCCCAGATCGTCATGCCGATAAAGCCGAATAGTGCGAGGTTGATGATCATCATCGTCGCGATGCCGGCGACCGAGTGCGTCGAGTAGACATTGCGCTCCATCCAGTCATCGGGCGTGCCCTGACCGAACTTCTCGAGCGTCTCGACGTTCTTCGATTCTTTCTTGTACAGGTCGGCGCCTTGCCACATGACTTTATCGATGCCCATCACGACGGGGCTGTGCGGATCGTCGACCGTTTCGCAGCGCGCGTGATGTTTGCGATGGACCGCGGTCCATTGCTTCGTCTCCATGCCGGTCGTCAGCCACAGCCAGCAGCGAAAGAAATGGCTGATGACGGGGTGAAGGTCAAGCGCACGGTGCGCCGAGTACCTGTGCAGATAAATCGTGACCGCCGCGATCGTGATGTGCGTGAAGGTCAAGGCGACCAGCACATAGCCCCACCAGGGGAGACTGAAAATGCCTGAAAACATAGGGTTATTGACGCTCATTAAGAGTGGATTTGCGCGAGTTTACTTGAAATGACAATCGCTGGGAAAGGACTTTTTGCAGCCTGCTTTTGAACTTTATCTGACATGGCGACCCCGTGCGTAGATATTTGTTTCTTATCGTTTATTTTGCGTTTTCGGCAACTGCCGAATTGACGACTCGGACTTCGCGTTGAGGATATGGAATCGCAATGCCATGCGCCCTGAATTCCTGCCAGATATGAAGATAGATTTCAGAGCGCAAATTAGTGACGCCATGTTCCGGATCTTCGACCCACGCGCCGAGTTCCAGTTCCACACCGCTGTCGGCAAATCCTTTGATCAGGCATGTAGGCGCTGGTTCGTGCAATACGCGCGGATTTTTTTGCGCGATTTCGCACAGCACGCGCATCGCAAGCTCGAGATCCGAGTCGTAACTGACTTGCACCGACGAAGAAATGGCTACCTTACGATCGGTATACGATTGATTGATGACCGCTGACGTGATCACGGTTTCATTGGGAATGATCGCTTCGGTCCCATCCTGCGCGCGCACGACGACGTAGCGTGCCGTCATCTTGGTGAGCTTGCCGCTGTTTTTGTCGATAGTGACAAGGTCGCCGATCGTGACCGAACGATCGAGCAGGATAATGAACCCGCTGATGTAATTGCTCGCCACTTTTTGCAGGCCGAAGCCGAGGCCGACGCCGAGCGCGCCGCCGAATACCGACAACGCAGTCAGGTCGATACCAACGAGCGGCAGCACAATGAGACCGGCAACCAGCACGAGCAGCGCGCGCACCAGTTTCGCCAACATCACGCGCAGCGACATCGCCATGCCGCTCGCGGACATCAGTCGGTCTTCCAGCAGGTGGCCGATCCACAGCGAGAGCAGCAGCGCGATTGCCACCCACAGGAAGGCCTGGCCGATCAGCAGCAGCGAAATGCGATGTCCGCCGACCTTGAAGCTGACGTTGTCGAAGAATTCGAGAATATCCGGCGCCAGGCCCATCACGTAAAACGCAAAGCCCAGCCACACGAGCCAAACGATGGTCCGCTCGAACGTTGCAAGCAGATTGCCAGGGCGCAGCACAAGCCGCTGCAGATGGACGACGAAGCTGATGATCGCCATCGCGGTCAACAGCGGCACCGCGACGTTGAGCAGATTGATATTGAGTTGGAAGATCGTAAGGACAGCGCGCCCGGCCAGCACCAGCACGAGCGCGGTGAGCGGCAGCACCAGGCGGCGCACGTTGTCGAGTCCAACTTCCAGCCGGCTGCCCGTTCCGCCGGCAAGGCGCGGCTTCACGCGATACGAGACCCCGGTGCCGATCAACAGGCTGACGGCGATGACGCCGACTTGCCACAGGACGCTCGGGTCCTGCAGGTCGCCCGACAAAGAGCGCAACAGCGGCGCGAAGGAATTTGTCACTTGAAAGCGGGCGTGTGCATGCTGAAAATTATTCTAGCATGCGACGCCCGTTCACCTCGGTCTGGCGAGCGGCTGCGAGTGAAGCTGGTGACGACGCCAGTTGTTGAAGTAGGCCTCGCAGAGCGGCGCATTACCGCGCAGGATGAGCGCGTTCTCGGCGTTGCGGTGTTGCGCCGCATAGGTGAAATTGAAACTGCCCGTTACGACAGCGCAGTCCGCAGCGCCGCTGTCGATGACGATCACCTTGTTATGCGCGGCTGCATGCTGCGAATCCGATAACAGTGGGACGCCGGCGCGCACGAGCTCCCGCGGCATCGCATAATTTACATTGGACTGGCCCTGATCGATGATCACGGCGACTTCGACGCCGCGGCTGCGCGCGCGTATCAAGGCGTCGACGATTCGACGGTGCGTGAGGCTGTACGCCTGCATGAGCACCTGCCGTTGTGCCGCATCGATGGCGTTAATGATCATTTCATCGGCATGATCGTCGCCGGTAAACGCATATTGCAGCGTGCCGCTTGCCGCGAACGGCGCGGCCGGCCGCGGGGGTTGCAGTGCGTTAGCGGTGCCGGCGGCGACGCATAGCAGTGCGGCGATGATTGAGCGCGTCAACATGCTTACCAACAACGGCGCAGCGCGTCGAACGTTGACGCCGTCAATGGCAGGCTAAGCCTTGCGCTCGAGGACGGCGGCAAAAAAGCCGTCGCATCCGTGAATATGCGGATAAAGCTGCAGGAATTCCCCGGTATCGAGCGGAATCTGGCAATGCGCCAGCACCTGGTTCGCCGGCACCAGCGTGAACTGCGGATGCGCGGCGAGAAAAGCGTTCACGACGTCCTGGTTCTCCGCGCGCACGAAGCTGCACGTCGCATAGACGACGCGCCCGCCGGTTTTGACCAGTGCGGCCGCCGCAGTCAGGATGCGCAGCTGCTTGGCGGTGAGTTCGGCGATTGCGGTTTCCGTCTGGCGCCATTTGAGATCCGGATTGCGGCGCAAGGTGCCAAAGCCGCTGCACGGTGCGTCGACGAGCACGCGGTCGATTTTGCCGCCGAGCCGCTTCACCTTGATATCGTTCTCGTTGGCGAGCAGCTGCGGATGCACGTTTGATAAGCCGGAGCGCTTGAGCCGCGGCTTCATCTTGTTAAGACGGGAATCGCTCACGTCGAATGCGTACAGCCGCCCCTGCGATTGCATCAAAGCACCCAATGCCAGCGTCTTGCCGCCGGCGCCCGCGCAAAAATCGACGATCATTTCGCGGCGTTTCGGCGCGACGAGATAAGAAAGCAACTGGCTGCCTTCGTCCTGGATCTCGATGCGGCCGCTCGTGAACAACGCATTGCGGCCGAGCGCCGGATTGCCGTCGATACGGAGGCCCAGCGGCGAATACGGCGTCGGCTGCACCTTGAATCCTTCGATCGCGAGCTGCTGCATGACTTTGTCGCGCTGTGCCGTTACCGCATTGACGCGCACGTCGAGCGGCGCCGGTTGTTGCAGGGCGCGGCCGAGCGCGAGCATTTCATCGTCCGCCATGTCGCGTGCAAGCACAGTTACGAGCCATTGCGGCAATTCGGCTTTTACATACAGCGGAACTTCAGCGTCGCTGCGCGCCTTGAGTTGCGCCGCCCACTCGGCATCGTCTTTCGCCATCAGGGGCTCGAGCTGACGCACGCTCATACCTTGCACGCGATTGAGATAGGCGAGCAGCAGCCGGCGCGCGTTATCGGCGCCGGTGTGATACTCGAGCCCGATGCGCCGGCGCAAGATGCCGAACACCGTTTCGGCAATGAACTGTCGGTCTTGCTTGCCGAGTTCCGGATACGCGCGAAAAAAGCGGTGCAGTTCAGCGTCCGCCGGTTGCGTCATCGGCAGGATGCGATTGAGCGCAGCCTCCGCGGCAGCGAGATGCTGAAATGTGGAGTTCGACTGCACGGCGTTTTTTTTGCTAACGGGCTTGCGCGCTGCGGATGCCAAGTGAGGGCCTGATTGATTTAAAAAATGCGTTAATGATGCTTAGGAGGCGCTGCTGCAGGCGCGATGTTAAATCAATCGGCGCTGACGCGGATTTCGGTGACGAGCTGCTCGCCCGATGGTTCGCCTTCGCGGTTGTAAAAACGAATCCGCACGGGCAGCCAGCGATAGTTCGGCGCGAGCCACAATTCGATGGTTTCCTGGCCGGCGCGCCTGACTTGCTTGACCGGTACTGCGCGTAACGCGCCAAACGGCGTTTCGAGCAGTTCTTCGGCGCCGATCTCCATTTCATAGCGTTCGAGTTTCCAGCCGTTGGTGATCGGCATCTCGATGCGCCCGGGCGTCAACGGTGCGAGTCCTAATTGATACATAAAGCTCACGATGTCCTGGGCGTCGGCAGGCAAGGTCATCGTCTTCGGCGGATTGCCGATCGCCGCAGAAGCCGCAGTCCAATTGAAGTCGGCGGCAGCCTTTTCACTTTTTCCGGACCGCACGCGCTCGGTCGTGAAATGGTCGGGCCGCAAACCGGCGGCCGTCAACTTACCCTGACTTTCGTATGCCATGCGTTGCCGGCTGAAAACGGCGGCGAGCCCGGTTGTTTCCGAAACGCTCGCCAGCCGGTAACGATCGCCGTTGATTTCCCAGCTTTGCAGTGTGCGGCCGACGTTAAAGCGATCGTTGCCGAGATAAAGCGCATAAGTGATTTCACCTTTTTGCGGCAGACGGCGCGCGAGCGGCTTCGATGCAGGCGGTGCGGCTTCAGGTGGAGGTTTGCTTTCGGCGACCACCGGCAATGGCGGCGCCGGTTCTGCCGGTGCGGGGTCGGCGATCGTCGCGGCTTGCGGCGGCGGCACATTGACGGGTGACGGGATGGATGCCGGCATCGACAATACGGGCGGCGCAGCGGCTCGCTTATGGGGTGGTGCTTTAATCTTCGGAGGCGCCGGTTCGGTATGTTTCACCACCGGGGGCAACGGCTGCGCTGGCTGCAGGCGAGCCCGGAGCACGCGCGGGGGCTCCTCCAGGCTCGGCATGTCAAGTGGAAGGCCGTAAACCAGCCACAGATGGGTCAGCACTGACAATGCAACGAAAAAGCCAAGCTTGCGCATGACCCGGCCGTTGATCATTGAGTGATCATTTGATGTTGAGCCGGGTGATCGTCTGCTCGAAGCGCGATCCGTCGTTCTCCAGTATCGCCAACTTGACCGGGAACAGGTTTCGGTCGGTGGCAAGCCACACTTCAGCGCCGTTTTCGCCGGGATCGCGATGCTTGACGAGATGTAGCGTCTTTATTTTTCCGAGCGGCGTATCAAGCACTTCAGTGCCGGCAAGATCGTAGCGGTAGTTTTCGATTTTTTTGCCGTTCGTCATCTGAAATTCGAGGCGCTTCACTTTGTCCGGCGTCAGGAACATGAACTGATACATAACGGAGAGCCGGTCCTGGATGCCGGACGGGAGCGGCAATTTTTCGCTCTTGCCTTCGTAAGCCAGATTCAGTTCGCGCGCGGGCCAGTTGAAAACTGCGCTCAAATTCTTGCTGGCGTCGTCAAGGCGCGTGTATTCGGATTTTTCGGGTTGCAGACCCGCCGGCGTCACGCTGCCGCTGCTCAACACTTTTATCCTGGTGCGCACAAATGCAGCCAGCACGCCCGCCGGCGTACTGTCGCTCTCGATGCGGTATTGGTCGTCCTTTACGTGAAACGACTCGACGACGTTCGCTATGTACAGCCCGTCTTTCGAGAGCGCGTACTCGGCGTTTACCGCACCCGGCGCGGCTGCGGCGAATGCACAGGTAAACGCCATGCATGCGATTGCCGCGAGTGCTGTGCGCCGAATCATGAGTCGATGGCAGGCGAGAGAAGCACGCCGTCCGCGCCCCGCACCGCTTTAAGCGTGACCGTTCCGTGCGGCGTGATGCTTAGCCGGTCTTCGCAGAACCAGCGCACCGCCTGTGGATAGATACGATGTTCCTGGGCGAGCACGCGCGCAGATAGCGTGTCTTCGCTGTCGTCTGCCAACACGGGTACGGCCGCCTGAATCACGATCGGGCCGTGATCAAGTTCCGGCGTGACGAAATGCACCGAGCAGCCGTGCAGTTTGACGCCTGCTTCGAGCGCGCGCCGGTGCGTGTGCAGGCCGGTAAAGGCGGGCAGCAGGGACGGGTGTATGTTGATCAGGCGGCCGCGATAGCGATTCACGAACCCGGTCGTCAATATGCGCATGAAACCGGCGAGCACGATGAGGTCCGGCTTGAACGCGTCGATTTCAGCGCCGAGCGCTGCATCGAATGCTGCACGGTCGGCATGCGCACGATGATCGACGACACGGGTGACGATGCCATGCTTTTTTGCAGTTGCGATTCCGCCGGCGGCGGCGTCGTTACTGATCACCGCGGCAACTTCGAGCGGCAGCCGCGCTTCGAGGATCGACTGCATATTGCTGCCGCGCCCCGAGATCAGGATCACGATCTTTTTCATGTGACGATGGTTTGCGCCTCGTTTTTCGCACGCGAATCGATGCTGCCGATGCGCCACACCGTTTCGCCGGCCGCCTGCAGAATTTCCATGGCCTGTTTCACGTGCTGCTCCGCTATCACCACGACCAAGCCGATTCCACAGTTGAACACGCGCAGCATTTCATCTTCCGCCACGTTGCCTTCGCGCTGGAGCAATTCAAATAGCGCTGTCCGCGGCCAGCTTGCGCGCGACAACCGCGCGGTGAGATGGTCGCCCAGAATTCGCGGCACGTTGTCGACGATGCCGCCGCCCGTAATGTGCGCAAGCCCTTTGACCGGAATCTGACTCATCAGTTGCAGCATCGATTTCACGTAAATTCGCGTCGGCGCGAGTATGAGATCGCTTAACGTCTTGCCGTCGAGTTGCGCTGACAGGGCGATTTTTTTCTGCGCGATGATGCGACGGATCAGCGAATAGCCGTTGGAATGCGCGCCGCTCGACGCGAGACCGATCACTGCGTCGCCGGCCGCGATACTTTTGCCGTCGATAATTTTGCTTTTCTCGACGACGCCGACCGCGAATCCCGCTAAATCGTATTCACCGGGTGGATACATGCCGGGCATTTCGGCGGTTTCGCCCCCGATCAACGCGCAGCCCGCTTGCGCGCAGCCGTCGGCGATGCCTTTGACGACTTCGGTCGCGGTTGCCACGTCGAGCTTGCCGCATGCAAAGTAATCGAGGAAGAACAATGGCTCGGCGCCCTGCACGAGAATATCGTTGACACTCATCGCGACGAGATCGATGCCGATCGTCGAATGCCGATTGAGCTCGAACGCGACTTTCAGCTTGGTGCCAACGCCGTCGGTGCCGGATACCAGCACCGGCTCGCGATATTTCGCCGGTATGCCGCATAACGCGCCGAAGCCGCCGATGCCGGCGAGTACTTCGGGCCGCATGGTTTTCTTCGCATACGGCTTGATGTTGTCGACGAGCTGATCGCCCGCGTCAATATCGACGCCGGCGTCGCGATAGGTGAGTGAATTTGCAGCGGGTTTGGAACCGTCAGGTGTGCTCAAGGTGCGCTCTCGCGGTCGTAAACAGCGGATGGGTCGGGTAAGATAGCGTTTCCCGTGT
>JAQGMI010000014.1 GCA_028292435.1 Betaproteobacteria bacterium
AGATCGAAACCAGCGCCCGCGAAAACGTGCTGGACAATATCTCGAAACTGGTTAAGGATATTCGCAGTGCGCTCGACCGCTAGAAGGCTGACTTCATGAGCTGGTTGAAAAAACTTCTGCCGCCAAAAATTAACCGTGACGGCGGCAGTCCAAAAAAGAATGTACCCGAAGGCCTGTGGAGCAAATGCGACGCGTGCGAAGCCGTGCTCTACCGCACCGATCTCGAAAAAAATCTTTACGTTTGTCCGAAGTGCAACCACCATAACCGGCTGTCTGCGCGCGAGCGCCTGGATGGCTTGCTCGACGCCGAGGGTCGCTACGAAATCGGCTACGAAGTACTGCCGGTCGACACTCTCAAGTTCAAGGACAGCCGCCGCTATATCGAGCGGCTCGAGGAAGCGCGCAAGGAAACCGAAGAAGAAGACGCGCTCGTCGTCATGCAGGGCAGCATTAAAACGATTCCGTTAGTGGTCGCGGCGTTCGAATTCAAATTTCTCGGCGGTTCGATGGGCTCTGTCGTCGGCGAGCGCTTCGTGCGTGGCATTCAGGTTTGTCTCGAGCAAAAGCTGCCGTTCGTGTGTTTTACCGCAAGCGGCGGCGCGCGCATGCAGGAGGGCCTGTTGTCTCTTATGCAGATGTCGAAAACCTGCGCGGCGCTGACCCAGCTCGGCGCCGAGAAACTGCCGTTTGTGTCGGTGCTGACCGACCCGACCATGGGCGGCGTTTCAGCGAGTTTCGCGCTGATTGGCGACGTCGTATTTGCCGAACCCAATGCATTGATCGGCTTTGCCGGACCGCGCGTGATCGAGCAGACGGTGCGCGAAACCCTGCCTGAAGGCTTCCAGCGCTCGGAATTCCTGCTCGAACACGGCGCGATCGATCTCATCGTCGACCGACGGGAGATGCGCGACAAGCTCGCCAACGTGATTACGCTTCTGCTCAAGCTGCCCGCGGCAGCCTAAGTCAGTCGATTGCGTTTCATTTGCCGTGGGTAAGTCTCTGCCGTCCACGCTTGCGCAATGGCTTGAGTATCTCGAGCACCTGCATCCTCAGGCCATTGCGATGGGGCTCGAGCGGGTTTCCCAAGTCGCGCGTGCCCTCGGTATTACGCCAACGTTTCCGCTCATTACCGTCGGCGGCACCAACGGCAAGGGCTCGTGCTGTGCGATGCTCGAAGCAATTCTGTTGCATGCCGGTTATCGGGTCAGCTGTTATACGTCGCCACACCTGCTGCGCTACAACGAACGCGTGCGTATCGGCGGGCGCGAAGCGGGCGACGAAGTTTTGTGCGGCGCATTTGCGCGAATCGAAGCTGCGCGCGGCGACATTACGCTTACATACTTCGAATTCGGCACGCTTGCCGCGATGCTGGCGTTTGCCGAAGCGAACGTCGATGCGGCGATCCTGGAAGTCGGGCTTGGCGGCCGGCTCGATGCGGTCAACACGTTTGACGCGGATTGCGCATTGGTTGCGAGCGTCGATCTCGATCACCAGGATTATCTCGGCGACACACGCGAGGCGATCGGATATGAGAAGGCCGGTATTTTTCGCGCCGGCCGGCCGGCGATTTGCGGCGATGCGGACCCGCCGGCGTCGCTCGTCGAGCACGCGAAGCAATCCGGCGCCGATCTGTTCGTCATCGATCGCGATTTCGGTTTCGCCGCCGAAGCGCAGCAGTGGCGTTATTGGGGGCCCGGCGGCAAGCGGCATGGCCTGCCATATCCGGCGCTGCGTGGAAAATTCCAGCTCGGCAATGCCGCGGCCTGCCTGACTGCGCTCGACCGCCTGCGGGCGCGGCTGCCAGTCACCGCGCAGGATATACGCAGCGGACTGTTGCAAGCGGAGATCCCGGCGCGTTTTCAAGTGCTACCTGGACGGCCGTTGGTCATCCTCGACGTGGCGCACAACCCGCATGCGGCGCGCGGATTGGCCGCCAATCTCGCGAGCATGCCGCGCGGTGGCCGCACCTTAGCGGTTTTCGGGATGCTCAACGACAAGGACATCGAGGGCGTCGTTGCGGCGGTCAAGCCGCATATCACGAACTGGTTGATAGCCGGTACTGGCGGTGCGAGAAGCACAAGCCCGGCACAACTCGCAGAAGTGCTGAAGCGATCTGCCGCCGGCGCGCCGGTCGCTCAATATCCCGACATCGAATCGGCATGGCGTGCTGCCTGTGAATTGGCGGCTGATAATGATAAAATCGTTGTTTTCGGATCGTTCCTTACCGTCGCCGCCGTAATGCATGAGCGACAGCGTAAGGAAAATACTCCGGACGGACATGGCGAAATCGATTAGCGACGAAGAACTTCAGCTTAGAAAACGCGCGCGCCGTCGACTGGTCGGCGCCATAGCGCTGGTAACAATCATCGCCGTCTTCCTGCCCATGGTGCTCGACCATGAGCCCAAACCGGTCAGCCAGGACGTCAGTATCAAGATTCCGTCGCCCGATGCAGGCGTCTTCACGTCGAAGATCGTGCCGGTTGCACCGCAACCTAAAACCGCACAGCCCGCCGCGCCCGACACTGCGTCGCCGCCCGAAACTCCGCCCGAAAAAGCAGCGGCCAAAGTCGATTCGCCCAAGGTCGCGGCCGTGACACCGGCGGCCAAGCCTGTTCCCGATCCCGCAACGCCGCCGCCGCACGATACGGAGGCCGCACCCCCGAAGAAAGCCGCGGAGAAGTCGGCGGCCATCACGAGGCTCGTCGACAAGCCGGTCACCGAAACGCCGAAACCAGCGGATAAGCCAAAGCCCGCGGACAAAATCAAGCCCGCAACGAAAGGCGGCAGTGGGTTCGTCGTGCAGGTCGCGGCGCTCAACGATCCGGATAAAGCGAAGCAGATGCGCGACCAGATCGCGGGCAGCGGCCTGAAGGCCTATACGGAAGTCGTACCCACGGCGAAGGGCAATGTGACGCGCGTGCGCGCAGGCCCGTTCGCGACGCGGCCGGACGCCGACAAGGCGCGCGACAAGTTAAAGGTCCTGGGATTGAACGGTAACGTCGTTCCGAAATGACCTGGGTTGATTACGCAGTTATAGCGATCGTCGGCCTGTCGATTTTGTTGAGCGTGATTCATGGTTTGGTGCGGGAAATCATGTCGTTGGCGTCGTGGGTCATGGCCTTTCTCGTTGCGCAGCTGTATGCAGGCGAGGTTGCCGCGCTGTTGCCGGCAGCACTGACGAATGGCTCTTTACGGTTGCTTGCCGGGTTTCTCGCGGTGTTTCTGGCGGTGCTGATCATCATGACCTTGGTGGCAATGGCGATATCGGGGCTGTTGAAAACGGCCGGCCTGGGCTTTGCCGACCGTGCGCTGGGCGCAGTGTTCGGATTTATGCGGGGCCTGGCAATCGTGATGATTGCCGTATTGTTGTCAGGGTTAACGGCGTTACCGCGGCAAGCTGCGTGGCGCAATGCGATTTTTACCGAACCGCTCGTGATTCTGGCGAACTGGACGAAAGTCTGGTTGCCTGATGACATGGCGAAGCACATTAACTACGGTTAGGGACTGTCATGTGCGGCATATTAGGCGTGGTGGCAAAAAACTCGGTCAATCAGGTCTTGTACGATGGCCTGCTGGTGCTGCAGCATCGCGGGCAGGATGCTGCGGGGATCGTGACTGCGGAAGGCGCGACCTTTCAC
Organism: Betaproteobacteria bacterium; assembly: GCA_028292435.1. Classification (GTDB taxonomy): domain Bacteria; phylum Pseudomonadota; class Gammaproteobacteria; order Burkholderiales; family SG8-41; genus PALSA-1004. Next base: position 3,639 of record JAQGMI010000014.1, read on the forward strand.
ATGCACAAGGGCGGGGGCATGGTGCGCGACGTCTTTCGCACCCGCAACATGCGCGGCTTGCTCGGGGCGTGCGGCATCGGTCACACGCGTTATCCTACGGCCGGCTCGGCATGGTCGGCGGCTGAATCGCAGCCGTTTTACGTCAATTCGCCTTTCGGCATCGTACTCGGCCATAACGGCAACCTGACGAATACCGCTCAGCTCAAAAGCGATCTCTTTCGTCAGGACCTGCGCCACGTCAACACGAACTCCGATTCGGAAGTGCTGCTCAACGTCCTGGCCCATGAGCTTCAGGAGAGCGCGGCAAATTACAAGCTCGACCCGGCGACCATATTCGCGGCGGTGTCCGGCGTGCATCGGCGCTGTCGCGGCGCCTATGCGATCGTCGCGATGATTGCCGGTTACGGACTGCTGGCATTTCGCGATCCCTTCGGTATTCGCCCGCTTGTCTACGGCAAGATGGAGACCGAGCATGGGACTGAATACCTCGTGTCCTCCGAGTCGGTCGCGCTCGATGCGCTGGGCTTTGAAGTGGTGCGCGACATCGCGCCCGGGGAAGCAATCTTCATCGATGAAGACGGCCATTTCTACTCGCAGCAATGCGCGCTCAATCCGACGCTTAACCCGTGTATCTTCGAGTACGTCTATCTGGCGCGGCCCGACTCCGTCATGGATGGCATCTCCGTCTACGAGACCCGATTGCGGATGGGCGAGAGCCTCGCTGACAAAATCAAGCGTGAGCACGCCGATCTCGAGGTCGACGTGGTGATCCCGATTCCCGATTCGAGCCGGCCGGCGGCAATGCAGCTCGCCAACCGGCTGAATCTGCCGTATCGCGAAGGATTTATCAAGAACCGGTATATCGGCCGCACTTTCATCATGCCCGGACAAGGCGTGCGCAAGAAGTCCGTGCGTCAGAAATTGAATGCGATCGGCATGGAATTTAAAGGCAAGAACGTGATGCTCGTCGACGATTCGATCGTGCGCGGGACCACCAGCCGCGAGATCGTGCAGATGGCGCGTGAAGCCGGCGCGCGCAAGGTATTTTTCGCTTCCGCCGCGCCGCCCGTGCGCTACGCGAATGTGTATGGCATCGACATGCCGACTCGTGATGAACTGATTGCAACCGGACGCAGCGACGAAGAAATCGCGCGCGAAATCGGCGCCGACCAGCTGATTTATCAGGATCTCTCGGCATTGATCGACGACGTGCGCTCGGTGAATCCGAAGGTTACGTCGTTTGAAGACTCATGTTTCAGCGGCAACTACGTCACCGGCGATGTGACGCAGGCCTATCTCGACGGCGTCGAAGCGCAGCGCCGCGACAACAACAAGCAGGCAGCGTTCGCTGCATCCCAGCTCGACTTGAATCTCGAGGTCGTCGATTAGCGCCGGTTGAGAATTTGACAAGTTATCCGCCAGCGGGTAACTTTCGAACTGCGCCGATTTGAGATCAGCTTGCGGGCGCCGCCGGTGAAAGCCGGACGACAAATAAATACGGCTAAAGCGAGCCAGAACCCGGTCCGCGCAAGCTGATCGGGTTTTTTGTTTTGGAAGGCGCGATGATGAACGGTTTTACTACCACGATCCTGCATTCCGACCTCGAATCGCCGATCGAGCACAATTCGGTGCATAAACCGATGCATATGGCGGTGGCATTCGGCTATCCGGATGCGCGCGACCTTGCCAAGGTGTTCAAGGGCGAGATGGCCGGATATGCGTATGGACGGCAGGGCAACCCGACGACCGCCGCACTTGAATCCAAGATCACGAAGATGGAAGCCGGCGTCGCCACTGCATGCTTCGGCACCGGCATGGCCGCGATTGCCGCAGTATTCATTGCGCTGCTGCGCAAAGGCGATCACGTCGTCTCGAGTTCATTTCTGTTCGGCAATACCAACAGCTTGTTTGGCACGCTGAATGAATTAGGCTGCGAGATCAGCTTCGTCGATGCGACGGATGTCGAGAATGTAACGCGCGCGGTGCGGCCGAACACCCGGCTCGTATTTGTCGAGACGATCGCGAATCCGCGCACGCAGGTCGCGGACCTCGCCCGTATCGGTGAATATTGCGCCGCGCACAAGCTGCTCTACGTCGTCGACAACACGTTGACGACGCCGTATTTGTACCAGCCGAAGCGGCATGGCGCTGGTCTGGTGGTCAATTCGCTGACCAAGAATATTTGCGGCCACGGCAACGCGCTTGGCGGCGCTGTGACCGACACCGGGCTATTCGACTGGACGCGCTTTCCCAATATTTACGAAAACTACAAGAATGCGAAGCCGGCGCAGTGGGGCATTCTGCAGATACGTAAAAAAGGCCTGCGCGACGTCGGCGGCACCCTGGTGGCCGAATCGGCTCATCGCATCGCGATCGGCGCCGAAACGCTGGCGTTGCGCATGGACCGGTGTTCAGACAATGCGCTAAAGCTCGCGCGTTTTTTTGAAGCGCACCCGAAGATAACGCGGGTCTACTATCCCGGCCTCGAAAAGCACGCGCAGCACCGGCTGGCGAGCGATTGGTTCAAGACCTACGGTCCGTTGATGAGCATCGAACTCGCGGATGGGATCGATTGCTTCGATTTCCTGAACCGTCTGAAGCTCGTCATTTTGTCGAGCCATCTTGGCGATAACCGTACGCTCGCGATACCCATCGCGCACACCATCTACTGGGAAATGGGTGCGGAGCGGCGCAAGGAAATGGGGATTGTCGATTCGCTCATCCGGCTTTCGATTGGCATCGAAGACTACGCCGATCTTGAGGCCGATTTCAAGAATGCGCTGGACGCCTGAGGCGTTTCTATCTGCTTCGGACGGAAAGGTAGACGCGCCGCTATCTAAACGCGTGTCCCACCGGCCACCGGCAATTCGACGTTCTTAAGGCCGGTTGCATCGGACGCCAGATAGCTGCCGGTCGTATACCAGTCGGCAAGCACCCAGCGCTCGCACACACGGCCGTCAACGATGTGCTTGTGCACTGCGGGCCGATGCGTATGACCGTGGATCAGCCGCGGGTAGCGGTACTCGCGCAGGACGGCTTCTACCGTCGCCGGGGTTACGTCCATGATGGCGTCCGATTTGAGCTGCTTTTTCTCGACGTTTTCGGTCTGCAGGCCGGCGATGATCTGCTTGCGGTTAACGAGCGGCTGGGCAAGAAACTGCTGCTGGTATCGGGGATCGCGCACTTTCTTGCGAAATTCCTGATAGCCGATGTCGTCGGTGCAGAGCGTATCGCCGTGCATTAACAATGTGGGCGTGCCGTACAAGTCGAGCAGTGTCGGGTCCGGCAGGAGTGTAGCGCCGCTGTCTGCGCTGAAGCGCTGGCCGATCAGGAAATCGCGGTTGCCGTGCATCAGGTAAAGCGTTACGCCGGTGCTCGAGAGGCTACGCAGCGCCTGCAGAATCGACCCGTTAAACGGGTCGTCGTCATCGTCGCCCGCCCAGGATTCAAACAGGTCGCCAAGAATGTATACGGCCTGCGCTTGCGCCGCCGGGCCGCGCAAAAAATCAAAAAAAGCCTGGTTGATCGCCGGGCGGGTAGGGCACAGGTGCAGGTCTGATACGAACAGCGTTGTGTTCATTGGATTGAGTAAGGATCAAGCAACGAGGGTGAGTGCTTCACTCAATCGTTCATCAATCCTCAATCCGGCATTTCAGACCACTTCAGCTTTTTCGATGATCACGTCGTCAGCGGGCACGTTTTGATGACCGCCGCTATTGCCCGTCTTCACGCCTTTGATCTTGTCGACTATATCCTGCCCGGCAGTGACTTTGCCGAATACGCAGTAACCCCAGCCCTGGGAATTCGGCGCCGTGTGATTCAGGAAATCGTTGTCGGCAATATTGATGAAAAACTGCGCGGTGGCCGAATGCGGATCGGAAGTTCGCGCCATCGCAACCGTGTACTTGTCGTTCTTCAACTTGTTGTCGGCTTCGTTTTTGATCTGCGCGCCCGTCGGCTTTTGCTTCATGCCGGGTTCAAAGCCGCCGCCCTGGATCATGAAGCCGTCGATTACCCGATGAAAAATCGTATTGTTGAAGTGGCCGCTTTTGACATAGCTCAGGAAATTTTCGACGGTCAGGGGGGCTTCGGCGGCATTGAGTTCGAGCGTAATGACGCCGTGGTTGGTGTGAAGTTTTACCATGATGGATTCCTTTATTTCGCGGTCGAAACGATCTTGGCGTCTTCAATCACGACCGTCTTGCGCGGAACGTCGGACGGAAACGGACCCATGCCGCTCGTTTCAATCGCTGCAATCTTGTTCACGACGTCCATGCCCTTGATCACTTTGCCGAACACCGTATAGCCCGAGCCCTGTGGAGTTGGCGCGGTGTGATTGAGGAAATCATTGTTCTTGTGATTGATGAAAAACTGCGCGGTTGCAGAGTTCGGATCGGACGTGCGCGCCATCGCGATCGTGCCGAGGTCGTTCTTCAGGCCGTTGTTCGCTTCGTTCTGGATCGGCGCGCGCGTTTTCTTCTGCGCGAAATCCTGCGTAAACCCGCCGCCCTGAATCATGAAGCCGTTTATCACGCGGTGAAAAATCGTGCCGCTGAAATGACCGTCTTTCACGTACTGCAGAAAATTGTCGACGGTTTTGGGCGCTTTCTCCGGATACAGCTCGAGCGTGATGACGCCCATATTTGTTTTCAGTTCGACTTCGGGATTGGCGGCAAATGCGGAAGTGGCCAAGGCAAATGTAGCGAGCAGTGCGAATATTGTTTTCATGGTCTTTTGTTTAAAGTTAGGAAAATGACTACGATTTCGTGGCCGGCAAAATTGCCCGTCCGGCTTTAGGCGGTTCCTTCGTAGAGGATACGCCAGCGGCCTTTCTCAAAGAGCCAGTACTGGCGTTTCTTCATTTGGTTCGAAAGGTTGCTGCTGGTGTAGTCCTGGTCAAAGGTCACGACAGCCAGGTCATCGCGCCCCGGATAAAGAAACGCGCTCACGTGCTCGAGTTTGACCTTGATGAAGTTTTTTGCCGCATTGACCTGACGCTTCTGCTGCGACCATGCCGCGAGATTCTGCGGGCCGCTCGAGAATCCCGGTGCATAGTGCTTCAGATAACTGTCGATGTTCAGGCTTTCCCAATCCTGCCGCCACGCCTCAACGCCCGAAATCAGTTCCTTGCGCATTGCTTCGACCGATTCGGGTTTGATCCAGTCGATGCCGTTGGCAATGATGACGGGTGTCACACCGATACGCAGATTCTTGCCGAGCGCTTGCAGGTCCTGATTGGTGAGCACGACGCAGCCGTCGCTTGCGCGCGGCGGGCGGCTGTAAGTATCGAGCGGCACGCCATGCAGCCAGATGCCGTTGCCGTTGCGGCCTTCACGCCGGTCCATCTCGTTCGGATAGCTGATCGGGAATGCGCCCACGCCGTATAGCGCGCCGAGTTTTTCCCGCGGCAAGTTGTCGGTCACATGATATACGCCGAGCGGTGTTTTTTTGTCGCCCTGTTTCGTTTTGTCGGCGCCATTCTTGCCGCTGGTCACGTAGTAATCGGCAACATAGCGCGGCGCGCCGTTGTTGTTCTCGAACACGTAGAGCGTTGACTGCCTCGTATCGACGATGAGCACGTGTTTCTGTTCGGTATCAAGTTGCAGCAGATATTTCGGCACGCGGTCCGCCGGACGCTCGAACTGATGGCGCGCCAGCCGTACCCGCGCTTCGTCGCGCAGGTCTTCAATGCGATCGCGCGGCGCATTGGGTGCTTCGCCCAGTTCGCGCAAGGGCCGCGAACGCGCGAGCAGCAGATCGCCTTTGATCAGGTGCGCAAGGCGAAAATTCGGATAACTCTGGATAACTTTGTCGACCTCGGCGAGTGCCGCTTCGAGCCGATTGTTGCGAATCTCGATCAGTGTTTTGACGAGCATCGCCTCCGGCTCGATCAGCGCTGTTTCGCCGTTTGCCGCAACGGATTTTTGCGGGGCCTGCCGGCTGCCCATTGCCGCGGCGTGATCAATCGTGAAGGCGAACGTTGCAGCGAAAACAATCGCCAGTACGCGGACCCGAGGGCTGCCGAGAGAGCAGCGTTGCGCCCGCGCGCGCATCAACTGCCGACGCGTTCCTGCTGAATCAGCCAGCGGTCGCCGGTCTTTACGAGGACCAGCGTCTTGGTGCTTGCAACTTTGAGATTGGTCGAGCGATAGCTTTGACGAAATGTCACGGCGACGCGATTGTTGTCGCTGAATTTGAGTTTCGGCGATTCGACGCGCACGTCGATTTTCTTTGGCTTCGCAATGCGCGTTTTGCGCGCGGCTTCCCAGTCGGCACGGGGTTCGCCCCCAGGCGTTTGAAAACTCGGTGCATAGCACGCGAGATAGCCCGCGACGTCGTTGTCCGACCACGTCTTCGCCCAATGATTGACCGATTTGATCACTTCACTTTCGGCCGGCGCTGCGGACGATTTCGCCGGTTCAACCGGCTTGGCCGCAGGTGGCGCAGCGACTGGTGCAGCGGGTGCTTGCGGTGCGGTTGCCGCAGGTGCAGGCGCAACTGTCGCCGCCGGTGCGGACGGCGCAACTGCGGCGGGCTTCGCTGCCGCCACGGTCGTCGGCGACGATTTCGCCGCAGCCGGTTTGGCGGCAGGCCGCGTAGTCGTGTTCGAAAACAAATCCTTGATCATTTCCAGCTTGGTCTGCGCGGCCGTATTGCTCTTATCGAGTTGCAGTGCTTTGTCATAAGCCTGCGATGCCATCTTGGCATAGATGTCGCCGAGGTTCTCGTGCGCCGTGGCATAGCTCGGGTGGGTGCGGATCGACATTTCGAGCGACGTGCGCGCTTTGTCGTACTGGCCTTGAGACGCGTAAAGCACCGCCAGGTTGTTATAGGGTTCCGGCAATTCCGGATAATCTTCCGTGAGTCCCGTAAATATCTTGATCGCGTCTGGCTGCTTGCCCTGCTCGGTCAAGATCAGCCCTTTCAAAAAACGGCCGCGCGCGTCTTTCGGATTTGCTTTGAGAAAAGTGTCGACGCGCTCGAGGGCTTGCGATTGCTGACCTGCGCGAAACAGCTTGGACGCTTCGGCGAAATCCTCGCTTTGTGCGCCGGCAACCGTGGCCATGGCGAGGGCGGCGAGCAGAAGTGCTAGTGGGGGGATCCGGCGCAACGAGGGCATAACAGTCATTGTGCTATACTTTTTGAAATTTCAGGGTGTTAGTCGACGAATCTCATAGATTTTACCAAGAAGCCAAGCCAATTTAAACACGTGTTTTGCGCCTTTCCGGCACCCTGCGGCGTTTCTCGCCTGCCAAGCTGCGCCGATGGCCAAACGGACCCGTTCAAGTCACAGCAGCGGGCACACCGGAGGCCGTTTCCACTACCGTCCTCTTAACTTTTTGCCATGCTTAAACTCTATAACTCGCTGACGCGCGACAAACAGGTATTCGAGCCGATCGTTCCGGGCGAGGCCCGGATCTACGTGTGCGGCATGACGGTGTACGACTATTGTCACCTCGGGCACGCTCGCGTCATGGTCGTGTTCGACATGATCACGCGCTGGCTGCGTGCGGCCGGACTCAAAGTCACCTACGTCCGCAACATCACCGACATCGACGACAAGATCATCAAGCGCGCGGCCGAAAACAAAGAGCCGATGGCGGCGCTGACCGCGCGCTTTATCGCTGCGATGGACGAAGACGCCGCAGCGCTCGGCGTCATCAAGCCCGATTTCGAGCCACGCGCGACCGACTTCATTCCGCAGATGCAGGAGATCATCCGCCTGCTGGAAGCCAAGGGGCTTGCCTACGTCGCGCCGGATAAAGACGTTAATTACTCGGTGCGCGACTTTCCCGGCTACGGCAAGCTATCGGGCAAGTCGCTCGATGACCTTAACGCCGGCGAGCGCGTCGAAATTGCCCAGGCCAAGCACGATCCGCTCGATTTCGTGTTGTGGAAGCATTCAAAGCCGGGCGAACCTGCATGGCCGAGCCCATGGGGCGAGGGTCGGCCGGGCTGGCATATTGAATGTTCGGCGATGTCGAACAGCCTGCTCGGCAAGCATTTCGACATTCACGGCGGCGGGCAGGACCTGCAGTTTCCGCACCACGAAAACGAAATCGCGCAATCGGAAGGCGCTCACGGCAATACCTTCGTGAATTACTGGCTGCACAACGGCTTCGTTCGAATCGACAACGAGAAGATGTCGAAGTCGCTCGGCAATTTCTTTACGGTGCGCGAGATTCTGGCGAAGTACGACGCGGAAGTTGTGCGTTTCTTCATACTGCGCGCGCACTACCGCAGCCCGCTTAATTATTCCGACCAGCATCTGGACGACGCGCGCCAGGCGCTGACGCGGCTGTATACGGCATTGAAAGCGCACGACGGCGAAGCCGGCAAAATCGACTGGAAGCATCCCGTCGCGGCGCGGTTTCGCGACGTCATGGACGACGATTTCAATACGCCCGAGGCGGTCGCAATCCTGTTCGAACTGGCGGCCGAAGTAAATCGCACCCAATCGAGCGAAGCGGCGGCGCTGTTGAAATCGCTCGGCGGCGTGCTGGGCTTGCTGGCGCGTGCGCCGACTGAATTCCTGCAATCGGCGCCGGGCGACGGCGAATGGACGCCAGACCGCATCGAAGCGGAAATCGTCGCGCGCGCGACGGCCAAGCAGGCGAAGAACTATGCGGAAGCGGACCGGATTCGCAAAGATCTGCTCGCCGCCGGCATCGTGCTTGAAGACGGGCCCAAGGGCACTTTGTGGCGCCGTAGTTAGCGGCGCCGCGCGGAACGATCTTGTCCCTGATCTTCCAAAGCGCATTCGGTTTTATCGCAATCCTGATATTGGCGTGGGCGGTCAGCGAAAACCGCCGTATCCTTGCGTGGCGCACTGTCATTGCGGGGATTGCGCTGCAACTCGTGCTCGCCGCCGCGCTGCTGAAGCTTGCCGTGTTCAAGCAATTCTTCCTGGCCCTGAACGAGACTTTGCGCGCGCTCGAAAAGGCGACGCAGTCGGGCACCGCGTTCGTCTTCGGTTATCTGGGCGGCGCGCCGCCACCGTTCGTCGAAACCGGCGCCGATTCCAGCTTCGTGCTCGCGTTCCGGGCGCTGCCGCTGGTGCTCGTGATCAGCGCGCTGTCAGCCCTGCTTTTTTACTGGCGCATCCTGCCTTTGATCGTGCGCGGCATCTCACTCGTGCTCGAGAAAACGATGGGCGTCGGCGGCGCAGTCGGCCTCTCGACGGCGGCGAACATTTTCGTCGGCATGGTCGAGGCGCCGCTTTTCATCCGGCCATATCTTGCGCACATGTCGCGCAGCGAACTGTTTATCGTGATGACGTGCGGCATGGCCGGTGTTTCGGGCACCGTCATGGTGATTTATGCCAGCATCCTGGGCCCGATGATTCCCGATGCGCTCGGCCACATCCTGACAGCATCGATCATCAGTGCGCCCGCGGCGATTGTCGTGTCGGTGCTGATGGTGCCGCCGGCGGGGGCGGCCACCGCCGGCCGGCTCGTTCCCGCGCAACAAGCGTCGAGCAGCATGGACGCAATTACCAAGGGCACACTGGACGGCCTGGCTTTGCTGCTCAATATCGTCGCCTTGCTGGTCGTATTGATTGCGCTCGTTACGCTCGCTAATTTAATGCTTGAAGCGCTGCCGATGTTTCACGGCCACCCGATTACATTGCAGCGCATACTTGGCACGGTGCTCGCGCCGCTCGCCTGGCTCGTCGGTGTGCCATGGAGTGAAGCACCGGCCGCGGGCGCATTGCTCGGTACCAAGACCGTGCTCAACGAGTTCATCGCATACCTCGACCTTGCACACCTGCCGGAAGGCGCGCTGTCGCTGCGCAGCCGCATGCTGATGACTTACGCGCTATGCGGGTTCGCGAACTTCGGCAGCCTCGGCATTCTCATTGGCGGCATGGCAGCGATGGCGCCGGAGCGACGCGACGAAATCGTCGGGCTCGGTATGAAATCGATTGTTGCCGGCACGCTCGCGACGTGCATGACTGGCGCGGTCGTCGGCATGCTGTGGATGGACTAGATAATTAAGCAGCAGCCAGGTTTTGAACTGTTGCCCGGTTTATGTGCATTAACCGGCGGTCAGCGTGCTGCAACGCTTTTTTCGCACCACGTGACCCACATTTCACGAAACGCTTGCTCGAGATTGCGGGCACACGTCCGGCCGTCGGCGTTTGGCGAGCGCTGCATCATGCCGCGCAAGTTCGTGCGCAGGTCGGCTAATCGCACCGCGTCCTGCGCGAGCGCAACCGCAATATCGACGTAATCGTCGCCAGTTTGCGCAACGAGTTGCGGCAAGCCGACGTTCGTCAGCATCGATACGTCGGCTCTCGAGGCGTGCGTGGTGCCCGCGAGCGCGACGACCGGCAGCCCCATCCACAATGAAAAGCATGTCGTCGTGGCGCCGTGGTATGGGAAGGTATCGAGCGCGATATCGACGTTGCCATAGGCGGCAAGGTAGTCGTCGAAGGCGAGGCGCGGCAGTATTTTCAGGCGGTCCGCACCAATGCCGGCTGCGGCGAATAATTCCCGGATATGACGCTCGGCCGAGGCGCCGCTGACCGCAAGCACGTGCAGCCGCGATTGCGGCACGCGCTCGAGAATGCGCGCCCACAGGGCCGCGACGGTCGGCGTGATTTTGAACGCACTGTGAAACGTGCCAAACGTAATGTGCCCGTTCGTCAGGGAAGGCAGCGGCGTTACGGCAGGCATGCCTTCCGGTGCCCGCCAAGCCATGTAGATTCCGGGAAGGCGTGCCAGCTTTTCAGTATTGAGGTGTTCGGTCATTCCCGGCGGATCGCAGTACTGATCGGTAATGCGGTAATCGATGGCTGGCAGACCCGTGGTACTCGGAAAGCCCAGCCAGCTAACCTGGACAGGCGCGGGCTTGCGCGCAAAAGCGAGCAGGCGGTTGTTGTTGGTGTGGCCGCTGAGGTCGACGAGGATGTCGATTTCGTCTTCGCGAATCATCTTCGCGAGCCCGGCGTCGTCGAGGTCGACGCTCTTTCTCCAGTGCGCGCCGTGAGACTGCAGCCGCGCCGAATAATCATCGGGACGGGCAACATCGGCATACAGAAAAATGTCGAGTTGACTGCGGTCGTGATGCTCGATGACCGATTCCAGAAAAAACGTCACCGCATGCTTCTGCAAATAAGGCGACACAAACCCGACCCGTAACCGGCGGGCGGGGTCCGGATTGTTGTCATGGGGCAAGGCGGCTGCTTCGAGCGCCTGCGCGTGACGTGCAGCCCACGCCTGATGCTCGTGAAAGACCTGAGCGGGGTCGTGCCGGTCGGAGTAGCACAGCATGCGCAGCAGCGCACTGTGCGCGACCGGATTGGCGGGCTCGGTCGCCAGCGATTCGCGGATGGTGGTGATCGCGGCGTCGAGTCGCGCCTGCTCGAAGAGGACGGTCGCCAGCGTGTGCTTGAGCTGTGCATTGCCCGGCTGCAGACGCAGGCCGGTCTCACAACAGCTTTCCGCTTCGTCATAATTCGCCAGTACTTTATGCAGTGACCCCAGCGTGTTCCAGCCCTCGACGAATTTCGGATCGGCGTCGACAGCCGCGCGGTAACTTGCAACGGCGGCGTCGAAATCGCCGGTCGCGGCGAGCACGCTGCCGAGTTGCGCATGCGCGTTTGCTCCCGGCGCAAGTTCAATCGCGCGGCGGAGCTGACCGATGCCTTCCTGCGTTTTGCCCTGCGCGAGCAGTGCTGCTGCCAGCAGGTTGATGACCTGGCTCTGGTGCGGGGCGCGCGCAAGCGCGGCCTTGCAGCGGGTAACAACGGCGTTGTTCGCGCCTTGCTGCCGCAGTCGAAGAGTTTCTTCCAGCCATCGTTCATCGACGGACGCAACGCCCGTTACGTCGAGCGGCTTATCCGGCGCACGCGAAGCGAACAGGCGTTTGACAAGGCTGCCAAGCATCAGCGCTTGGCGGCGACAGATGGCTGCTTGATCAGGATCGATTCGCGATTGCCGAGCACGATGAACGGCAAATTGCGGCGCGTGCAGAATTCATCCCACGCTTTCTTGGCACCCGGACAGAAAATCGAACCATCGCAGATGATGACGCCGCCGGGCGTGAGGCGTGGAAAAAAATGCTCGAGCGCGGCGAGCGTGGGCTCATACAGCGTGACGTCCAGATGCACGAAAGCCCACGCCGACTCGGGCAGCGTGTTCAGCACCGGCGGTATCCAGCCCGCGCAGATATTGACGCCCGGAAATTCGCGGAAATAGCTGCGCACCAGTTCCGGCGAAATATCGGCTTTGGCGACCGGAAAAAATGCTTCGCGCCGCGCCGTGCCGTCATCATTGCGCACCGGAATCAAATCATGCTCGCCCGAGGCGCTGGTGCCGACAAAGCTGTCGATCAGGAATAAGCCGTCGCCCGCGAATGCGGGCTGGCGGCTGCGCCAGGCGTGCGCGAGCAGCAGCGCGGTGGCGCCGCGATAGGTGCCGCATTCCGCGCGCGCGCCCGGCAAGTCGAGCGTCGCAAAAAAATATTGCAGCAGGTCGCGCCGGCTTTGAAAGCGGTGAAACACATTGAACGGCGTAACGGGCGTGCCGGTGCCCGTCAGGCAGCGCCGGTACAAGTCCACATAGTTTTCGCCGCCCACTGTCACGCCGTCGAACAAAATCCTCAGATGTTCATCGAGGGGCGCGCTGTCGTGCAGGCGGTTGATAAGCGCTTCGGTTTCGAGCGGAAACTCGACTGCGGCAGCGGCGGTTCTTTGCTCCGGCTGTAACGCGGCTAACAGTTTTTTGAAAACCACCGCGCCGTCTCAGTTCAACGGCAGGTCGGCGTGTAGTGCATACGCGGGCCGGCCTTGCAGGCGCTTGTAGTACGCAGCGAGATTGGGCAGGTCTTCGCGCTCGATGTCCATGCGAAACCAGCGATGAATCGATACGCCAAGCGGTATATCGCCCATCGTGAATGCATTGCCCGTCACATAATCGCGGCCGGCAAGATGCTGGTCGAGAATGGCCATGCTCGCGGCAAGGCCCTTGTGTGAGGTCGCAACCAGCGCCATGTCGCGCTTTTCCGGCGCCGTGCGCACGAGATTCCAGAATATCGGCCGCAGGTTCGGCCAGACCGTCGTTGCGTTCCAATCCATCCAGCGATCGGCGTCAGCGCAAATCTTGAGGTCCATGGGACAGAGCGAACCCACGCCGTGCTTGCGCGAAAGGTAGCGCACGATGACCTGCGATTCCCACAATACGAAGCCGTCGTCGTCGATCATCGGCACCAGTGCGTTCGGGTTCTTCGCTTTGTACTCGGGCGTATTGTTGACGCCGAACTGCATGCCGGCTTCGATGCGCTCGAACGGCAGCTTGAGTTCGCCGCAGCACCACAACACTTTTTGAACGTTAATCGAATTGATGCGGCCCCAGATTTTAAGCATCGCTTCCCCGCGTGATTTGCTTTGTCAGACGAGGCCGTAGTCTAGCCTGCGGGGCAGGGGCGGGCAACGAACGCCGCCGCCTGCCCAAGCCTAGCGCGCCGCGATCTGCTCGACCCACACGAGTTCGCACGCGCCCGCGCCCGTGTCATCGCGCGTGAGCGAACTGCGCCAACGCCAGCCATCCGGCGCGCGCGCTTCGATCAGGTAACCTGAGAATGTGACGCTTTGACCCGAATGAATCGAGCGCAAGGCGCGCTCGACTTCGGCATTGGCCGGGATCATGTGCATATTCGCGCTGTTGATTTCGATTTCGCGCCTCGGAATCGGAAAATCGTCGACGCGCCAGTAGTAGAAGCGATGTGATTGCGTAATCGATACTTTGTCGATCACCGATTCTTTCGCCATCGGTCCCCAGCCCAGCGCGAGATCGACGGGGGCGAGCTGCGATTCGCGGTCCATTGAATAATGCTCGGCGCGAAGCACGCGGGCGGAGAACGCAAATTTTTCGAGCGGCGTTATCTTGTAACCGTATGCGTTCCAGTCGCGGCCTGGCGACGCTGTAATGCCGGCCGCCGATGCGATGGGCTTATGATGGTTCCAATACTGAACAACCCCCGCGATCAGAACGGCGAGCAGAAACAAACGACCCAGCGTCATGTGCGCAAACCTCCCTGTTGGTTCGCATCGACTGCAGAATTCTTTCCGCCGCAGCGGAAAGAACCACCTCTTGCAACGCTCGAAGACTGTCGCCGGTTGACGTCAACCCCGCGCGAGAGCCTCCTTCATGCGCGCCGGCGTCAACGGCACCTTGCGCAGCCGCATACCCGTCGCATCGAAGTTCGCATTCGGATTCGCCATCGCCGCGGGCGCCGTTCTGCTCGACGGTTCGCCGCCGCCCGACGGTGCGATTTCCGGCCGGTCTATCAACACGATGTCGATCGTCTGCGGCGCGTCCGCAATCTCGGGAATTGGATAGCTCGTCCAGTCGACGCTATTGACGTGATCGCGGTCGACCGCGCGCAAAGGTTTATTTTTTTGGGATGAGGGCGCGGGCGGCATCTGGCGAATACTTTACGCCGCTTCAATACCACTCGCAATGCGGCGAATGCGCCGCCGGCCTTACTGCGCCGTTACGTGCTGGTTAAATTTAGTGAAGAACTGTTCGGCCAGCTTTTTGGCGACGCCATCGACCAGGCGCGAGCCGACCTGGGCAAGCTTGCCGCCGATTGTTGCCTTGGCGGCGTACGCAAGTGTCGTCTGTTCGCCGGCGGGCACCAGCGATACGCGCGCTTCGCCCTTGGCAAAGCCGGCGACGCCGCCCTGGCCTTCTAATATAAGCGTGTAAGCATTGGGCGCATCGACGTCGGTCAGCGTAATTTTGCTTTTAAATTTCGCGCTGACCGGACCGACCTTGGCCGACATCGTCAGATGGAATTCGGAATCCGAAATTTTTTCCATCGTTTCGCAGCCGGGGATGCACAACTGCAGCACCGCAGGGTCGCAGATTGCGTCCCAGGTCTGTTGCTGCGGTTTAGGTATGAGTTGTTCGCCGGTGATTTCCATGGTGCGCGGATGTTACCGTGCCCGCGCCGGTAAAGCGAGCGCGTGCCGGCCGTGACCGAATCGGCGGTCAGGCGCTGATGCCGTCAGCCGCGAGCACGCACTCACGCGCCAGTTTTTTCAATTCGTGCGACGCCGCCACCTCGTGATGACGCACGAAGGCTTCGTGATTCTTTTCAACGTCGGCGAGCCGGTACAGATAGTTGACCATAACGCCCGCCGAGCGGTGCATGCCTTGTCTGGAGGTATCGGCAAGCCAGTTGAGTTTTTGCATACGCGCGCCATTGCCGAGGTGAAAGCGGGCGACGGGGTCGAGCGGTTCGGCGTTCTTTTTCACGCAGGTCAGATAGTAAGCACACAATTCCATCAACGGCTCGCGCAGGCGCTCGGCGAGCAGCCCATTGGCGAACCAGTCAGCGTCATTGAGGCAGGTGAAATCGGGCAGCCGCTCGGCATGACTCGCCGCGGCCTCGTCGAGCCAGGCGCGAAACCCCGGTACCGGCGACAAGGTCGCGAACGTTTTAAGCCGGGGAAATTCGCGCCCCAGTTCATACACTACCTGCTTGATCAGCAGATTACCGAACGAAATGCCGCGCAGTCCATCCTGGCAGTTCGTGATTGAATAGAAAATCGCGCAATCGGCGAGTGCCGGGTCGGCTTCAGGAAGTTCAGGGTCGAGCAGCGGCGCGACATCGGTGCTGATGCGCTCGGTCAGTGCGGCTTCGATGAAAATCAGCGGCTCTTCGGGCAGCGCCGGGTGAAAGAATGCAAAACAGCGGCGGTCCGCGGCGAGCCGGCGGTGCAGGTCTTTCCAGCCGGTGATTTGATGCACAGCCTCGTATTCGATCAATTTTTCGAGAATGAGCGCCGGCGTGCGCCAGTCGATGCGCTCGAGCCGCAGAAAGCCGCGGTTGAACCATGACCCGAACAGATGCTCGAGGTCTGCGTCGACGCCGTACCAATCAGGATTTGCCTTGAGTTCGCGCAATAGCCGCCGTCGCATGTCAACCAGCGCGGCGGTTGCCCCGGGGGCGACGTTTAGCCGGCGAAACAATTCCTGGCGCGGCGGCTCGACCGCGCGTTGCAGCGCCACGAGGTTGCGCGGCGACGCTTCAAGCGAATAGGCGGTGACGGCGCTCGCGATTTTCGCGGGCAGCGGCGCGAAATCCCGCGCCAGGAAATTGACGAAGAACGTGAACGCATTGGCCGGCAGCGCGTCGTAGGCGGCAAGCGCATCGCGCGCGAGCGCCGCACCCGATACTTCGCCGCGTTCGGACAGTAGCGCGTGGCATAACGCAATGGCCTCGCGTGCCTTGCGTTCGGCGGTACGCGCGCTGTCGACGGGCGCGGCAACGCTGCGCAGCAAGCGGGTGAAGAACGATCGGGTGTTCATCATGTCAAAACGATATTGGCGACGATGTCGGGTGGTTGGCGTTTCTGATATGCAAAGTGCATGCCAACATGCATGCGGGCGGCGAATGAAAGTGATGCTAGCGGATGGCATAGTCGCTTGCAACCGCGCCGCGCCGGCTTGACCCCTCGTGGAACGTGCACTACTCTAGTTTGATGCAGCGTTTTCACGCATCTGCAATCTATTTGAAAGGTTTACATTGGACAGCGTTGATACCGAAGTTCTGAAGACGGCCGTGGCCTGGCTGGACGGCGGGCATAAAGCAACGCTCGCGACG